>NC_013744.1 GCF_000025325.1 Haloterrigena turkmenica DSM 5511 | reverse complement strand
TCCGTCAGTCGAGCGGGCGGACCTTCAGCCCGTAGCGGGTCACTCCTTCCTGCGTGTAGATGCGCCGCACCGTCGCTTCGACGCGGTCGCCGACGTCGACCGACTCCGCGTCGGCGTCGACGACGAGCACCGGCGCGCTGGCCGTGTCGCCGTCGGGGCCGTCGAACGCGACGATCGCCGTCGCGTAATCGCCGGCGCGCGCCTGGAGCTCCGCGAACTCCGGCGGTGCGCCGCCCTGAGAGATGACCGACACCGCCTCGATCGTTCCCTGCCGCTCCAGTTGTACCGGCTCGTACTCGACGAGTTCGTAACACTGCCGGCACGCCCCGTCGGGGAGGAAGTTCAGGGAGCCACAGGACGGACAGCGCCCGCCCTCGAGTCGATATCGCTGCGGACCCGATCGCTTCCAGGAGGGGACGCTCACGTACGCGCCGCCGCCGTCCGGTTCGCCACTCGTGATCTCGCCGCGCAGGCGGAGATACTCCGCGTAGCTCACCGTCTCTTCGCCCGCGAGGTCGACCTCGCCCGGAACGGCGCCGGACGCCTCGACGGAGAGCGCGGTCGCCGTCGAGCCGCTTCCGTAGCCGACGGCCAGTAGCCGATCGACGCCGTCGACGAGCGCGCTCGCCATCGACAGCGGCACGCTGGCGGCGCCGAGGTCGCCGAGCGAGTGAACGACCGCGTGCGGTTCGACGGCGTCCGACGGCGTGCCGATGACCTTCGCGCCGCGGTAGGGGAGCTTTCCGTCCGGCGCCTGCAGCGCGACCGCGTCCACCGCCGACGGATCCGCCTCGAGGCCGTCGACGGCCCCGCCGACCGTCTCGGTGTACGCCGAGCGATCGTACGGCGTGATATCGAGCGAGTCGACCGTCGTCGAGCCGCGCTCCCGGAAGCGAGTCCCGGGATAATCGATCGCGTGGTCCGCCTGCTCTCGGATCGTCACGGGAGCGTCCGGGGTCAGCACGAAGGCGGCCGCGCCGGCGCCGGCAGCGTGATCGATGGCGCTATCGGGTTCGCCCCGCGGCATGTCGCTCGCGACGACGAGCGCGGGGCCGTCGCCCGCGGCGAGCGTTGACGTGAGCGCGCGAACGCCCGCGTTCGTGCTGCCCGTCGACAGCGTCCGCGTCGCGTCGTCGCCGACGCCGAGGAACTCGCCCAGCCGCACCGAGAGATCCTCCTCCTCGAGCGGCGGGGTCGTCGTCGCGAACGAGAGGGCGGCGATCTCGCCCGCGTCGACGTCGCTCGCCTCGAGCGCGCGGCGCGCGGCCGCCGCGGCCATCGTCAGGCTGTCCTCGTCGGGGCCGGGAACGGCGGTCTCCTGGATTCCCGCGCCGTCGAAGCGGTTCCACGCCTCGGTCACCGCCTCGGCCGTGATCCGCCGCCGCGGGACGTACGTCCCGACGGCCGCGATGCCGAGCGAGTCGCTCATGATTCCACCTCCGCGCGTTCGGGCGCCTCGAGGACGTGGACCACCGCGGCCCCGCCGCTGCCGCCGACGTTGTGCGTCAGGCCGATTTCGGCGTCCTCGACCTGCCGATCGCCGGCGGTGCCCCGGAGCTGGTCGAAGGCCTCGACGAGCTGTCCCGCGCCCGTCGCGCCGATCGGATGCCCCTTCGACTTCAGGCCGCCGGACGTGTTCACCGGCAGGTCGCCCTCGAGCGTCGTGACGCCGTCTTCGATCAGCTGGCCGCCCTGACCGACCTCGCAGAAGCCGAGGTCCTCGTACGCGAGGATTTCCGCGATCGAGAAGCAGTCGTGGACCTCCGCGAAGTCCAGTTTGTCCGGGGAGATCCCGGCCATCTCGTAGGCGTCTCGGCCGGCTTTTCGCGTCGCCGGGAGGCTCGTGTACGACTCGCGCTGGAAGAGGCCGACTCCGTCGCTCGCCGCGCCGACGCCCGAGATCTTCACGGGCCGATCAGTGTACTCCGCTGCGACGTCTTCGCTCGCGATGAGCACGCCTGCCGCGCCGTCGCTCGTCGGACAACAGTGGTATAGCGTCAGCGGATCTGCGACCGTCGCCGCGCCTTCGGCCTGCTCGAGTGAGCACTCGAAGCCGAGGTGCGCCTTGGGGTTTCGCGCCCCGTTCTCGTGGCTCTTGACGGCGACGCGAGACAACTGCTCGCGCGTCGTCCCGTATTCGGCCATGTGCGCGCTCGCGATCTGGGCGTAGACGCCGGAGAAAGTGGTCCCAGCCATCCGTTCCCACTCAGTCTCGCCGGAGACACCGAACCAGTACCGGGTCGTGTCGCTGCTCAGGTCGGTCATCATCTCGACGCCGCCCGCCAGGGCGAGATCCGCCATGCCGGATTTGACCGCCTGGATCGCGTGGCGGACCCCGGAGCCGCTCGCCGCGCACGCGTTCTCGACGCGCGTGGTCGGGATCCCGTGCAGGCCGGCGTGTTCGGTCACTGCGGGCCCGGACAGGCCCAGCTGACGGCCGCCGATGCTAATCATCCCGATAAACGCCTCGTCGATTTCGGACGGATCGACGCCGTGGTCGACGCTCTCTGTCGTCGCTTCGAACGCCGTCCGGAACAGCGATCGATAACTCTCAGACGGGAACGAGCCGTACGGACTCTGTCCCGCGCCGATAACGTATGCATCTCGCATGTGTGCAACAGTACAACAAGGAACCTACAGCGGTATAAGTCTGCCCGACACCACCCCGCTCTTCCGACGAATCGGACGACCGGAACTAATGGGGTCGACCCGTAGCGGTCCGGACGGTACCGCCCACGACAAGGTATAAGTCGCTTCCTCGGCAATCGGATACGTGTTACATGATAACGCACACTGGGCTGGAGCCTCGACACGAGGAGTTCCGCGACCGCGTTCAGGCGTTCTGCGACGACACCGTCAGGCCGGTCGTCGAGGAACACGAGCGGGAGGGGCGGTTTCCGCTCGACCTCGTCGACGAACTAGGCGATGCCGGCCTCTACGGTATCACGATCCCCGAGGAGTACGGTGGCGAGGGGATGGACTACCGCTCGTTTCAGGTCGCCGTCGAGGAGCTCTCCCGCGTCTGGAAGATCCCGGCGGGCGTCGTCTCCCTCTCCTGTTCGCTCGTCGGAACGTCGCTCGCGGAGTTCGGGGCCAACTGGCAGCGCGAGGAGTGGCTTCGGGATATCTTTACGGACAATCTCGTCACGGCGGTTTCGTTGACCGAACCGCAAGCCGGAAGCGACGCGGCGGCGCTCGAGACGTCCGCCCGCCGGGACGGCGACGAACTCGTCATCGACGGCCACAAGGTGTGGACCTCCCACGGCGAGGTCGCCGACTTCCTCATCGTCGTCGCTCGAACCGGCGACGAGGGCGACCACGGTGACGTGAGTCTCATCGGTATCTCCGACCCCCAATCCGTCGACGGGCTCGAGTTCGTCCGCGACATCCCATGTATGGAAGGCGATGCGGTCGTCGAGAGCGAGGTGAAGTACGACGGCGTCCGCGTTCCCGAAGAGAATATCATCGGCGAGGAGGGGAAGGGGTTCAAGTACATAATGCGGGCGCTCGACGTCGGTCGCATCGGCGCCGCGGCTCAGGGCGTCGGCGTCGCACAGGGTGCGATGGACGCGAGCGTCGACTTCGCCGACGAACGCGAGCAGTTCGGACAGCCGATCCGCGAGTTTCAGGGCGTCTCGTTCAAGCTCGCGGACATGGCGATGGATATCCAGGCGGCGCGGCTCATGACCATCTGGGCGGCCAAAAACCTCGACGACGGCAACCGGGTGAACAAGCAGGCCTCGATGGCGAAGACGTTCGCGACCGACGTCGCGATGGACGTCACCACCGAAGCGGTGCAGGTCCACGGCTCCAGAGGATACTCGAAGGACTACCCCGTCGAGCGGTTCATGCGCGAAGCGAAAGGCGCCCAGATCTACGAGGGAACTAACGAAGTCAACCGACAGATCATCAGCGATCACCTCTTCGAGTAACGGCTATTCGTTTTCGAGCGGCCGACGGCGCTACTCAGGCGCGTTCGGAATCCAAGCGGACGGTTTGTTCGTCTCCGCGCTTTTTGTACGCTCGCTCGAGTCTGATTCCGTCCGAAAGAGATTTGCTAACAGCTAGTAAACGAACGAGTGTCAATGGCGTCAGCAAGTGACCTCGAGTTCGGCGTAATGCTGTCAGCGACGAGCAACGACTACGGGATCGCGGACGAGGAGCGCCCGGAGATCTTCAGGCGGACTGCGACCGCGGTCGAAGAGAACGGGTTCGATGTCCTCGTCGCCGGCGACCACATCGCGTACCCCGACGAGATCCCCTCGGACTACGAGTTCTCCCAGAGCGGCGAACCGCCGTTCGATTCGGACACGAGCGTCTACGACGTGTTCCAGGTGCTCTCGCACTTGGCGGCGATCACGGACGACATCGCCCTCGGGACGAACGTCTGTGCCGCGCCGTACCGCCACCCGATCACGCTGACGAAACACGTGCTCACGCTCGAGTCGCTCTCGGGCGGCCGGGCCGACCTCGGCGTCGCGCCGGGGTGGCTGCACACCGAGTTCGAGGCTCTCGGCGTCCCCTTCGAGGAGCGCGGCTCGCGGACCGACGAGTTCCTCGACATCTTTCGACGGGCCTGCGAGGAGGAACGGCTCTCGTACGACGGTGATCACGCCTCGTTCGACACGGTCGGCTTCCACCCGTCGCCGTCCCGGGAAATTCCCGTGTGGATCGGCGGCCACTCCGGCGCGACGTTCAGGCGAATCGCGGAGTACGGCAACGGCTGGACGACGCTCTGGGATCGGCCCGACGACGTCGAGCAGGCGCGCGATCGGATCCTGAACGCCTGGACCGACTACGATCGCGACGGCGAACCGGAGATCGCAGTGCTCAGACCCGTCAATGTCGGCGGCGACGGCGATCGGATCCTCTCCGGATCGGCGGACGAAATCATCGACGACCTCGAGTCCTACGCTGCGGCCGGAGCGACGCGAGTCATCGTCGACTTCTATACTACGGACGTCGACGAACAATTAGAGCAGATCCGACGCCTCGGTGAAGACGTGCTCCCCTCGTTCTGAGCGCGAGCGATCGCCATTGGTTCGCGTCGGTCCGACCGATTACTCGGCTTCGTCGAGTTCGTTCTCGAACACTGCGTCGTCACGAACGTTCGGCGCGCCTACCGCGAAGATGCGCGTTTCCTCGTGAGCGGTGATCTGACGCCACGGACCTTCGTCGACAACGATCACGTCTCCCTCTTCGTACGGGAATTCGTCGCCGCCGACCTCCATTACCCCACGTCCTCGTTCGATGTAGAACAGTTCCTCTTGTTCTTTCTGCTTGTGTCGTCGCACTACTTCCCCCTCGTTGTAGTGGAAGTAGTTGAATCGCATCTTATTCGGACGCGGTTCGTCGTTGACTTTGAGTTCATGACCGAGCGTCTTGACTGCAGGTTCGCCTGGTCTTGTCTTCCACTCGGCATCCTCTATATTGATTTTCGAATACATCGCCCGTGCGTAGGCTCATCGAGAAAGATTATAAATATCCCGCTTGGTCACGACCTCTTGCAGAGTATACACGAGTACGGTCTCAAACGGTTCGCGCTCGAATCGCGGCTCGGTCGCGGAGCGCCGTCCCTGGCGGTCGAACGATGGATCGGATGGCTATACGCCGAACAGATCCCGAGCGTTCTCGTAGAGCAGTTTCCGTTCGACCGCCGGATCGAGCCCCATCTCGTCGATCTGCTCGAGCGTTTCCGGATAGTCGAGGACAGGGTAGTCCGTGCCGAAGACGACCTTGTCGCGGCCCCGCGATTTGATGAAGTTCACAACGTTTTCCTCCCAGTACTTCGGCGCGTGGGCGGTCGCGCCGAGATAGAGGTTGTCGTGTTTCCACGCGAGCGCCTCGAGTTCCTTCGACCACGGCCAGCCGGTGTGTCCGCCGACGATGTCGAGTTCGGGGAAGTCGAGCGCGATGTCGTCGAGGAGGAGCGGCTTCCCCATCTTGCTCGGCATCTTCATCGCGGAGTGGCCGACCTGCATCATCACCGGCACCCCCAGCTCGGCGCACTTGGCGTAGAAGGGGTAGTACTGCCGGTGGTTGATCGGCCGGTCCCAGCCGTAGGGCTCCAGGAGTGCGGCGACGAATCCGTAGTCTTCGACGTACTCCTCGAGCGTCGCGACGCCGTCCATCCCCTCTCGCGGGTTGATGCCCGCCATTCCCTTGATCCGGTCGGGATGCTGTGACGCGAGCTCCGCGACCATCTCGTGGGGGACGTCGATTTCCATGCCGCCGTCCGGGTTCCCGAACTTGAGCGCCGGAACGAACACTTGATCGATACCGTGCTCGTCCATCTTCGAGACGAACTCGTCCGCCGACATTCCCTGTTCGGGATCGTACATATCGTCCTTCCCGAAGATTCGCGCCGCGACCTGCTGGGCCTGCGACTCGTAGTACAGTTCCGTTCCCTCGGTGGTGAAGACGTTACACCAGACGTCGATGATCTTCCCGTCGCTTACTACCATAGTGCTATCACGTATTGAACGACTACGAAAACGATCGAGTCTGTACCGCTTAATAGTACCGGTGGCACGGATGAATCGGTTAGAGCCGCCGATCCGAGCTCGATCCCGGGAACCCAGCAGCGACGACCGATCAGGAGTGCGTGTAGTTGACTTCGATGACGTTAGCCGTCTCGAGGAGCATCGTCGGCAGTTCGTCGGCCATTCGGTCGTCAGTGAGCCGCTGGACGGGACCGCCGATGCTGATCGCGCCGCGGACCGTGCCGCCGCAGATGATGGGAACCCCGATCGAGCGGACCCCTTCGATCCGCTCTTCGTGGTCCGTCGCATACCCTTGCTCGCGAATGGACTCGAGTTCCTCGTAGAGCCGGTCGCGGTCGGTGATCGAGTTCTCGGTGGGAGACGGGGTGCCGTGTTCGTCGAGGATCGTTTCGACGTACTCGTCGGGCAGGTACGCGAGAATCACCTTCCCGGGAGCCATCGTCGTGAGCGGCAGCCGCTGACCGGGGAACACCTCGAGCTGTAACGCGTGCTCTCCGACTGCAGTGTCGAGTAAGACACCGAGCCCGTTCTCTTCGATCATCAAACTGGCGTGTTCACCGGTTTCCTCGGCTAACTTCCGGATCTGTGGACGTGCAGAGCGGTAGATCTTCATCCGTCTACGCCGCTTCTCGCCGAGCTCCATGAATTTCGTCGCGAGGTAGTACTGACCGTTTTCTTCGATAATGTAGCCGAGTTCGAGAAGCGTCTGCAGGTAATCGTGAGCCGTGCTCTTCGGCATCGACATCTCGTTCATCACGTCGGCGAAGGTCGCTCCGTCGAGCGCTCCGATCATCTCGATCAGTTCGAGCGTCTTTTTCGCCGTCTTCACCGGAACATCCTCTGACATGTGTTATCAGTACTTTCGCATCGTACGATAATAAATCTGTCCGGTGATTCTGAACTACGGTGATCGTTCTCGCGCGTCCGCACTGTTCTCGAAACGAAGCGAGACGGAACAAGGACGATATTCCCCGTGCTACTGATGATCGTGGTATGATATAGCGTCCCAGAGATAGTTCGTTATTACCGGATATATAGCTAAACCGCAATTCAATCGGGATCCATAGAAAATACCAGACTCTCGTTGAGAAATATACGGCTAATTCGGGATTTTTCATTCGGTATATCCGTAACCGTTCTATAGCCGCTGAAACAGGCTAAATACTCCATTTGAGAGTTTTTAATCAGGATATCTTCTTCTCTCGCTGAATTTCACGGCCGGTATTACCGTCATAGTTAACACAGCAGCATACCGTCTTTTCCGCGTTGTTCTCACCTTCTTATTCTGCCCGCACGGGTCAATCGCGTTCGATACTTCCGAACGAGGAGGTATAACAACAGTACTACTGTTATCCCCTGTGTTACTGACTGATAATGCTGCGACAAAGCGCGCGTGTTTAGCAGTCAAATCGATGGAAAGGCTAATATTCTTCGGCCGCAGTCGTCTTCGTATGAATTCAGACGAGAACGAAACGGAGTTTCGGACGAAGGTGGCGAAACTCATCGAGAAATACAATCTCGAAGGGACCGGCGACGAGTTTGAGCAGTTGTGGACCGCGTCCGGAGACGAACGACGGAGTCTGCGAGAGTTGGCCGAAATGTTCAACAAGCGAATCCTTCGATCCGCAATCGATGAGTCGGAGATGACGCCTCTCAGCGCCGACGTGGACGACGTCTATCTTCGGCTACAGGGCGAAAAGGGAACGTCCGCCGATCGAACGCGGATCAGGCGGCGGCTCGAGCGCGAGGGAATCGACGTTGAGACGCTTCAGTCCGATTTCGTTTCGTATCAGGCGATTCGGTCGTTCCTGAAAGACGATCGGAACGCCGAATACAATCCGAGCCGAGACCCGATCGAGCGGGACAGAGAAAGCATTCAACAACTTCGAAACCGAACGATGCTGGTAACCGAGACGAAACTCGAGGGGTTGGTGAAAAACGACGAGATAACACTGGGCTCCCACGAGATAACGGTCGATATCAACGTCTTCTGTGAGGACTGCGGCCGACAATTTGACGCGATAGAGGTTCTTGATCGGGAAGGTTGTGAATGTAAGCGATAGACCAACACTCGCACGCGAAACCCCCGCCGATGCGGTCATTGATCGTATCCCGCCTTGAAAAATCAACCGTAGGGTTTATCCGAAGAGATGCGATATATACTGATGATGAGTATTGAACGATCTAAAAATAAGGTTCAACTAACTGTCGAGAATATCGGTGGTATCGATGACACCTCGGTGACGTTTTCCCCCGGTGTGACGCTCCTCGTCGGTCGAAACGCGACAAACCGAACGTCCCTGCTTCAGGCCGTAATGGCAGCCTTCGGAAGCGACGACGTTTCGGTCAAGGGAGATGCGGATGAAGCGACCGTCGAAATGAATGTGGGGGATGACACATATCATCGAACACTCAAACGCGTAAACGGCCAGATCACCGCCAGTGGTGAACCGTACCTCGAGGATTCGACGCTCGCAGACCTCTTCGCGTTCTTACTGGAATCAAACGAGGCTCGCCGCGCCGTCGCGAATAGCGACGATCTCCGCGAGATCATCATGCGTCCGGTCGACACCGACGAGATCCAGGCCGAAATCGAACGGCTCGTCCAGCAGCGCAACGAGATCGACCAGGAACTCGACGAGATCGAGTCGCTGAAGAAGCAACTGCCGTCGCTCGAGGAAGAGCGGACGAGCCTCCGCGACCGCATCGAGGACGTTCAGGCTGAACTCGCCGAAAAAGAAGACGAACTCGACTCTCGCGATGCGGACCTCGAACAGACACGCGAAGAAAAAGCGGAACTCGAGGAGAAACTCTCGACCCTTCGAGATAAACGGTCGACGCTCGAGAATATCCGGTACGATCTGGAAACGGAACGCGACAGCCTCGACTCGCTCCGATCAGAAAAGCAGGACTTGGAATCGGAACTGGAGGAGTTATCGGAGACTCCAGTCGGCGAGATAGACGAACTAGCGTCGCGTATCGATCGGCTCCGGGAGCAAAAGCAACAGCTCCAATCCGAGATCAGTGAATGCCGGAGCGTCATTCAATTCAACGAGGAGATGATCGAGGAGACGGACGCGGAACTTCCCACCGCTCTCGGCGCGGACGAACCCGTGACAGACCAGCTCCTCCCCGAGGAGACGACGACGTGTTGGACGTGCGGTACCGAAGTCGATGTCGAACAAATCGAATCGACCGTCGATCGGCTCCGAGAGTACTCTCAGCAGAAAAGGCAGGAATCGAACGAAATCCAGAACGAATTGGACGATCTGAAGCAAAAACGTCGTGACCTCCAGCAGGAACAGCAACGTCGAGACGATATCCAGCAGCGACTCACAACGGTCGAAAACGAAATCGAGTCGACGGAAGAAAAAATCGAGCAGTTGACCGAACGGAAGGAGACGCTCCGGACCGAGATCAGTGAGGTCGAAAGCGAGGTCGAAGAACTGGAGAACGACTCCTACGAGGAAATCCTCGATCTTCACAAGGAAGCGAACCAACTGGAGTACGATCTCGGAAAGCTCGAGGGGAACGTAGAGCAAATCGAGGACGAAATCCGTGACATCGAGGAACAGATCGGCGAAGAGGGCGATCTCAAGGACGATCGAGACGCGCTCTCCGACGAAATTTCGGATCTACGGACGAAAATCGATCGCATCGAGCAGCAGGCCGTCGACGAGTTCAACGAGCACATGGATACGGTGCTGAATCTGCTCGGCTACGATAACATCGATCGAATCTGGATCGAGCGAGTCGAGCGGGAAGTTCGCGAGGGGCGACGGAAAGTGTCCAAGAGCGTGTTCGATCTCCACGTGATCCGCCAGACGGAGAACAACACGACCTACGAGGACACGATCGACCACCTGAGCGAGAGCGAACGCGAAGTGACCGGGTTGATTTTCGCGCTCGCCGGCTATCTCGCGCACGAAGTCTACGAAACCGTCCCGCTCATGACCTTGGACTCCCTCGAGGCGATCGATTCCGATCGGATCGCGAACCTGGTCGAGTACCTCTCCGACTACAACGAGTATCTCCTGGTCGCGCTGCTACCCGAAGACGCCGCAAGCCTCGACGACGAGTACGAGCAGATCACGGAGATATAGACGCACTCGGGGAATCGTCTCGTTTGTTACCACCGTCGATTCAATGGGTCTCTGCTATTTCGCGAATGACGGCAGTATCTAGTTAGGCCAGGCTGAAAAGTGCGTAGATCATAGCGCGAGTTTGGCCACGCCGGTCGTAGACCGATTCAGTGAGTATGACGCACCGAAATTCGGTGAATCGGAGCGTAAACGAACGGCGTATACTCAGATGGGCGTCGCCGTCCACTCTATGCGACCGATTGCCTGCTGCAAGTAACTCCTCGCTCGAGTAGTGTCGATCGGTTTCTCGAAGCGATCTGGGACTGGAGAAGTCGGTTGGCTGACATCGTTCCAGGCTCCCCGACGTCCGCGAGAGCAGAGTTCTCGTACGGCATTTTGGAGCGCAAAAATATCTACGCTGTCAAGAGTAACTGTGGGTAGTATTGCAAATATAATGAATAACAACTAGTCAAAGTCGATTCTCGATGCTGTAGTTGTGATCGCTGGAGAACTGATCTAGCCATTGTATTTCTGCATAGATTAACTGAAAAATACGATCATTCCGGATTCGAACCTTCAGAATGCCCGCAGATTCTTTCTATAACTCGTGGGTGAATAGCTCGGTAAACAGCAACATCTAAATTGAACGGCTCACACATTACAGCAACATATAACAACTGAACCAATTATTTATCGCACATAAGCTATCGGAGGCGGTGAACCAGACGGCAACACGGGGAGAGTTACATACTAAGATCAGACCCGATCGTGTGTTGTCCGCGATTCACACCAGATCTATCCTCTTAATTATTTAATTATGTATACTCCATTTCTGTAAACCACCAGTCGATTTATTAGCGTTCCTTCAGAGGTAGTTAGCATATGTCGCACAGCGTCCGGGTGAAAACAGCCGGGAAAACCTTACGGTTGCTAGAAATAATCGACGACTTACAGGGGGGGACACTGGGAGAGATCACCGAGGCCGCAGCGTTGCCGAAAAGTACGACGCACGATTACTTGCAAACGCTTCGTCAGTTAGGGTATCTCATCGCGGAAGACGGGGAGTATAACCTCTCGACGAAATTTCTCGAGTTAGGCGAAAAACGACGCCGGCGAATGGAGATTTACCAGCCGGCTCGTCCAGAAATAGAACGATTAGCGCACGAAACCGGGGAGCATGCCAGCTTGTTGGTAGAAGAGAACGGGGTCGGCGTTTTACTCGATCACGAGGCCGGGGACGATGCGCTTCGGCTCGACTTATTCGTCGGACAACGCTACCCGCTTCCAGTGACCGCACCTGGGAAGGCGATTCTCGCACACCTCTCTGCGGAGCGAACCGCATCGATACTCGACGAATGCGAAATCCCAGCCGCCACCCAGAACACGATCACGGACCGTGATCGTCTGTATCGGGAACTCGAGGACATCCGAGAGAAAGGGTACGCCGTCGACGACGAGGAGCACGTCCAGGGGGTTCGTGCGGTATCGACGCCGATAATTTGTCGGAAGACGGTTCTCGGCGCGATCACTATCGGTGGCCCGGTTCAACGCCTCACTGATGACCGGATCGCCGACGAATTACCGACGAAACTCCGCGAATCGGCTAATATCATCGAGGTAAACTACGTCCACTCGTGAACTGCCTCGAGGCGTGCACCCGACACTCGCCACTTCCACTTGTAGTCTCATTGCGGTCATTTTCCGGAGCCATCGGTGCCGGATATCTGTCGTGTTTCGAGGTCACTGTCCGCACGTCGAATACATTCGACGTTACTCTCAGATTCCAACTCAGCGCGAATCCCTCGCTGTCGGCTCTCCGTTGTTGCTGGTGGCAGTTCGTCTCTCGGCTTCGATCGCCCGCGCGGCGTCGAGAATCAGTTCGTCGTCGATGTGTTCGAGCAGTCGCTCTTGCCCACGCTCTCCCCGACGATCGATTTCGTCGTCCGAGATGTACATCTCGATCCTGCGATCGATTTCCCGGTCGCGGAGCTCCGCGAGCCGCGCCTCTTCGAGGCCGTGGTCGTCGGCCACTCGGTCGTCGAAGTGCTCGCGCCAGCGGTTCCGGGCGGCCGATTCGTCCTCGAGTTCCGTTTCTCGGCGCACCCAGTCGTAGTAGTTGGCCAGCGAGTCGGGGTAGCCCCGCTCTCGGCGGACGGCCTCGACGACGGAGATCGCGGTCCGAGCGCCGCGACCGGCGGCCATCAGCGCCTGGTAGCCGGTATCCCCGTACGGCGACGCAATGAACAGGTCGTCGACCGGCGTCGTCCCGTCGCTCTCGGCGTATCCCTTATCGAAATGCTCGTGTTCCTCACCGTCGTGTTCGTGCGTCTCGAACATCGCTGCCTCGTCGTCGAGCCCCCGCATGTACTCGCCGTCGTAGCGCGTGGCCGCGATCACTCGACGGGCGGTGATCGGTACCACTCCCTGCAGATCGATGATGAACCCCTCACCGTCGTCGGTGCGCTCGAGCGACTCGACGAGGTCGGGGACGATCTCGCATCCCGCCTCCTCGGCGTGATCGTGCATCAACTCGTACAGCGTCTCGATGTCGATCCCCGCGGGGAAGCCGAGGTAGTTCTCGAGGTGTGCACATCGTTGAATCGAGGAACGGCCGCGATCGAAGATGACCGTGTCCAGGCCGTAACGAGCGGTGAAAATACCCGCCGCGCAGCCTGCGGGACCGCCGCCAACGACGACGACGTCGTGATCGAACGCTGCTTCCGTGTAGGTCGTGTCGCTATCACTCATTGCTGAAATTCCCCGGTGACGATGTCCGCAACGCGCTGGCGGTCGAATAGCTGTTCGCCTCCGAACTCGTCGGGATACAGTCCACGGGCTGCCTGCTCGAGTTGGAAGAGGTGGATGATCGGCCCCTGGTAGGTCAGGCCACCGTAGATGACGCGGTCGTTTTGAACCGCCTGAAGCTCGCTCGCGACGCTGTGGTCCTCGAGATGGGAGACGATTTCGGCGTCGAAATACTCCTGTGTAATCTCGCCTTGCAACCTGATCGCGAGGGCGTCCGGATCGATCTCCAACAGCGTTTCGTAGTCGATAGTCCCCCCGCCGGCTTGCGTATCCACGACGCCGTTCTCGGCGAGACCATCCTCAACGTTCAGATCGTTCCAGTGTTTGGACTGTGTCCCGGAGCCGATCAGGTACGGGTAGAACGATTCCGGCGGGACTCCATCCGGGTAGAGAACCGCAATGGTCGGGGATTCGCTCGGAAGGCGCGCTTGGACGTCCGCGAGCACCTCGTCGTGATACGCCGCGAACGCCTCGTAGCGATCCTGCGCTTGGAACACCTGGGCGATCTTCTCGAAGGCTTCGTACAGCGTGTAGTCGGCGTAGTCGTGCCAGTCGTAAACACGCGAGAAGATCGTGTTCCCCACGAACGGCGCGACAGCGTTTCGGATCTCGTCGACGTCAGCCTGCCCCCACTGGAGGCGATTCACCATGAAGTTCGGATCGATGAGGTGAACGTCGGCCTTGAGTTCGTAAAAGATCTCTTTGCCGGTGCCGTCCTGATAGAGTTCGGTGAGTTCGCTTCCGTTGACGGAGACGCCGGGGAGTTCCTCGTACAGGTGTGAGGCGAACCGGGCGCGGATGCCGATAGCCGAGAGCCCGTCACCCTGCCCGAGCGCGACGCCCATGTCCGCGTAATCGCCCGTGTATGGGAGCCACGTTTCGGGAACCTCGTCGAACTCGACGGTACCGACGGGTTCCATCGTGACCGAGTACGATCCGTCCGTTTCGCTCGTTTCGTCCTCCGGGCTAGCCACACAGCCGGCGAGCAGCCCGCCACCGACCACAGCGCCGCCGTATTTCAGCGTGTCTCTGCGTGTCGGTGTATCAGCCGTAGTATCGGTATTGTCACTCATAGGTTATCGTTAGCGTCTGACCCTCACTGGATGGTCGGCAGCGATGAACGGCTCGTCGTCCCCGTCGGCGAAGGCCAGCCCGCCACACTCGTTTCGATGGACTCGCCACAGCGGCAGGTCGGGGATGTCGTACGCTTCCGGCTCGCGGAACGCGCCGGCGATCGCCCACTCTCGAGCGCGCATTCACCGATCACCCGTGATGATCTCCGCGACCGCCTGGCGGTCGAACAGTTGCTCGTCGTCGGGAATTGCTGGGTACGGCCCCTCGGTGTAGGTCGGCCACTCGCCGAAGACGTCGGGATAGAGCTGTTTCGCGGTCATCTCGAGCTGGAACAGGTTCAGGATTGGGCCCTGATAGCGGGCCCCCTGCGGGTAGACGCGCTCGTTTTCGACCGCGGAGAGTCGCTGTCCGACGGCGTGGTCCCGAAGTGACGATCGAATCCCGGCCATATCTGTTTCGGGATGCAGCCCGCCCAGCGAGAAGATCACGTCGGGATCGGCCTCGAGCAGCGTTTCCATGTCGATCACGTCGCCCGAGGAGATGTCGTCGCCGAGGACGCCGATCGGACTGAGCGGGCGCACGTGGGCCGTCAGAAACCCGGGCGTATCGAGCGTGTAGGCGTACATGCTATCGATGTCGCTCATCCCCGCCAGGACCGCGGTCGGCCGCTCCCGTCGGGGAGGGAGATTCGCCTCGATCGTCTCCAGCAGGTTCGCGTGTATCTCCGCGAGCGCCTCGTACCGCTCCTCCTCCCGAAAGACGGCCGCGACCTTCTCGAACATCTCCCAGAGCGTGTAGTACTCGTAGCGGTCGGCCCACTCGGCCGGCGGCTCGTCGTGTCTGTCGCTGAACTTGTTCCCGAACCACGGGGCGACGGTGTCTCGGATCTCCTCGACATCCGACGCGTCCTTGCTGTCGAGGGCGTTCACGCTCGCCGGATCGGCGAGGTGGACGTCGCTGTCGAGATCGTAGAGCTTCTCCTTGCTCGGATCCCAGGACGAGTACAGGCCCGTCCAGTCCAGCGTGACGCCGGGGAGCCGTTCGGTGAACTGGTTCCACAGCCGGTCGTAGTACTCGGGCGCGTGCATCGCGTTGACGTCGTTCCCGCGTCCGAGGGCGAACGCCATGCCGGCGTGGTGGGTCAGCCGCGTGAAGATGCGTTCCGGCGGCGAGTCGAACGACACCTCGCCCATCGGGGCCATCGTCACCGAATAGCTACCGTCGCCGGATCGGTCGTCCCCGTTCTCGCTCTGTCCGACCAGTTCCGAACAGCCCGCGAGGGCCGTCCCGGCCGCGATTGCGCCGCCGTATTTCAGCGCGTCTCTGCGCGTCGGTCCATCGGTCGTGCCGTTGTTGCTACCGTTCATGCGTCGAAGTCACCGTTGATAATGTCCGCGACCGCCTGCCGATCGAACAGTTGCTCGTCGCCGGTCACGTCTCCGAACTCCTCGGGGAACAGCTGTTTCGCCGCTCGCTCGGTCAGGAAGAGGTTGTGAATCGGCCCCTGATTGAGGTAGCCGCCGCGGTAGACGCGCCCGTTCCGGACGGCGGAGAGTTCGCTCCCGACGGGATGACTCTGCATGTAGTCGAGAACGACGTCCCGGAACTCCGCGGCGGACTTTCGCTCGTGACCGCGGACGAGAATTACCTCGGGATCGATCTCGAGCAGGTTCTCGTAGTCGAGTTCGCCGCGGTTCGTCGTGCTGAGGTTATCGATGTCCGTCCCCGTCAGCGCGTCGTGGACGCCGAGGTCGCGCCACTGTTTCTTGCTCGTCCCCGCGTCGTCGAGGCGGTACGGCGAGAACGTCTCCGGCTCGTCGGTCCCTTCGAAGGTGAGGAAAACCTCCGGTCGATCCTCGCTCGGCGGAAGCCGCTCCCGTATCGACGCGATGAACCCGTCGTGGAGTTCGCTGAACGCCTCGTAGCGTGCTCGCGCTTGGAACACGTCGGCCACTTTCTCGAAGGCCTCGTACAGCGTGTAATAGCGGTAGTCGTGCCAGTCATCGGAGCGCCGAAAGATCAGGTTCCCGACGAACGGCGCGACGTTCGTCGCGATCTCGTCGACGTCGCCCTCGCCCCAGTCGAACCAGTTGACCAGCATCTGGGGGTCGTACAGGTGTACGTCGCTCTCGAGTTCGTAGAACTCCTCTTTGGTTCTGACCTCCGGATACTGCTCGAGGACGTCTTCGTCGACGGTCACGCCGGGCAGTTCGTCGTAGACGTACGTGTAGTAGCGGTCCGCGCCGCCGACGCCGGCCAACCCGTCGGCCTGTCCCAGCGCGACGGCCATATCGGCGTAGCCGCCGTCGTACGCGGCCCATCGTTCGGGTACCTCGTCGAACGCGACGGTGCCCATCGGCTCCATCGAGACCGAATAGGTGCCCTCGTCGTCCTGATCGCCCGAGCCGTCGCTCTGCCCGACCAGATCCGAACAACCCGCCAGAGCGGCGCTGGTCACGAGCGTGCCGCCGTACCTCAGCGCGTCTCGCCGTGTGGACGTCTCGGTCGTGCTGTCGTCGGTGTCTCTCATTTGGCACCCTCCGTTCCTGGTGTCTGCAACTCAGCGGCGCGATGGGAATCCCGTCGGAGTCGGGTTCGAAGACTGCTTCCGTCTCGAGCCGCCAGCCGGCATCTACGTCGGCGAACGCGTTTCATCTCTTCTCTCACCATGCCTTTAGGCTAGCCTAAAATATAATAAAGCCTCCGATTATTAGGCTGGCCTAAAAACGACGACGATCGGCCCAGACGAGGCGAAAGCAGCGGATGTCTCGGTCTGACCAGCGGTATCGGTGCCCGCTCCGTCCCTCGAGTCGCTCGTCCCATATCTATCCCTATCGGTGCGTGCCGTTCAGATCTCGCCCATGTTCTCCTGCTTTCGCATCAGATAGAGGAAGTACGGGCCGCCGAGGAGCCCGGTGACGATGCCGACGGGAATCTGGGTCGGGCTCAACGCCAGCCGCGCGCCCACGTCGGCGCTGACCATCAGTGCCGGCCCGACGAACAGACAGCCGACGATCAGTTTCTTCGAGTCGCTGCCGACGAGGTTTCGCACCATGTGCGGGACGATGAGCCCGACGAAGCCGACGATCCCGGCGACGGCGATGCTCGCTGACGCCGCGAGGACCGCGACGCCCGACAGCGCGAACCGGGCTTTTTCGATCGACATGCCGAGCGACTGCGCGGTCCGTTCGCCCAACAGGAGGACGTCCATCTGGCGCGAGCCGGCGACGGCGAACAGCACCACGACGGCCGTCGACGGGAGGATGAGTCGCACCTGCTCCCAGTCGGTCCCAGTGAGCGAGCCGGTGGTCCACGCGATGGCCGACTGGACGACGCCGATATCGTCCGCGAAGAAGAACAGTCCCGTCTGTAGCGACCCGAAGACCGTCCCGACGATGACGCCGGCGAGGACCAGCCGAACCGGCGAGGTCCCGTTCTTCCAGGCGATCACGTAGACGATGAGAAACGCGACGGCACCTCCCACTGCGGCGATTATCGGGAGAAACGCCGTCAGGCTCCCGAAGACGACGAGCGTCAATAGAATCATGAGCCCGGCACCGGAGGAGACGCCCAGAATGAACGGGCTCGCGAGTTCGTTGCGCGTCACCGCCTGAAAGATCGCTCCCGAGACGCCGAGGTTCATGCCGACGAGCGCCGCGACGAAGACCCGCGGCAGTCGGATGTTCCAGACGATGAGGCTCTCGGAACTCATCTCGGGCATCGCTTCGCCCAGCAAGAACGCGTCCCAGGCCTGCGGGTTGAACACCACGTTCGGATTGAACAGCGCGCGCCACGCCTCGAGAAACGTCATCGAGTAGGCGCCGTAACTGATCTGTATCAGCGCGCCGGCGAAGACGATGGCGACGCTGGTGAGCACCACCGTGACGAGTTTCGGATCCAGAAGCCACCCGACCCGTGACTTCGGTAGTCGCGAGCTCGCGGTCCGTTCCGTTCCGACGGTCGACTTTTCCCCGCTCATCGCCGGATCGTTTCGGCTGGTTCGCTCGAGAGACGGTCTCCGTAGCGCTCGCTTTCGTTGCGAGCGTTGCGACCGTCTTCGCATGGTTTCTGCCGCCGTCCAAGCGATACGCCTCCGCTGACTCTCCCACCGAGGGGCATATAGCGTCGCCGGACCGGTGCTCCCAGCCACTCGGATTCGTTTATCATACTGATTTAGGCCGGCCTAAAATATAAAACCGTTCCGGTTTTAGGCGAGCCTAATTATTGGGCAGTAATCACGACTAAGGGTCTCTTCGGCTCGTTGCCTTGGCTCGCTTCGTCTCTGTCTGATCCATCGGTCCGCTCGCTCGAGTCGAGCCATTGCGGCGGACGAGCGGTGACACCTAACCGCCTGGTCGGCTCTATACCGACGACGATCGACCCGCCTGTATCGGCGGTGAGTAACGCCGTTCTCAGTAGGGCCCGCCACAGTGCGGACACAGCGGCGGCCCGTTTTCCGGTACTACCGCCCCGCAATGGGGGCATTCGTGGTCCGGCGACGTGATTTCGTCGACGATCTCGTCCGTCCGCTCGCGAATCGACTCGAGCGAGCCGATCTCGTCGGTACTTTCGGTCGTTTTGTCCCCCGCAGCCGCTGCAAAGCGCGCGCGTTCGGTCACGAACGGTTCGTCGCTCTCCTCGGCGAGCGTCGCAAGCTGTTCGTCCGAGAGTGGCGAGTCGTTTGAAGCGGTCCGAGCGACCAGTCCGAGCGCCTCAGCGGCGCGCCCGCGAACGTGTGGACACTCGTCCTCGAGTCGCTCCGAGAGGGCATCGGTCGCGTCGGACAGTGCGGCCGGATACTCGCTACCGACCGCGACGAGCGCCGTACAGAGGTGATAGCGCACGAGTTCCTCCTCGGCGTCGAGGTGCTCCGCGAGATCCGCGATTCGGTGCCGCAACCGGCCCGGATCGCCCAGCGCGATATACGCGAGCGCTTTCGCGAGTTTCTCCTTCACTTCCGGCTCGTCGAACGACAGTCCGACCACGAGATCTGCGAGCAGGTCCGGCGTCGCGACGGCTTCGGGGTAGTCGGCCCCGACGTAGCCGAGCGCCTCGGCGGAGCGCGCTCGAACGTAGTAGAACTCCTCCTCGTCGGCGAGTCGACCGGTGAGCGCGTCGACGTCGTCGATCACGGCGTCCGGATCCGTCCTCGAGAGGGCGACGAAGAGCTTCGCGGCGTTCAGCCGAACCGATCGCGTCTCGTCAGTGAGAAACGGGACCAATTCGTGAACGTGTGGAGCGAGAACGTCCGAGCGATCGTCCGCGACCGATCGCACCGATCGGAGCAGTTCCTTCCGTCGTTTGGGTTCCGCTCGCTGATACGCCTGGAACGACGTGCTGACGCTCTCGTGAGCGCCGCCACGAAGGCGCTGCGTTACGATATCGATCGGTTGTAGTTCGGGGACGTCTTCCATCGTGTATCGGACTCGTTAGTTGCCTCTCACGTCGCGTCATGAAAAACACCGGGGACACCGCCGTCCGATCGCTCTTCGTCATGATCTGTGCTGTGGAACGGTGGTCGCGGCCAGATACTGCATGGGTCGGCAACTGTACGAGGTCACTCAGAACCGCTTTCTCGAGACAGCTACTCACGACTGATTGCGAACGGCAACCTCCTCTTCCCGATTGCTGCCGTCTCGTGTCGCCGGGCAAATTCCCTATAGCACTATAAGATTTATAAACAGTGGATTCGAGGTTTTGACGACCCTTCGCCGCCGAAATCGGCAGAACCGTCATTGAGCAAAACACACATGATTACTTCGATAATCAAGTGTGTTTTTGCGCGGGTCCGTCCCCTCTGGGGATCGCGAACGATGAATCTCAGCGGGACGCGACCTCTCGAGGCTGATCACACTGACCGGCGCGACTCCTGTGGCGGAGCCGCTCGAGCCGTTCCCCCGATCAAAATCGGAGGACAGTGAGGAGAGCGGCAACTACCGGCGACCTCGAGCGCTGCGTCGAGGACTTCCTCGAATGGCTCGAGACTGATTCGACTGCGGACGTGATACTCGATGATCTGGACGAGCAGTTTCACGATATGCGTGCGACCTTGCCGACCACGATCTCGTCCCATTCCGTCCGTCGCGCGCTGTCGTCGAGACCACCGAGACCGTATCGATGGCGGATCCGTTCGAACTCACATCCACATGGGTCTCGAAATCCGTATTCGAGTTCGTCTCGGCCACTAGCTTCGCGTGAGATCAGCTGCGTGAACCGTATCCGACTACCGAAGCGGTTTACAGACGTACCTTCGTAACGCTCTACCACTGACTTCAATGGAATCGGGAAGATATCGAAGACCAGAACTGGTTAGTCTACCGACTCCTTCTCGATCGCACGAGCGGTATCTGCTCTCGACATCCGGTCGAATCAATTCTTGGAATTGCGGATTACTTCGGTGTCTGTCGGTCTCGTTTGTTGTGGCTGAAAGATGCGATCTCCGTAACGTTCTCACTCGCTGCTCTCTTGTTTGAGAGTGTCAAACGGATTGAGCAGTTCACCGCTGACCGTGACTTCCTTGAGGACATCTATACGGTATCGGTTGAACCGATCGATCCCGCTCTCTTCCCCGTACGTGGATTGTGACCGCCGTTTGATGACTGCTAACACTCTATCGCGGGAACCGGTATCCACCTTCGGAATGATGATCGAGGTATTCGTAACAGAAATAGCTGTTATCTTCATCCATATCTGCCAGCAGCTACGTTGTATCCCGGAAATCTCTCTCCACGGTTCTCGATAGTAGCGTGACGGATAATACGAGAGTGGAATTATCGTTTGTATGCTTCAAACGCGTACCGGAGCGATGTCGTTCTCGTCCCGAATGCGATGGCCTCAAATAATCTATCGCGTCCGGTGTCTATACCGTATGGGACTACCACATCTGGCGGCTAACGGCGTAGTCATGCTCGAATGGAGATAGTTATTTATATCTCACCAGTTAGTGTGCTACTGTGATGTCAAACGACCGTGGTTCCACGGAGTCGTTCGGACTCGAGACCGTCGTCCTCGCTGTGGGCGGGCGCGACGAGAATCGCGCCGAGAAGCTCGTCGATGTGGCCCTCCAAATCACCTCACCGGGACACTCCGAAGTCGTTGTCGTCCACACGTTCGATTCGGACTCGTACACCGAAACCGTCCAAAGTATCTCCAGCACGGCGGACGAGTACATCGAACCCGACGAACTGGCCGCACAGATGGACGTTGTTCAAGGGATTACCAGCCAACTCACGGAGAACGATATCGACTGTGATGTCCGCGCCACTACGGGCAGAAAGGGCCAAGGTATCGTGGACATTGCCGCGGACCTGGATGCCGATCGGGTAATCGTCGGCGGACAACAGCGCAGTCCGACGGGGAAAGCGATCTTCGGGAGCATGGTCCAGAAAGTGCTGCTCAACGCCCCCTGCCCGGTGACGTTCGTTCGCGATCAGGATAACTGACGCACTGATTCCCGTTCGATCAGTGATTCGCTCCGGCCGTCAATATCGTTGATTGGGTAGTATACGTTTGGACTTCGCAAACGGACTCCGTATGCTCGATCGTGTGATCCGTGAAACCCTGATTTCGGCATTCGACTCGATACCGTAAACTCGAGTGCTCCAGCCCGGATACTCCAGACGCGACTCGAGTCGAATTACAATCGAACTGTAGCAGTCTATCTACGAATGGGGTGCCGTTCGTTCTTCCCCGTGTGGAGTGTCGCTGTACAGTCACGATCATGATGTGACCGAAATGAATCACATGTTTAACTAGGGTGTATCGAAGGTTTTATTGGTGAGATCACCGTCCGCTCTCGATATGAGGTGCCAAGCCGAGGCATGGGCATACAGCCCGACGTATAGTGTAATTCTGAGTGCCGCGGAGTTGCGCTCCAACAACATAGTCAAACGATGAGTCTGATTCACCGACTATTGCCGGTAGGAGACGACGATATCGGTCCGTTTGTTATCGTTATCTCCGCGCTCGCCGCGCTGAACGGACTACTGTTCGGGTTCGACACCGGCGTTATCTCGGGGGCGTTGCTCTACATGTCCGAGACGTTCCCCCAACTCGAGGCGAACGCGTTCTTGCAGGGAACCGTCGTCAGCGGTGCGATGGTCGGCGCGATCGTCGGCGCGGCCTTCGGCGGCCGGCTCGCGGATCGGATCGGGCGGCGCCGGCTCATCCTGCTCGGCGCCGTCCTGTTCTTCGTCGGGTCATTCATCATGGCGGTCGCCCCCACGGTCGAGATTCTGATCCTCGGCCGACTCCTCGACGGGATCGGGATCGGCTTCGCGTCCGTCGTCGGACCGCTGTACATCTCGGAGATGGCACCGGCGAAGATCCGCGGATCGCTCGTGACGCTCAACAACGTCGCTATCACGGGGGGAATCCTCGTGTCCTACATAACGAACCAGCTCATCGCAAACATGGCATTCGACGCCGGCCTCTCGTGGCGGATCATGCTCGGGCTCGGGATGCTCCCCGCCGTGGTCCTGTTCGGCGGGATCATCTTCATGCCGGAGAGTCCGCGGTGGCTCGTCGAAAAGGACCGAGAGCAGGAGGCTCGATCCATCCTGAGTCGCGTCAGGAACGGCACTAACATCGATGCCGAAATGAAGGATATCATGCAGATGTCCAAGCGCGAGCAGGGGAGCTTTCGCGACCTCCTGCAGCCGTGGCTTCGCCCGGTCCTGATCGTGGGCCTCGGCCTCGCGATGTTACAGCAGGTCTCGGGAATCAACGCGGTCGTCTACTACGCGCCGACGATACTGGAGTCGTCCGGATACAGCGACATCGCGTCCCTCTTCGGGACGATCGGAATCGGCTCGATCAACGTGTTGCTGACGGTCGCCGCGCTGTTCCTGGTCGACCGCGTCGGCCGTCGACCGCTGTTGCTCTTCGGCCTCGTCGGGATGTGTATCTCGGTGACCGTCCTCGCCGGGGCCTACATGGTTCCCAGCATGGGCGGGATCATCGGTCCGATTACGGTCGTGAGCCTCATGCTGTTCGTCGGCTTCCACGCGGTCAGTCTCGGCTCGGTCGTCTGGCTGGTCATCTCCGAAATCTTCCCGCTGAACGTCCGCGGGGCCGCGATGGGAGTGACGACGTTGGTCCTCTGGTTCTCGAACTTCCTCGTCGCACAGTTCTTCCCGTCGCTGTTCGAGATCGGCCCCACGGTCGCGTTCGGCGTGTTCGCGGGGATCGCGGCGGCCGGGTTCGTCTTCGTGTACGCGCTGGTCCCGGAGACGAAAGGCCGGACCCTCGAGGAGATCGAGGCCGATCTGCGCGAAACGGGCGTCGCCGACGATAATCTGGCGCTCAGCGAGCAGGCCGAACAGGTCGATCCGACTGAGCAGGTCGATCAGACCGATCACGTCAACGACTGAACCGCTCGCCGATCCGATACCGCGTATCATAGGCGTTTCGGGGCGCACTCGTTCAGCCCCATTTCGTCCGACCCGTAGTAGTCCGTACTCCCGCGATCGCCGAGAACCGACTGGCAGTTAATGCGAAACGGACGGGCGCCGACAGTCAGTCGTTGAGCGTCGCTCGGCGCTCGGCGTTTTCGGTCACACGCAAAGCGCGCGTCTCGAGGAAGCTACTTCTCGAGGGCCGTACAAAATATCGCTCCGGCGACCGAATCGACTCCGTCTCGTGAACCGATGTGATTTCTCGTGGACCGATGGACGATCGCAGTCCGTGAACTCATCCGCTCACTGTCCACCAGCTGGAGTCGAGACCCGGTCTATCGAACTCACTCCATGCGTCGCGACTCGAGCAGCAACTTCTGTTCGACGCGTTTGACCTCGTGCTGGACGTCGCGGACGGCGTCGATGTTCGCAGAGATCGAGCTGATACCCTCATTGACGAGGAATCGGACCATCTCGGGCTTCGAGCCGGCCTGGCCGCAGATGCTGGTGTCGACGTCGTGTTCGCGGCAGGTCTCGATGACGTCACCGATCAGCCGCAGGACGGCGGGATGGAGTTCGTCGAAGCGGTCGGCGACGTGCTCGTTGTTCCGATCGACGGCCAGCGTGTACTGGGTGAGATCGTTGGTGCCGAACGAGGCGAAGTCGATGCCCGCCTCGGCCAGTTTCTCAACCGACAGCGCCGCGGCCGGCGTCTCGATCATCGCGCCCCACTTGCGTTTCTCGGGATCGATGCCCGTCTCCCGCAGCAACTCTTTCGCGCGATAGATGTCCTCCGCGTCGTTGACCAGCGGGAACATGATCTCGACGTTGTCGTAGCCCATCTCGTAGAGCCGCCGAAACGCCTCGAGTTCGTGGGCGAAGACGTCCGGGCGGTCGAGCGACCGGCGAATGCCACGGTAGCCGAGCATCGGGTTGTGCTCCTCGGGTTCGTTCTCCCCGCCCTCGAGCTGGCGGAACTCGTCGGTCGGCGCGTCCAGCGTTCGGACGCGGACGGGCCGCGGATAGAACTCGTCGGCGACGCCACGGATGCCGTCGATCAGTTCCTGCGTGTAGGCGTCGGTGCCGTTCTCTTCGATGAACTTCTCGGGCGTCTGGTTCAGCGAGAGGATCATGTGTTCGGTCCGGAGGAGACCGACGCCGTCGGCGCCGGTCGCGGCCGCGCGCTCGGCGGCCTCCGGGATCGAGACGTTGACCTTGACCTCCGTCGCGGTCATGGGCTTGACCGGCGACTGCGGCCGGACCTCCTCGACGGGTTCGGTCTCTTCGTCGGGTTCGACTTCCTTGCCCTCGAGGACTGCGCCCTTGTCGCCGTCGAGCGTGACGAGTTGCCCGTCCTCGAGGACGGAGGTGGCATTGGTGGTGCCGACGATGGCGGGGACGCCCAGTTCGCGCGAGACGATGGCGGCGTGGCTGGTCATGCCGCCCTCATCCGTGACGATCCCTGCCGCGCGTTTCATCGCGGGGACCATGTCTGGCATCGTCATCTCGGTGACGATGATGTCGCCCTCGCCGACCTTCGCGAGGTCGTCGAGTTTCGTGACGATCCGAGCCGGTCCGCTGACCGTCCCCGGACTCGAGCCCAACCCGTCGACGATGACCTCGCCGGCGCCGTTCGCCCCCGAATCTGAACCCGGGCTCGAGCCCGCGCCGCTGGCGTCGGCGCTCTGAACGCCGCCGCTGCCGTCGGTCACCCCTTTCGAGACGTCGAAACTGCCAGTTTCGGTCGCCGCGTCGCCGCCCTCGTCGATGGTGGTGATCGGCCGGGACTGGAGCATGTAGATCTCGCCCTCGACGATAGCCCATTCGACATCCTGTGGTTTGCCGTAGTGGTCCTCGACGCGCTCGCCTACGTCCATCAGCGCGCCGATCTCGTCGTCGTCGAGAACTCGCTCGTTGCGCTTGTCCTGTGGGACCTCGGTCTCGACGGTCTCGCCGGTCTCCTCGTCCTTTTCGTGCATCACCTTCTTGTCGGCGACGGTGACGTCGACCGAGTGGTCGTCGCGCTCGACGACGTAGTTATCCGGCGAGACGGCCCCGGAGACGACGGCCTCGCCCAGGCCCCAGGCGGCCTCGATGATCATCGTCTGGTCGCCCGTCGAGGGGTGGCTCGTGAACATCACGCCCGACTTCTCGGCGTCGACCATCTGCTGGACGACGACCGCGATGTTCACCGCCGAATGGTCGAAGCCCTGCTCTTGGCGGTAGTAGATCGCCCGCTGGGTAAAGAGCGAAGCCCAGCACTCCCGAACGCGGTCTAACAGGTCCTCGGCGGTGACGTTGAGGAACGTCTCCTGTTGGCCCGCGAAGGAGGCGTCGGGCAGATCTTCGGCCGTCGCCGACGACCGTACCGCGACGAACGCCTCGCCTGCGCGGGACGACGTCCCGCGATCGGACGGGCTCGCCCCGTCCGTGCCGATCTCGCGATACGACTCGAGGATCTCTTCGCGAAGTTCGTCGGGGAACGGCGTCTCGAGAATGAGTTCCTGGGCGCGGTCGGCCGCCTCGGCCAGCGCCGACGAGTCGTCGGCGTTGACGTCGACGGCCGCGAACAGTTCCTCGTCGATTCCGGCTTCTTCGATGAACGATCGGTAGGTCCTGGCGGTGACGACGAACCCCGGAGGCACAGGCAGCCCGGCGCCCGTCAACTCGCCCAATGACGCGCCTTTGCCGCCGACCCGCTCCAGGTCGCCGCTGCTAATTTCGTCTAACCAGAGTACGGTCATCCGTATCGGAGAGACTTCCTCCTCTACCAAGCATGTTTCGGATTTTTGGACGCGAGAGATGTCGTCCGTCCGATTACCGGCTCGAGTCGGCTGGCTGGATCAGTCGGGAATTCCGAGAGCAGGTATCTCGAGTTTGCCCGGCGTTCTGCTCGAAGTACTGGCAGTGGAGGCGCGGTCGAAACCGCTCTCGGTCGAGTTACCCTGTGGCACGGGACGTTTGACTGTTTCAAACGGAACGAGCCGGCATTGCCACGGACTGTCGCTTGTCAGAACGAGCGAATACGGTCGATCGAGAGAAACCTTTTAGTCGCCGTCTTCGGTACTCGATCCCATGGAGTTCGCAATTATCGGCTGCGGAACGATCGCGCAGATCATGCACATCCCGAACGTCCTCGAGGTGCCGGACGCGGAACTCGCGGCGCTGTGTGACCCCGCCGCAAACGTCACTGACGAGTTGGGGGAGCGGTACAACGTGGCGCCCGGGCGACGGTACAGCGACCCCGACCGACTGATCGACGAGTCCGCGGACGACCTCGACGCGGTCATCGTCACGACGCCGATGCAGACGCACGCCGACGTCGTCGAACGGACGCTTACGGCCGGATTGCACACCCTCGTCGAGAAGCCGCTGGCGGTCACGCCGGCCGACGCCGATCGACTGGCCGATATCGCAGCACAGAGCGACGCGACGGCCATGGTCGCGTACAACCGCCGGTTCGAGTTAGCCTACGAGCGACTGACCGACGAACTCGACGATGTCGAGCACATCGACAGCGTCACGGCCTACGCCGTTGACGCGGACTTCTCGAAATCGCTCCCCGATATCTACGATCTGGTCGAACCGGAGCTCGACGCGGCGTTCCTCGAGCGAAGTACCGACCGGCGCCGCGAGCAGTGCAAGCAGGCCATCGGTACCGACGACGATGACCTCGCCGCGGCGTACGACTTCCAGCTCGAGCACGTCTGCCACGACATCAACGCGCTCCGCGGGTTGTTCGGCGATATCGCCGCCGTCGATCACGTCGACTTCGTTCGAGACGGCTTCTTCGGTATTGCGCACCTCGTGTTTGAGAGCGGCGAACGGTGTCTCCTCCAGACGGGGGATTCCGAACGCCACTGGCACGAACAGTTCGTCCGGATCGACGCGCCGGATCGCACCCTCCGCCTCGAGTTCGATCACCCCTTCGTCAAGTACAACTCGGCAACGCTCTCCGTCCGACAGGGCGCCGAGGAAACGGTCGACTGCCAATACAGTCCGACGCGCGAAGAGAGCTTCAAGCGAGAGCTCGAACGGTTCATGGCGTGCGTTCGCGGCGAGCGAGACGTCCCCACTCCCGTGAGCGAGGCGCGCGACGACGTCGAGCTTATCGCGTCGCTGTTCACGCAGTCGCTCGAGTAACGTCGTTTCGCAAAAGAACGGAGAACCGGCGCGTCAGTCTTCGCTCATGGACGGTGTCGCCTGCTGTGACACCGTTTCGGCGTAGCGCTGGCGGACCTCCTCGTTGCCGGACGACAGGTGGTTCGTATCCTTTCCGACGATGAGGAAGTCGAAATCCTGTTCGACGCGCATTTCGATGTCGCCGGGATCGACGACGAACGTTCCGACCGGGACGTCGGCGTCCTCGCCGGCGGTGACGACGCGTTCGATCGCATCGTCGAACCGATCGTTCTCCCACTCGCCGAAGATGCCGAGATTCGCGGACAGATCTGCCGGGCCGACGAACACGGCGTCGATGCCGTCGACCGCGGCGATCTCTCGAGCGTTATCGAGGCCGGTCTGGGTCTCGATCTGGACGACGGTGGCGATCGACTCGTTGGCGTTTTCGACGTACTCCTGGAAGTCGTCGCCGTACGCCGACGCGCGGCCCGACGCGACTCCGCGAATCCCGTTCGGCGGATAGGTGACCGCATCGACGACCTCGCGGGCTTCGTCGGCCGTTTCGATCATCGGGACCATTATTCCGGCGACGCCGATATCGAGGACGCGTTTGATCCGGACGGGATCGTTCGACGGGACCCGGACGAGCGTTTCCGTCTCTCCGTCGGCGCCGTCGACGGCGCGTGACATGTTTTCGACCGTTTCCAGCGTTAACGGCGTGTGTTCGGTGTCGACGAGGACGAAGTCGAACCCTTCAGTTGCCGTTACTTCTGCGACGGTGGGGTGGCCGATCGAGAGCCACGCACCGGCGATATCCGTTTCCGTGTGGAATTTTTGCTTGAGGTTCTTCATAGTGTATCCCTGGCGTCTCGCTCTCCGGAACGGCCAATCGGTACGTGCATCCGTTGACGGGGTCCGAGAGCGCGTGCTTGATCAGCGTGCTCCAGTGTTGGTGAATCTCACATAAATACTTAACCCTGTACTGGGTCGATTCGCTCGAGCGCAGTTGATTTCGGGACTCACTCCGGCGATTGTCGCAATCACCGATACGCCGCTCCTGTTTCGCGTCCGTCCGCACGCCGATTGAGAGCTCGGCTCGAGTCGACATTGCCGTCGTGGTCTCTTCACCCGCCGAACGACGCCAGTGTTCGCCCGGCCAACGGCGGTGAAAGACGATATTTTCAGCCACACATATTCTCGAACTCTCATTAACCGCATGATTTATATCTGGGTACGAATAACACTGTTCACATGCCAACTAGTGGCAGGGCAACGAATCGGAGTGATAGGTCCGAGAATGGCGATTCCGCAGCGATCACGAAGCACAGTTCGCGACGTCGATTTCTGGCCGGCGTCGGCGGTGCGGCGGCCGTAACCGGGCTCGCAGGTTGCGTCGGTGGTGGCGGTAACGATAGCGACGTCAGCATCATCGCCGTCGAGGGCGAAGGCCGACTCGTGGAGAATTTGATCGACGACTACGTCAGGGACGAGACGGATCTCTCCATCGACGTCACGTTATTCCCGTACGCGAACCTCTACGAACGCGTCAGCAGCGTCCTCACGACCGGCGGAACGGGGTACGACGCCATCCTCATGGACGACACGTGGTTCCCGCAGTTCGCGGCGAACCTCGATCCGCTCGAGCAGTGGCTTCCCGACGGGCTGCCCACGGAGCAACTCATCGACACGACGGTCGACATCACCACGTGGCCGACGCCCGGCGCCCCGAAAGTTCCGTCCGCCGAGGATATGGACGAGAAGATCCGCGGGCAGGTCGTCGTGGGGAACACGCAGATGTTCGTCTACAACACCGCCTACTACGAGGAGGTCGGTGAAGAGGAGCCGAAGACGTGGGACGATGTGTTACGCGCCGGGCAGAGCATCGACGAGGAGATCGCGGACACGAACGGGTACGTGATCCGCGGTCAGCGCGGCAACCCGGCGAACACGAACTTCATGAGCATCGGGTGGTCGAACCTCGGAGACATGTTCGACGAGGACTGGCGGTACCAGTGGGACTCCAGCGAGGGCGAGGACGTTGTCAGTTTCTTCGTCGACGATCTGCGATCGATCTCGCCGGACGGCGTCGGATCGTTCAACAGCGATCAGGTGCTGAATCGGATCGGCGAGGGCTCGGCCGCCCAGGGGATGGCGTGGCCGGCCGCGGCGTCGACGCTGCTCGACGACGACACCGCAGAAGCCGACAATCTGGAGTTCATTCCGATCCCGGAAGGCGAGGTACAGCAGGCGCCGATGCAGGGCAACTGGCTGCTCGGTATCAACTCGAACATCTCCGACGACCGGAAGGAAGACGCCGGCACGGTCATCCAGTCCATCATCTCCAAGGAGGCACAGGACCGCTACGTGGAACTCGGCGGCGTCCCCTTCCGCCACGACACCTTCGAGGACAACATGGACGCCGAGCCGTGGTACGAAGCGCTGTACGAGAGCCTGCAAAACGCCAAACCGCGGCCGCGGACGCCCCTCTGGAACGAGATCGACGTGACCCAAGGGGAGTACCTCAACAGCGCACTGACCGGCGACATGAGCCCGGCCGAGGTCGTGAGCGAAACCAAGAACGAGGTCGAGTCGATCCTCGAAAACGCGGGATACTACTAGATGACGCCAACGGGATCAAACAATGGCAACTGAAACAGGGACGGACGTACATTCGACGGCCGACCTCGACGAGCAGCTGGGCGCGGAGAAATCGACCCGGGAGCGCGTGCTCCTGTGGGTCGACGAGCGGCTGAAGTGGCTCATGACCCTTCCGGCCGTGTTCCTCCTGTTCGCGCTGACGTTTTACCCGCTCCTGCGCGCGATCCAGATGTCGACCCAGCAGTTCTTGCCCGGCGGGCGGACGACCTACGTCGGCATCGAGAACTACGTCAATCTGTTAGACAACGGCGCGTTCCTCGAGTCGCTCGTGGTGACTGGCAAGTTCATCGGACTAGCAGTGGGCCTCGAGTTCGCGCTCGGATTCGGGATCGCGCTCGTGTTGAACAAGAAGATCAAAATGCGCGGGCTGTGGCAGACGCTGATCCTGATTCCGATGATCCTCTCGCCGACCGTGATCGGCCTGATCTGGCGGCTCATGTACACGCCCGACGGGCTGTTGGATTTCATGGCCGCGCCGTTTATCGGGCGCAACGTCGGCTGGATCAGCGATCCCGACGTCGCGCTGTACGCCGTCGTCGCGACCGACGTCTGGCAGTGGACGCCGCTGGTCGTGTTGGTGATCTTCGCGGGGCTGCAGTCGGTGCCGGACGACATTCAGGAGGCGGCGATTATGGACGGGGCGCCCCGGTGGCGACGGTTCGTCGACATCGTGTTCCCGTACCTGAAGTCGCTGATCGTGCTCGTGCTGATCATCCGCGTCGTCGACGCGCTGCGCGTCTTCGCGAAGGTGTACATCCTGACCCGCGGCGGCCCGTCGAACGCGACGAACGTGATCAGCATGGAAATGTACCGGACCGCGTTCCGGTTTAGCAACTTCGGCCAGGCCTCGGCGATGGCGATCTCGCTGCTCGTCGTCGTGTTGATCCTGGCGATGAGCTTCGTCAAAATCGCGGACATCGAGTTCTAACCATGGCAACAGAACAACAACCGGACGTTCCGTTCAGGGAACCGTCGCGAATCGAACGACTACAGGAGACCCTCGCAGAGAAGGGCATCAGCAAAGCGGTCATCTACGGAGTGCTCGGGTTCTTCCTGCTCTGGACGCTGTTCCCGGTCTACTGGCTCGTCTCGGGTGCGCTGAAGTCGCGACAGACGCTGCTGTCGTTTCCGCCGGCCTGGATCCCGGCGGAGTTTCAGGTGAGCAACTTCGCCCAGCTGTTTGTCCAGCGCCCGGAGTTCTACCAGTACATCTTCAACAGCATCGTGATCACGGTCGTGACGACCATCATCGCGACGACCATCGGGGCGGCGGCTGCGTACGGGTTCGTCACCTTCGACTTCCCGTACAATCTGGACTTCCACCTGCCGTTTTACATCCTCTCGACGCGGTTCATGCCGCCGATCGTGACGATCATTCCGCTGTTCGTCATCTTCCGGAATCTCCAGCTGGTGAACACGCTGTACGGGCTGATCTGCGTGTACGTGATGTTCAACATCCCCTTCGCCGTCTGGATGATGAAGGGGTTCTTCGAGGAGGTGCCGGCCAGCCTCGTGGAGTCCGCGATGCTGGACGGGCACACCCACATCGGGGCGTTCTTCAAGATCGTCCTGCCGCTGGTCAAGCCCGGCCTGCTCGCGTCGGCGATCTTCACGACGATCATTACCTGGAACGAGCTCCTGTTCGCGATCATCCTGACCCAGGACGTCGCGGCGATGACGCTGCCGGTCGGCCTCTCGTCGTTCGTCACGAAGTACTCGGTCCAGTGGATCAACGTCAGCGTCGCCGGGACGATCGCGCTCATCCCGGTGCTCCTGTTCGCGTTCGTCGCGCGTCAGGAGCTCGTTCGCGGATTCAGCATGGGGGCAGTCGGCAAATGACGCACAGCGCTCGAACCAACGCGGCTCACACGCGGCGACTCACGGAGGAATACAGCAATGGTTAACGTTACGTACGATTCGGTCGAGAAGCGATACGGAAACACGATCGCGGTCGAGGACATCAACCTCACCGTCGATGACGGCGAGTTCGCCATCCTCCTCGGGCCCAGCGGCTGCGGCAAGACGACGACGCTGCGCTGTCTCGCCGGCCTCACCGAACCGACCAGCGGGACGATCAAACTCGGCGACTACGACGTCACCGACGTCCACCCGAAGAATCGGAACGCCGCGATGGTGTTCCAGAACTTCGCGCTCTACCCGCACATGTCCGTCCGGGAGAACATCGGCTACCCGCTCAAAGTCGAAGGGATCGACGGCGACGCCCGCGCCGAGCGCGTTCAGGAGGTCGCGGAGATGCTCGAGATTCCGGAGCTACTCGACCGAGATATCGACAACTTAAGCGGCGGCCAGCAACAGCGCGTCGCGCTCGGACGGGCGATCATCCGTCGGCCCTCGGTCTTCCTGATGGACGAGCCGTTGGCGAACCTGGACGCGAAGCTGAAGCTGAGCATGCGCAGTCGGATCAAGGTGCTCCAGCGCGAGCTCGGCATCACCACGCTGTACGTGACCCACGATCAGGAGGAGGCGATGTCGCTCGGCGACAAGCTCATCGTGATGAACGACGGGCACATCCAGCAGATCGGGACTCCCGACGAGGTGTACCACGAACCGAAGAACAGGTTCGTCGCCGGCTTCATCGGCTCGCCGTCGATGAACTTCGTCGACGTCGAGATCGACGACTCGGGGACGATCCGTTCGATGAACGCCACGGAAGGGTTCGAATACCGGCTGGAGTCGACCGTCGCCGACCGCTACCGGGAGCACGGAGAGCTGACCCTTGGCATCCGACCGCAGTACTTCACCGCCCACACGGAGCCGGTGGATAACGCGATCCGCGGAGAGGTCAAAGTGACGGAGCCGCAAGGCGACGACCAGATCATCGACGTCCTCGTCGGCGACGAGGAGGGAGATCACATCGAACTCACCGTGAAAGCGCCGAGTACCGTCGAAGCCATGCGGAACGAACCGATCTGGCTCACGGTGGACGATCCGCTGGTGCACGGGTTCGATAACCGGACCGGAGAACGGATCGCGGACGGTGACGTCGCGCGAACGAAAGCGACGGAACGACACGCCGAATCCACCTCGGACTGAATAGAGTTCCCCCGTTTCCGGCGTTCGAAGCGACGCGTCGCCGACATCGATATCAGTATCTCGACGGGCGGTTCACAACGATACCGTATGTCAGTAGCGTACCGATCGGAACGAGACCGCGGCTCGATGCACTCCGCGACCGAAATCGATCACCGGTGATCCGACGATGCTGCTGGAACTGAGCGCCGTCCTCGCGCTGCTCGCGTCGGTGTTCTCGGGACTACAGGCCATCTCGGTCGAGTACGGACTGAAAAACGGCACCGATACCGAGCACACGTCGCCGGCGCTCGCCGCGACGGTCGTCACGATCGTCGTCAGCGTCGTCATCTTCTGGGGACTGCTCCTCGTTCGCGGGGCGTCGTTCGACGGCGTGACCGTCGGCCAGCTGGCGCCGTTCGCGATCGCGGGCCTCGGCAACCCGGCCGCGTTTCGATTGCTCTACTTCCGCGGTATCGATCGCGTCGGCACCTCGTCGCGGCCGCCGTCGTCGGCGCGAACCCTGCCGTCGCCGCGCTGTTGGCCGTCCCCGTTCTCGGGGAGTCCTTCACCGTCGCTTCCGGGGTGGGGTTGCTGTGCATCGTCGCCGGCGGCGTCGTGTTACAGATCTCGCGATCGACGAGCGACGAGGGCGACGACCTCCTCGTGGCGGAGTTCGCGCGACTCGAGGCGAGAGACCTGCTCGTTCCGGTCGCCGCGATGCTCACGCTGGGCGCGTCGTTCGTGCTCGTCGCGATCGGGCTGGACGGGTACGCCGATCCGCTGATCGGGACGGCGGTCGGCCAAACGGCGGCGCTCGCCGCGTTCGTCGCGCTCTTCGGCGTCTCATCGGACGTCCGCTCACGCGTCCGAATTCGCGATCGAACCGCGCTCGGCGCGTTTACGCTCGCGGGCGTCTTCGTCGCGGCGAACTGGCTCGCCTGGTTCTCGGCGCTCCAGAGCGGCACGGTCATCACCGTCGTTCCGCTCTCGAACGTCTACCCCCTCGTCATCGTCGGCATCTCCTACGCGATGGTCCGCCAGGTGCCGCGATCGCCGTGGCTCCTCGGCGGCATCACCGTCATCATCGCCGGCGCGACGCTGATGCAATTGGGGTAACCCGTCGATCGCGCCGGGAGACGGCCGGCTCCCGGTTAGGCGTTCCGGACGGCGGCCCAGTAATCGTAGTTCCGCTTGGCGTGGACGAGCGGTCGCTCGGTTCGGTTCTCGATCTCGATCGTGTAGTGACCCTCGTACCCCGCGTCCGAGAGCGTCTCGAAGATCGCCTCGAAGTCGAGAATCCCCTCGCCGAGGTCGGTGAACGACCGGAAGTAGTTGATGACGTTGTCGAGGTGGAAGTCGGCGTCGGAGAGCGCGTCCCGGTTCGCCGCGAAGTCCTTGACCGGATCCACGTCCTTGAGATGGACGTAGCCGATATCGTCGGCGAATCGCTCGAGTCCGTCGGTCACGTCGCCGTCGGGAAAGTTGTCGCCGTAGGGGTAGTAGTGAGCGGTGTCGAACAGGAGCTCGAGCCCGTCGACGGCGTCGAGATAGCGCCGGATCTCGTCCGGCTGCTCGACGCTCGTCGCGCCGTGGTGGTGGACGAGCGGCCGCAGTCCGGCGTCGACGGCCGCCTCGCTGATCCGGGAGAGCCACCGCTCGACGGTGTCGCCGTCGTGGCGAGCCCGCTGTGGTGGGAGTATCCCGACGAACTCCGCCCCGAGATCGGCCGCGACCGGTATGTCGTCGATCACTCGCCGGACCGCGTCCTCGGTTTCGATCCACTCGCTCATCGCGAGGTAGAACTCGAGGTCGTACTCGTCGAGCCACCGGTCGACGGTCTCGGCGTCGTTCGCACGGATCTTCTCGAGGCTGATCTCGACGCCGTCGTACCGACAGGCGGCGATGTCGCCGAGCGCGTCCTCGATCGATTCGGCACCGTACATGATCGTCGTGTACCCGGTTCCCATGCGGTAGCGGATGTCTCCCACGGAAAAATAGCTTCCGACGGTTCACGGGTCGTTCGTGCGGCGTTCGGCCGGAAACGGGTAAACAGCGGACCCGACGGTTGCTATCCGAGCCGCTCGAGACGGAATCGACTCCGTTTGTCTATGGTCGTCCCTGTCGACTACGCGGTCGAACTCAGCGATCGAACGAGACGACCGTCTTTATCGTCTCCGCGGAGTCGGCGAACGCCTCGTCTATCTCGTCCGGTCCGTAGACGCCGGTCACGAGCGCGTCGAGCACCGACTCCGGCGTTTCGGCGAGCCACTCGGCGGCGGCACGGAAGTGAGACCGTCGGGCGTTCACGACCCCGAGGATCGCCTTGTTGGTGACGACCAGATCCGTGTGGAACGCGCCCCCGTCGATTTCGACCGTCGACGACGAGCCCGGAATCCCCTGGAGCGTCACGACGCCGTTCGGAGCGAGCGCGTCCACGGCTTCGACGGCGTGGGCGGGGTGTCCCGTCGTCTCGAAGGCGAAATCGACCGGCTCGTGGACTGCGGGAAACTCGTCGAGCGAGAGCTCCCTCGAGTCGACGTAGGTGCCGCCGACGTTTTCGATGACGTCGATCGTCGGATCCGGTCGGTCTCGCCGGCCGAGACAGTAGGTTCGCTCGAACTCGTCGCCGGTCTCGAGTCGCGTCAGCGCGAGCAGCCCGAGGTTGCCGTTCCCGAGAACGAACGCGCTCGACGGCCGCCAGTCGAATCCGGACCGCGCCGCCTCCGTCTGGTCGAGGGCCTTCTCGACGAGACTCGCCGGTTCAACGAAGAAGCCGTACGCCGCGCGCGATTCGGGGATCGGAACGAGATACCCCGGGCGGGCGGTGAAAAACTCCGACATGTACCCGTGTGCGCCGGTGATCCCGCACTCGTGGAAACTCCCGGGAGGGGCCATGTCGAGTTCGCCGTTGGCCGCGAATCTCGATCCGTCGCCGACGGGGCGTCGCACGAGGGGGGCGACGACGTCGCCTCTCGCGAGGTCAGTTCCGTTCGGCTCTTCGACGACGCCGACCGCCTCGTGGCCGATGACGAGGTGGTCCTCGCCGTCGGGAACGTCGCCGCCGATTTCGCCGGCCGCGATGCGCCTGTCCGAGCCGTCGATCCCGACGGCGACGGTTCGAATCAGAGCCTCACCGTTCTCGGGGGTCGGTTTCGGTTTCTCGATGACACGCAGTTCTGGCTCGTCCGGAAACAGTGCGACGGCGCGCATAGGTACGTATACCTCTTTCCAGCGATCGCATATAGTCGTTCCCCGCCGTTTCTGAACCGAACTCGCTGTGCGCTCGATCTCTCCTCGCGTCGCCGTCTCGCCCCGGCGACTCGAGTCGCATCGCCGTCCGAATTCCGTTTGCGACGGAGTGACGAACGCCGTTTGAGAGGTTCAAATCCGCCTGATTTCAGGTCGCGCTGTCTGTTCCGAACTCGAGTCCGTTTGAGCAGCCGTCTATTACAGACATATGGGTGTAAATAAATTCGATCGGGAGTCACCGGTCCGCTATTCCGTCAGTTCCCCGGAAGCGCCGTCGCACCGCCATTCGATCGAGTAGCTACGGACAGCTCTCACAGAAGGGCTGAAAGCAGCCGTTAAGCGGTTGATTCCGAACGGACGACCGCGAACGACGATGAGACTCGTTCACAGCTCACTGATGCGAAGGGGCGTTTGAGAGAGTCAAATAAGGGTGGTTCAGGAGTACTTCGCGTTGATTTCGATGACGTTCGCGGAGCGGGTGACCATATTCGGGATTTCCTCCTTGAACTGATCGCCCGTCATCCGACTCAAGGGTCGGGAGAGACTGACGGCACCGAGGACTTCGTCCTCGCCGGCCATGACCGGCGCTGCGACGCAGTGTAGTCCCTCGATCTTCTCTTCCTCGTCGAACGCGTACCCGCGCTCGCGGACCGCCTCGAGTTCGTCGAAGAGTTCCTCGCGGTCGGTGATGGTCTGGGGCGTGTACCGCTTCAACCCGTGGCGATCGATGATCTCTTCGACGCGCTCGCGCGGGGTGTGTGCGAGGATCGCCTTTCCGAGCGCGAGGCAGTGGAGGTACTCCCGTTTTCCGATCGACGAGGCGGTCTGGACGGCCCGGTCGCCGCCCGTCTTGTACAGGTACACCGCGCGGCCGTGTTCTTCCGTCGCGAACTGTACCAACTCGCCGGACTCTTCGGCCAGTTCGTCCAGTTCGTCGGTGACGACATCGTAGAACCCCAGCCGGTCTTTCACTCCCTCGCCGAGTTCGAGGTAGCGGAGACTGAGCTGGTACTCGTCCCCGCTCTTGATGACGTGTTCCTTCTCGAGTAGGGTGGCCAGATGGCAGTGGATGGTTCCTTTCGCCCGCCCGAGTTCGTTCGCGATCTCGGTGATCCGCGCGCTGTCGTGCTCGTGAAGGTAGTCGATAATCTCGAGCGTGATCCCCACCGCCTGAATCGTTCTCGATTTCGTCGTCTTTGCCATACGCCCGATGAACACTCGATACCACTAAATTGTTTGTGTGTGACAAACGCGAACGCTGTTTGACCCATTCAAACGCGGTCTCGAGTGTCGCCGAGAGTTGGAAGCGCCCCGAATCCCCGCTCGACGGGGGCGGTCAGGGGCGTCTCGCGCGAGGGAATCGGTTCGAGCGTAACGTATTTGTGTGCGTACCACAACCACTCACTCGCATGTCCGAGCAAAGAGAGCGAGCCGTTTCACCAGCCGTTCGTGACCACGTCGACAACTACGTCGGCGGCGAGTGGACCACGCCCGCAAGCGAGACGTCCCAGCCCGTCGTCGATCCCGCGACGGGGGACGAACTCGCGACGGTCGAGTTCTCGACCGTCGAGACCGTCGACGACGCAGTACAGACCGCAAACGAGGCCTTCGAAGAGTGGCGACAGACACCCGTCGCCGAGCGCGTCCAGTACCTCTTCGACCTGAAGACCGAACTCGAGGACCGAATCGACGAGATCGCGACCGCGCTCTCCCGCGAGCACGGGAAGACCGTCGCAGAGGCGCGCGGAGAGATCAAGCGCGGCATCGAGAACGTCGAAGTGGCCTGCGGAATGCCCAACATGATGCGCGAGGGCAGCGGCAACGTTGAGGACGTCGCGTCCGGGATGGACGAACACGCCGTCCGGCAGCCCCTTGGCGTCTTCACTGCCATCACGCCGTTTAACTTCCCGGCGATGATCCCGCTGTGGTTCCTGCCGTACGCGGTCGCGTCCGGGAACACGTTCATTCTCAAGCCCAGCGAGAAGGTCCCGCTGAGCTCCCAGCTCATCTTCGAGGCCGTCGACGCGGTCGACTTTCCCGACGGCGTCGTCAACCTCGTCAACGGTGGGGCCGAGACCGTCAACACGCTGCTCGAGCACGATGACATCGAGGGCGTCTCGTTCGTCGGCAGTTCGCCCGTCGCCAAGCACGTCTACGAGACCGCCGCCGAACACGGCAAGCGCGTGCAGGCCCAGGGCGGGGCGAAGAACTACGCCGTCGTCAGCGAGAACGCGGAAGTCGAGGAATCGGTTCCGAACATCATCGGCTCTGTCTACGGCAACGCCGGTCAGCGCTGTCTCGCCAACGACGTCGTCGTCGGCGTCGGCGACGTCTACGACAACCTCCGCGAGCAGCTGGTCGACGCCGCGGAGAACCTCACCGTCGGCGCCGGCGTCGACGAGGAGACCGAAGTCGGCCCCCTGATCACCGACGACTCGCGCGAGCGCGTGCTCGGCCTGATCGAGAACGCGCTCGAGGAAGGCGCCGAACTCGTCCTCGACGGCCGGGACTTCGAACATCCCGAACTGGACGGTAACTTCCTCGGCCCGACGCTCCTCGAGGGCGTCACGACCGACATGGAGATCGCCCAAGAGGAGATCTTCGGGCCGGTGCTCTGTCTCGCCGAGGCCGAGGACTTAGACGAGGCCATCGAGATGGTCAACTCGACGAAGTACGGCAACGCCTCCTCGCTCTACACCGAGTCCGGCAGCGAGGCCCGCCAGTACCGGTACGAGGTCGACGCGGGGAACATCGGGATCAACGTCGGCGTCTGCGCCCCGATGGGCTTCTTCCACTTCGGCGGCCGGAAGGCGTCGTTCTTTGGCGACCTCCACGCTCAGGGCGAGGACGCGGTCAACTTCTACACCGAGAAGACCATCCAGATCGAACGCTGGTACAGCTAACGCCGATCGAGACCGCGTCTCCGTCCCGTTCCCGCGCTCGCTGAGGGTCCTTCCCGCGTTATTTCGATCGAGGCGACGCCGGTTCCACCCGTTTTATTCGTCTCAGTCATCCGCCAGTCCGACGCCCGTCGCGTCGGCGAGAACCCGCTCGATACCGAGTCGGGAAAGAGATATCCCGACGGAGCGAAACGCACAGTCTAGCGGTGTCACGAACGAGACACCGGATACCCCATGAAAGCAGCACGATTCTACGGCGAGCGCGATATCCGCATCGACGAGGACGCCGACCCGGGCGACGTCGGCCCGACCGACGTTCGGATCGACGTCGACGTCTGCGGGATCTGTGGCACCGACCTCCACGAGTACGAGCGGGCGGCTCTCACTCCCGACAGCGAACACCCGCAGACGGGCGCGAGTCGCCCGATCGTTATCGGACACGAGTTCAGCGGCCGCGTCAGCGAAGTCGGCGACGACGTGATGCGACTCGCGGTCGGCGATCCGGTGACGGTCCACCCGAACATCCCGTGTCACGACTGCGTCTACTGTGCGGACGGGCGGTACAACCGCTGCGACGATAGCCTCGCCATCGGTCTCGAGACCGGGACCGGCGGCTTCGCGGAGAGCGCCGTCGTGCCGGCCCGGCAGGTCCACGTCCTGCCCGAGAGCGTCGATCTGTGGGAGGGCGCGCTCGTGGAACCCCTGGCGGTCGGCCTGCACGCGGTCCGTCGGTCCGGAATGTGCGCCGGCGACACGGTGGCCGTCTTCGGCTGCGGACCGATCGGCCTCACCGCGCTCCGGGCCGCCGAAGCCGGCGGCGCGAAGCGGATTTTCGCCTCCGAACCGAACGAGCACCGACGCGAGGTCGCGCGCCGACTTGGCGCCGACGTCGCGATCGATCCGCTCGAGGAGGACGCGGTCGAGCGCATCGCGGACGCGACCGACGACGGGGTCGACGCCGCGTTCGAGTTCGCCGGCGTCGAGCCGTCGGTCGATGCGGCGATTCGGAGCACCCGCCGCGGCGGCGCCGTCACCGTCGGGAGCCTCAGCGACGGTGCGGTCGCACTGGATCTGGACGAGATCGTCCTGAACGAACGCGAACTCAGAGGGACCTTCTGTTACGGGTTTCCGCCGCGCTCGTTCCGCACCGAGTTCGACGCGATCGTTCGGTCGATCGCGGACGGCGAGATAGACACCGACGCGTTCGCGACGAAGCGAATTTCGCTCGAGAACATCGTCGAGGAGGGGTTCGAGGAGCTGACGGCTCCCGACACGGCACACGTCAAGATCCTGGTCGAGCCCTGATGACGGATTCCGGACGGCCGTACACGCGGCCGCTGCCGGATGCGCGGGCGGCGCCGGAGCGACCGGTCGACCGCGACGCCCGCACTCGCCTCCGATCACCGGAAACTATAACAGGCGTCTCCGCAATCGACTTGATAATGCGACTCGCTATCACCCCCTGGGACTCGAGCGGTCCGACGCGGGGTCGCGGGACCGACGACGGTCGAAGCGAGTCGCGCCGCTCCGAACGACGGACGGAACCGACTGCGAAATGCACACGCTGATATTCGACACGACACAGACCATGTACGAGGACTTTGCATCCACGCTCGCGGCGACGATGTGGACCGACTTCGACGACCAGCCCGAACGGGACGGCCCGACGGCCGAGATCACCGACATCGACTCGTTCGTCATCGACGGCAACTTCCCGTGGACGATCGTCACCGTCGAGACCGATCGCGGCGTGACGGGAATCGGCGAGGCCTACCCATCGCCGGGCGTCCACGAGATCGTCACGGACTACCTCCGACCGGTGCTCGTCGGCGAGAACCCGCTCGACGTCGAGCGACTCTACAACCTCATGCGCGAGAGCCTCTCGGGACGGGGCTCCCAGTGGGGCGTCGGAACGATCGCCATCAGCGGCGTCGAGATCGCCCTCTGGGACGCGGCCGGGAAGCTGCTCAACCAGCCGGTCTACCAGCTACTGGGCGGGAAGACCCGCGAGGAGGTCCGCGTCTATGCCGACTGTCACGCCGGCGAGGCGATGGTCTCCTCGGCCGAGGAGGGCCAGGAGGAGACGACGTACGAACCCGAAGCGTACGCCCAGGCCGCGCGCATGGCCGTCGACGACGGGTTCGATATGATCAAGTTCGACCTCGACGTCCCGTCCGGCCGCGACATCGACACCCTCTCGCGGCACTTCGATCCGCCGGAGGTCGAGCACAAGCGTTCGGTCGTCGAGGCCGTCACCGACGAGATCGGCCACGAGGCCGAGGTCGCGGTCGATCTCCACTGGAACTTCAGCCCCGAGACGGCCAAGCAGCTCTGTCGGGCGATCGAGCCGTACGACCTCGCCTGGGTCGAGGATCCCCTGCCGCCGGAGAACACCGACGCGATGCGCGAACTACAGCGCAGCGTCGACACGACGCTGCTGACCGGCGAGAACCGCTACGGTCGCCACGGCTTCCGTGACCTGATCGAGGAGCAGGCCGTCGACTTCCTCGCCCCCGACGTGCCCAAGACTGGCGGGATCGCCGAGACGAAGAAGATCGCGGACATGGCCGAGGCCTACTACCAGGCGCTCATCCCCCACAACATCGGCAGCCCGATCGCGACCGTCGCGACCGCCCACGTCGGCGCGACGGTGCCGAACTTCGTTGCCCTCGAGTACCACGCCCGAGAGGTCTCGTGGTGGGACGACCTCGTCGCGCGCGACGAGCCGCTCATCCAGAACGGACGGCTCGAGGTTCCCGATTCCCCGGGGCTCGGTATCCAACTCGACTGGGACGTCGTCGAGGAACACCGGAAGCAGCGGTCCTGACGAGCCGACGACGGCACCCGCGTGGAACGGCCGATTCGGTGATTCCGGTTACCGATTGGCCGTCCCTTCCCCCTGGCATACTGGCCACCCGTTCTCGCTGATAGTCCGGTCGGCGGCCCCTGGTGACGGTCCGTCGACCGACCTCCGCCCTTCCGCATCCGTCTGATAGTCAAGTTCGGCCGAGTGCGCTCGTTCTCGAGCCCGCAATCGAATCTTCGAGAGCGACCAGAACGGTACTCACACGACAGCCGAGCACAAAGCCTAATGCGCTCTTCTCCGTACTGTCAGTCGACGATGGTCGAAATCGATTACATGGCTCATCAGGAGCAGTACGATCCGTCCGCGCTGTTGGACTACGGAGAACAGGCCACGGCCGGCGGTTACGAGACCGTCTGGACGTCGGACCACTTCCACCCGTGGTTCCACACGGGCGCGGAGTCGGCGTTCGCGTGGTCCTGGCTCGGCGCCGCGACGGAACGACTGGACGGACCGATCGGCACATGCGTGACGCCCGCGACGGGCCACTACCACCCCGGCATGATCGCGCAGGCGTTCGCGACCCTCCAGCAGCTCCACGACGATCGGGTGTTGCTCGGGCTCTCCACCGGCGAGGCAATGAACGAGACGCCGCTCGGCTTCGACTGGCCGGAGTATCCCGAACGCCGGGACCGGCTCGAGGAGGCCCTCGAGATCATCCGCGCCCTCTGGGGCGACGACGAGTGGGTCAGCGACGACGTCCGCGAGCGCATCGACGAGGACGGGTTCGTCACCTACGACGGGGAGCGGTTCGACCTCGACGAGGCCAAGCTGTACACCATGGCCGAGCAGTCGCCGGAGATCCACATCGCGGCCAACGGACCGAGCACCGCGCGGCTCGCCGCGCGGTACGCCGACGGGTTCATCACGGTCAAGAAGGGCGAGGAGTACACCGACCGGCTCTACCCCGCGATCCGTCGCTACGCCGAGGAGGAGGGCAACGATCCGGACGCGATCGAGACGACGCTGCTCGTGACGGCGTCCTACCACCCCGACTACGAGCGGGCGCTCGAGGCGACGCGCCCGTGGCACGCGACGACCCAGAACGTCTTCGACCGGGCGCTGTCGGACCCGCGGGAGATCGAGGCCGAGGGCGAGAAGGCGACCCGCGAGGAGATCGAGGAGAAGTTCTTGATCGCAGACGATCCGGCGGAGATCGCGGCCCAGCTCGAGGAGTACGCCGAGATGGGATTCGATCGGATCGCGGTCGGGAACACCAGCCCCGACCCCGAGCGGCTGTTCGAGGTCATGAACGACGAGGTCATCCCGTCGCTGTAACGCCCGTTCACGTCGACTGCCGTGGGTCGATCAGTCGAACTCGGATCGGCGCCGTCGTCCGAACCGGATCGCGCCGCTCGCCGCTCAGAGTTCGATGCGGTCGCCGATTTCGGCGATCTCGAGGCGCCGCGGATACTCGACGCTCCGCGCGTGATGGTGTAGCACGGTCGGATCCGCGGTGAGCCGCTTCCACATGTCCCAGTGGCTCGGCAGGAGCCGATCGAGCCGGAGATCGCTCGCGGCCTCGATCAGCTGATTCTCGTCGTTGTACCACTTCGTCACCGTCGGTGTGCCGGTCTCTCGATGGGGCATCACGCCGACCGTCCCGAACGCGAGGACGCCGAGGTCGATATCGAAGCGCTCGCCGATATCGGCGAACGAATCTGCCGGCCTCGAGTCGCCGCCGTGGAAGAACGTGCCACCTTCGTGTTCGACGACGTACGAGACCGGATGGCTCGCGTCGGGGTCGTAGGCCGGCTCGACGTGAATCTCGAACTCGCCGACGTCGAACGAGTCCCCTTCCGCGACTTCGACCAGTTGCTCGTCGCTCACGTCGTAGGCATCCGGCCACGCTTCGTCGTCGCGTGCGATGGCGACGGCGTCGTCCGGACCGTAGAACGAGGCTCCCGTGTTCGCCAGGATCGGCGCCTGTGACGGCCCGTGCACGTGATCGACGTGTTCGTGGGTCGCGAGGATCGCGTCCGCGCTGCGGACGTCGTCCGACTCGAACGGAACCGGAATCATTCGGATGATCCGCGGCGGGTCGCCCAAGCCCAGATACGGATCGATGAAGATCGTCGTTCCCCCGCGTCCCTTGAGGACGAACCCGTTGCAGCCGAGATACCAGACGGCGACGCCGTCGGGATCGGCCGACGCGATCGCTCGCGGAAGCCAATCGCTCCAGTCGCTGTGAATCGCCATACGTACACGTGAGTTCGGACCCGGCTAAGAGCGTACCGGTTCGTGCGATCGAGTCCGAAGCGACGTTCGGTTCGGACCACCGCACGGAATCCCCGCGGACGTCGACGGGCCGCCCTCGGCGGAAGGCGGAGAAGGCTAGCGACCGACGAACCTCTTGAGGCCGTCGCAGACACACAGACCGACACCGCTGAAGGATGCGGCGTACCGGCGAACGCGAAATACCGGCTGGTCGGAGTACCACTCTGTGCTGAAAAATATTCTTGTGCTCGCACGACGTCATCGGTGAGCAACGGGATGGGACACAGAAACGGAACCGACCCCTTTGGAACGGAACGCTCCGCAGAGTCAGTCTCGACGAAAGTCATCAAACGCGTCGCGACGGCTTCGGATCGGGAGATCAGTCAGTTACCGCCGCTGTACGACACCGTCGATCCGGGGGCACTCGACGCCCTGATCGATTCCGTCGAAGCGGGCCCGTCGTCGCTGGTTCTTCGGTTCGCGTACGAGGGCTATCTGATTACGATCGACGAATCGGCGTCCGTGAGCGTCGAACGTCGGACCGAATAGCTGATCGGGTCCGCGGCCGCGACGGCGAGCACCGCGAGCCGGTCGTACTCGATCGCCGGCGGGGTGGTCAGTTGCCACGGCTTCGGCGAGATCCGGCTTGAGACGCGAGTAGCGACGATTGCGCCCGGACGGCTACCGCCACCTCCAGTCGCTCGACTCCGTCGACCGACACGTGAGGGCGAATTTTTATACTGGTTAGCGAGGTAAATACCCCGACCCACCGTGGTCGGGGATGAAGCTAACACGCAGGGATACAAATCATTAAGTGACAATACGACTAATCAAGAGATAGCGATGGAACACAGTTACCGCTACCACGCTTACCCGACACAAGAGGTAGCGGAAGAACTGGAACACCATCTGAACATTCATCGCCAACTCTACAACCATGTCCGCTGGGACTACATGAACAGCCCAGAGGACGACAAACCGAGTGAGTACGACCAGAACAACAAACTCCCCGAGTGGAAACGAAAGTGGCCGGTGTTCAGCGAACTGCACTCGAAAGCCGCCCAAGCCACCGTCGCACGCTTCCACCGCAACCTCTCAAACCTTCGCAAGAAAAAAGAGAAGGGGACACAAAGTTGGTCGGCTCAAACGGCAAGCGCCCACCGAGTACCGGAGCGTGACGTACAATCAGTCGGGTTTCGACCTCGATGAAAAGAGGGGCCACGACAAGTACGCATACGTTCGCTTCAGCAAAATCGGATGGGTCAAAATTCGGTACACACGACCGGTTCCTGACAACGCCACCGTCAAAGAAGTCACGTTCAAGAAGGAGACAACCGGCGAATGGTTCGTCTCCTTCGGACTTGAGTCAGATGAGACTGACCTTCCCGAGAAACCCGATGTGGACTCACTCAACGTGAGCAACAGCATCGGGATTGACCTTGGCATCCTCAACTACATCCACACAAGCGACGGCAAGACTGTAGATTGGCTCAACCTCGAAGACGAGTACGAACAACTCCGACGCGAGCAACGAAAGCTGTCTCGGAAAGAGAAAGGGTCGAACAACTACGAGAAGCAACGTCTGAAGGTAGCCAAAGTCAAGCGTTACATTCGTCGGAAGGTGCTGGACTACCAGCACAAAATCACGACGTGGCTCGTCAAAGAGTACGACGCGGTATTCGTTGAAGACTTGAACGTCCAGAGTATGCTTCAGGGCGACGGCAACGCTCGCAACAAGCAGGATGCGGCATGGCGACAATTCATTACTTTGCTCGAATACAAGGGCGAGTTGTACGGCACTCACGTCGTGCAGGTTGAAGCACGAGGAACGACGAAAGAGTGTGCATCGTGTGGCGTGGAGACAGCGAAACCCATCTGGGTTCGAGAACACTCCTGTCCAAGTTGTGGGTTCGAGACTGACAGGGACGCAAACGCAGCGATGAACGTCCTCAAACGAGGATTCGATGAAATAGGGCTGGGATGGCCCGAATCAACGCCTGTGGAGACTGTGGCCGCTACGGACACGACCCAATTTCAGTCTGTGTCTGCAAGTCACGTCATCGAAACAGGAAGCCTGCCCTCGTAAGAACAGGATTCCCCGCGCCACCGTGCGCGGGGTAACATTCAAGGCACATCGGGGTAATTCATTACATATGCCCACGCTTACCGGAGGCGAGATTATCGCCAAGTATCTGGAGAAAGAGGGCGTAGAGTACCTGGTCGGCATTCCCGGACACGGGAGCACGAACCTCCTCGACGCGTTCAACGACTCCGAGGTCGAGGTCATCCAACCGCGACACGAGGAGGGCGCGACCCACCTCGCGGACGGCTACGCGCGTGCCAGCGGCGATCCGCTCGCCGTGTTCACGTCGATCGGTCCCGGCGCGACGAACACGGTCACCGGCGTCGCAACGGCCTACGTCGACTCGATCCCGATGGTCGTCTTCACGGGCGCGCCCCAGACCCACGAGTACGGCCAGGGGATCCTCCAGGAGATCGAACGACAGAAACCCGGCGACTTCCCGAGCGTAATGGAGCCGGTCACGAAGAAGAGCTTCGTCGTGAACGACGTCGAACAACTCCCTCGAGTCCTCAGACGTGCGTTCCAGGTCGCGACGACGGGCCGACCGGGCCCGGTCCACGTCGACGTGCCGATGGACGTACAGGGCGGCGCCGCAGACGTCGAGATTCCGGAGCCGGCGGAGACGCGAACCCACAGCCGTCCCGGCGGCGATCCGGAGTCCGTCTCCGAGGCCGCCGACCTGCTCGCGGAGGCCGACCGGCCGGTCATCGTCCCCGGCGGCGGCTGTATGCTCGGCGAGGCCTGGGACGAGGTCCAGGACCTCGCGGAGCACCTCAAGGCGCCCGTCATCCCGACCTTCCAGGCGAAGGGGATCATCCCCGAGGACCACGAGCTGTTCGTCGGCTACGCGGGCTGGATCGGCTCGACGGCCGGCAACGAACTCGCGAGCAACGCGGACGTCGTGCTCGCGATCGGCTGTCGGTTCACGGACATGCACACGTCCTCGTTCGAACAGGGCGTGAGCTTCGAGATCCCGCCGAGCAAGCTCATCCACGTCGACATCGACAACGAGGAGATCGGTAAGAACTACCCCGTCGAGGTCGGCATCCTCGGCGACTCGAAGGTCGTCACGCGACAGCTCCACGAGGCGGTCGCCGACCGCGTCGACCCCGTCGGTACCGAAGACAACGAGTATTACGACGAGATCCAGCGGCTGTGGGCCGAGTGGCAGGAACTCGTCGAGGAGCGACAGACGGATGACGTGCCGATGTCGATCTCGCGCGCCCTGGCGAGTCTGCGCGAGGCGCTGGACCGCGACGGCATCGTCGTCTCGAGCGCCGGTCAGCCACAGGAGGTCACGAACCCGCAGTTCCCGGTGTACGAGCCCCGGACGAACATCTCCTGTGGCGGCTTCTCGACGATGGGCTTCGGCGTCTCCGCCGCCATCGGTGCGAAGCTCGCTCGGCCCGACAGGCAGGTCGTCGACGTGGAGGGCGACGGCAGCTTCATGATGTGTAACCAGGAGGTCAACTGCGCGGTCGAACACGACGTCGACGTCACCTGGCTCGTCGTGAACAACGACGGCTGGAAGTCGATCCGGAACCTCCAGGTCGACAAGTACGGCTGGGACCGCGTCCTCAACACGCCGTTCGAAGAGGGCGTCGACTTCGTCCAGATGGCCGAATCGTTCGGCGTCGAGTTCTCCGAGCGCGTCATCAAACCCGAGAACCTCACCGAGACGCTCGAGGAGGCCCTCGCCCACGACGGGCCCGCGCTCGTCGAAGCCATCGTCGAACCGGACAACGAAGATTCCGGTGCGATCGTCACCGGCAAGTGGGACCTCGCCGACCTCGAGCGGGACGACTGACGGCCCGATCCCGTCCGACGAGGGTTCGCTGATCGAGCTCCCTTCGTCGCGACCGACGGCCGCGGCGGCTCCGATATTCTTATGTCGGATGATGGCAAATGACGTGGTATGAAATCCCTTGTAGTGGATGCTCAGTGGGACCCAAGAGCGGAGTACGACGTTTCGGACGCCGAACGCGAATCGAAGAAGGCGATGAACGCCTCGCAGGTGTGGCGAGATCCCGAACTCCGCGTCACCGAACGCGAGCGCCCGACGCCGGAGGGCGACGAAGTGCTCGTCCGCGTTCGCTACGCAGGCATCTGCGGGAGCGACGTCTCGATGCTCGAGACCGACGAGGACGGCTACGTCCACTATTCGGCGTACCTCCGGCTGCCGAACGTGACCGGCCACGAGTTCGTGGGCGAGGTCGTCGAGACGGGCGACGACGCGCAGCTGTTCGAGGAAGGCGACCTCGTCACCGCGGAGGTGACCGACTACTGCGGGCGCTGTAACATGTGCCGGCAGGGCTTTACGGGTCACTGCGAGAACTTCGAGCAGCTCGGCTTCACGATCCCCGGCGCGTTCGCGGAGTACGCCGCCGTTCCGGAGAAGCTCTGCTGGGACGTCTCGGCGCTCCGGGACGCCTACGAGACGGACGACGAGGCGCTTCGCGCCGCCGCGACGATCGAGCCGAGCACCATCACGTACCACGGACTGTTCGCCCGCGCTGAGGGGATCCTGCCCGGCGATTACCACGTCTACCACGGCGCGGGCCCGATCGGCCTGACCGGGATGAACGTCTCCCGGGCCGCCGGTGCCGGTGAGGTGATCGCGTTCGAACCGTCCGACGAACGCCGCGAGGTCGCCCGCACGCTCGGGTTCGAACACGTCTACAACCCGATCGAGGACGATCCGGTCGAGACGATCGCGTCGGTCACGGACGGCGAGGGCGCCGACGTCCACGTCGAGACCGCCGGCGCGGTCTCGCAGACCTACCCCGCGATCGAGGATTCGCTAGCGGAGGGCGCGAACGTCGTCCACATCAGCAACGCCGCGAGCGATCCCGACATCGCGCTCCGGAAGTACCAGGGCAACAGCGCTCAGCTCTACGGCTCCGAGGGCCACACCGGACAGCAGGTCTACCCGCGCGTAATTCGATTGATGGCCGCCGGACGCCTCGACAATCTCCCGATCGTCACGTCGACGTTCGACCTCGAGAACGCGGACGATGCGATCCGACAGGCGTCCGAGCGCGTCGACGGGAAAGTGCTGATCGAAATTTAGTCTCGCAGCGAGGATCTGACGCGGAATCGCCGCTCTTCTCGAACTCGAGGCGAACGCCGAAGCGCACGGCGACGGACGGCCGAGCGTCTCGCTGACGATTGTCGACCGATCGAAGAGACAGGAGTCCGGAACCGCTTACAGCGACGACCAGGACTTGCGAGCCTCGTTCCAGGAGGTGATGTCTGCGATCCAGCGGGCCGCGATCAGCTTTTTGAGGGTCTGCGCGGGAACGCCGCCGAACGTGTCGACCGGGAGGGAGACGCCGAAGGCCGGCGTGACCTCGTGGGCGACGGCCTCCTCGCCGACGGAGACGACCGTTCCCTTGTCCTCGTACTCCCAGGTCTTCAGCGGCCGGTTCTCGATGGCGCGGGCGACGTTCTCGCCGACCACTTCCGCGGCCTGCCAGGCGGCCTGGGCGGTCGGCGGTGCGGGCTGGTCGCCCTGGTCGACGATCGCCGAATCACCGATGGCGAAGACGCGCTCGTCGGTGGTCCGGAAGTTCGCTCCCGTCGTCACCCGATTGTGCTCGTCCTCGAGGTCGGCGTCGTCCATCGCGTCGCGGCCGGTGATACCGCCGGTCCAGACGAGGACGTCGTGATCGAGGGGTTCGCCCTCGTCGAACTCGATGTGGTCCTCGGTGGCCTCGGTGATCGGGTCGTCCGTGTGGATCTGCACGCCGGCGTCCTCGAGTAAGTCGCGCAGCGCCCGCTGGATCTCGGGATCGTTACCCGGGAAGATCTCTTCGAGTGCCTCGACGAGATGAATGTCGATCGGCGCGCGATGAGTATCGCGGAACTCCGCGATTTCGCCGGCGGTCTGGATGCCCGAGAGCCCGGCCCCGCCGATGACGATCTGTGCGGGCTCCTCGCGAGTCGCTTCCAGACTGGCCTCCGTGACGGCGTCGTGGATCTCGAGGGCGTCGTCTACGCTCTTGAGCGTCAGCGAGTGTTCCTCGAGGCCGGGAATGCCGTAGTAGGCGGTCTGACTGCCCAGGCCGACGACGACGTAGTCGTACTCGACGTCCTCGCCGTCGGCGAGTTCGACGACCCGCTCGTCGGTGTCGAGGCCGACGACCTCGTCCCGGATGAACTGGGTCGACGGATCGGCGATCCGATCGACCGAGAAGGTGACGTCAGAACGGACGTCCGGATCCCGAATGACGCGGTGAGCCTCGTGGAGCACGAGGTGGTAGTCGACGTCGGCGATCCACGTCAGCCGCGCGTCGGTCTCGAGTCTCGATTGGAGCGTTGCGATAGCACCGGCTCCGGCGTACCCGGCGCCGAGTACGACGACGTTCTCAGTCATACTCGCTAATCCGAGCCACTGCAATACAAAGCTACTGAAAGGGTCAGAATCTGATGTCGTTCACACCCTACGAAGGCGTACAATTCGCTGTATCGGACCGATCGCGCTCACGGACCGTGGCACCGACGACCAGTCGACGACTGCACTCGAGTCCGTCCAACGCGCCAGCCATCCCCATGATTTATTATCTCGGACGGTCCTCCACTCTGTATGGGCGTAGGATATACGACCATCATGTACGACCCAGCAGAGGTACTGTCCGAGGGTCTCGGTGACTTCGCCGCGTGCCGGTACGACGGCGTCGAAATCGGGCTCGGGAAAGTCGAATACATCGGCGTCGACTCGCTCCAGGAGTCCCTCGAGGAGCACGGCCTCGACATCTACTGCGTCATGGCCGGCTGGCTCAACAACGAAGAGGACGTCGACGCGGCGGTCCGGGGCGCGGGTATCGCGGCCGAACTCGACGCGCGCTTCCTCGGCATCCTGCCGCCGCCGCGGGGCCAGACCGACGACGCGACGTTCGACGAGTGGCTCGACCGGATCTGTACGGCCGCCGACGAGGCCGGCGTCACGCCCGTCATCCACCACCACGGGGCCTCGCACATCGAGAGTCCCGAAGAGATCGAGGAGTGGCTCGAGCGCGCGCCCGACAACCTCGAGTTGCTGTACGACACGGCCCACTACCAGCCCTACGGCGACGTCATCGACGGTATCCACCGGTTCGCGGACGACATCGCGTACGTCCACCTCAAGGACATCGACCCAACCGTCGACTTCCAGGACCACGTCGACACCCTCACCGCGGGGAACGTCCAGTACGACAGCCTCTTCGTGTTCCTCACGTCGTTCGTCGACCTCGGCGACGGCGTCATCGACTTCGAGGCCGTCGACGAGGCGCTTGACGAGATCGGCTACGACGGACAGATCACGATCGAGATCGAGAACGAGCGCGACGACAGGCTCGTCCACGCGAAGCGGAACATCGACCACTGGACCGACGCGACCGACGCGTAGGCCGAGTCGATAGTCGAGCGGAGACCGCTGTCCGCAAGCGCTGCCATACCCTCTTCCGCGGCTGTTGAAGCCGATGACAGCGACCGCAGTCGGAGCGAGACGGATCGACGTTTGAGCGGTCAGTACTCGGATCGGGAATCTCTCTAGTGACGGCGATCGACCGCGCGATCAGCTGTCGGTCTCGACCGCGAGCCGCTGTCCCCGATCGTCGCTTCGGGCGACGGTGTCGACGATTCGCTGTACCGTCAGCGCTTCGTCGAAGGACACGATATCATCGCCCTCGCCCGCGATGGCGCGGAGGAACTCGTAGTTCTCATGGACGACGGTGTGTTCCCAGCCGATCGCGTGGCCGGCCGGCCACCACCGGTCGCCGTACGGATCGTCCTCGTCCGTGACGAGGATGCGCTCGTAGCCGCGCCGGTCGTCGTCGTACACCTCGAGTTCGTTGAGTCGCTCGAGGTCGAATCGGATCGCGCCCTCGGAACCGATGATCTCGATCGCGTTGGTCGCCTTGTGTCCCGAGGCCATGCTCGACCCCTCGAAGACGCCGATCGCGCCCGATTCGAACGACGCGGTCGCGAGGTAGGCGTCGTCGGTCGTCACCGGAAGAGTCCCGTCGCCGTCGGGGGCGGGCCGCTCGTCGACGAACGTGGCGAGCCGTCCGCTGACGTCCTCGATCGCGCCGACGAGCCACCGCGCGAGATCGATCGTGTGCGAGCCGAGGTCGCCGACCTGCCCGTACCCCGCTCGCTCCGCGTCGTTGCGCCAGACCCACGGGTGCTCGGCGTCGGCCTGCCAGTCGACGAGGTACTTCCCGCGGACGTGGCGGATTTTGCCGAGCGCTCCCTCGTCGATTAACTCCTTGGCCAGTCGCAACGCGGGGACGTATCGGTAATTGAACGCACACGCGGCGACGGCGTCGCTCTCGTCGGCGGCCGCGACCATCCGTTCCGCGTCCTCGAGGGTGGCCGCGAGCGGTTTCTCACAGAGGACGTGGACGTCGTTCTCGAGGGCGGCGATCGTCGGTTCGGCGTGGAGGTCGTTCGGCCCGAGGTTGTAGAGGACGTCGACCTCGTCGACGAGTCGCTCCCAGTCGTCGGTCGTGTGCGCGAACCCGAAGCGCTCCGCGGCCGACGCGACGCGCTCCTCGTTGCGCCCGCACAGCATGTGCCGGTCGGTGGCCGGTGCCTCGGGGAAAAACATCGGGAGGCGAGCCAGCGCGTTCGCGTGCGCCTGTCCCATGAAGCCGTAGCCGATGAACCCGACCCGAAGGCTCATCGGCTGATTCCTCCCCGGGGCGAGACGCCCTCGGCGGTCGGTTTCGCTTCGGTTCGATCACGCACCTCGAGCGGTCGTGCGCTCGTTCCGGTCCCGGGGCTACGCCCGAGAGAGCTGATAAGCCGCATACTGAACGGATCGATCGCATCGTGCAAATAGATATCGGACGCCACTCGCCGTCCGACGCCGGTTCGCCGCCGTCGGGCGTCGCCCTCGAGTCGGGTCCGTCTCGCCGGTGGTCGACGGGACCGGTCGCAGTCTCGGCAGCGAGGGAGGCGACGGGAAATCGAGGCGCGATCGCCGCGTGCTAACCCTTGGTAAACTATTTGTGGGATGCTGACTAACGCGTTGTTGAGATGAAGCTCGGAGTCATTGGTGTCGGCGCTATCGCACAGATCATGCACGTTCCGTACCTCGCGGAACTCCCCGAAGCAGACATCCACGCGATCGCTGACCCCGGCGAAAACGTCGTCGAGACGTTCGGCGACCGGTACAACGTCCCCAATCGATACACGGAGAGCGCGGCGCTGATCGAAGAGCAGGCCGAGGAACTCGACGGCGTGGTCGTCACGACGCCGATGCACACCCACGCGGAGGTGGCCGTCGCCGCCCTCGAGGCGGACCTGCACACGTTCGTCGAGAAGCCGGTCGCCGTGACGCCCGAGGACGCCCAGGACGTGATCGACGCGGCCGCGGAGACGGACGCGGTCTGCATGGTCGGCTACATGAAGCGCTTCGATCCCGGCTTCCAGAAGTTCCGGGCCGAGGTCGACGAGCTGTCGGAGATCGATCTCGTCACGAGCACCGTCATCCCGCCGGACGTCGGCGCGGTCATCGAGGAGAACTACGACATCGTCTACGCCGACCTCGACGACGCGTTCCTCGAGGAGAGCAACTCGAAGCGCCAGCAGCAGGTCGAGGCTGCTATCGGAACCGACGACGAGACGCTCACGCGGGCCTACGAGTACCACCTCGAGAGCATCTGCCACGACGTCAACGCGCTCCGGTCGGCGTTCGGATCGGTCGAACGAATCGACCACGTCGACGTGTTCAAGGGCTGGAAGTACGTTACCGCTCAGCTCCGGTACGAAGGGGACCGCCGGTGTATCCTCGAGTCCGGCGCGACCGATCGGAAGTGGTACGACGAGCGCATCCGCGTCGACGCTCCCGAGGGATCGGCGTCGATCGAGTTCTCGAACGCGTTCATCAAGAACACGCCGTCGGACGTCCGCACCAAACTCGGAACGGAGGAGACGACGGAGACCCAGCACACTCCGTCGTCGGACGAGCCGTTCAAACGCGAGCTCCGACATTTCCTCGAGTGTATCGAAGGGGAGACCGAGCCGCGGACGCCGCCGGAGGAATCGAAGCGTGACGTCGAACTCATCGCCGATCTCATCCGAACGTACGACGAGAACGGCGAGGCGAACAGCGTCAGTCGATAGTCGCGAACTGGCCCGTTACGGCCGACCCAGGCGCACTCGCGAGATCGTCGGGACGACGACTCGCGATAGTAGCTCACGCCCACTCTTTTCGAGACAGCACGTCCCGCGCTATCCTGACTGCGATCATGAGAGCCGAACAGACGCCGCTACCCGATTCGCTGAGCGCCGAGAGGCCGACCGAAAAATCGCGTCGTTCCGTTCAGGCCTGCTAGTCGCCTTCGAGCGGTGCCGTCGCTGGCTCGCTCACTCCCACTCCATCCAGTCGGGGTCCTCACAGCGGAGCCGACGATCGATGCCGTCGATCCGTTCGATATCCGCCTCGTCTAGCTCGACCTCGAGCGCCTCGCGGTTGCTCCGAATGTGCTCGGGCGTCTGCGACCGGGGGATCGGAACGACGCCGTCCTTCGAGAGGAGCCAAGCCAGGCTGACGACGGCCTCGTTCACGTCGTGTTTGTCGGCGACCGCCGAGATCTCGGGGGTATCGAACACTTCGCCTTGCGCGATCGGGGAGTAGGCGACGAAGTACGCGTCGCGATCCCGGACGGCCGCGCGGAGCTCGTTCTGGGGCAGGAACGGGTGCATCTCGGCCTGAACCGCGTACGGCGACGGCTCGAGGAGGTCGTCAGCGAGTTCCAGATCGGCGGGCGTGTAATTGCTCACGCCGACGCGCTCGACCTGTCCCGCATCGACGAGGTCGTTGAACACGGGGAGCACGGTCTCGATGTCGTCCTGGCCGCGGGGCCAGTGGTGGTAGAGCAGATCGATCGTCTCGATCCCGAGCCGAGAGAGGCTCTCCTCGACGCCGTTTCGAACGTACTCCGGCGTCTTCTCCGGTTCCTCGAAGTGGGCGATCTTCGTGGCGACGAACAGCTCGTCGCGATCGACGTCGGCTCGGTCGATGGCCTCGCCGACCTCTTCCTCGTTTCCGTACAGGCGGGCCGTATCGAGGTGACGGTATCCCGACTCGATCGCCGTCACGAGGGCATCGATACCGTCCTCGTCGGTGAGACTGTACGTCCCGAATCCGAGCCTGTATGCGTCCTCGTCGAACATATCTACAACGTGGCTCGAACGATCCTTATACCTTCCCGTATCGGATAACGTGCTGGCCGATCGCCGACCCCGTCTGGAACGAGTGAGTCCAAACCTCGCCGTTCGATATCCGCGGTTTCTACCCTGCCAACACGTCCCCACGCAGTCCCGGTGCGGTGGGTCGAGAAGGAGCCGTTTGAGAGAACAAAACGGTATCTGCGTCCTCCTATCGAGTTCCGTGAACGAATTTCTGTCTTCGGTAAACGAGTGGGGTGAGCTATCGCTCTCGCTCCGATTTCTCGGTTTGATCCGGTCTCCGGCAGCGTTTGATCGTTACAAACGGCGGAATGCGGCGCGTAACGCAGATTCTCAGTCGGCCGATACCCCATTTCCTGTGATCGAAACGAAGCAGTAGCTACCGCGTTCGTTTACACCCGTACTGACGTAATCGCGCGACGGCAATCGGTTCGCATCCGCGTACCTATCGTATCCGTCCTCGGCCGTTCGTTTGAGAGACACAAACGACGGGGTTCAGCCTGCACACGTTCGATTCGACGAGCTGGCCCAGTCATCTCGTTCCGTCGCCGGGGATCACCCTCGCACAAGCGAGTACCCGCGACTCTCCGCGCTCACCCGAGGGAAATCATCGTGATACCGAGGACGGCCAGGCCGGTCGCGACGAGACGCGTCCGAAGGTGGGACTCCTCGAGGAAGATCGCGCCCAGAATCACGGCGACGATCGCCTGTCCGTTGACGACGGGAGAGACGATGCTCGCCGGCAATCGCTGAAAGGCGAGCAGGACGACGTGGTTCCCGGACGCGATGATGAGCGCCGTGACGACGAACAGGGGCAGGTCGCGCCACCAGTCGTCCGGCCAGCGAGCCCGGATCGCCAGCGGTCCCATCAACCCGGCGACGCCGAGAAACATCAGCGGAACGTACGTCGTCGGTGCGATGGCCAGTTCCTGCATCAGCACGCGTTTGCCCACGTCGACGACCGCGAACGTCGCGGCCGACAGCAGCGCCAGTTGGGCCGGCCGAGACCGACTTGCTCGTTTGAGCGGGGCGAGGAGCGTCGTCCCCTCCCAGTTGGCGACGTAGATCGCGATCGTCGCGACGACCACGCCCCCGATCTGGAGCGCGGAGAGTCGCTGTCTCAGCAGGCCCACTTCCAGCGGGAGGACGAACACCGGAATGATCTTGCTGATCGGCGAGACGTACGAGACCTCGCCGATTCGGAGCGCGCGAAACAGGAATACCATAGCGAGGGCCGTCAACGCCGTGACCGCGAAAATAGAGCCGAGAGCGCTGACTCGATTCGACGCGGGGAGGAAGGGACCGTCGGCGGCGACGACTACCGGGAGATAGAGGACCATCGAGAGCGCATAGGTGATCGACAGAAAGGTCGGCGAGGAGTAGTCGGCGAACCACCGCTTCATCACGAACAGGGACGTCCCGTAGAGCAACGCGGCCAGGCCGGCGAACGCGATTCCGATGTTCACATCGCTGTCCATCCCTGCCGACCGCAAGAAGCATTCGCTTTCGGTCCGCCGACCGGCCGGGATCGGGGTGGTCCGAAACGGACGGCATCCCTCGAAGTTTCGGGACGTGGTGTCTCTGTTGACGCGTGCTCGGCGAACGGGCCGATGAAGCCTTGTGTCTCGGCGGGAGATTTTTAACGTCGAAGGGATATTCAGGGTATATGGAGCTCCACGACAGATCCATCAGTCAAGATATTCACGACCTCGGCGCGCTCCTGGGCAACATTCTCGAGGAGCAGACGTCTCTCGAGGCGTTTGAGACAGTCAAATCGTGCCGGCGGGCGGCGATCGACTACCGATCGGGCGACCTCGACACCCGCGACCCGCTGATCGCGGAACTCGAAGGACTGTCGCCTCACAATCAGCGGATCGTCGCGCGGGCGTTCACGACCTACTTCGAACTAATCAACCTCGCGGAGGAACGGGAGCGGATCCGAACGATCCGAACGGGCTCTCACGAGCGGACCCTCGACGACGGCCTCGAGGACGCGGCGGCGGAACTCGGCGAGGCCGACGACGAGACCGTCCAGCGGATTCTGGACGATATCCTCATCGAGCCGACGTTCACGGCACATCCGACCGAAGCCCGCCGGAAGACCGTCAAATCCAAACTGAGGGATATTTCGACGTCCCTCGAGACCCTGGACGAGCGGCTACTGACCGAGAAGGAGGAGGAACAGGTCTGGCGGGACATCGACGCCGAGGTGACGAGTCTCTGGCAGACCCCACAGGTGCGAAACCGCCAGCCCGAACCCGAAGACGAGGCGCGCAACGTCCAGTGGTACCTCGAGAACACGCTGTTCGACGTGGTCGGCGAGGTCTACGACGAGCTCGACGATGCGATCGATTCGGAGCTCCCGCGGGACATCGACGTTCCGAAGCTGTTCGAGTTCCGCTCGTGGGCGGGTAGCGATCGCGACGGCAATCCCTACGTGACGCCCGAGGTCACGGCGAACGTCTTGGAGCGCCAGCGGGAGGTCGTCCTCGAGAAGTACCGTGACGAGCTCAAGCGCCTGTCGGGCGTGTTGAGTCAGGACGGGGGTCGGATCGATGCGGGAGGCGAGTTCGAGGCCTCACTCGAGGTGGACCGCGAGCGGCTGCCCAGCGTCGCCCGCACGGCCGAGGAGCGCTACCCCGGCGAGCCCTACCGCCAGAAGCTCAAGCTCATGCGCGAGCGGCTCCGTCGCGTCGGGGACGTCCGGCCGGGCGGCTACGACGACGTCGACGAACTCCTCGAGGATTTGGACGTCATCGCGACGAGTTTGCGAAACAACGGCGGGGAGACCGTCGTCGAGGCCCATGTCGACCCCATCCGCCGACGGGTCGACACGTTCGGGTTCTCGCTCGCGAGCCTCGATCTGCGCGACCACCAGCAGAAACACACCGACGCCATAGCCGAGGCCCTCGAGCGAGAGGGGATCGACTACCGCGGCCTCTCGGAGGCCGAGCGCGTCGAATTCCTGACCGACGCCGTCCTGCAGGACGAGCCCGTGCTCGACCTCGGCGAGACCGACGGACTGACCGACGACTCGACCCGCGTCCTCGAACTCTTCGACAGCCTCGCCGACTGGCAGACCGAGTACGGCGTCGAGGCAATCGACACCTACTGTATCTCGATGACCGACGAACCCAGCCACGTCCTCGAGGTGCTGTTCTTGGCCGATCAAGCCGGCGTCGTCTCGCTGCCCGAACACTCGGGGATCGACATCGTCCCGCTGCTTGAGACCGAGTACGCCCTCTCGGGAGCGCGACGCATCATGGGGACGCTATTCGAGAACGAAGCCTACAGTCAGGCCCTCGAGGCCCGCGGGCGAACCCAGGAGATCATGCTGGGCTATTCGGACTCGAACAAGGAGAACGGCTTCCTGGCGGCCAACTGGTCGCTGCACAAGAACCAGCGCCGGCTGGGCGAGATCTGCGACGACCACGACGTGACGATGCGGCTGTTCCACGGCCGCGGCGGTTCGATTTCCCGCGGCGGCGGTCCGATGAACGAGGCGCTGCTGGCCCTGCCGAACAACACGATCACCGGCCAGGTCAAGTTCACCGAGCAAGGGGAAGCGATCGCCGAAAAGTACGGCAATCCCCGCATCGCCGAACGCAACATCGAGCAGATGCTCAACGCCCAACTCCGGGCGCGAAAGCAGGCGATCGACCAGCCCGAGGAGGACGTTCACGCAGAGTGGATCGACGCCATGGAAACGATGGCCGACGCCGCCCGACAGGAGTACCGCGACCTCCTCGAGAGCGATGGCTTCGTCCGGTACTTCGAGCAGGCGACGCCGATCACGGTCATCGAGGACCTGAACCTGGGCTCGCGTCCGGCCTCCCGCAGCGGCGAGCGGACCGTCGAGGACCTGCGGGCGATCCCGTGGGTGTTCTCCTGGACCCAGTCGCGGTGTATCCTCCCGGGCTGGTACGCCCTCGCGACCGGTATCGAAGCGTACTTAGACAACGGTGGCTCGATGGATACCCTTCAGGAGATGTACGACGAGTGGCCGTTCTTCCGGACGACGCTGGACAACGCCGCCCTCTCGTTGTCCCGCACAGAACTCGAGATCGCCGAACAGTACGCGGGGATGGCCGATGCGGCGCTCCGCGATCGGTTCTTCCCGCGCGTGACCGACGAGTACGAGCGGGCGACCGAACTGATCACGGAAATCGGACAACGCGATCGCCTCCACACTCGCGACTGGCTCGGCGAGAATCTGGAGCAACGGAACCCCTACGTCGATCCGCTGAACATGCTGCAGGTACATCTGCTCGACAGGAACCACCGCACGAATATCGAGGAGCGGACGCTCCGACTGACGGTCAAAGGGATCGCCGCCGGGATGAAAAATACGGGCTAAGGGAGAGAGTCGCTCGAGCATCACTTATCGGCGCACTCGATCGAAGCGAGAACTGCCCATCTACGGCCTCAGTTCTTCCAGCGTTCACGGCAGCGGGAGCGAATCCGAAGAACAATCGGCGGGACGATCAAGGTGAGGCGAGACATCTTGCTCGAGGATCGAACGATGATTGTCTTCGCTAAGAAGCAAACGGATCCGATCGCTAATCGAACGGGTGAGCAACCGTATGACGCGATATAACTTCCTCTTTGATCCTGCCGGGGACGACCGGCTGTGTTTCCGACGTTTCTCCTCTCGACGCTCTACGAGACGCTTCGAACTAGTCACGAAAGATCACGGCCGTCCGTCAACCGAGATCGAAGCGCTCGTCGAACTCACCGGCTACTCCGACGTTTCCGACGGGCTCCGCGAGTACGAGTTAGCGTCCTCTCGACCGACACCGACAGTGCTCGATTACCATTACATTAGTACAATTGTAAATAAGTACGGGAAGTCACTATCACTCTATCGAAACGGAACAATATTCGACTGTGTCGGAAATCCGTACTTCGGGAAAATAGCCGGTTACCGGTCGATGTAGACCGTAATTCGGATATATCGGTATATATCCGGTCGGACCACTTTCCGAGAAAGTCGGAAACGCTCCCTTTAGAACGTTTGAAGCGCGTTTCGATAAGTTATCGAGTCGGCATGATTGCATCTCCCCGCCGAGACAAACAGCCGAGCGGATAGGGATCACTTCGATCGAGACGGCGACATCTGAGAAGTCGATAAAACGTGATAACCGATACCAGTACTCCGACCATCTCGGATTGCGCTACCAGGTCGCGACAAGTATTGTCATTACACTTTTTCTGAGAAATATACATTTTAGGCTGTGTATGAGTTGCTTGCGTCCGATTGGTCGGAACCCGCGTACGAATCAATCGTCGAAAACCGAGAGCGGTGCAACCGATCGCGTAGAGAGTCATCCGAATTCGCCGAAAAACTTCTATGTGTAACAGTTGTCGAGGCTGCTATGACAAACATATCGAATAAATCGGTTCAACGAGCTTTCAAACTCGTCGACGAACTCTCGGAAAACGGCAGCGGACGGGTTTCGGACCTCGCGGAACGGCTCGATATGCCAGTGAGCACGGTCCACGATTACCTACAATCCCTCGTCGCAACGGGATACGTGACGATGGAAGGGAAAGAGTACCGAACGACGACGCGATTCCTCGAAATCGGCAACCGACAGCGACATCGGCTCGAGATTTTCAAAGCGGTTCGCGACGAACTCGAGACGGTCGCCGAGGAGACCAGTGAACACGCGACGCTCCTGATCGAAGAGGACGATCAAGCAGTAATCCTCGCCGTACAGGAGGGACCGGACGCCATCAATCTCTTCGCGTATCCGGGCGCTCGAATGCCGTTACACGCGGTGGCACCGGGGAAAGCGATGCTCGCCCACATGCCAGACGACCGAGTCAACGAACTCATCGACCGACACGGTCTCGTCGAGGTGACCCCTCGAACTATCACTGATCCCGACGTTCTGTTCGAACAGCTCGAGCAAATTCGCACTCAGGGATATGCAGTCGACGAAGGAGAGCGAATCGCCGGAATGGTCTGTATCGCGGCACCGGTCCTCGACAAGAACGAACGGATACGCGGTGCGATCTGCGTCTGTGGGCCCCAGAGCCGGATCGACGAGGAGCGACGGAACGAAATCGCCGACGTCGTCAAACGGGCAGCGAACGTGACGCAGGTGAACCTAGACTACGTCTGAGAGATCCGTTCAACGCCCCCGCGGTGCAGTTCAGTCGTTCGAGACCGGCGCGAGCGCTTCGATCGTGCCGACAGCCACGTCGTCTGCGGCCTGTTCTGGGATCGTCAGTAACGGTCGATCGACGACGGTTTCGTCGACGAGTTCCCGGAGGCGACGGCGTGCGGCGTCCGGCGTTCCCGCGACTCCGAGCTCGTGAACCATCTCGTCCGTGACGAGATCGGTGGCCTCCCCGCGATCACCGTTTCGCCACGCCTCGGCGATTCGCTCGGCGCGGTCGGGAAACAGCATCCCGATCGCGTTCTGATAACCCTCGCTGCTGCCCGCGTAGTACGCGATGTGCCCGCGAACGGCGTCGTAGGCCGCGTCGCCATCGGCGCTTACCGCTGCGGGGACGTACGGTGCGATCGTGATATCGTCAGGATCGCGACCTGCTTCTCGCGCCGCGCGTTCAACGGCCTCGAACGCGTCGTCGAGCTCCGAGAACGGAATGTTGTGGGGCATCCACCCGTCACAGAGCCGGCCGACGACGCGGCGATTCGCTCGACCGAGCGCCGCGTGGTAGATCGGAACCTCCTTGTTCACCGGCGGGACGCCGTTCACCTGAATCAGTTCGCCGTTGTAATCGACGGGCTCGTCGCCTGTTAGGATCGCCCGAATTACGTCGATCGTTTCGTGCGCGCGACGGACGGGACGCTCGAATTCCATCCCGTGGATGTTTTCGATAGCCGTCGGCGTGCTCGTCCCGACGCCGAGGGACGCGCGCCCATTTGAAACCTGATCGAGCGTCGACGCCGTCATCGCGAGGACGGCAGGCGTCCGCGAAAAGACGTTCAGAATCGCGGTGCCGACCTCCACGTCGTCGGTACGAGCGGCGATCTCCGAGAGTTTGACGACGGAGCTCGTTCCCCACAGTTCGCCCAACCAGACAGAGTCGTACCCCCGTTCCTCCGCATCGATCGCGAGGTCAGTCGGGTCGTGGCTCCCCGTACGCGGGAGTACTAAGCCGAGATGCATACGCCGTCCTTTGTGATTCTCCGTGATAAATCATACCGCTGAGACGGCTGGCCGCGACACAAACGGAGCGCTCGCAACCGCATGCGAGTCGATCGGAGAGGGACAATCGTCCAGTTTGGGGTCTCCAAACGGCTCTACCGTCCGACGAAATCCAGATTACCGTCGTCGAACGTCGTGAGCGTATCGAGTGACTAGTACCCGTCTGAGCCGCCGCCTCGAGCGGGCGTCGATTCGGAGCGCCGACGGAGAGGACGGTCCGTTCGCTTCGCGATGGGAGCGCGTCCGTCAGTTCAGCAACGGATCACACACTTTAGTATCTGTCCCGCGAATAGCCGATTTATGACGCTCACTGACGAGCAGGAGCTCGTTCGAAACACGGTCCGGAAGTTCGTCGAAAACGAGGTCGGCGCCGACGTCGACGAGGCCGATGAGAAGCAGGAGTTTCCGGAAGACGTCTGGGACGGTCTCGCGGAGCTCGACCTCACCGGACTGACGGTTCCGGAGGAGTACGGCGGTCTCGACGTCGACACCCTCACGTACAGCATCGTCAACGAAGAACTCGCGTACGGCCATCTCGCGGTCGCGACGGCGCTGTCCGTCCACTGTCTCGCGACGTCGTGTATCCGCCAGTTCGGCTCCGAAGAACACAGAGAGGAGTGGCTCCCGGAGATGGTCACGGGCCGTCCGGTCGGCGCGTTCGCGCTCTCGGAGCCCGAGGCCGGGTCGAATCCCGCCGAAATGACGACCGAAGCCCGTCTCGAGGGCGACGAATACGTCATCAACGGAACGAAACAGTGGATTACGAACGGCGAACGCGCGGAAGTCGTCATTCTGTTCGCCAAGACCGACCGGGGCGACCCCGACAGTGTCACCCAGTTCCTGGTCCCGAAGGACGTCGACGGACTTGAGGTCGGCAAGAAGGAGGATAAGCTCGGACTACGGGCCAGCGATACGACGACGCTCGTCTTCGACGGCGTTCGGATTCCGGCGGAGAATCGACTGACCGAGGTCGGCGAGGGTCTCAAAGCCGCGTTCTCGATCCTGACCGGCGGCCGCGTCGGGATCGCGAGTCAGGCGGTCGGGGTCGCACAGGCGGCCCTCGACGACTCGATCGCCTACGCGAACGACCGCGAGCAGTTCGGTAAACCGATCATTGACCACCAAGCGATCGGCCACAAACTAGCGGATATGCAGACGGACGTTCAAGCGGCCCGGTTGCTCACCCGCGACGCCGCACGCAAGAACGAGGGCGATGTCGATGCAAAATCCGCGGCCATGGCGAAGTACTTCGCGAGCGAGGCGGCGGTCGACGTGGCCAACGAGGCCGTCCAAATTCACGGCGGCTACGGCTACACGAAGGACTTCGACGTCGAGCGCTACTACCGCGACGCGAAGATCACCACGATCTACGAGGGAACCTCCGAGATCCAGAAAAAGATCATCGCGCGCCACCTCAAGCGCTAGCGCGGCCGGCATCCGTACTCGGCCGGACGACCGACGGTGGTCGGCTCAGTCGTACTCGTAGAACCCCTGTCCGGTCTTTTTCCCGAGGTCGCCGGCCTCGACCTTCCGCTTTAAGAGGTAGGCGGGCTTGTAGCGGTCGCCGAGTTCCTCGTGTAAGGTCTCGGAGGCGTGCAGACAGACGTCCAGGCCGATGTGATCCGCCAGCGTCAGCGGTCCCATCGGGACGTTCGTGCCGAGTTCCATTCCGACGTCGATGTCTTCCTTCGTGGCGACGCCCTCGTCGTACGCTCGAATGCCCTCGTTGATCCACGGCATCAGGATGCGATTCGTGACGAACCCGGGTTTGTCGTCGGCCTCCCACGTCGTCTTCTCGAGGCCCTCGGCGAACTCGTGGGCCAGATCGGTCGCCGTGTCGGTCGTCTTCTCGCCGACGACCACCTCGACGCCCTCCATGATCGGGACGGGATTCATGAAGTGCAGGCCGATCACGCGTTCGGGGTGCTCGAGGTCGCTCGCGATCGACGTAATCGAGAGCGTACTCGTGTTCGTTGCCAACAGGATGTCGTCGTCACAGACGTCCTCCAGATCCGCGAAGACGTCCTTTTTGACGTCCATCTCCTCGAGGGCGGCCTCCACGACGAGGTCGCAGTTCGCGAGGTCCTCGAGGTCGGTCGTTCCCTCGATCCGCTCGCGGACGCCCTCGGCCTCGTCTTCGGGGAGCGTCTCGTTCGAAACGAGGCGCTCGAGGCTGTCGTCGATGTTCTCGAAACCGCTCTCGACAAATTCCTCCCGGATGTCACGCATCACGACGTCGTGGTCGTGCGCGGCGGCGACCTGTGCGATGCCGCTGCCCATCGTGCCCGCGCCGACAACGCCGACGCGGTCGATCGTCTCTCGGACCATTACGAATTCCTGTTCTGAGCACGATAATAAGCGTGCCGACCGCCCGGATTCCGCTTTCGACGCCGTCTGATCGTTCGCGGGGTCGGTGGTCGATACGCATATACGTCCGTCCGTGGGATCGAGAACCGGTAACGCATGTCGGTGAAATTTGTCGTCGGAACAGCCGCGTTCGGATCGCGCTGCAGGAGGAAGGATCGAGACGAAAGCACCCACAAACGGACGATCGCTGTCCGACCGTAACCGACGATGCCGCATACCACCGAAATCACCGTCGACTGGAGCGATACCGATGCGGGCGGACTCATCTACTATCCGCGGTTCTTCCACTTCGTAATTGTCGGTCTCAACGACTACTTCCGACTCGCCACCGACGGTGAACATCCGATGGAGACCTACCGGAAGGCCGGCTACGTCCTCCCAGCGGTCGAGGCGTCGGCGTCGTTTCACTCGCCGCTCCGGGCCGGCGACGAGGCCCGCCTCGAGACGACGGTCCTCGAAAGCGGAACCGCGTCGCTGACGATCTCGTTTGCGATCGCTCGAGCGTCGACCGGCGAACGCGTCGCGGATGGCGAGGTGTCGTTCGTCTTCGTCGACGACGCGTTCGAGGCGACGCCGCTCCCCGAGGAGATGCACGAATGCATTCGAGCGCGCGGCGACGCGTGAGCGGGAGTCGACCGACGTGGCCGATCCGACGCTGACGAGGGCGGTCCGGCGGATATCGAGCGGGAGGGGAAAACGACGACTCCGTTTCTCGAGCGGTTCGCGGCGAAATTGAGAAACAGAGGGCGAAAACGGGTTAGCAGCGGAGTGTCCGGGATGCGGAGCGCCGACCGCGCAGCGGGTCGCGTCAGGAGTGTTTCTCCTGTTCCTGTTCTCGCAGTTCGATCCGGCGGATCTTGCCGCTCGAAGTCTTAGGGAGTTCCTCGACGAACTCGATCCGTCGGGGGTACTTGTAGGGCGCCGTCTCGTTCTTCATGAACTCCTGGAGTTCGTCCTTGAGGTCGTCGCCGGCCTCGTATCCCTCGGCGAGGACGATGTAGGCCTTGACGATGCTGCCGCGTTCCTCGTGGGGGCTGTCGACGGCGGCGGCCTCGGCGACCGCGTCGTGGCTGACGAGTGCGTCTTCGACCTCGAAGGGACCGATGCGGTAGCCCGACGAGATGATGATGTCGTCGGCACGGCCCTCGAAGAAGAAGTAGCCGTCCTCGTCTCGCGATGCCAGGTCGCCGGTCCGGTAGTAGTCGCCGGACAGCTTCTGTTCGTCGAGTTCGGGCTTCTCGTAGTAGCCGTCGAAGATCGCCGGCGAATCGACCGGGACTGCGATTTCGCCGATCTCGCCCGGCTCGACCTCTTCTTCCTCGTTCATCTCGATGATCGTCGCGCCGACGCCCGGCGTCGGCTTCCCCATACTCCCGGGTTTGACGTCGATTCCGGGGTAGTTCGTCACGAGGGCGACGGTTTCGGTCTGGCCGTAGCCGTCGCGCGGCGTCACGCCCCACGCGTCCTGAATGCGCTCGATCGGCTCGCGGTTGAGCGGCTCACCGGCGGAGAGCGTATCGTTCAGTTGTACGTCGTACCGCTCGAGGTCGGCGTTAGCGAACATCCGGTACTGCGTGGGGACGGCACAGAGCTTGGTGACGCCCTCGTCCTCAAGGATCTCGAGGAAGGTCTCGGGTTCGAACTCGCCGTCGTAGATGAGTTGTGTCGCACCGGTAGTCAGCCCGACGCCGACCGGGCTCCAGAACCACTTGGCCCAGCCGGTGCCGGTCGTCGCCCACAGCAGTTCGTCCTCGAGATCGGTGTCCTCGTCGACGCCCCACCAGTACGGAGCGTTGACCCGGTTGAAGCAGTACATCCAGCGGTGCTTGTGGAGGACCGGCTTCGGCTGACCGGTCGTCCCGCTGGTGTAGTTGATCGACATCGGATCCTCGGCGCCGAGCTCGGGCCCGTCGTACTCGGTCGACTGACCGTCGGCGACGGACTGGAACGTCGACCACTGTTCGTCGTCGACGTCGTCGCCATCGAGAACGATAATGCGCTCGAGCGGCGTCTCGTCGACGATCGGCTCGACCATGTCGGTCAGCGACTCGTGGACGACGATCGTTGTGGCGTTACAGTCGTTCGCGCGGAACTCGATGTCCTTCGCACGGAGCATCGACGAGCAGGGAACGAGGAGGGCACCAGCCGTGAGGGCACCTAGTTGAATCGCGAACGCGTCGGGATGACGGGGGAACAAGTGCATTACGCGATCGCCTCGTTCGACGCCCAGTTCCTCGAGTCCCTTCGCGAAGCGGTTCATGTCGTCGCGGAGATCGGCGTAGGTCCGCTCTTCGCGACGATCGTCCTCGTCCAGAAACCGCACGGCGACTCGGTTGCCGAACGCTTCTGCGTGATCGTCGATGGTCGACGTGACCGTATACGATTCCGGAATGTCCCATTCGAATTCCTCTACTATGGTATCGTGATCCATACTCATACTCGACCAATCAGACCATATCCGCATTAATGTTTTGTCGTTACCACCACTATTACCGGGAAGGAACTTTGGTCAGATCGGTTCTCGGCGGAAACATTCGCGTTTCGAGCGCTGAGACGATTTCGGTCGTGGGGAACTCCCCCTCTCGGGTGAGAAGTTTTAACACGGAACGAATCGCTGTTCGAGTATGGATACGAGCGAGCAACTGTACGAACTCGAAGCGACGGGGTGGAAGCGTGGCCTCTACGAGGACATCAAACACACGTTTCGGGCACCGATCGTCAACTGGATCTTTCGGACGACGACCGCGAACTATCCCGAGTTCCTTCGATACGCCTGGGGTCAGGTGAAGCCGGCGTTTGAGACCGCTCGCTTCGGGCGGTTCTCCGTCTCTTATCGCGATACCATCCTCTCGGCGCTCGAGGCGGAGACATCGATACCGACCTATCGTCGCGACGAACTCGAGGTCACACCGGCCGAGTACGGCGAACTCCGCGGGCAACTCGCGACCTACGACATCGTCGCGCCGCGACTCGCCGTCCTCTTCGAACTCGTCGACAGGGCGCTCACCGACGAACCGATCGGAACCGATCCCGACCGCAGCCGAGCGGCGACGGCACCGTTGCCGGACTGGCTCGACGCCGACCGCGGACGACCGCCGACGATGGTCGCGTTCGACGAGCCCCCGGAGGACTTGTCCGACGTCGTCCCGGCCATCCAGTCGTTTCACGGTCTCGACGACGGTCTCCCGAGTATCTACCGGACGCTCGCCCAGTGGCCCGGCTACCTCGCTCCCATGTGGGACGATCTCGAGCCGATCCTCGAGGGCGACGCGTTTTCGACCGCGGTCACCGAGGCCCGAGCGGCGGTGACGGACTACGTCGACTCGCTTCCGTACGTGCCGCGACTGGATCCCGACTCGCTCGAGCGTCGCGGGATCGACGAACCGGCGGTTACGGAGTTACAGGACCTGTTCCGGGACTTCAATCGGGGACCGATCGAGACCGTCGTTCCGACGCTGCCGGTGTACGCGACGACGGTCGACGCCGCCGGCGTCCGCTCGCTACAGTAACGCCGCGTCGTCGTGTCCGTCGCCCTATTCGAAGTAATCCCAGAGTATATTACCAGTGACGGTAATTGGTACCGTATGTCGTTCGATCCGGCCGCAGTAGAAACGATCACAGTCGACTCGTACGGAACCCTCGTCGACCCGTTCGCGGTCGAGCGGGCGCTCGCAACCCACGTCGATCAAGTGAGTCCGATCGCCGAACAGTGGCGCAGTCGCTCGATCAGGTATACGATGGTGAGTAACTTCACCGACAGCTACCAGACGTTCTACGAGATGAACCGCGACGCGCTCCGGTTCGCGCTTGAGGACCATGGAGTCGAACTCTCGGACGAGACGATCGAAGAGATCCTCTCGACGTACCACGAACTCGATCCGTTCGACGACGTTCGGGACGGTCTCGAACAGCTTACCGACGCCGGATACGACGTCTACGTGCTCTCGAACGGTAACCCCGAGATGCTCGAGTCGATGGTCGAGATGGCGGAGATCGGGTCGCTGATCGCGGACGCGATCAGTGCACACGAGATTCGGACGTTCAAACCCGCCGTCGACATCTACCGGCACGCGGCGGGACGAACCGGAACACCGATCGAATCGATCGCACACGTTGCCGGACCCACGTTCGACGTTCAGGGCGCGATGCACGCGGGTATGCAGGGCGTCTGGATCGATCGCGGGAACGGAGTCAGGGATCCGTTCGGCGACGATCCCGATTTGACCGTCGAGACGTTTTACGAACTCGCGGACGAATTCGGACTGTAGCGATCCGCGACCCGACTCGAGAGTATCGTCTCGGACTGACGATCGTTCGCGGACCAACGAATCGGCCGTGTCCGCCGAATTCCGAGATTAAACGCTCTTTTAAATTAGCACTTTCGTTAGGAATATCCGAATATAGTCTGTCTATGAGGAAGTAATAGGACAATCTAGGCATAAGAACTTAATACTTGCATTATGACAAGACGTAGTGTATGCAAACACATACCAAAGAAGCGCTCGCATCACTGGGCGCTGCGTTAGCGCTTATCGCCGTCATTAACGCGGGGATCTGGTTCACCATGTTCGGGACCCCCGATCTCACGGTCTTGGGGTTCCCGTTCCACTACTTCTGGTTGGTAGCCGGTGGCCCGGCGGTAATGTTCGTCCTGTACTGGATCTACTACCGGTATATCACGACCTCCATCATGGAGGAAAAAGCGCAACTGAAGGCCTCAGTGGACGCGGCCGGACCGACCGGTGAAGTCGGAGTCGAACCGGGTGATGACGATGACTAAGCTACTACAGCAGACCGGCGAGTATCCGTTCCAGGAGACGTTCACCGATCTGCTCGTTCCCATGCTGATCGTCGGGGCGACGTTCGTCGTCTACTACGGGATCAGTTACTACATGAAGAACAACATCAAGGGGACGGACGACTACATGGTCGCCGGTCGAACCATCGGTCCGTTCGTCAACGGCTCCGCGATCTCCGCCACCTGGGAGAGCCTGGCGACGTTCATGGGCGTCGTCGCGTTGATGATCACGGTCCAGATACCGTTCCTGGCGGTCTGGACGAACTTCCTGCTGTCGATCCCGTTGATCGTCATCCTGTACGGCCAGACGCTCCGTCGACTGGGATCGTACACGCCGGCGACGTTCTGTAAGGACCGGTATGGAAACACGATGTCCGTAGTGATGGCGCTGCTCATCGTGTTCGTGATGTTGATGTACGCGCTCGGTCAGTTCATCGGGCTGGCTCAGATTATGGAGGTGCTGCTCGGCTGGGACTACACCCTCTCGCTGTTCGCCATCGCGGCGCTGGTGACGGGATACGTCGTCATCGCCGGCATGTGGGGCGTCTCCTACAACTCTGCCCTCCAGTTCTGGATCATGCTCACCGCGGCGTTAATCCCGATGATGTTCGTTCTCAATCAGCTCGGCTCGAGCGGCTGGTTCTTCCCGCCGCTGGGCTACGGTGACCTCGTTCCGGAGATGCAGGAATCCAACCCCGGCTTCTTCGGCATGGCGTTCGACACCCGCTGGTACTTCGCGATGTTCCTGGCGATGACGCTGGGCCCCATCGGGATGCCACACCTTGCCCAACGCATCTTCACCAGCCGCGACGTCGAGGCGGGGCGGAAGACCGTCTTCTGGTTCATCTTCGTGACCGGCCTGATGTTCGCGACGATGTACTCCGTCGCGTTCGCCGGCGTCTTCTGGCTCGAGAACCAGGGCTACGAGGTCGCCGACGCCGACTTGGACAAGATGATCTTCTATCTCAACTTCGCGTTCAACGGCAACTCGGTCACCGGCTACGTCATCGCCGGTGCGGTCGCCGGCGGGCTCTCGACCGTGAGCGGGCACATGCTCGCTATCAGCGCCGCAGTCGCGAACGACATCGTCGAAGCCTTCGAACTCGATGTCAGCGAAGATCGCAAGACGCAGTTCGGTTACGCGTCCGTCATCGGTGCTGGCCTCGTCATCGCGCTGATCGCGCTCAATCCGCCCGCGTTCCTCGTCGTGAGTATCCTGTGGGCGTTCGCGGTCAGCGCGGCCGCGATCACGCCGGTCATCGTGCTCGGCGTCTGGTCGGCCCGCGCAAATCGATACGGTGCGATCGCCTCGAGCGTCGTCGGCTTCGTTACCGTCGTCCTGCTCTCTCCGCACGCGTTCAGCGGGATCACCGCCGGCGGCGAAGGGCTGACGGCGGCCGTCGGGATCGACGCGATCATGATCGCGTTCCCGGTGTCGATCATCACGTTCGTCGTGGTCTCGCTCGCCGCCGAACGGATCGAGGCGCTCGACGTCGAACCGGCCGACAACGCATCGCTCATCAACGAGATGCACGGCTACCCCGATGACGGCGTCGAACGCTTCAACAGCGCGCTACCGCTGATCGTCCTCGCAGTGCTCATGCTCCCGATCCTCTGGTGGGGCGTTCAGCCCTGGTAACGCCTCTCTGGCTATGCAACTCTTCGGATCCAAAATCGGCACGGCGGTCTGGCTCCTCGTCGGTCTCGGCACCGCTTCGGTCGCCGCGACCAACGGCAATCGGGTGACCGCGCTCATCGCCGTCGGCTGGATCGTCCTCGCGGCGTTCAGCTGGGTCGAGTACCGGAAGGCGGAGTGAGGGGCCACTGCGATTGCGGTCTCGCGCCACGCGGGCGGCGAACCGTGCTCACTCCTCGGTCATCAACACCGTGACCGGCCGCTCGGCGTTGAGCAGGACGGACTGCGTGACGCTCCCGAACAGCACCTTGCCGGCCGGGCTCTTCCGCCGGCCGCTCATGACGATACTGTCGGCATCGATCTCCTCGGCGACCGCGACGATCTCCTCCGCGATGTTGCCGCGTTCCAGTCGCGTCTCTACGTCGATTCCCTCGGCCTCGAGCGGTTCGTAGGCCGCGATCGTGCTGTCCGGGAGTTCGGGCTCCTCAACGCCCTCACCGCGCTGTGTCTCGAACTCCTGCAACCAGGGCTGTTTCGTCTCCTCGGAGACGTTGAGGAGGACGACGCGCTTCTCCTCGGGGTCGCCCGGGAGGGAGATCACCGTCTCGGCCGCGCGCTTCGCTCGCGTCTCGCTCTCGTCGATCGGTAACAGAGCAGTGTGCATACCTACCATTCCACACATCGACACTTAACGATTGAGGGCTGTGAGGGCGTCTACGGCGGACACATCGGTTTCGCGGCCGATTCCGCCGACTGGAGGCCACGCGACGTACGATCCGCGACGGCCGATCCGGAGGCCGAGACGCCCGAACGACGATAACGGCCGCGACACCGCGATCGAACGCCCGACGGCAAGACTTTAGAATCTTGGGGGAGATGTTCACACCTATGTTCGACGACGACGAGCTCGACGATATCCGCGAGCAGCGCGCGGAGTGGGAGGAGAACACCCTCGAGCCGATTCTCGAGGCCCACGGCGAGCGGAAGGAGCGGTTCGCGACCGTCTCGAACCACGAGGTAGACCGCCTCTACACGCCCGAAGACATCGCGGATCTCGACTTCGACGAGGACCTCGGCTTCCCCGGTGAGCCGCCGTACACCCGCGGGCCGTATCCGACGATGTACCGCGGGCGGACGTGGACGATGCGCCAGTTCGCCGGCTTCGGTACCGCCGAGGAGACCAACGAGCGCTTTCACTACCTGATCGACGAGGGCCAGACCGGACTCTCGACGGCGTTCGACATGCCCTCGCTGATGGGACTGGACTCGGACGCTCCGATGAGCGAGGGCGAGGTCGGCAAGGAGGGCGTCGCGGTCGACACGCTACGGGACATGGAGATCCTCTTCGACGGGATCAACGTCGGCGAGGTCTCCACCTCCTTTACGATCAACCCCTCCGCGGCGGTCGTCTACGCGATGTACATCGCGCTGGCCGACCAGCAGGGCGTCCCGCGCGATGAGATTCGGGGCACCCTCCAGAACGACATGCTCAAGGAGTTCATCGCCCAGCGGGAGTGGGTGATCCCGCCGGAACCCTCGCTGGATATCGTTACCGACACCATCGAATACGCCACTGAGGAGACGCCCAAGTTCCACCCGGTCTCCATCTCGGGGTATCACATCCGCGAGGCCGGTTCGACGGCCGTCCAGGAGGCGGCGTTCACGCTCGCCGACGGCTTCGCCTACGTCGAGGACTGCCTCGACCGAGGCCTCGAGGTCGACGAGTTCGCACCGCTGCTCTCCTTCTTCTTCAACTGTCACAACTCCATCTTCGAGGAGATCGCGAAGTTCCGTGCCTCCCGTCGGATCTACGCCCGCGTGATGGAGGAGTGGTACGACGCCGAGCGCGACGAGTCCAAGCGAATGAAATTCCATACCCAGACGGCGGGCCAGTCGCTGACCGCCCAGCAGCCGCTGAACAACATCGCCCGGGTGACGATCCAGGCACTGGCGGCCGTCTTCGGCGGCACCCAGTCGCTGCACACCAACAGCTTCGACGAGGCGCTGGCGCTTCCGAGCGAGGAGGCCGTCCGCGTCGCGCTCCGGACCCAACAGATCATCTCCGAAGAGTCGGGCGCGGCCGACATCGTCGATCCGATGGGCGGCAGCTTCGCCATCGAGAAACTCACGAACGAACTCGAGGCGGAGATCATGGGCTACATCGAGGAGATCCGCGAGATGGGCGACGGCTCGGTTCGCGACGGCGTCCTCGAGGGGATCGACCAGGGGTACTTCCACCGCGAGATCGGCGAGGCCAGCTACGAGTATCAACAGCGGGTCGAACGCGGCGAGGAGGTCGTCGTCGGCGTCAACGAGTTCACTATCGAGGAAGACACGTCCCCGGACACGCTCGAGGTCGACGAGACGACCCGCGAGCGCCAGCTCGCGCGCCTCGAGGAAGTGAAAGCCGACCGCGACGACGAGGCAGTGGAGGCGACGCTCGCGGCGCTGTCGGACGCGATCGAGAGCGACGAGAACGTGATGCCCTCCATCATCGACGCGGTGAAGGCCTACGCCTCGATGGGCGAGATCATGCAGGTGTTCGAGGACCACTATGGCGCCTACCAAGAGAACATCACGCCCGTCTGAACGGCGTCGAATCGCGGGAGACGCCGATCACGCCGTTTCGGCGCGCTCGGTCGAGTACGACTCGCGCTCGAGGGCGTACGTACACTCCCGATAGCTGTCCCCACCGATCGATATCTCCTCGGTATCGGTCCGCTCGAAGCCGAAATCGTCGTAGAAGGCCTTCCCCAGTTCGTTCGCGTCGAGGACCATCGCGTTGATCCGCTCGACCCCCTGTTCGAAGAGCGTCTGACAGGTCTCCTGAAGTAACCGTCGCCCGATCCCGTCGCCGCGAGCGTCCGGTCCGACGTACACGCGGAGGATGTTCCCCACGTCCGCGTTAGTGTCCCAGGTCGCGTGAGCGAACCCGACGATCTCGTCGTCCCGCTCGGCGACGAGCATGAGTGCCCGCGCCCAGACGATCGAGTCCCTGATTCGCTCTTCCGAGTACCACTCGCCGAGGCCGTCCTGAATGGATTCCCGGCTCAGTATGTCGGGATAGTCCCGCGTCCACGATTCCTCTGCCACGCTCTGGATCGCGTCGATGTCGTCGACGGTCGCTTCGCGGATTGCCATACGCTACCTCTCCACATGAGTCGAATTAATTGTTTCCACCGCCTCGGAAACCCCGAATCGAGCAACGCCCGTTGCAAATCGAGTTTCACTTCTGCAAGTCCGCGGAGTTTCGCTCCGGTTTCCGATAGAATCATACCGGGGCACGTGAAAGGCAGGGACATGAGTACCGAGAGCGAGCAGCAAACCATCCGGTGTATGGTCGCGAAGGTAGGACTCGACGGTCACGATCGCGGCGCTCACGTCATCGCGCGGGCGTTTCGCGACGCCGGCTTCGAAGTGATCTACTCCGGATTGCACAAAGCGCCCGAAGAGATCGTTCAGGCGGCGGTCCAGGAGGACGTCGACGTTCTTGGCATCTCCATTCTCTCTGGAGCTCACGACACGCTCATCCCGAAGATCATGAACGGGCTCGAGGAGTACGGCGCGAAGGAGGACACGCTCGTCCTCGCCGGCGGCGTCATCCCCGAGGAGGATCGCGCGGAACTCAGGGAGGACGGCGTCGCCGAGATCTTCGGTCCCGGAACGTCGATCGAGGAGACCGTCGAGTTCGTCCGCGAAAACGCACCGAAACGATGAGTTCGGATCACGAATCGCTGCTCGAGGACCTGCTGGCGGGCGAACACCGCGCGCTGGCGCGGGTCATCTCGAAGATCGAGAACCGCTCGCCGGGATATCGGGATCTTGTCTCGGAGCTGTACGCCCACACCGGCGAGGCCGACGTGATCGGGATCACCGGCTCGCCGGGCGCGGGCAAGTCGACGCTGGTCGACAAGCTCGCCGAGACCTACCGCGAGCGCGGCGAGACGGTCGGGATCATCGCGATCGACCCCTCCTCACCGTTTACGGGCGGCGCGGTGCTGGGCGACCGCATCCGGATGGGATCGACCGTCGGCGACATGGACGTCTTCGTCCGCTCGATGAGCGCTCGCGGGACCCTGGGCGGTCTCTCGACGGCTACCGCGGACGCCGTCAAGGCGATGGACGCCTTCGGTAAGGACAAGGTCATCATCGAGACCGTCGGCGCCGGCCAGAACGAGATCGACATCGTCCGCACCGCCGATACGGTCACCGTCCTCGTTCCGCCGGGGTCGGGCGACGCGGTCCAGACGCTGAAGGCCGGCATCCTCGAGATCGCCGACGTCTTCGTGGTCAACAAGGCCGACCGGGACGGCGCCGACCGGACCGTCCGGGAACTGCGCGATATGATCCAGCTCGGCGAGGGGGGCGGCACGGGCGGCGCCGGCGGTGGCGGCCACCACAGTCAGGAGGTCATCGACGCCCACGACGACTGGGACCCAGAGGACGACGAGGACGGAGACGAGGACGAGGGGTGGACCCCGCCGATCGTCGAGACCGTCGCGACGAAGGGCGAGGGCGTCGAGGCGTTTATCGACGCGCTCGAGGACCACCAGCGGTACCTCGTCGACTCCGGAACGCGGGCTGTGATGACCCGCCAGCGCTACGCCGAGGAGATCCGCACGCTGCTGCGCGAGGACGTCCACGCCATGCTCGAAGACCGGCTCGCGGCCGCCGGCGGCGTCGACGAACTGGTCGAGGCCGTCCGCAAGGGCGAGACCGATCCCTACACCATCGCCGCCGACGTGCTCGCGCCGGTCGAGGAGTGCGTCGACGAGCTCGAACTCGAGGACTCAGTGTCCGAAGAGTAACGGCGCGCGGTATCCCTGTTCGGAGCGGAGCGCTCTCTCGAGCCGCCCTCGACGTCAGTTCGGCCGTTCGCGGCGGGTCAGGCGTTCAGCAGTTCCCGCGCGATCGTGTTCCGCAGCACTTCGCTGGTGCCCTCGTAGATCTCGTTGAGCTTGGCGTCGCGGTAGAACCGCTGGGCGGCGAAGTCCTTGGTGTAGCCGTAGCCGCCGTGGATCTGGATGCCCTCGTTGGCGATCTCGCGGCTCACCTCGCTGGCGTAGAGCTTGGCCTGTGCGGCCTCCTTGACGAAGTTCTCGCCGCGCATCTTCCTGTCGGCCGCGTCGTGCATGAGCAGCCGAGCCGCGCGCGTCTTCGTGTCCATGTCGGCCAGTTTGTGCTGGATCGCCTGGAAGTCCGAGATCGGTCGATCGAACTGCTCGCGGTCCTGGCTGTACTTCCGCGCCTCGTCCAGGGCCGCCTGCGCGATCCCGACCGACCGGGCGGCGATGGTGATCCGACCCCCGTTGAGCGTCTTCAGCGCCTGCACGAAGCCCTCGCCCTCCTCGCCGAGGAGTCGGTTCTCGGGAATTCGCAGGTCGTCGAACCGGAGTTCGGCAGTGGGACACCCCTTGTCGCCGAGTTTCTCCTCGGTGCCCTCGACGATGAAGCCGTCGTCCTCCTCGGGACGGACGATAAACGACGAGATGCCCTTACTGCCCGCGTCCGGGTCCGTTTTGGCGAACAGCGTGACCGTGTCGGCCACGGAACCGTTCGAGATCCAGAGCTTGCCGCCGTTGACGACGTACTCGTCGCCCGCTTTCTCCGCCGTGGTCTCCATCGCCGGCACGTCGCTGCCCGCGCCGGCCTCCGAGAGCGCGAACGCGCCGATGTCGCGGCCCTCGGCCAGCGGCGTCAGATACTCCTTCTTCTGGGACTCGTCACCGAACTCGTAGAGCATGTTCCCCGCCAGCGAGGTGTGCGCGGCGACGATCGTGCCCAGACCGCCCGAACCCCGCGAGATCTCCTCGAGGGCCGCCGGGTAGGCGTGATAGTCGAGTCCGGCGCCGCCGTACTCTTCGGGGAAGGGCATCCCCATCAGTCCGAGTTCCGCGAGTTCGTCGACCAGCTCGCGGGGAAACTCGTCGGTGTGGTCGATCTCGTCGGCGATTGGCACGACTTCTTCGTCGATGAACTCCTCGACCATCTCGACGATCTGGCGTTGCTCGTCGGTAAAGCTGAAGTCCATGCTAGACGATTTCTCCCGTTTCTCCTATAGCTGTTCCTCTTCGCACGGGGTCGGGTTCGATTCAGAACCGTCGGTCGATCACGGACAAAGATATTTGTGAATCCTCGAGGAGGTGCCGGTATGGCGTACAGCTACGAGCCGCATCACTTCGAGGAGTTCGAAAAGGGCCAGACGTTCCACAGTCCCGGCAGGACCATCACCGAGACAGACGTCGTGATGCACGCTGCGACGACCGGCGACTGGAACGAACTCCACACGAACCGGGAACACGCCCGAGAGCGGGACTTCGGCGAACGGATCGTCCACGGACCGATGACCTTCGTGCAGGCGATCGGGATGGTCATGCGGATCGGCATCCTCGAGCGGACCGCCTACGCGTTCCTCGGGATGAACTACATGGACCTGCCCAATCCCGTCCGCATCGGCGACACCGTCTCGGTCGAGATCGAGGTCGCCGAGACGAAGGACCTCGAGAGCCGCGACGACGTGGGACTCGTCGTCTTCGACACGGAGATGACGACGCAGGACGACACCGTCGTCTTCCAGGGAGACCTGAAGTTCTTCGTGCTCAGAACCGGCGAGGCGTCGGTCGAACCCTGAACGCCGGACGCCGACGACCGCGAAAATAGCGCGGGTCAGCGGATCTCCCGGAAGAACGAGCGGACCTCGTCGACGAAAAGATCGGGGACTTCCATCGCGGCGAAGTGCCCGCCTTCGGGCAGCTCGCTCCAGCGGACGACGTTGTAGAATTCCTCGGCCCAGCTGCGGGGCGTCTTGATGATTTCCGCGGGATAGCGGGCGTGTCCCACCGGCACGTCGACCGATTCCGGCACCGTCGCTTCGATGTCGGTCTCGTAGTACAGGCGCATCGAGGAATTGATCGTCTCGGTGAGCCAGTAGACGCCGACGTTATCGAGCAGTCGATCGCGACCGATGGCCTCGTCGACGTCGTCGCCGTCGCTCCACGCCCGGAACTTCTCGACGATCCATCCGGCGAGTCCCGCCGGCGAATCGGTGAGTCCGTAGGCGAGGCTCTGCGGTCTGGTCGACTGAATCTCGTGGTAGCCGAAGCCGGTCTCGTAGAACTCGCTGGTCTCCCGGTAGGCGGCCCGTTCCTCGTCGTCGAGCATCGCCACCGGGTCCTCGAGCCGCGAGGGGGTCACGAACAGCATGTTCGTGTGAATCGCGTCGACGCGATCGGGATAGCTCGCACCGAGAACCGCGGCGATGAGCGCCCCCCAGTCGCCGCCCTGGACGACGTAGCTATCGTAGCCGAGGCGATCCATCAGATCGTCGAACGCCGACGCCATCGCCGTCACGTCGTAACCCCGCTCTCGCGTCGGACCGGAGAACCCGTAGCCCGGGAGCGAGGGGACGACCAGATCGAACGCGTCTTCGGGACCACCGCCGTGGGCCGCCGGATCGCTGAGCGGCCCCAGCACGTCGAGGAACTCCGCGACCGAGCCCGGCCAGCCGTGGGGTAAGAGCAGCGGGAGCGTCGACGATTCGGGCGAGCGGACGTGGTAGAAGTGAATCCGCTGGCCGTCGATCGTCGTCACGTACTGGTCGAAGGTGTTGAACCGCTCCTCGAAGGATTCCCAGTCGTAGTCCTCCCGCCAATACCGACAGAGGTCCCGGAGATACTCCCGATTCGTTCCGTACTCCCACCCCGAATCGGGGGACTGATCCGGCCAGCGCGTCTCGGCGAGACGTCGCCGGAGGTCGTCGATCGCGTCTCGCCCGACGTCGACCTCGAACGATCGAATCGAGCCGTTCGGCGGCGTCATGTCGACCACGCCAGTTCGATCAGGCGATCGCTCGTATCGGCCGTACGTTCGTCAGTCACGGACATGACTCGTAGTGCGGTTCACGGGATCAAATAACACGTGGACGATCGACCGCACCGGGAGGGTCCGGTGCGGACTGTCACAGGAAGTCGATGCCGATTGGTGATCGCGAATTCGGAGTTACAGCGGTATCGAGACTCCGAATTCGAACCGAGATACGTTTCGCTCTCAAATGTCTCGGAACGGTTCAGATCTCGAGGCGGACCGTCGAACTCTCCGAAAGGGATTTGCCATTCGCTGACACACCTGTTCCCATGTCGACCTTCGAAGTCACCGACGGCGTGTACGGGATCGATATCGGAATGTTCGATTCGGGCGTCGCGTCTGTCTATCTCTTCGACGACGACGAACCGACGCTCGTCGACGCGGGCATCGCAGCCACCGCCGAGACAATCAGGGACGGACTCAAAGAGTGCGGTGTCGCCCCGTCGGAACTTTCGAATCTCGTCTGTTCGCACGTTCACGTCGATCACAGCGGCGCCGCGAGCGATCTCGTCGACGCGGCGCCGGACCTCGACGTCTTCATCCACGAATCGACCGCCCCGCATCTGATCGATCCGAGCGGACTCGTCGAGAGCAGCAAGCGGGCGATGGGCGATCACTTCGAGCTGATGGGCGAACAGGGGCCAGTCCCGGAGGAGAACGTCGTCGGCGTCCCCAACGAGGGACGGACGCTCGATATCGGGACCAATAGCCTCGAGTTGATCTACGCGCCGGGCCACTCGCCCGACCACTTCGCAGTCTGGAACCCCGAGCGGGAGCTCCTGTTCGCCGCCGAGTGTCTCGGGCTCTACCTCGCTGAGGCCGACCAGTGGCTGCCGCCGGCCACCCTCCCCAATTTCGACGTCGAACTGATCGCGGACGCCGTCGACCGACTCGAGGAACTCGAACCTGATCGGATCGTTTTTCCCCACTTCGGCGAGTGGCCGTACGACCCCGTCGAGGCGTTCGAGACGGCGCGGGCCGAACTCCGCCGATACGACGAGCGAATCCTCGAACTGTACGAGGAGACCGGCTCCCGCGAGGAAACGAAGCGCGCCGTCGACGAGGAACTGCTCGAACTCGCACCGCCCTACGACCCGGCCGTCGAGTCGTTCTTCGCGAGCCTGCTCACCGACGGCTATCTGAAGTATCATGATCGCGTCTGAGCGCTCGAAATCGAAGCTGCGGTCGCTGGACGACAGAGAAGATTTTAGTACATTGTTACCATCACTCACGCTAGGATGTCGGAGTCACCACCGAACGTTCAAGCACCGACGCCGGAGGAGATCCGAGCGTACGCGGAACAGCACCATATCGAGTTGAGCGACGCGGAAGTAGCGGACTTCGAAGCCGTCATCGCCGAGACGCTCGCCGGCTACGAACGGTTGGACGAGCTCCCGGACTATCGACCGCGGGTCGAGTACACTGACCGCGATCCGGGGCACAGACCGGGACGCGACGAGGATCCGCTCAACGCCTTCGTCACGAAATGCGAGGTACAGGGAGCCGACGACGGTCCGCTCGCCGGCTACGAGGTCGGACTGAAGGACAACGTCAACGTGGCCGGCGTCGAGCTGACGCTCGGCTCGAAGCTCTTCGAGGGATACGTCCCGTCGACCGACGCGACGATCGTCACGCGGCTCCTCGACGCCGGCGCGACCATCACCGGAAAGCTGAACATGGAAGACATGGCGTTCTCCGGGAGCGGCGAACTCTCCGCGACCGGGCCGGTGTTGAACCCCGTCGATTCCGACTACATCGCGGGCGGCTCGTCCTCGGGCTCGGCTGCGGCCGTCGGAAACGGGGACGTCGACGTCGCCATCGGCGGCGACCAGGGCGGCTCAATCCGGATCCCGGCCGCCTGGAGCGGAATCGTCGGTCACAAGCCCACTCACGGACTCGTTCCCTACACCGGTATCGCCGGTCTCGGTCGGTCGTTCGACCACGCCGGACCGATGTGTTCCACGGTCGAGGACTGCGCGCGAGTCCTCGACGTGATCGCCGGGAAAGACGGCCTCGATCCGCGTCAGGGCGAGGTCCCGACCGACGACTACCTTGAGGCGCTTTCGGACGATCCGTCGGACGTGACCGTCGGCGTCGTCGAGGAGGGCTTCGGTCGAGAGACGAGCGAACCGGGCGTTGACGAGACCGTCCGCGACGCGCTCGCCGACTTCGAGGACGCCGGCGCGACGGTCGAAGCGGTGTCCGTCCCGATGCACGTAGACGGCCTCACCATCTGGAACGCCATCGCGCTCGAGGAGACGTCCGCGACAGTCGACGGCGAGTGCGTCGGCCACTACGGAAACGGGTTTTACGACACGCAGCTCGCCGAAGCCTTCGGACGGGCGCGACGCGCCCACGCCGACGACTACATCACAACGCTGAAACTCACGCTCGTCCTCGGAGAGTATCTGTCGGATGAGTACCGCGGCCGCTACTACGCGAAAGCGCAGAATCTCAGTCGAAAGCTGGCCGCGGAGTACGACGAGGCGCTCGAGGACATCGACGTGCTCGCGATGCCCACGACCCCACAAACCGCACACGAAGTCGACGAGACGATTTCGCGCGTCGAGGCGATCGAGAGAGCGCTGAACATGTTACACAACACCTCCCCATTCGACGTGACGGGCCATCCGGCGATATCGGTACCCGCTGGAACTGCTGGCGGGCTACCGGCCGGCCTCATGCTAATCGGTGACCGATTCGACGACGCGACGGTGCTCTCGAGTGCTCGCGCGTTCGAGGCGAGCCACGAGTAGCCGTCTCCTGAGCGTCGAGCACTGTCTGCAGTCGATATTCGAACTCGTCGACGCTCGTCTCTCCGCGGCGCTTCCCCGCAGCGAACCGACTCGCGCTCTCCTGTGGGCAGACCGATATTCCGGCTCCTCCCCGCAAGAGCACTCAGCACCGTGCAGAGTCGGTCCGCTATCGGGGACTGTAGAGTAGAAAGCGGACTAATCAAGTGTAGTTTTATAGGTGTCCGGTCTCTCTACCGATCACGAACGATGGGTCACAAGAAGAAATCGACGCTCGAGGGTGATCACGTGTGACTACGGAATCGACAGCAGTCGGCGACCCGCTCGAGGCGTTCCTCCGCTCGAAGTCGAAGGGCGGCGAAGGGAGCGGCAACTACCGTCGAAACCTCGAGCGCTGCGTCGAGGACTTCCTCGAGTGGCTCGAGTCGGACTCCCGATCGGGCACGACGTTCGACGATATCGACGAGCGAACGTTCCGCCGGTACGCTCGAGACCTCACCGCTCGCGACCTCGCGCCGGGGACGATCCGGACCTACTACGCGCAGGTGAGCGCCTACATCGGCTGGTGCGTTCGCGAGGGCCTCCTCGAGGCGAACTACGCGCAGCGAAACGTCGCGAAGGAGCCCCTTCCGGCGAACGACGGCCGTCGGTCGGGCGACCAGCAGGCCTGGACCGACGAACACCGACTCCTGATCACGCGACACGTCGACGAACGGGCACACGACGCCGCCGACGAGAAGGGGTTCGGCGCAATTCAGGAGTTCCGCGACCGAGCGCTCGTCTACGTCCTCTGTTACTCCGGCGTCCGTGGCGGAGAAATCTTCGCGGACCCGAAAGACGATCGCCGGAACGGCCTCCGGTGGGGCGACGTCTCGCTCGACGATCAGAAAATGACCGTCCTCGCGAAAAAGCAGGACTGGTCCGATCGATCGCTGACGAAACAGGCAGTAAACCCTATGCGGCGATACAAAAGTTTGCTCGATCCCGCGAGCGACGACTGGCCGGTGTTTCCGACGTTTCACCTCCCCTCGCTTTATGAAACGCTTCGGACCGGGTTACGAAACGAATACGGCTGGTCGACGGACGAAGTCGAGTCGTTCGTCGACGAACTCACCGGACAGACCGACGTGTTCGACGCGCTGCGCGAACGCGACCTCTCGCCGCCCTCCATCAACACCGACGGCGCTCGCCGGATCATGCGCCGACTCTGCGAGGAGGCCGATCTCGAACTCGAGGGGAAGCACGACTATCTCGCCCCGCACGGCGGGCGCCGCGGCGCTGGAGAGGTAATGGTTCGACAACGTGGGTTCACCGCCGCCGCCCGACTGCTGGATAACAGCGAGGAGGTCGTCCGCAAATCGTACTCGCATATTGAGGCCAAAGAGATGGCAGAAGACGCCGGTGAGGCATTTATCGAACACGATAGTTGAGCACGAAGAGGCACGATCTAGTTTCGCACCGCTGCTGGTAATTGTCTGTTGAGTAACTGGTGGAGCCACTGTGTGCTATAGTAGTGGATAATCTATTCAAGATACCTTTAGCGATCGCCCGACTGCCGATTCACGAATTATAGAAGCGGCCAATCTGCAGTTGGAGGGTGTAAAACCACTTTCAACGTGGTTTCGATCGACAGGGTCAAACGGTCGGTCAATTCTAACTGAAAATAAGTTGTCTGATGTCCGTCGCCATCGACGGGCGACTCAGTATCGGAGAGATCACGTTTCTCGGTTACACTATACAGAACCGAAGCAGGATGGTGTCTCGCTGTCCAAAGAGAACTACATCGGGGATTAGATTTCTACTAATTTATATTGTATTATCCTCCCAAGACCAGGCACCGAAAATATTGACGGGAATTTTATGATTCTCGATTCTGGACGGCTGCGCCGCCCGCAGAACACGCCGCGTTCTGTTGTCGAAGCGTATCGACGATTCGTCGACCAGTGGAGAGCGCAAAGCGCTCCAAGAACGCGAGTCTGGCAAAAGAGACGCTGGATCGGGATCACGGTACGTCGCTCCGGACTCACTCCCGCCGGACGAACACCACTGGGCAGGGAGCTGAGAGCAGCACCTCTTGGGTCGTCGACCCGAAGATGGCCTTTCCGGCCGGCGACCGCTTGTCGCCGCCGATGACGAGGAGGTCCGCGTCGGCCGCGAGGTCGACGATGGTGTTCGCATGCGGGCCGATAGCGGTGCTCACGTCGTACTCGAGTCCCTCGGTGTCGAACCGATCGACGATGGTCCGAAACGTTCCGTGTTGGGTCGCGATCCGTTCGGGAGCGATCTTGGTGTCGTCGTCGAGACCGAGACTCGTCGTGGTGTTTTCGTACTCGTCGTCCGTGAACACCTGTGCGACGTCCACGCGGGCGTTCGCCGGCTTCGCGATATCGATGACCGTTTCCGCGAGTTTCGGCCCTAATCCTTCATCACCGGGTTTACAGACGAGAACGACCGTTTCGAGTGCCATGTATCATTGATACAGGAGGCAGGACTTAAACCTACTCCCGTGGAACCGGACACGAGAATCCGCCAGACGGATCGCGTCGATCCGATCTGGTCATCTATCATCTCTGTTTTGAATATCGCCCAGATCGACGTGTGAACGGGGGTTATCGAGCGGTACTGCGGACGAACGGACAAGCCAAACTCTCCGTCCGTAGTGCAGTATCGGTTCGATCGGTCGCAAAGAACGAAGACCGTCGGCGTCGAACGTCAGGCCATGTACGACCGGATACTGATCGCGGTCGACGGAAGCGACGAGGCCGAGCGGGCGGCAGAGCGCGGACTTGAGTTCGCGCGCGCCTTCGATGCGGCCGTCGACGCCGTCTACGTCGTCGACTCGAAGGCGCTGCGGGTCTCGAGTCCCGGTTCCGAAACGGTTCGCCTTCGAGAACGGGGTGAGGCGGTGCTCGAGAAAATCGAGGCGCTCGCGTCCGATCTCGACCAGTCCGTAACGACGGAACTGGTCGAGGGAAAGCCCGCAGACCGGATCATGGCGCGCGCTGCCGACCAGGATGCGGGGCTGATCGTCGTCGGCAGACGGGGACATACGGGGCTCGGAAAGCGACTCCTCGGTGGCGTCACAGAGCGGCTCCTCCATCGGAGCGACGTCCCCGTCTTCGTCGTCCCGAGGGGAGCTTCGGACGCAGTGGCCGACTACTCCGACCTGCTGGTTCCGACGGACGGGAGCGAACCCGCGGCTATCGCGGGACGACACGGCGCCGCGGTCGCACGGGAGTACGGATCGACGATTCACGTGTTGAACGTGGTCGATCTGCAGGCCGCGGGCGGCGCGTTCGCCGCGGGCGGCCTCGGAACGGAGTTCATCGAACGACACGAGGCGGAGGGCGAGGAAATCGTCGAGGACGCGGCGGCAGAAATCGAAGACGCGGCGCCGGCCGTCACGACCGCGGTTGTCCGGACGACGTCCTTCGACGGCGTCGCGGCCGGCGTTCGCGAGTACGTCGACGAGGCCGATATCGACCTACTCGTCGTGGGTGCCCGCAGCCGGTCGCGCCTCGGCCGCCGAATCCTCGGGAGCGTCACCTCGACGCTCTTGCGGACGGTCGACGTCCCCGTACTGGTCGCGATGCGTTCGTCGTGATCGGCTCGATGGGGCGTCTCCTGCAGTCCGAGGGGCGGTTCGTCGGGAGTCGCGATCGATCGGGAACGAATGTCCCGAGCGAGGGGTAGATGAAGCGGAAGAGGCCGAGAGAACAACTTACTCGCCGTCCTCGAACTCGCCGAGGACGCAGTCTCCGAACGCGAGCACGAGCACCGCGCCGACCAGATCGAAGACGATGTCGAGGGCGGTGTCTTTCGGACCGTACGTGACGAGTATCGGCTCGAGCCCGAGGCGGTTCGCCGCGGTGTGAATGACGTACTCGAGGAGTTCCCAGCCGAGACCGAGACAGACGACGACGGCGACGACCCGCGGACCGGGATCGCGTCCCCGTCGACGGCTAACGGCGTAAATCAGCCCGCCCAGAATCGACGAGGAGTGGGCGTGCGTGAGGTGGTCCCACCACCAGACCTCGTCGTAGGGACCGAGCATCCCGACGGCGTGGGTGAGCATCGCGGTATTGACGTACGCCCGCTGCCACGGCTCGAGTTCGACGCCGTAGGCGCGCGCGATGAAATCGGGAAGGTAGGTACCGGCCGCTGCGGCGACGGCATTCACGACCGCACCCGGGTTCCGCCGTCGGAGTCCGACGAAAAACACTGTGAGTAATGCGTACCGGGTCCCGCGTACCCCGCTCGACTCGGCCGGTGTGGACATGCTTCTAGGTCGTGCTGACCACTCGGGATACATATGAATATCGCTACACGCGGAGAGCTAAACGCCCGACGCGGAGCTGGCTTCCGACAGACTCGATCGCCCGGATCGACTCAGTCGTCGGAGACGGTCAGGCATCGGGGGTCGTCTCGTCGTCCTCGGACACCAGCACGACGGGAACCGACAGGTCGCGGACGAGCGCTTCGCTCGTGCTCCCGAGGAGAATCGTCTTGAACGCGGACGTCCCTCGCGTCCCGACGACGACGATATCGATTCCTTCTGTCTCGACGTAGTCGGCGATCTCCTGTTCGGGGACGCCCTTCCGGATCCGGTCGACGAGCGTCACGTCCCGCGCCCGACACTCGGCGTCGACCGCCTCGAGGACGGACTCGCCCTCCGCGCGGAGGTCGTCTTCGATGGTCGCCGGATCGACGATGTCGCTGTCGTAGCCGATCCGGGTTTCGATCACGTAAAGCGCGTGCAACGTCGCACCGTACGTCGCCGCGAGGTCGACCGCGTGCGACGTCGCCGCTCGCGCACACTCGCTGCCGTCGGTCGCGAGAAGGACGTCGGAGTACATCCCTGGGTGGACGTCGGACCGCCTCCGATATAAAGGGCAAGGAGGATGGCAACCCGGCGAATAGCACGCGGTCGCTCGAGTGCTCCGTTCGATCCCAAGACCCTTGCTCGTAGTTCCGAATGGGGGGAATTCACATAGCATATATGTCAGTGATCGTCGAACGGTCACCTATGCACGTTCTCGTCCCGATCGACAATTCCGAACCGGCGCGCGCGGCGATCGAACACGCCGTGACGACGTTTCCAAACGCCGATATCACGGCGTTGCACGTCGTCAACCCTTCGATGTCGGCGTACCGGACGGACACTCACTTCAACTTCGAACGGCTCGTCGAACTCGAGGAAGAGCGAGCCGAGGCGTTGTTCGAGACGGCCCGGGAGATCGCCGACGAGCACGGTCACGAGGCCTCGCTGACGACCGAAACCGTCGTCGGAGAACCGATCCGCGACATCGTCGAATTCGCCGACGAAAACGACGTCGATCAGATCGTCATCGGCAGTCACGGCCGTTCGGGCGTTTCGCGCGTGCTGCTGGGCAGTGTTGCGGAACAGGTCGTTCGACGGGCATCGATGCCGGTGACGGTCGTTCGGTGATCGTCTGGCGGGGCGATCGACTTCCAATTCACGTTTTCGAGACCGTTCGATACTGAGAAGTATGTCAGTCGCTGGGAACACGATATGGCTTTTAGCCCGCTCCGGTAGAACGACGATCCGGTAGGAACTATGACTGGGTGTCCAACCGTCAACCGAAACGACGTCGAAGTGTGTTCGTGTACGGCAGGGAACGTGCTCCGGCTACTATCGAACACCCGGCGTCGCACCGTCGTTTCCGTTCTCGAACGGTCGGAACGCGACTCGATGAACGTCGATCGACTGGTCTCCACGTTGGCCGACGAGCACACCGACGTGAGCGCCGAGACCTGGAAAATAGAACTCCACCACCGCCACTTGCCCGCGCTCGAGGACGGGGACGTGATCGAGTACGACAGTCGATCCGGGACGGTCAGATACTATCGCTGTAAGCTGATCGCGGACGTACTCGCCGCCGTCGAAGCGAATTGCTCCCGTCGTTGACGACGACGGTTCGGACGACGGTCGGCATCGAGGGCGGTGGACGGCTCGACTGTGACCCATCCGACCGTCCGAGACTACCAGACCGATAGTAGTGTGGGCGTCTCCGACTACTTTACCGCCGCGAGTACGCGCCGGACTCGCGATAGCGCTCGGGCAGGTACGGTGCCAGCGGCTGCGGGACGAGGCCGGCGAGTCGCTCGGCGAGCGTCGCGAGCGGTTTTCGCAATAGTACGTAGACGGCCGAAACCGACAGGAACGCGACCGTGACGGCGGTCACGGTCCCGTCGCCCGTTCCGACGAGTGGCGCCGCGACGACCGCGGCGAGCGCGAGATCCTCGGGTGCGCCGTCGTAACGGACGAGCCGCCGGGGTCGGATCCAGCGGCCGTGATAGTGACTGTACACCGCTCGCTCTGAGCCCTCCTGCCACGGTCGGAGCTCGAGGCCGCCGCCCAGGACGTCGGCGGCGGCGTGGAGGGCCGACGCGGCGAGCGCGACGGCGAGGCCGGCGGTCAGTGTCGACGGCGCCGCGAGTGCGAGCGCGAGCGCCGGCGCGGTCGCGAGCGACGCGTAGATCGGATAGTGGAGCGTCTTCCGGTGGCCGGCGTAGAGATCGAGATCGGGGACCAGTCCGCCGACGAGTCCGGCCGCGAAGGCGGCCGGGGCGAACTCCGGGGCGGTCGCGAGGACCGGGAGAGCGAGCGCCATCCCCCAGAGCACGTGCGTTGTCGCCATCATTGTGACCGTCGAAAGGGGACGGAACGATAAGTGCGTTTCTCGTGATTCGGTACGATAGTCGAGTTCGAGCGTAGCATCCCGAGTCCGATAAGAAACCATCAGGTAGGATACATATGACTACGACAACAAGATGTTCTACTGGTCGGTTTACGCTTGTATTTTTGTAATACTACAAAAATACCACCCCCATATGATGGGGTAAGTATTTGGGAAGTCAAACCGATCGAATCAGTCTGTAACCTGTCAAGAGACCGTTCTGCTTACTACGGTAGAGAGCAGATTCGCTCCACTCCAGCATTGACCGGATCTGTCGGTGGGAGATCGACGGGGCCTGTCGCGGTAACGACCCGGCGCGGTCGCCGTACTGACGGCTCGTTGGCACGTACCACGCGACGGATCGTCGCCCGTAGTCGACGCGGAGCGAGACGGCGACGACACTCTTGGAACCGGCGGATGGCAACCGAAACTACTCTTTACTCGGTGGGCGACGTCCGAGTATGACCACACCACTGCTCGTTCGAGCGGCGCGGGGCGAACGCACCGAACGGCCGCCGGTCTGGCTGATGCGCCAGGCCGGACGGCACCTCCCGGAGTACCGGGAGCTTCGAAGCGAGCACTCGTTTCGCGAGGCCATCGAAACGCCGGACATCGCGGAAACGATCACCTTGCAACCCTACGAGCGGTACGGCGTCGACGGCGTCGTGATGTTCTCGGATATTCTCACGTGTCTCGAGCCCCTCGGCTTCGACTACCGCATCGAGTCCGGCGTCGGTCCGGTCATCCCGAATCCGGTCGAGGGGCCCGACGACGTTCCGGCGGACCACCGCGACGTCGAGACCGAACTCGACTTCGTCTACGACCTGCTCGATCGGTTGTCCGCGTCGGTCGCCGAGACGGACGCCGTCATCGGATTCGCCGGTGGGCCGTTCACGCTCGCGTCGTACGCCGTGGCCGGCGGTGCCGACCACCAGAACGGGGCGATCCGCCGGTTCCGCGCCGAGCAGCCGGCCGCGTTCGAGGAGCTGCTCGAGCGGTTCGCGGACGTCGTCGCGGAGTACCTCCGACTGCAGGTCGACCACGGCGCGGACGTCGTCCAGCTGTTCGACACCTACGCGAGCGTCCTCCCGCCGGCGGACTACGAGGAGTACGTGCGCCCGCTGCACCGCAAGATCCTCTCCGCGATCGACGCGCCGACGATACTGTTCGTCCGCGGGATGGGCGGTCGGCTCGAACAGTTGCGAACCGGCGGCGCCGACGCCGTCTCGCTGGACTGGACCGTCGATATGGAGCATGCGCGCGAGGAGCTCGGGACGACGCCGGTGCAGGGCAACCTCGATCCGACGCTGCTGTTTGCCGATCCCGAAACGGTTCGAGATCGAACTGCACGGATGATCGAGGCCGCCGGACCGCGCGGGTACGTCTGCAACCTCGGGCACGGCGTCGGCAAGGAGACGCCGATCGAGTCGGTCGCGGCGTTCGTCGAAACCGCGAAAAACTGGGAGTGGGAGTAGCTCGGTCCGTTCCCGATCGGAGACGGTGAGGTCACCCGAGTTCGGGCGGCCCTAGCTGGCTTCGTCGGCGAACGTCTCCGCGAGACTGTTCGCCTCCCGAACGCGCGAGGGAATCCCCATTCGTGACGTGTAGTTCGTCGCGAGGTGGATCCGCTCGGGGAGGTCGACGCGGTCGAGCGCGCTCCACGACGAATCATAGGCCGGAAACGCCGAGGAGAGCGTCTCGACGTGCAACACGTCGGCCTCGGCGCCGAGGACGCGCTCGAACTCTCGAGCCGCGATCCGGCCGATTGCTTCGTCCGCCCTGTCGCAGAGTTCTGCGTCGTTCATCCCCCCGAGGAAGGCCGTGTAGACGCCGTCGCGGTCGAACAGGCTCGCGTTCCAGGACACGCCGAGGGTCCGCAGCGGTTCGTCGCGTCGAACCTGGTAGCCGAACCCGTTCGCGCCGGCGTCGGAGACGAGGTGCACGAGCGCGAGCGGATTGTAGGTGAGTTCCTCGAGAGCAGCCGCCTCCGGAACAGTCTCTCGGAGCAGGTCGGCAGTCTCGCCCGCGGGCGTCGTTACGACGACGTGATCGAATCGCTCGACGTCGCCGTCGACTCCCGTGACGACGACCTCGTCTCCCGCCTCGCGGATCGATCGGATCGGCGTTTCGAACCGGACCCGGTCGTCGTGTGCGTCCGCGAGCGCCCGCGGGAGCCGTTGCAATCCGCGCTCGAACGAGACCGGCGGGGGCGACTCGCTCGAGCCGAGGAGCCGTTTGGCGGCGGGCACGAGCAGGTTTCCGTGTCGCTGCTCGAGTTCGAACAGCGACTCGAGCGCGTGCCGCGCGGGCATCTCGGCCGGGTCGGAGCCGAACGTGCCGCCGACGATCGGCCCGGCGAGGTTCTCGTAGGCCTCCCGTCCGAACTTTCGCGTGAACACCTCCGCGATGGATTCGTCCGGCTTCGCGTCCCCGGTCAACGGCTCCGCGAGAACGCGAAGCTTCGCGGTCGGCGAGAGGAGGTCCGTCTTGAGGAACGCGGTCGCCGACCGCGGAACGCGCCGAAGCGCCCCGCGGCTGTAGACGTACAACGGGAGCGAGTCGTCGGCCGCGACGAGCTCCCGTCGTAAGCCGACCGAATCGACTAACTCCGCGACCGGCTCGCTGAGCCGCAGGCGCTGCGGGCCGACTTCGATGACGCGTCCGTCGACGACGCGAGAGTCGATGACACCGCCGGGTTCGCCGGTGGCTTCGTAGGTGACACTGTCGACGCCGCGCTCGGCGAGCGCGTGCGTGAGCGCGAGTCCCGTCATCCCCGCTCCGACGATTCCGATACGCATCCTGTCTCACTCGTCTCGCGCCGGCTCGTTCCGACGGGCGTTGAGACACATCGCGTTCGGACTGTCCCGGCACGTACACGACTGGAAGCCGTAGTATTCCGGATCGAAGTCGGCGACAAACGGCTCGACGAGGTCCGCCAGGAGTTCGATGAAGCGGTCGTCGTCGTAGGGAACCGGGACGCGGAAGAACCCGAGCCCCCGCTCCTCGGCTTCCTCGCGGAGTTCGAGGTCGAGTTCGGAGAGCGTCTCGCTTTGCTCGTGCATGAAACTGACGGGGTCGACGACGACGCGCTCGGCGTCGAGGTCTTCGACGACGGATTCGACGTCCGGCTCCGTCCACGCGACGTCGCGGTTCTCGTGGTTCTGGTAGCCGAGTTCGTAGCCGGGGTCGCCGAGCATTCGGTTGACGATCTCCGCGTACTCGTCGACGTACTGCGCGTATCGGCTCCCCTCCTCGAGGTAGTACTGCGGCGTGCCGTGGGCCGAGAAGACGAGTCGCGTCTCCGTCCCCAACTCGAGGCCGTTTTGCTCGAGCGTGTCACGAATCGCGTCGGCGCGCAGCCGCAGATACGCCGAGTGCGTGTGCCAGCCGGTGATCTCGTGGTACTCCGGCGACCAGTCGAGATCGTCGACGCCGGCCGAGAGGTCCTCGAGGGCCTGCACCGTCGTCGACGGCCCGCAGAGGGGGTAGAGTGGCAATCCGATGAGGTTCGACACCTCGTCTTCGGCCGCGGCGGTCGCCGCGTCCTCGACGAACGGCTCGGTGAACTGGAACCCGTTGTAGGTCGTCACGTCGTGGCCGCGGGCGACGAGTTCGGACTCGAGTCGCTCCGCCTGCGTTTCGGCGTGCGCGTTCAGCGGCGATCCGCCGATCGCTTCGTACTCCTCGATCAACGCGGGGACGCGACGCTCCGCCAGCGAGCGCGCTCGTTCGCGCGCCGCCTCGGGCGTCGTCTCGCCCTCGATTTCCATGTTCGCGAGGAAGATCCGCTCGAGGTAGTCGACGACGGCGTCTCGGTCCGGTTCCGACGGTTCACCGAAGTTGAGAACAGCGATACCGGTGCTCATAGTCAGATCCAGGTACTCGAGCGGTTCAAAGATATCGATACGCGTCGCACGCGCGAATTTCTCCCGCAGATACCGTCCCCGCTACCGCGACGGGGAGAGGGGTGGGAACCCGCCGGATTAGTCGTCGGTTCTTTCTTCCGGCTGGTCGGCCGGTCGCCCGCCGTCGCTGGCCGTGGGCGCGGGTGAACTACTCGTCGAGCCGAAGGAAACGTCGGGGCCGAGATACCGCGTCCACAGCACCAGCAGCGACGGGAGGACGATCACGCTGGCGAGGAACGCGTACGTGATCGTCAGCCCGGTGATGATTCCGAACTGCTGGAGCGGCGGGAGGATGGCGAAGGCGAGGACACCGAACCCGCCGACGGTCGTCGCCGCGCTGCCCAACAGCGCGCCGCCTGTGCCGGTGACCGTCCGGGACATCGCCTCCCAGACCGAGCCGGTGCGCTCCAGTTCCAGACTGTAGCGCTCGCTGATGTGGATGCTGTAGGCGACCCCGAGGCCGACGGTGAGGCTCGTGATCATCCCCGTCATGACGTTGAACGGGATCTCGAGCAAATACATCGTCCCGAGGATCCACGAAACGCTGAACACGACCGGGAGAAGCGTCACCGCCCCGAGGGTTGCGCTGCCCTTCGTGATCCGGTAGGCGACCATCAGGAAGGCGAAGACGGCCACGAGCGTGATCAGCAGGCTCTCGATGACCGTGTCCATCAGCTGGTCTTGGACGATGTCGAACGTGATCGTCTGTCCGGTCGCGGTGGCCTCGAGTCCGTTTCCGCTGATCCCGTCCGCTATCGTTCGCATCTCGTCCGTGACGTCGCTCATGGACGCGGCGCCGCTCGTCGAGACGACCATCCGAACGGCCTCGTAGTCCCCTTCGTCGGTCCGATGGATGACGCTAGCCGCCTCGTCGGGCGCGGTGGCGAACAGTTCGTCGTAGACCTGGTCGACGTTCCGATCGGGCACGCCGTCGCCGTCGGTGTCGGCCGCGGCGAACGTCGCGTTGAACGATTCGTTCTGCTCCGCAGTCTGGCGCATCGTCCGCAGCGGACTCTCGAGGTCGGCCTCGCCGCTCGAGAGCGTGATTGCGACGTCGCTCTCGGCGGCCTCGCGTTCGGCCGCCTCGAGTCGCCGTAACGTCTCCGGATCAGTTACGTTACCCTCGACGAGGAGCTGCGCCTGGGAGTCCTCCCGGGCGAAGTTCTGGTTGACGAACTCGAGGTTCTCCTTCATCGAGTAGTCGCCCGGCTCCATCGGACCGGGAAGGTTGTCCGTCCACTCCGGCGGATCCTCCGCGATGAAGTCCTCTTGGTTGAAGCTGGTGTCGACCTGTGCCGCGCCGTACGCGCCGCCGGCGCTCACGAGAACCGCGACGAGGATGATGACGAGCGGCATCCGTCGCGCCGCCGTCGATCCGACCGACAGGAGCTGGCTGAATCGGCCGCCGCCCGTCCCGAACGCGCGCTTTTTCCGATCGATGCCGCGCGACTCGAGGAACTCGTCGAGTTCGATTTTGAGCGCCGGAACCAGAATGCCGAAGACGAGCAGGGCGGCCGTAATCCCGACCGCACTCACGATTCCGAACTCCTGTATCGGCGGGATCGGACTCGTGAGATTCGAGAGGAAGCCGATGGCCGTCGTCGCGGTTACGAGTACGAGCGCCACGCCGACGCCGGCCAGGGCAATCCGCATCGATCCGCGCGTATCGTCGTCACCGTACGCACCGCCAGCCTGACGCTGCTCGCGGTGGCGCATGAAGATGTGGATCGCGTAGTCGATCGAGAGCCCGATCAGTAAGACGGGCACCGCGATGAACATCTGGTTGAAGTCGATCCCCGCCCAGCCCATGAACCCGAACGTCCAGAGGAGAACGGCACCGATACCGACCAGACCGAGGAAGATATCGAGCAGATCGCGGTACGCGACCAGCAAGGCGACGACGACGAACAGCAGCGCGAGAGGACCGACGATCGCGATGCTGTCGCCCATCGAATTCTCGATCTCCTCGCCCATGATCCCGCTCCCGAAGACGATGACCTCGGAGTCCTCGCCCTCGACATCCTCGTTCGCGATGGACTGCATGGCCAGTTGCGCGTCGGCGAGTTCGCTGGACATCCCGTCCTGACCGCCGCCACCGCCGGACTGGTGGGTGACCAACAGCATCGTCGCGTTCGCGCTCGAGGAGCCGGGCTCGTAGCTCGTCGGCATGAACGCCAGTCCGCTCATCTCGCCCGACGACTCCTCGCTCAGTACGGCGCCGAGCGCCCGTTCGTACTCCGTCTCGTTCATCGACTCGAGGGCGTCGATCTGCTGTTGCAGCGTCGGCGACGCGGCGCTCGCCTGTGCATCCTGTTGCTGGCCGGCGTTGTCCTCCTGTGCGACCCGTTGCTGACCGGACTCGTTCGCTTGTGCCGCCTGCTGACCCTCGGACAGCGACGCGAGCGCGACGAGGTTCGCCACGCCGACCGTCGGCCGTTCGTCGGCGAGCGTCCGGTTGATCGTCTCGTTCTCGCGGAACGACTGTTGCAACCGGAGATTCTCGACCATTGCCTCCTGCGTGAGGACGTTCTCGCCCCTGACGATCACTTGCGCGGCCGACGTGTTCTCCTGGCCCGTCGAGAAGTTCTCCTCGATGTACTCCATCTTCTGCGCTTCCTCGCTGTCGCTCTGGAACGCATCGAGGTCGGAGGACTGCTCGACCATTCCGGCGCCCGCACCCACGACGAGCGTGAGCACGAGCATGACGGCGATCACGGGCCGACTGTAGTCCGCGACCGCATCGGAGACCGCGTCGATCCAACTCATGTGGCGGATAGACCTCCTCGTATTCCGTCCTCGTTCGGTACGCTCGACTCGCTACTGAGCGAGGAGCGCCCCCGGATCCGACCGGTAGCGGTCGTGATCCCGGCCGTTCGTTTCGGTTTCGCTGTCATGTGTTGACTGAATATTCAATCAGCACTTATATGCCTTTTTCTCCTCGGCTATTTCGTCCCGGCAGAGGGGTCTGAGAGAAATTCGTCTCGACCCGTCTGGACTGACCGTTCAATCGATTTTTATAGCTGGTAGTCGTATCCGGCAGTCAGCATGGTGGGAACTACGGAATCGACCCGGAACCGACGTCAGACCGCCGTCGAAACGCACGGGAAGGACGGGACGCGAGGACGATGACGGAGCTTCCGCAATTCCTCGAGAATCCGGGAGGTACTCGCGGCGCTATCATGAGCGCGACGTACGCCGCACTCTGTAAACACGGATACAGTGATCTCACGATCCAGCGGATCGGCGACGAGTTCTCGAAGAGCAAGTCGCTGCTGTACCACCACTACGATAGCAAGGACGAACTCCTCCTCGATTTCCTCGAGTTCATGCTGGACGAGATCGAGGGCCAGATCCCCGCGTACCAGGATGGGGGCGTGGACGATCACATCGAGGAAATCGTTGACCAAACGTTCGGCTTCGGTGACGCCGCGACGTCGACCGAGTTCACGCAGGCGGTCGTCGAACTTCGGTCGCAGGCGGCCCACGACGACGATTATCGGGAGTATTTCTCCCGGAGCGATCGCTTCATTCGAAAACACATCGCACATACGATCCGGTCGGGGATCGAACAGGGCGTGTTCCAGGAGGTCGACCCCCAGCAAACGGCGGCGCTCTTCCAGAACGTCTTCCTCGGAACGATGGTGCTTCGCGTCACCAACAACGACGAGGAGGTCCTCGAGGACAGCCGCGCCGCCTTCGAGCGCTATGTTCGGGAGTACCTCCTCGTCGAAGAGTGAGCCGGCGGCGCTAACCGGCCACCGCACAGGTCACATCGTCTCGGTGCGTCCGAACGACAACGCGCCGGTCGCGATCGCGCAAGTTCGGCGGTTCGATCGGGTTCAAAACACCGTCACGAGTCCGCCGAAGACGCCGGCCGTGACGAGGAGCCGCCCGAGGCTCCCGAGAAACGTCGCGACGGCGAACCGCACGTAGTCCGTTTCGAGGACGGCGAACGCGTAGATCGAGATCGTATCGGGAAAGAACGGCACGCACAGGGCCACCGTCATCCCACCGTACCCGTACTGCTGTGCGAGCCGGACGGAGCGCTTCTCCGACCACTTCAGAACGTCCCATCGCGACTGACGCAACCATCGCGTTATCGGTCCGGCCTGCTTGACCTCCTGACCGATATGAAACGCCAGCACGCTTCCGGCGGCTTTGCCGATCGCGCTCACGAGCATGATACTCGAGAGCTCTGCCCACGAGGGTAGCCCGAGATCGAGCGGTGCGACCAGCACGATCTCGCTCGGGCCGGGGAGCACGAACGCGATCAGAAACGAGTAAACGAAGACAACGCCCATCCCGGGCCAGCCCGTCGCTGTCTCGACGATGGCCTCGAGGCCTCCGGCAACAGCGGCGATCGCGGTTTCAACCATTACGTCGGTTGGAATGTCGGCGTCCGGTCGGGTAAGCGTTCGGTTTGCGTGTATATCGTATTAAAATGTCCGTTCGGCCGGTACCGAGTCGCACGTGGCAATTCGCGACAGGAGCGCTCAAGTCCGATGCCCGCACCCACCAAGAGGCTCCGTGGCGAGGCGCGGCGGGTTCGCCAAGACTTTTACTTACTGAACGGTTAGTCAGGATATGGTTCGACCAGTATCGCAGAAACGGCCGTGGCTCGCAGCGCTGCTGGCGGCAATCCTCACCGGATTCGGTCACCTGTATCTTCGGCGCTGGCGTCGCGCGCTCGGCTGGTTCGCCGCGTCAGTCGCCGTGTCCGCCCTGTTCGTCGACCCGGCGGCGGTCGAGTCGCTGCTAGCCGGGACTGCGACCCTCGAGACGATGCTGGCGGTGTCGCCGATGTACGTCGTCATCGGGTTGAGCGCCGTCGACGCGTATCTGCTCGCTCGCGCCCAGAACGCGCAGCGTCGCCCGCCAACGACGACCGACGCGGCGGCGATCAACGCAGAGACGGCCGACGACGGCACGATTGCCTGTCCCCACTGTGGCAACGAACTCGATCCGGACCTCGAGTTCTGTCACTGGTGTACGAGAGCGGTCGACGTCGACGGCAGTGGCGACAGACTCGAGGGATCGACCGATCGATAGGGAGTCGCCGTTCGCTGTTCGTCGCACGCCTCGACATTTTCCCGTCCCGTTAGACGGTCCTCTTAGGGAGCCACATGTTCACAGGTTCAAATCTATAATACATATCTCAGATTCATATCTAAGAACCTTAGTCAAATTGGCGGCCGGTCGGAAGGGCCGTAGAGAGCGTTTCAAGGCGGACGATGGGTTGCACGACGAGGGTGATCGTCTCTCTGTTTGATCGGACGGTATCAGAACCGGTGTGAGCACGTCAGAGGCAACATCTTCCGTACCAGTAGTTGGTAGCACGGTTTCTTTATTCAGTTTGAGAGTGGAAATTTCCGTCGGTGTAGATGAGGAATCTAACGCTCCGAATCGTGGCTATCCGGTTTCTGTCAGGGATAGTGGGCTGAATACAGGGTGCCAAATTCAGAGCACATATCGGGTCATTTTGAAGACGGGAGAGACATAACAAGGGAGAAAACCTATTACTGAAGATACATTTGGAGAGGATATGGACGGAGATGGCGGCGGAATGGACAGCGGTGGAATGAGTGGCGGTGGAATAGGAGGCATGGATGTGACTGGAATTGAAAGCACGGACCGAGATTCTCCGGATTCTGCGGAGTCAGTCCTCCAGTCGATGGGATATAGAGACAGTGGAGTCGGAATGGAAAGGAGGGATGAAAACTCTACAGATTCTTGGACTTCAGACCTCCGGACGGTCATGATCCTGGCAGTAGTGGGATTCTTCGGTGTTTGCTTCGTCTACTTCCTCCTAACGGGCATATTGGCTATGTTTGGTGTCTACCTGTAATGGACAGTTTCGCTATTCGAACTGCCTGTGGAACAGGCCCGCAACAGAACCCCTAGATTCATTTCCACATCTCGAACCGAATAGCGAAATCGCGCTACTATCTATTGGTAGTAGAGAAGAGACGTCATCCCTCCGACCCCTCACGCCAAAGAGCAAAACCGACCGATTGGTATAGCGGTCGATCTACCCATCCTGCAATTCAGCACTCCGGAGGCGGCTAGCGGTTCTCACGTGCATACGAGGAAGAGGCCCACGGCGTTAGCCGTAGGAGGACTCCGACAGAGAATACGTGAATAGTTCGTTGAAAGGGGGTGCCATTGCAAGCGATACCACTATTGGAAATAGCGGGATACGAATTCTGCCGGGGTCCACGAGACAGCCGCCGCCGCTCGTGCCATCATACCGTACCCCGGCTTCCCGATCACAGCGATCAAGGGTTTTCGCTCTCGGACTGCAGCCTCGTCACACGGACGCTATACGCGGTTGCGAATCGCGATAGTCGTCTCACGACAAACCGGCCCCGGATCGAGAGCGACTGATTACTCGCTGCTTTCGTTGTCGCCGCTCTCGTTACCGCCGGTCTCGTTACCACCGGTCTCGTTACCACCAGTCTCGTTACCCTCGGTCTCGTTGCCGCCGTTTCCACCGCCACCTCCGATCTGGAGATCGCCGACCATGTTCGACGAGTGGGGCTGGCAAACGTACTGGGCCATCTCACTGCTCGCCGTGATCTCTAACATCTGCTCTTCGTCCGGTTCGCTAACGATCTCCGTCGACAGATCGTCAACGATTTCGCCATTTTCGTCCCAAATCTCGATGTTGTGTTCCGCACCGTCGCCCTCGGTCCACCCGATCGTGTAGTCTTCACCCTCCTGCAAAATCAGCGTCGGGTTCGATTCGCCCTCGATCGACGACGGAGCGAGCCCCTCCCACTCGGTCGTCTGACCGCTAAACTCGACGGTCGTCCCGGGATCGATCTCGAAACCGTCGCTACCGCCGCCGCCGTTACCGCCACCGTTACCACCGCCGTTACCACCGCCGCCACCGCCACAGCCTGCGAGGAACGCTGTCGATGCCGCGACACCAGTCAACTCGAGCATCCGTCGGCGTGAGAACCGTTCATCTCGTGTCATCGTCTCAGCTTTGAAGTCAGAACCAATAGTCAGTAGCCCGTCTATTGCATGGGCTTCATCAGGGGAGATACGCGCGCGCTGAACGGGTAATAACGGAATCTCTGTCAACTGCCGGATCACCGATATCCGTTTCAGTTCGACCCACATACCAATTCAATGAGAAGATTTAGGAGCGAGTGCTGCGACCGGATCGATATGTCCCTCCTCTTCGAGAGCGCGATCGGCGACTTCGATCTCTCGACTGCGACGCTCTATCCGCCGGCGGACGGTGACCTCGAGGCGACGCGTGACGAGCCCGTCCCGATCGACGGCATCGTCGAGTACGCGAGCCACCACGACCGACTCGACCATCCCGAAAAGGACGACTGGATCGTGATTCCGCTTCACGAATCCGACAGCGCCGCGCTGACGGGCGAGTATATCGCTTTTACCGATCACGCGCTCCACGGCGAGATCTTCGTCTACGACGGCGGTGACGACTACGAGTCGATCGACCGGGACGCCTTCGTCGAGTCGACGCTGGCCGGACGAGTGCGGTTCTGGCACTCCGATTACGCGCCCGACGATCCGCCGTCGTACTTCGACTCGCCGATCGCCGAACGCGAGCCCCCTCGACAGCCGCTCTCCGACGACGACGCGGCCTCCTTCTTCGACGAACTCGAGTCGTTCGTCCGAGCGGAGATGGAAGCCCAACGCGACGTGAACAGAGAGAAGGCGGCCGGTTCGACGCCCGAAGAACTCCACAGGCGAGGGTTCGGCGCCATTCCCTCGCTCTCGTCGCTGGGCCACCCGGAAGACGGGATCTATCGGTTCAGGATCGACGACGACGACGGCGACGATCGGTCGCAGGACCGGTATCGGTACGTCCAGCGCGAGTTCGGCATCTTCGAGGGGAACGAGGTCCGACTCGTTCCCCCGAGCGCGGAGCACGCGCCCGAGGCGTTCCCGATCGCGGCGACGGTCGATTCGATCGAGGGACGGACCGTGAGACTGGCCGTCGACTGGCACGCCATCGAGGATCGGTCGACCGTCGGCGGCTACCTCCGACAGAAGCGACGCGGATTCGCAATGACCCTGCTGTTGAATCCCGTTCCCTACGACCGCGAACTCGAGGCGATCGCGCGCGTTCGTGAGCGCGACGATCACCGCGCGCTCCTGACGGGGGAGACGGCGGTCACCTTCGGCGACACCGCCGGGGTCAAGAGCAGCCAGCAGGACGTCGAACTGAACCAGGAACAGGAGCTCGCGGTCTCCTGTGCGCTCCTCGCCGACCACCTGTTTTGCATCCACGGACCGCCGGGCACCGGGAAGACGCGAACGCTCGTCGAGGTCGTCAGGCGCTCCGTCGAGGCCGGTGACGACGTCCTCGTCTGCGCCGACTCGAACCAGGCGGTCGACAACCTCGTCGCCGGCTCGAGCACGGCGGCGACGGCCGACGAACGGTCGCTCCATGCCTACGCACAGCACGGCGCCGACGAGTTCGTCCTCCGACGGGTCAACGCCGGCAACTCGTCGAACGACGTGGTCAGCGAACGGTACGCGACCTGCGACGGCCGCGCCGACGTCGTCGCCGCGACGAACAGCAGCGCGGCCACCCTCGACCGGGAGTTCGACGTGCTCGTCCTCGACGAGGCGACCCAGGCGACGTGTACCGCCTCCTGTATCCCGCTGGCGAGGGCGAACAAGGTCGTCCTCGCGGGGGATCACAAGCAGCTGCCACCGTTCAGCGCGACCGAGGACCCGCCGGAGTCGGCGGCAGGGATGTCGCTGTTCGAGCACCTCTACGCCGACGGCGGCGTCTACGAGGGCGTCGGCGTCCAGCTGCGGACGCAGTACCGCATGCACCGCGATATCGCCTGGTTCTCGAATCGGCGCTTCTACGACCGGGCGCTGCGACAGGGCCGAGACGTCACGTCGCTCGAGGACCAGCCGGCGCTCGTCGGCTACGATGTCGGCGGCAGCGAGGAGACGATCGATCACTCGAAGCGCAACGACGCGGAGGCCCGCCTCGTCGCGCACGTCGTCGACGAACTCCGAACCGAGGCCGGCCTCGAGGCCTCCGATATCGGCGTCATCACCCCGTACACGGCGCAGGTCGATGCGGTTCGGACGAAGCTGACTACTCGACTCGAGCGCGGCCGCGAGGTCACCGTAGACACGATCGATTCCTTCCAGGGCAGCGAGAAGGTCGCGATCGTGATCTCGCTGGTTCGGAGCAACGCCGACGGTGAGGTCGGCTTCCTCGACCGTCCGCTCGACGGTCCGCGACGGTTGAACGTGGCGATGACCCGCGCCGAGCGATTCTGCGCGATCGTCGGCGACTGGTACACGTTGCGGGGCCCGCGAGACGGCACCCGCAGTGGGACCGATCTCTACGATGACCTCCACTCGTTCCTCGAGAGCACCGGTCGGTTGCGACAGGTCGAACCGGAGTTCATCCCGGCCCCCGAGTGACGATACTGATCGCCCTGATCGCCTTCTCATCTCCTCGAGCGCCGTTCGTACTCGAGGTACCGGTCCTTTCCCATCGCGTTAGTTTCAATAAATATAACTATTCGCCAGGAAATCGTTTCCTGACGACCTACCTGAGAACCGCACTGCTGCCGGCGGTCCTCGTCGGGGGTATCTTGGTGGTCGTCGCACGCGCTCCGATCCTTCAGTCACGCGGGACGTTCCGCTTCCGAGCGGAGGGTGAGCCGAAAACGGTCGCCGATACGTTCACCGGTCCGACGTCGCCGGTACTCGCATTTCAGTGGGGGGTCGCGAGCCGTTGAACGCCTTCCGGTGAGCCAGCAGACAGTCTGAGGAGATCAAACAGCAGAGCGGATCAGTTGCTGTCCATTACCGCGACTACCGGTCGGTCCGCGTCCAGAAGGATCGATTGGGTGACGCTTCCGAATAGCGCCTTGCCAACTGGCGATCGTTTCCGTCCTCCCAGAACGAGATATCGGGAATCTACTTCGGTTGCATACTCCAGGATTTCTTCGGCTGGATTCCCCGTCCGTCCGATCACTTCGTGCTCCCGCGAAATCCCCTCGGAAGCCCGTTCGGCGACCGTTCGAGCGATTTCTTTTCTGTCCTCATCCGTCGCCTTTTGATCGACGTCGATTTTCTCGTTGAGGCGATGATTGTGCTCCGACTCTTCATACACGGACAGGACGTGAAGCGGTTCGTCAAAGCGATCGGCTAACGTCGCCGCTTCCTTCACTACTGTTTTCGATCTCTCCTCGTCATCAACTGAAGCAACAATCGTCATATGATACCACTAGATGTTGGAAGGCAAATAAATTTGGGTTTGGTTGCAAGGGACTGGTTCGTAGTAGCGCGGTTGTAGTGTTTTACAGACGGTCGAAACGGATGACCATCGAGGTCGGAGCGGAACCCGTCACTTCCCAATCACTTCCTTTTCGCACATCCATCAAAATATAAATATACCAATTATTTTATTATCTGGAGAATAAAGATAGGTGGCGAGATACTGTACAGGTCTATCTTTAACCAGCGAGAGAATCCCCCCTAAAGCCGAGCGGAGCGAGGTACCGGCAGATAACTGACCGCAAAGAACGCCGAATGGAGAACTGTACGAGACGCTCTCGTGATCGAGCGTCGTTCGTCGAGCGGTTCCGTTCGGAGAAATCGCTCGCCAACGATTCCAACAGATCGGTAGCCGCGTCGAGGCCGCGAGTGACAGGGCGTAGAGCGCCGATTCCGAGTCTGTTGGAATCGTGGCTGGGTTGATAATCCTTGCGCCGAACATATCCACTGTCGCGTACCTCTCCCACGCGACATAGCGATCCCATCTCCCCACCCGATCTTGTCGTCAGCCACCGTGGGCCTGCCCCGGCCCGCTGGGACTTTTGATTCGCGCCGATTTGAGCGCAGTTCCGCTCTCGAGCAGTTCGCCGATCGCTCCCGGATCGGCAGCGAACTCGAGGAGTCAGTCGACAGCCAGTTGTCCGGTCCGCACTGTGAGGGCTGGGTCGATCGTTTCGTAGTGAACGCCACTCCCGTCAGCACACGGTGTCGGAAGCATCGTCGCGGCAGTCGCGATCGGCTGTCGTCACTGCCGTTACCCGCGGCTTTCGGTGGAACGCATAGCGCGAGAAACGCCGGTCGGGTCCGGCGTCGGAGTCCCCTGACAATGATGGTGTGTCAATCGGTGGGTAGGGGTGAACCGAGATTGGCCTCTGACGTTGGTTACTCCCGATTAGCGGCGGGTCCGTATGTCTCAGATCGGAGAGCGCTGTCGTCAACGACAGTACTCCTCTCCCGCCGAAAGACTCATTCGACCCTTCTCCGTTAAGGGTGCGGGCTGACAGGTAAGTGAGCGCGATCGCTTCGCCCCTCGAGATTTCACTGAACAACCCGTCCACCATTGCTTCCGTCGAAACAATTGACCCGCTCGATTCGTCCTACGAGGCGAACGGACAGCTTCTGTCGGCGACGTCCACCGCGTTCCGTCGCTCCCCATGTGGCTGCCGACTCGAGTCACCGTAGCTGTGACCTGCGAGCAGCCGACGCTCAGAGGCCACAAGAGCGGAGACCGCCTCGACTATCTCGGCGGGGTCTCCGCCAAGCCGATTCGCGTGGTGGCCTTAGTCTGCTCTGCCCAGATTCCCTCCCCGAGCCTCGTTCTTGCCGTGTCCCTCTCCGCTGTTTCGGCCGCGACCCCGGAACAGCGAGAGGTCGACCGCCTCGGCCATCGCCTCGTAGCCCGCGTCCCCCGGGAGGTTATCGCCGCTATCGTACTTCGGGAGCATCCGCTCGGGATTGTTAGGGTCTCGAATGGCCTCGTCGAAGTCGACGACACCGTCGAAGGCGTCGCTCGTCCGTATGAACTCGTTGACCGTCTGGCGGATCTCCTCGCCTTCAGGTGTATAGCGGTGAGCCCTGCGGATGAGCTGCTGGTGACATCCTCCCCGGCGTAAACGCCGGGGCTTCCCGTACCGCAGGTGGGATATTTGTCGGTTTACGACACGACCTGTTCTCTCGTGCGAAACGTCCCGCTCTCGCGGTCGAACAGGTATGTCGATGGCTGTGCCACACAGCCGTTACTCCTATCCTCACCGTGAGGACTCGGAGTTATCTTCTGGCGCATATTCTCCGCCCCGTTGCAGTCGGCGTTAGCCACCAGCTCGCACGATGAACAGACGTACAAGCCACGCTCTACACGGTTCGACGCCGTCTCGTCGCCACATCGTGAGCACGTCTTCGAGGAGTCCCACTCGTTTTCTTTCAGCACCTCAACGCCACGTATCTCGCCTTTGTACGCGAGATACTGGTAGATACGGTCGAACGCCCACGAGTGCAACTTCTTGTTTCCAGTTTTGCCCCAGTCCGAGTCACGGACGTCTTCAGGCCAACTCACCGCCAGCGTTCCAACACCGCGTTCGATGCATTCGGTGATGATGGTGTCCGTGAGGACGTGGTAGAAATGGATTTCCCGTTCTGCGAGTTTTCGACGCGCCCATATCGACGTCTCGGACGGGCCGTTCTCGCCTTCGGTGTCGTACTCTACTCGAGTGAAGTAGTGCTTGTCCTCTTTGATCGAGTTGCCAGGGTACAGGACGTACTCGTCAGGGAATGCGACCGTAGCAATGTTCGTGATGCCAAGGTCGATACCCGCTACGCCGTCACCCGCAGAGTCACTGGTTTCAACCTCGACTTTACAGACGAAGTGCAATTCCCATTCATCGCCGTTCCAGACGGCACGAACGTTCTGTACGCGGGTAACTTCTGAGAGATCAACATCTGACCGGATTTGGTACTCGCAGAGGATGAAGTCCGACCAGTTCTCTTTCAGGTTTGACCCCTTCGACAGCCGGACACGATTGTTCTCGGGATCGTGTTTGAAACCGTCTGCTTTGAACGTGACCGTGCTGCGTGGTCGGTTATCGCCGTGTTTACGGTAGCCAGGCGGATTCGCCTCGTCGTCTGTCTGTCGCAAGTCGAACCACGACTGAAAAGCGTCAGAAAGTTCTTCGATGACTTTCTGGCTGGATTGTGCGTTCAGATCTTTCCAGCACGGTTGGTTCTTCATGCACGCTTTCAGCGTTCCTTCATCGGGAATTTCACCGGTTTCATCCCAGATGCGATCGGCTGTCCAGCGTGCAACATTCCAGATTTTCGAGGCGGAGTCTCCGAGCGAATCGAGGTCCTCACAGACTTGTCGCTGGTTCTGGATGAGACCAACGTAAGTGCGAGTGACCTCGATGGCCATACATAGTGTATGTAGACAATCCAACTTAATGGAGTGGATTATCGTGAAATATCCCGCCTGCCACCGACGGTGGATTGCGTCGTCCAGTGACGCGATTCACGCCCACCGTGAACGGTGGGATTCTCTCGCTGATTAAAGATAGCCGTCGATTAGTTCCTCGGCGGTCACGGTTTCGGATCCGTCGCCCGTTCCGGCCCCGATATCGTTGATCCCATCCAACAGGTGCACGTCGGTTACGCCCGTCTGAGCGAAGACGTCTCGATCGAACCGGGCGAGAGCGTTTTCGCCGGCACCCCTGCTGAGTACGCGGTTGGCGGAAATACCGGCGTTCAGCACCGATTTCTGTAGACTCCCGCTCTCGTTGATTCGCTCGGCGAGGAAGTCGAGATAGGTCGCGTTGGCGTCGTACGTCGATTCGAAGCCGTCGGTGATCGAGTCGCCCAGGCAGACGATCGCGCCGCTCGTTTCCGGTGAGACCACCTCTACCCCGTCGAGGTAGAACCACCGAGAGATTTCCGTCGTGAACGCGTCTGCGCCGGTTTCGCCCGTGTGGTCGCCGCTCTCCGCGACGAAGGACGTCTTGGTCTCGAGGTGGTGAAAGGTCGTCGGGCCCGTCGGCGCCGCCGCGTAGAGGTTGACCGCCAGCTCCTGCTCCGGCTCGACGTGCAGATCCACCGGGTCGCTCAAGACGCGACCCCCGGCCGTGATCGTCACGTCGTCATCACCGCCGAACGTCAGTTGCCGAAGCGTCCTCGGTTCGATCGCAGCGCTACCGGGCTCGGCCCGTATCCCCACGGACGCCCGGTCGAACGTGACCGGTTCGTCACCGAACGTGTTGGACAGGCGGATACGGACACCGTTCCCACCGACGCTCGTCCGGATCATCAGTCGGAGCGTCTCGTCCTCGAAGCCCTCCTGAGAGAGGCCCTCGTCGTTCGGTGCCATCGGACTCGCCATCCACGTTCCCACGAACTCAGCTCCGGAGCGTTCCGGTGGTCTCTCGGTGTCCGTCGGCGAATCACTGGTCAGAACATTGGCGCCGGTGCCGCCGAGTATCAGCCCCGAAGCTGCACCGAGCGACTTCAACGTCTCGCGTCGAGTCGACCCGGTCATTGTTCGCACCCACACTGTCGGCCGCTATTTTGCGCTAGCATTCCACACAAAACTATAATCAAACAATACTTAGTAATATGACACCTACCTGTTCCAGGGCGTCACCGTTAGGAGACACTTCTGGGAACGAACCGACGCTGAGAAAGCAGTCGAACGCGTCTGCGGCGTCCGCGGACTAGCATCACAGCAGACCGCTCGCTGCGGTCCGATCTCGGCCTCGGACGAAGAGAGCGGATTCGAGGAACGGGAAAAGACATCAGCGAAACTGGGTCCAACGATTCCGCGCTCGAGAAGCACCTGACTGTCACGAACTATCGAGTCCGGAGTCGATCGCGACGAGGGTGACGACACTCCGGACACACTCACGCGTCGGTCCACCACGGTTTATGTGCTACTCGAGCCACTGTACAGACATGCCCGAACCGACCTTCGATGAGTTCGACCACGAGGCGCACATGCGCCGTGCCTTCGAACTCGCTCGCGAGGCCATCGATCGCGGTGACCGGCCGTTCGGAACGGTGCTCGTCCGAGACGATACGGTCATCATGGCCGACTCGAATCGCGTGGTCACGGAGGACGACATTCGCCGCCATCCGGAGCTCCACCTCGCGTATCGGGCGTGTCGAGAACTCGACCCTGACGAACGCGCCGAGACGGTCATGTACACGAGCACGGAGCCGTGTCCGATGTGTGCCGGCGGGATGATCAGCGCCGGGTTCGGACGGGTCGTCTACAGCGTGGGCAGCGACGAACTCCCGGCCTTCACCGACAGCGAACCGGCGGTCCGGTCGGCAGAGATCCTCGACGGCGTCAGCGATGTTACCGGCCCCGTCCTGAACGAGGAGGGCCGCCAGCTCCACCGCGATTTCGACTGGTAACCCGTCAGCTCACGGCTCGAGCCGTCCCGGTTCGACGACGCGACGGCAGACGCACCGAACAGCGCTACGCCGACCGAACCACAGTACCACTCACCGCCTACGTCGTCCCTTCTCCAGTACTATCAGGAATGGTGAAGAAGAACGTCGTTCCCTCGCCGGGTTCGGACTCGACCCAGATACGGCCGTCGTGAATCGTCACGATGCGCTTGCAGATAGCGAGACCGATACCCGTTCCCCCGTACTCGTCGGGAGCGTGCAGGCGGTTGAATACCGCGAAGATGTCGTCCGTTTCCTCCGGGTCGATCCCGATCCCGTTGTCGCGGACCGAAAACAGCCACTCGCCGTCCCCTCGCTCGGCGGAGACGTGGACGGTCGGCGGCGCATCGCCCGCGTACGTGATGGCGTTATCGAGGAGGTTCTGGAAGAGTTGAATCAGTTGGCGTTCGTCGCCGCTCACAGTGGGCAGTTCGTCCGACGTGATGGAGGCCTCGCGTTCCTCGATCGCCATCTGGAGATTCTCCGTCGCCTGCTCGAGGACCGCCTCGCAGTCGACCGTCTCGAAGTCGTTCTCACGGGTGCTCACCTGCGAATACTCGAGCAGCGCGTCGACCATCGCCCGCATGCGATCCGCGCCGTCGACGGCGAACTCGATGAACTCCGTCGCGTCGGCATCGAGGTCGTCTCCGTACCGCTGTTCGAGTAGCTGGAGATAGCTCGAGACCATCCGTAACGGCTCCTGGAGGTCGTGGGAGGCGGCGTGGGCGAATCGCTTGAGTTCTCGGTTCGAGCGTTTCAGTTGCGCGTTGGTTTGTTCGAGTTCCCGCTCGTACGCCTTGCGTTCGGTGATGTCGCTCGCCATCCCGATCCACTCGACGATGTCGCCGTCCTCGTCCAACATTGGCACCGCACGCGAGAACGTCCAGCCCAGGCTGCCGTCGACCTGCTCTACCTGGTGTTCCAGTTCGAAGGTGCTCTTGGACCGGATGGCTTCGTCGATGGCCGCCGTGACGCGTTCCTGATCGTCCGGATGGATGTATTTGTCGAGCCAGTCGCTGGTCGATTCCTGCGTATCGGCGATGAATTCCTTGCCCTCGAGTTCGTGCATTTCGCTCCAGTCCGGACTCATGCGATAGACGACGTCCGAACTCGCAGTGACCAACGCTCTGAATCGCTCCTTGCTCTTCTGAAGCGCCTCCTCGGCCTCCTTGCGCTCGGTGATATCGCGCGTCGTCCCGGCGATGATTTCGACCTCGCCCTCGTCGTCGAGTACCGGTGCGAAGATGTAGTCGTAGATCCGGCGGCCGCGTTCGACGTGTTCGAACGCGACTTCGCCGCGGATGGGCTCTTTCGTCTCCACGACCCGGTCGATCTCGCGTTCGTGCATCTCCGCGTGCCACGGCTCGTAGCCGTTTTCTCGCAAGGTGTTGCCGATGGACTCGTCGTAGGTTTGACCCCACATCTCCAGCAGCGCGTCGTTGGCGAAGATGAAGCGGTAGTCGAGGTCGAAGGCGTAGACGAGGTCGGGCGTACTGGAGATGATGGTCTCGTAGAGCCGTCGTTTCTGCTCGGACTCGATGGGCACCTCCGTCATCTCTTCCGCCGCTCCCTCGCGCTCGTCGCGGTCAGTATTCGCGGGCGACTCCGCATCGTCGAGGGCGTAGGCGATCGTGACGCCCAGCTCCGTAAGCGCTTCTCGCTCGGACGTCCCGAATCCGTGCGGCCGGTCGGTAGCCAGCTGCAAGACGCCGTACAGCGTCTCCTCGTAAACGAGCGGGATCGCCGCACACGTTCGGTAGTCGTGCTCGAGGGCGTGGTTGCGCCACTCCTCACAAGGCGGGTCGTCGACGAGGTCCCGTCGGACCGTCAGCTCCCGCGTGCGCACCGCTTCAGTCGTCAGCTCCGCTCGAGGCGACTCCGCAGCGATGGAGACGTCCTCGAGCGTCTGCTCCGCAATCCCGGCGGAGGCGTTCGGAATCACGTCGTCTCGCTCCGGCAGATAGCGGCCGATCCACGAAACTGAGTACACCTCCGATGAAACGAACGCCTCGCAAACGCGGCGACGCATCTCGGGTTCGGTGTTGGTCGGAACCAACGCTCGGGTGACGTCACCGATCACATCAGTTATAGATCGTTGCCCACCACGACTCATTTGGATCTTCTATCTCATAGACGTGGTTTACCCTGTCGGTTTCTGAAGGCGAGTTACGAGGTGTCAAAAACTGATGAATCGGGCCGGAAACTCACTCGAGCGTCGCGATCAAGAGGAACGTTTCCGGGCGGACGGCCTCGTGTTCGATATCGAATCCGGCGTCGCGGAGGGCGGTCGCCGCCTCGTCGGCGCTGTATCGCTCGTCGACCGGCGGACCATCCTCGCCGGAGCCGGTCGACGCCCAGTCGACGACGACGAGTCGGCCGTCGGGCGCGAGGACTCGTCGAATCTCCGCGAGCGCGTCGTCGCTCGCGAACTCGTGGTAGGTCATCGTCGAGAACGCGGCGTCGAGCGCGTCGTCGTCGAACGGGAGGTCGCTCACGTCGCTGGTCACGAGGGCGACGTTCTCCGGGACGCCCTTTTCCCGATAATACTCGTGCATCGCCTCCTGAACGTCGACCGCGTGGACCTCCCCGGCGTGGGGTGCGACGTCGTCGGTGAAGAAGCCGGTGCCGCTGCCGAGGTCGGCGACGGTATCGTCCGGCGACAGCGAGAGCGACCACAGCAGTTCCTCGGCCGAGAGGAATCGGTATCGCCGTCCGGCCCGTTCTAGCTGATCCGCCCGCCCGGCGTCGAACGTGTGGTAGCCCACGGTCACGTACCCTCGGCGGCTTTGTCGACGAGTTCGCCGGTCTCGGCGACAGTGCCTGCCGTCTCGTCGTCCGGAGCCCTCCCAATGAGCCGCGCGGCTCGGATGCTCGAGAGATGGGGAGCGAGATCGATGGGACACATCATACTGTACAGTATTGAGCCGCTCATAAAATTAATTCCGGCTGCGACGCCTCGATACGCTGGCATGCTTCGTCGCCTCCACGGCGCTCACACTGACTCGTGGGTATGCGTCACATAGAAGAAACGGGGAATTCGGTTCACGCGCTGCGGGATTCTCCCGCCGGCGGGGTGACGTCGTGAGCGAGGCGACGGCCGCCGTACGCCACGGCGATCATCGAGAGTCCCGTCACGAACAGGTTCACGCCGACGGCGAGGCCGACGACCCAGACGGCGTCAGCGGGGAACCCGGCCAAGAGAAGGACGGCCAGGACGAGCGAGAGCGCGCCGCTGGCGGCGATCCATCCCCGGCCCGAGTCGCGTCCCATGCGGAGGGCCGTTCCGAGTTCGACGACGGCGTCGGCGAACAGGTACGCGATGACCAGGAGCGTGAGCGTCAGCAGGCCGACGATCGGGTTCACGAGCGCCGCGATACCGCCCAGAACCGAGACCGCGGCGAGCGTCAACTGCCAGAGCGTTCCGGTCTGTCCGCGCGCAGCGACGGCGCGACTCCCGTGAACGAACCCGCCGAGCACCAGGAGCGATCCAACGAGGTACGTCATCGCGATGCCGGTCACGAACGGGAGCGCCGCGGCGAGGATGCCGAGTATCGCGACGATCCCGCCCGCGATCGCCAGCGTCTTCCATTCCGTCTCGAGCGCGCTCGTTTCAGCGTCCGCAGTTACTGTACTCATGTGGTTCACCAGTTTATCTAACGTCACACACGGATATATAGTATATACACCGATTGACAGTTTGTCCGGGAAACGGACCGGTCCGAAACCGAGACCGCTCGAGTCCGTGCGGATCTCCCGGCATTGCAGTCGTCGCGACGGAGGGACGCGCGACGCTGCCGCTCTGAAGTGAGCCGTCGAGCGGGTTGACGAATGAGTTCGAATCGGAAAATCGACCGGAGCGTTTTCGTCGCGCTGGGCCGACCCTCGCGTATGGACGAGGACAGCGTCGTACTCGAGTGTCGCGACTGCGCGTTCCGCGAGTCGTTTGCGAATCTGGGCAGTGCCCGCGTCGCGCTCAACGATCACGAATCGAAGACGGACCACGACGCCGACTGGCAGATCAAGCGCGTCGCCGCCGGCGTCGAACGGGCGGGTGCCGACGCGGGCGTCTGCGGCGAGCCCGACTGTGCGAATTCGGACTCGCCACTGCTCGACTGGCGCCGACTCGACGGTGAGCCGTGACGACCGTCAGTATCGGTCGTAGACGGACTGGCGTTCGGTCCTCACGTTCTTCGATGGTTGCCCGGCCGACGCCGATCACTCCGACGACGGCGGTGCGACGCCGAGTCGGCCCTCGACGAACGCGGCGAAGTCGTTCGCGAACGCCTCGACCTCTTCCCAGTCGGTGTACTCGTAGTCCCTGGATGCGTCCGTGTCGCCGGTGGCCTCCCTGGCGATCCGCTTCATCACCAGCCGTTTGAGGAACCCGTACTTCGAATACCGGAGCGCACCCCCGAAGAGGCCGACGCGATCGGGTTGCCACCCCGTCTCCTCGACGAACGCATCGACGTAGCCCGCGGCCTCCGCCCGCCGCGTGTCGTCGTCCGTCGCCGACGACAGCGACACCTGGAAGAACCCCGTCGGGCGCGACTCGAGGGCGTCTCGGTGGTCCGTCGCGAAGGTTCGGACCGCGGCCTGCTGCTTTCCAACGTGGATCGACGCACCCACCAGCACCGCGTCGAAATCGTCGACATCGACCGACCCCGAATCGGCCGCGACGTCGGTCACGGTCGTCTCGTGACCGCGCTCCTCGATCGCGTCGGCGACGGTCTCGGCGATCTTTGCCGTCTGTCCCTCGCCCGTTCCGTATATCACGAGGATAGATACCATACGACGCGGTCCATCAGTAGGACGAAAAAATTCAGGGTTCGACCGAAGCCACGCCTCAAACCAGTACACGAAGCGGGCGAAGCTACCGATTCAACGAGTGAAGGTCGCGTTGTCGTCGATACGAATGCGCACGCGATTCTCGATTCAGAACGGCACGTATGTCCGTGAGTCCGGCTAGTCGTCCCGGAACATCCCTACGTCGAATTCAGTTTCCCACCGCGGGCGTTCTGGCCCCGGCATCTCATCAGCACGGTCTCGCAGTTCGGCCGTCGTCGTCCAAGGGTGGCACTGGTTCATCGCCTCGAACCGTTTGAAGAAGCTCAGATGGACCCAGCTATATTCGGCGGGCGGCTCATCGAGATCGTTTTGACGCTCTTTGATCACGTCGGTGAGTTCTCGCTCGGTGATCTCGATACCTTCCTCTCGCGCTGCTGTCAGTAGCGATGCGATTTCCGCTTTCTTCTTCTCGGCGACTCGCTGCTCACTCTCGATATGATCGAAGTCGGCGTAATACACCACCAGAGCAGCCTGAATGACGTCTTCTCGTGTCTCCAGGCTATCGCGGGTGAGGCCAGTATAGTCACGCGGGAATACGAACGTCTTATTCGCGAAGAGTGCTCTGACGACTCCGAGTTCCGGGCTCTCACCGCCGCTTTCTTTCTCATAGACGCCAGCGACGTAATCTGCTGCCTCACCGAGGAGGTTGATCTTGATGTCGAATTCGGGGACGACCGCGGTATCTAAGTTGATCGTATCCCCGAGAACGATCGATTCGGCGTTCGTCGGCATGTTGAGACAGTTAGCGAACTCTCGAAGGCGCCGTCCGTATTCGCTGCGGTAGCTCCCAAGAATGAGATAGCTACTATCGGCTTGCTCGAACCGGGGGAGTTCTTCGTTCATATAGCGGACGACTGCGTGGTAGTCCCCCTGTGGCGGAGAGATAATTCCCTCGAAAATTCGGTCGACAGCCCGGTAGATGGCGTATGAATTGCGTGGAACCCGTGGGCCACTCATATATCCGACTACAGACGTGTTCGTCTTAAAAACTCGCATTCGGGTTGGAAATTCGCTCTAAATCCAACTCGCCCATCCCGAATAGTTACGTGAGTGGAGACGAAATGGACACGTATGAGCAATAGTGTGGGAGGTCCAGGAAATCCGATCGGCGGCGAGGCAGACCCGTTCGGCGGTGACGACGTCCTACCGATCGAGAAACAGCGACGGGCACACCAATTCCTCACGCAAGAAACCCGCTACCACATCATCCAAGCCGTGCTCGGGCATCCACGGTACCTGGCGACGCTCGACGAGTTCGAATACCTCGTGCCCAAGAATCGCTCTACCATCCGGGAGCATCTCGACCGGCTTGCAGAGAAGCAGGTGATGGCGAAGTACAAATACCGTGGAGATGAGGCCGAGCGTAACGATCCACGGGAGTTCTGGGGGTTGACCAGCTACGGGGTCACCCTCTTGGATGAGTACAGCTACCTCCGGTACGTCCCGGTTCTGCGTGCCCTGCAGGAACATCTCTATCTCACCGAGAAAATCAAACGCCATCAGGATGCGCCTCGACCAGACCTGCCAGAAGACGTTAGCGATGCCCTCAAAATTCCAGAACTAGACGACGAAACAGAGACACTTATCGATGACGTGCTCGCTGCCCGAGAACACGGTGGCGGCCGCCTCTTCGATGCTCCTCCTATCGAGCCGAACGAAGACATCGAGACCGAAGACGGTGCGGACCGGCCTCTCGACGAACTCTTCTAGTCCGCTGGCTGCTGTCGAATCATTGCGCGCTGGAAGTGGTTTTGAGAACGTCGAGGAATATCGAGTCACCGCACGTTGCGCTAACAGGGATGCCGCCTCGACGAATCGGAGCAACCGTCAGCTACCCACCGCTGAAGCAGCGGGCTTGTCAGCGGACTCCCGTACTCTCGACACGAACGCGTCGGACGCCACTTCGGGAGCGTTCACGGTCATCGTCCCAAACTTCAGGGCGTACTGACAGAACGCTCCTCCAACGGGGGACTTCGGCCTCCGTCGGCAGTAGATACAGGTGACCGAACGAAGAACCCGTAGCCACATGGCCACTTCTCGCCCGCCTGTTCCTCGTTCGTACGTCCTGTCAACGGCGGTGATATCGATCTTGACCGCGGTCGCGACGACCGTCGGGCTGTTCGTCCCCGGGTTCTATCGCGACGCGCCAGTACTCCTCCCGCAGATGTACGGACAGGACCTGTTGACGCTCGTCGTCGCGTTGCCGGCCCTCGTCCTGTCGCTGTACTTCGCGACCCGGGGATCGCTTCGCGGCTACATCGTCTGGCTGGGCGTGATCGGCTACCTGCTCTACACGTACGCTTCCTACTCGTTCATGACGGCGTTCAACGAACTCTACCTGATCTATACGACGCTGCTCTGGCTGACGCTCTTCACGTTCGTCGGCGGGATGGTCCGGCTGGACGCGACCGCGCTGAAGCGATCGGTGGGGCGGCGGTCCGACCGGGCGTACGTCGCGTTCCACCTGCTGCTGGGCGTCCTGATAGCGTTCCTCTGGCTCTCGGAAATCTTCCCCGCGATTCGCTCCGGGACGATCCCACCGAGTATCGTCGAGGCCGGACTCCCGACGTCCGTCATCTACGCGTTCGATCTCGGGATCATCGTTCCCGCGTTCGTCCTCACCGCGTACTGGCTGCGGGTCGGCCGACCCTATGGGTACGCGTTCACCGCCGTTCTCCTCGTGAAGATCGCCACGCTCGGCGGAGCGGTACTGGCGATGGCGGTTTTCATGATCCGAGACGGGCAGGCCGTTCCCGCCCCCCAGATCGTTATCTTCGGGGCGTTGACGCTCGGCAGCGTCGTGCTGATGGTTCGATTTCTCCGCTCGATCCCGTCTGACTCGAGTCCGGTCTCGAACACATTGACTGGTGACGAATGAAGAAGCGAACGCGAACACCGCGGTGGGACGGTGTTCGATGAGCCCCCTCTCCTCCCTTCCTCTCGGGGTTCATCCGATCTCGTGGCGCGGTAGCGGTCCGAGTGACATCCGATAGCGACACCAGTTCTCCGTCAGATTGTATTGCGCAATACACACATAACCCTTAAACGCCGTCGGCTCGTACGGAGAACTGATGGCAACCGATGCACGCGGCGGTGCTGCAGGAGAACCGATCGACGAGCCCCTCCACGTCGAAAGCGAGGCTCACCTCGAAGACGTCACCGCGGAGTACAATGTCGTCCTCGTGGACTTCTACGCCGACTGGTGTGGCCCCTGCCAGATGCTCGAGCCGGTCCTCGAGGGACTGGCCGACGAGACAGCGGCCGTGATCGCGAAAGTCGATGTGGACGAACACCAGCAACTGGCGGCCACCTACGGTGTTCGCGGCGTCCCGACGCTCGTCCTCTTCGCGGACGGCGAACAGGTCGAACAACACACCGGCGCGCTGCCGGAGGACCGACTCCGCGAGCTGATCGACGACTACGCCGAGTAACCGGCCGTCCGGCGTCGGCGCCGACTTCTGCGACACGGTGATCGTCGGCCTTCGGCGGCCGTCCCCGCCACTTAGGCCGACCTCGAGTCGCTAGGTCGGCTCGAGGGCTCCGAATCGGCGGCCAGCCGGCGCTGATGGCGATTTGATAGCGCTCTCAAACGCCTTCGATTCCACGACGGTCTCTTTGGCAGAAATGGCTCGCGGATTATTGTATAGTAGACACTATAATACGAAAGGATAATAACAGAGGATCCCACATATCGGAACGGGTGTAGTCAGCGCGGTATTCGAAACGCTACACTCTGTCAGAGGCACGTCTCCACCAATCGGCGCCCACGCCGTCTCTTTCAACGTGGCAATCGCTTTCTGTGTCGGCGACCGGCTCGAGGACGCGTAGATTCGGCTTTGAAGCGCGGGCTCGGTATCGGCGAAAGATTAGACGAGGAGTTGGATGTCGGATTCGGCCATGTGTTGCAACGCGGTGGCCGCGCCGACGCCGGTGGTGACGCCGTCGTAGAAGTCGTCCTCGTCGTAGTCCATCAGCTCGATGGTCATCTGGCAGGCCTGCAGGTCGACGCCGCTCTCGAGCGAGAGGTCGATCAACTCCTCGATGGTGGCGGTGCCGTTGTCGTCGATCTTCTTCTGCATCATCTTCGTGGCCATCGTGTCCATGCCGGGGAGCGCGGCCACGGCATTCGGGACCGGCATGTTCGGGTTCCCGACGGCGCTCAGCTTGAGGTCCGCCGACTTCTCCTCGTGGAGGATGTCGAGTCCCCAGAACGTGTGGAAGACGACGACCTCCCAGCCGAAGGCGGCCGCCGTGCTCGCGAGGATCAGTGGCGGATACGCCATGTCGAAACTTCCCTGTGTCGCGACGATGGTCATCTTCTTCTGATCGTCGCCAGTGTCCACCGCTGCCATCGACTCCTCCAGTTCCTCGACGCGCTCGCGCAGCGCCTGCAGCTCGGCGGCGTCGACGTCTGGATCGGCGTCGTCGACCGACGAGGTGGGGTTGTCCGTGCTCATTATTCCGTCTTCTTCACGTAGTGGGTGTAGAGATCGCCGTCCTCGACCTGCTCGAGGAGTTCGACGCCGTCGGTTCCGTCGGCCCACCCCTGAATGTCGCTCATGCTGCCCGAGTCCGTCGCGACGACCTCGAGAACGTCGCCGGCCTGGAGGTCGTCGATCGCTTGCTTAGTCTTCACGATGGGCATCGGGCAGGACTGTCCTTTCACGTCCAGCGTCTCCGCGGTCTGGTATTCCGAACTCATTGTTTTGTGCTCCGTATTGGAGCTATCGTACAATATAGCCCTCTCCCTCATAAGGGCATCGGTTATTGCACAATACACGAACATCCGAACAGACGCCGAATGAGATGATTAGCGATTTATCCTAGTGTTAGACCGCCTGTGGGCGCGCTATATGAAAATTATACCCGATGGACTACGATTCTGGCCATAATCTCGCCCCTTCTATATTGTATGTATTGTAAAATACTATCCGAACCCTTAAGTGCCAGCGGCCGATACTGATGACTGTACATGGACGATATGGACCTTCCAATGCCGGACGTCGAAGTCGAATCGGTCAGCCCCGACGGGCTGAAGGAGCGGATCGACGCGGGCGAAGCAGTCACGCTCCTCGACACTCGTATGGAGTCAGAGTACGACGAGTGGCGAATCGAGGGCGAGAACGTCGAGTCGATCAACGTTCCGTACTTCGAGTTCCTGGACGACGAGATCGACGACGATGTCCTTGCTCAGATTCCCAACGACCGCGAAATTACGGTTCTCTGTGCGAAGGGCGGCTCGAGCGAGTACGTCGCCGGGACGCTGAAAGAACGCGGCTACGACGTGGACCACCTCGAGGACGGGATGAACGGCTGGGCGCGCATCTACGAGCGCGTCGAAGTCGACCGCTACGACGGCGCGGGGACGCTCTACCAGTACCAGCGTCCCTCGAGCGGCTGTCTCGGCTACTTCCTCATCGACGGCGACGAGGCGGCCGTGATCGACCCGCTGCGCGCGTTCACGAGTCGGTACCTCGAAGACGCGGACGATCTGGGGGTCGATCTACAGTACGCGATCGACACGCACATCCACGCGGACCACATCTCGGGCGTCCGTTCGCTCGACGCGGTCGGCGTCGAAGGCGTCATCCCCGAGGCGGCGGTCGACCGCGGCGTCACCTACGCCGACGAGATGACGCTGGCCGCGGACGGCGACGAGTTCCAGGTCGGTTCGGCGACGATCGAGACCGTCTACACGCCCGGTCACACCTCCGGGATGACCTCGTATCTGATCGACGACTCGCTGCTCGCGACCGGCGACGGGCTGTTCGTCGAGAGCGTCGCCCGCCCCGACTTAGAGGAGGGCGACGAGGGCGCGGAAGACGCTGCAAAGCAGCTCTACGAGTCGCTGCAGGAGCGCGTGCTGACCCTACCCGACGACACGCTGATCGGCGGCGCACACTTCAGCGACGCGGCCGAACCCGCCGACGACGGCACGTACACGGCACCGGTCGGCCAGCTCACGGCGGAGATGGACGCCCTGACGATGGACGAAGACGAGTTCGTCGAATTGATCCTCTCGGACATGCCGCCGCGGCCGGCCAACTACGAGGACATCATCCCGACGAACCTCGGTCAGCAGGAGGCTGACGACGAGGAGGCGTTCGAACTCGAGCTCGGTCCAAACAACTGTGCGGCCAGCCAGGAGTCGCTGGCGGATGACTGATCGACATGATCGAGATCGCAATGCCTGCTGAACTCGTCGCCCAGGCGGTGCCGGCCGAGCCGTTTCCAAACGGGATTGCCCGATACGCCATCGGGGGACTGCTCGTCGGCCTCGGCGCGGTCGTCATCTACCTCGGGACGGGAATCGCCGCGGGCGCGAGCACGTTCCTCGAGTCCACGCTCTCGTACGTCTCGGACCGGTCGCGGTTCCAGCAGTACCGCGCCTCTCGAGACTGGCGCGTCGTGTTCACGCTGGGGATCGTCCTGGGGGCGGCGGTGTACGCCGCCGTCTGGCAGGGCGGCGCGTGGACGACGAACGTCCAGCCCTGGCGGCTGCTAGTGGGCGGCGTCTTCGTCGGGATCGGGACGCGTATCGGCAAGGGTTGTACGTCGGGCCACGGCGTCTGCGGCGTCGGCTCGGCGTCGAAGACGTCGATCGTCGGCGTGATCACGTTCCTGACGGTCGCGATCGTGACCGCCCAGCTCGTTCAGGCCATCGGGATGTCACCATGAACGGGAACCGCCATCCCCTGTTCATGCCGCTGATCCTCGTCGGTGGCCTGATCTTCGGGTTCGGCCTCGCGTTCAGCCACATGGCCCGACCGGAGGTTGTACTGGACTTCCTCCAGTTCGACGACTTCGGACTGCTGTTCGTCATGTTCGGCGCAGCGATCGTCTCCGGGATCGCCTTCGCGGTCATGCCCCGGATACGCGACGGCGCACCGCTGACGGGCGACGCGTACCGTCGTCGGCTGAAGGCGTTTGACCGAAACGTCCTGATCGGCGGCGCGATATTCGGCGTCGGCTGGGGGCTCTCGGGAATCTGTCCCGGCGCCGCCTACGCCAGCCTCGGGATCGGCAATATCACCATCCTGTGGGCGCTCGTCGGCATGTTCGCCGGCGCCTACCTGCAAGGCGTCTGGCGCAGCAAGCGTACCGCGGCCGAAACCGCCCCGGCGGGTGCCGACTAACGCCGCTCGAATTTCGAGACCTAAACTGCAGCTTTCTGTACACTGATGGAACCTGCAACGATACTGCTGTTCGTCACCGCCGCCGTTGCGAGCCTGTTCATGGCCTGGGTGATCGGCGCCGGCTCGAGTGGCGCGACGCCGTTCGCACCGGCCGTCGGCGCAAACGCGATTCCGACGATGCGCGCGGCGTTTTTCGTCGGGGTCCTCGGCTTCGCCGGTGCAGTGACCCAGGGTGGAAATGTATCCGAAGCCGTCGGTAACGGCCTCGTGGACGGAGTCAGCCTCCCGGTCAGCGGCGTCATTGTCGTCTTGCTGATCGGCGCCGGACTGATGGCGATCGGCATCTACACCGGCTACCCGATCGCGACCGCGTTCACCGTGACCGGGTCGGTCATCGGCGTCGGCTTCGCACTCGGCGGCGATCCGGCCTGGGGGAAGTACGCCGAAATCGGCGCGGTCTGGGTGCTCACGCCGTTCGTCGGCGGGGGCATCGCCTACGGAATCGCGAGCGTTCTTCCGCGACCGGACGTTCCCGAGAACCTCAGCATTCCGATACTCGCCGGTATCGTCGGCACCGTCGTCGCGAACCTCGAGTTCGCGTTTCTCTCGTCGGTCGGGGGAACGCTCGCTGCCGCCGGGACCACGCTGGTTCCCGTCGACGGCACCGCCGCGACGATCGCGGTCTCCCTCGGGATCGGGACGCTCGTCGCGGCCGTCGTTCGCTGGGATGTCGGACGTGATCAGGCCGACGGTCTGCGCCGGTTCCTGCTCTCGCTCGGCGCACTCGTGGCGTTCTCGGCGGGCGCGAGTCAGGTCGGGCTGGCCGTCGGACCGCTGTTCCCGCTGCTCGAGGAACTACCGATGGTGTCGCCGATCGCGGTCCTGCTCGGCGGCGGCGTCGGAATCCTCGTCGGCTCCTGGACGAGCGCACCGCGGATGATCAAGTCGATCTCCCAGGAGTACGCGTCGTTGGGGCCGCGCCGATCGATCGCGACGCTCGTGCCCTCGTTTCTCATCGCACAGAGTGCGGTCCTGCTGGGGGTGCCGGTCTCGTTCAACGAGATCGTCGTGAGCGCGATCGTCGGAAGCGGGCTCGCGGTCGCCGGCGGAGCCGGCGTCAGTCCGCGAAAGCTGGGACTCACCGTCGTCGCCTGGGTCGGATCGTTCGCGCTCGCGTTCGGACTCGGCTACGGATCGATGCTAGTCATGGGTAACTGACGACGTCTCGCGAGCGATAGTCGACTGCTCCGTTCGCCCAACACGCTCAACAGGTCGGCACCGGGTAGTAGCCGTATGTCGCTGTGGAAATCCCGTCGCACCGTCTATTACTTCGTACTGGTAGTCGTATCGACCGTCTTCTTTACGCTCCTGTACAACTACGGCATGACCGCGTGGGAAGGCCGCCCGCAGCCGCTGTATCGGTCCCTCGAGATCGTCTTTCAGACGTACACGACGACGGGATACGGCCAAGACGCGCCGTGGCAGACGCCGCAGATGAACCTGCTGGTGATTGGGATGCAACTCGCCGGAATCGGGCTCATTCTCACCGCCGCGGACGTGTTCGCGGTTCCGTGGCTCCAGAACGCGCTCGCGCCGTCGGCACCGACGGCGGCGACGGATCTGGAGGATCACATCGTCATCTGCGAGTACTCCCCTCGCGGCGAGGCGTTCCTCTCGGAACTCGAGTCGCGGGGCCGGGAGTACGTGATCGTCGAACCCGACGGCGAACGGGCGACGGTCCTCCACGAGGACGAGTATCGGGTCATACACGGCGATCCGGAGTCGACCGAGGCGCTCGAGAACGCGGGCGTCGGGCGGGCGACGGCCGTCGTGGCCGACGCCGCCGACGACATCAACGCGAGTATCGTTCTCTCCGCGAAGGAGGTGAACCCGGACGTTCGGATCGTGACGTTCGTCGAAGACGTGGCGCTCGACACGTACCACCGGATCGCGGGTGCGGACGAGGTCCTGTCTCCCCGACAGCTTTTGGGCGAGAGCCTCGCCCGCCAGGTCCCGACGGCCGTCACGACGGTGATCGACGACGCCGTCGAACTCGGGAACGATCTGGAACTGGTCGAACTCTCCATCGAGGCGGGAAGCGACCTCTGTAACCGGACCGCCGAGGAGGTACGGCTCCGGAAACGGTTCGGTGTCGACGTCGTCGGCGTCTGGATCGACGGACAGTTCGAAAGCCCGATGGATCCGACCGTGGAACTGGACGACGACGTTCGACTGTTGGTCGCCGGCGAACCGGAGCGGATCGCGGCCCTGCGCGAGGAAGCGACGTCGTCCGTCCGGCCGTTTTCGTCCCAGCGGGTCCTCATAGCCGGGTACGGCGAGGCGGGGTCGACCGCTGCTGACGTCCTCGCCGGGACGAACTCGGACGTAACCGTGATCGATCGGCAAGAGAAGGCGGGCGTCGACGTCGTGGGGGACGTCAGGGAACCGGACGTCTTCCGCGAAGCGGACATTGACGACGCATCGGCCGTTATCGTCACGCTCAACGACGACACGACGGCGATCTTCACGACGCTGATCGTCAGCGATCTGAACCCGGACGTCGACGTGATCGTGCGGGCGAACGAACCGGAGAGCGAGAGAAAGCTCTACCAGGCGGGCGCGGCGTACGTTCAGTCTCTGGCGACGGTCAGCGGTCGAATGCTGGCCTCGACGATCTTCGAGGACGAGTCAGTGCTAGCGGTGGACAAACAGATCGACGTCGTCAAACTTCCCGTCGGTCGGCTGGCGGGTCGGACGCTCGTCGAGGCCGACGTCCGATCCGAGACCGGCATCGTCGTCCTCGTCGTCGTTCGCGACGGGGAAACGATCTCGGAGTTCGATCCCGCCACCTTCGAATTCGAACCGGGCGACGAGGTCGTTATCGCGGGGACGGACGAGAGCGTCCACCGGTTCGAAACGACGTTCCTCAGGGAGGAGTGAGCGCCGGTTCGCCACCGCTGAAACCGCTCGAAGTCATCCAGCGTGATCGGCGATACGCACGCTCGAGGCCGCGAACCCGCCCGGAAGTGTCCGGGACCGACCGTCCGGCGGCGTTCTTCGAAGAACAGGGAGACGGAATCCGACGGCCATACCCGATACTATGAACGCCCGGGACCTCGGCTGACGCGGTATCCCTGCTCTCGAGGGGGATCTACGGGAGCAACCGGCTGATCAGCGGTCGGTTCTCGGCGACGATCCGATAAACGCCCTCGCGAATGGACTCGTACCCGGGAATTCTCCGGAAGAGCGGTAACAGACGCGATGGCGGCAGCCCCGTGAGTTCGTAGGCGCGCTCCATCGCCTCCCCACAAGAGTAGACGGCCCTCTCGGTGACGAGGTGAGCGCACTGCTCGTACTCTGCGGGGAGCCGGTCTCGCAACTCCGGAGTCAGCTCGGAGAAGCCGATGATGTCGATGGCCGCGCGGCGATCGACGAACCGCGCCGCGCGCGTACAGACCCCGCAGTCGTCGTCGTAGACGAGCGTCGGTGGAGGCGATGGAGACATACTCGAGGCGAAGTCGTGCGTAACGAGGTTCCGAACACACTAAAATCACGCTCCAAATGACTATCCTCGCGGTTCACGTTTGCGCTCTCATGCCATCGGAGTCGGACGACGTGCGCGTGTGGCTCGTCGAGCGCGACTACAACAATCGCGATCTCATCGTCCCGACGTACGCGACGCCCGACGGGACTCGGGCGTTCCGGCGGGAACTCGCGGCACGAGCGATCGATTTGGACTCGGTAACCGCAACCGAGGACGTCTCTCTCGACGACCTCTCGAGCGTGGCGGACCCGGACGAGCGAGAACGGTACGCCGCCGAGGCGACGCGCATGGTGGAGGAACACGACCCCGACGAGACGATCTAGCCGTCGCTGTGACGGATGACCGGAACCGATCCGTCCCGACGGCGACTGCTCGAACGCGCGGCAGCACCGCTCGCGATCGCGGTATTGGCCTGCTGTAGTGACCTCGGTGAGGACGCGGACTCGAGCGACGAGAACGGTCGGTGTGAACCAAGAGGTATGGTCCTTCCTTCCCTAGAGGCCTCATGGACGAGCAGGGCGAGGCAGTCGAGCCACTCCCCCTCCAGCGTCGAGGGACGATCGACTACATGCGGGTGGCCGGCCGGCGCAGCGTCGTTCACGGACTCGTCGAGATCGACGTAACTGAGGCCAGACAACGCATCCGCGAGCGAAAAGAGGAAACGGGAGAGGGCCTCTCGTTCACCGCGTTTCTCATGTACTGTCTGGCGCGAGCGATCGAAGACCATCCGCACGTCCAAGCGTACCGCGACTGGCGGGGTCGGATCATCTCGTTCGACGACGTCGACGTGAACGTGATAATCGAAACGGCGATCGACGGCGAGCGCATCGGCGTCCCCCACGTCATCAGGGCGGCGAATCGCCGGTCACTACGGTCGATTCACGAGGAGATTCGGACGAGACAGCGGAACCCGGACGGGGGAACGCAGCCGCCGTGGGCGTCCCTGGCTATGCGGCTCCCCGGGGTCGTCCGGCGACAGTTCTGGCGACTTCCGCAGCTGTTTCCGCGACGCTGGAAACGCATCGCGGGCACAGTCGCCGTAACGTCCGTGGGAATGTTCGGCGAGGGCGGCGGCTGGGGAATCAGTCCGACGAACTACACGCTCCAGCTAACGGTCGGCGGGATCGCCACCAAGCCGGGTATCGTCGACGAGGAGATCGAACCCCGGGAGTACCTCAGCCTCACAGTGACGTTCGACCACGATGTGGTCGACGGGGCGCCCGCTGCGCGGTTCGTCCAGCGGTTGAAAGAACTTCTCGAGGCCGCTCACGGGCTTTGAGTGACCTCACATCTGGTACCAGAGGAGATTCCAGTACCAGAGCAATACCGTGAACGCGATCGCGGCGAGGGCGACGAAGGCGTAGTAGATCCGCTTCCAGCGCCCCCACGCTCGGTTCCGAACGGCGACACCGGCGAAGACGGCCGTCACACAGCTCGCGACCGCCCCGACGAGAGAGGGGATCGTGAGGATCCGAAACAGGAACCGATCGCCGTACAGAAACGCGGTCGGTCGCATCACTAGCGCTCCCGCGAAACCGACGGTGAACAGGAGGAAACAGGCGGCCGCTATACCACCCGCCCAGCGTGCATATCGGAGCGGAGAATCCGCTTTCGGTCGGCTCACACCGCGATACCGGCGCCAGACGGCCGCAACCGACCATCCGACGACAGCAGTCACGAACACGAGCACCGAGAGGGCGACGATCGCACCGTGAATCCGCGGTTGCTCCGCGATCGAGAGCCGCTCGTACGCCGATGGCGGGCGACTCCCCAGAAAGAGGTGTGTAACGTCCCCGTCCGTCTCACGAAATGCGAGGTGGTCGGGGCCGTCGATTTCCCGGAAGAAGAGCGGATCCGCTTCGACCCATCGTTTCGTTTCACCCGCGTGCGTTGTGACCAGTCGCCCCCGATCGTCGATCGAAACCGAGACGGTTTCGCTGAAACCGATGAACTTCTCCGAGGTCGTGTGGGGCATCCTGAGCGCTCTGTACGTGCCCTCCAGATCGGATCCGCGCGTCGGCGTGCTATCTGGGACCGCTCCCGGCGGCTCTTCCGTGGGGAAGTATCGATCGACGAACTCGTCGATGAATTCCTCTCTGGCGTCGATTCCGCCTGGGCTGTTGTACGAAACGAATACCCCTACGTCGTGTTCGGGAAGGAGAAAAAGGAGGCTGTGAAACGACGGCGTATCACCGGCGTGGCCGATCACGCGTACCCCGTAGCGACTCATCTCGTAGAAGCCGAAGGCCATCCCGTTCACCCGTTCGTCGTTGGCGAACCGCCGACGGTGCATCTCTGCAACCGTTTCCGACTCGAGGATCCGCTCGGTATCGACGGTTCCACCCTGAAGGTGTGCCCGGACGAACCGTGCCATGTCGGTCGCGGTCGCGCTCATCGCTCCCGTCGGCGCCATTCCGACGAACTCGAAGGGACGGTCCTCGAACCCGCCGTCTGCAGCCGTGTACCCCGTTGCGAGATCAGCGCGAAGCACGTCCGGGACCGGCTGGGCAAACGTGCTCCGATCCATCGAGAGCGGCTCGAATATCTCCTCGTCGACGTAGTTCCGAAACGACGTCCCGGCAGTCGTTGCAGCGATGTGGCCCGCCAGCGCCGCGCCGTAGTTCGAGTAAGCGGTGAACTGCCCCGGCGGTCGAACGCGAGCGGGCCGCTCTTCGGCTAGGGACTGCTCGAGCGGCTGGAGGTCGGTTTCGTCCACCACGAACGTCCCGTGAACGCGATCCTCGAACCCGGCCGTATGCGTCCCGAGATGCTCGAGCGTGATCGGCTGCTCGTACGTCGCGGGAACGTCGATCTCGTCGAGATACTGGGTTACGTCGGTGTCGAGATCAAATCGCCCGCGTTCGACGCCCTGCATCACGGCGGTCCACGTGAACAGTTTCGACAGGGAGCCGATACGAAAGAGCGTTTCATCGGCCCGAACTGGCGTCTCTGACTCGATGTCACTGAAGCCGTATCCCCTCGTGACCTCCGAATCACCGTCGACGACGGCGACTGTCGCTCCGGGGATATCGTGTTCCTCCAGTTGCGAACTCACGAATTCATCGAGGAATGATGCGAAGGCATCTTGATCCGCGAGCGGTCCCGCATCAGGCTGGGCAACGGCTCCACTCGCGGTATCCGTGCTGGCAGCTACGGGCGTCGAGATGACAGCAGCACCGACTGCGAGTCCACCCAGTACTTCCCGGCGCGTAACGGAGTCCCTCGTACTGTAACTCATTCGCCTCGATGGGCGAGTGTATCGGGTCGTTCGGGACTCCCGAGCAGATAGCCGCCGAGGGCTACCAGCCAGAGCATAACCGGGTAGACGATCATCCGTTCGGTCCCTCCGTGTCCGATCCGGCCGAACGCCGCCGCATTGCCGGCATCACCCACCGCCATGAGCACGACGTATCCGACGCCGTTCCATAGCTCTCATCGGTGATCTGGCCGTAAGTGGTACGCTGAGTCATACTGTGGTCACTGATCGCTAGTTCGCTCCTCGAGACGATATAGTAGCCCCGTTGGACACCGCGGAGAGTTACGGGAACGGGTTACAGTCTCGAACTGTGGACTGTAATTACGGCCACTGCGGCTGGATGAGCAGGCGTCGTACTCGATTCGACGAACCGTTTTTCGACATTGACGACACCCTCTGCACGGCCGAACCGGACCGGGGACGACGACACTCCCAATGGCGCTATCGGTTCGGCGGAAGCGGTGGCCGTGGCACTTCTTCGGTATTCGTGAGGGTCGTTGTACCCCAGATCGCTGTGAGTAGAACGACGAGCAGTATCCAGTGAAGATAGTAGAATACGTCCGCGACTTCGATCGTTTCGGACACGAAATTGACCCACCCGTGTAACAGGATGATGCCGAGGATGCTACGCGACGTATGGTTGTACACCCACGTGAATGCCACCGAGAGCGCCACAGTCCCGCTCATGAACAGCCAGAATCCCAACGTCCCGAACCCAACCATCTCCCGCTGAAACGTCCCGGCAATGAAAAACAACGGAAGGTGCCAGACCGCCCACACCGCTCCCAAAAGCAGACTGGCGCTCAATGCGGACCAATTCATCTGAAGTCGGTCCAACGCATAGCCTCGCCATCCCAACTCTTCGAGGATGGGTGGGAGCGACGCAAAGAATAGCGCTGGCAGGATCGCGAGCGGATTAACGCCGAATTCCCGCACCCCTTCGCCCCACGTTGCGCCCGGGCCGCCCAATCGCAGATCGACTACTGCAGCGGTGATCGTCACGACCAGCGGGAGCAGAAGAATTACCAGAAACCACCTGACGCCGATTCGGCGAACCTGGACGATGCGGTTCCAAAAATCCGACCGACCTCGTTCACCGTAGACGAGATACACGAACCCGATACCCGCAATCCCGGGGCCAACGAGTCCCGCTAATAGCAACACGAGGCCGACAGCACTGTTGAAGCTCACCCTGAGGACGATAGCCGACAGCCAGAAGCTCCACGTTATGAGGAATGTTACGCCGAAGAATAGCCACGGATTTGCGACAGAGACGGAAGTCGTGCCGATCGTGAGATGTGCTGTCTCGCTCATGTTTCGATAGTTCTGTTCTCGATGGCAGCCCCGTTGCCGGGTATCGCATCACCGAGTCCCTTCTCACACGCTTCCAGTTCATCGATCACCGCGCGTCGTTCTCGATTCATTGTTCCGTCCTCCCCCTCCTGACAGTAGTAGTAGGTCAGAGATGATCATAAACGAAGTCGGTGATCCACGGGACAGTCGATATACCGTTCACGTTCTCAACACGACAGTGTGAACGATCCTTACTTCCGGCCGAGTAAATACCCGAGGGCAAAGCACAGAAAAGCCACTGCCGCACGTTTCTCTGGGTCATCGAACGGAATGAATCGGGTACCCCGGTTCGTTATCTCCACGACGCCAGTCGGAGTTGCCCAGACGCCACCGCCCAGTCCGCCTTCCTCGCCGTCTTCTCGTTTCTCGTCTGCAGTATCGACCTCGCCGCCTTCCGATTCGTACCCTCCACCGAATCCGTACGCTACCTTTGCGACGGGAACGATCGTCTTCCCGTCGTGTACGATGGGATCGCCGTACACCTGGGTGACGCCTGCGCGGTCCTGAATACGGGCAACGATTGCAGAGAGTCGTTCTCGATCGTTCATACACACGTAGCGACGAGACTCAGCGATATAGCTTCGTCACCCCGACGCTACCGGCCCCGTTGAACCCGAGATCCGATTCGATACGAACGCCCCGGTATTCTTTCCCTCGTCGCGGGCATACCGTGCGTGCAGCACCGAGACCGCTCATTGACCGTCCCGTTCGGCGTACCTAGCGTTGTCGCAGAGAGTTCCGTCAGCGGATCGATCCGGAGCGTTATGTCCCCCGTCGATGACGTCGCCCCATGAATTCGGACGAGTTAACGACCACGGTCTGGGAGCTAGATGAGGACGAGTTCCCATCTGACGGGTCGATCCGAGAATGGGCGCAGTTCCTGCTTCGATACGCGATCCTCGCTCCGTCCAGTCACAACTCGCAACCGTGGCGATTTGCCGTACGCGACGGTCGAATCCAGATTTTCGCCGACGATGCACGGTGGCTCGAGGTGGCCGATCACGACAAACGCGAGTTACAGATCAGTCTCGGCTGCGCCATCGAGAACCTCTGCACTGCGGCAGCGCACTTCGGATTCGGCTATCGAGTCGAGTACGACGATACCATCGATGCCGTCGATGGGGACCACATCGCCACCGTAACGCTTCACCCCGACGGGACCCCATCGAATACCCGACCACCGGGACTGTTCGACCAACTCACGGAGCGATATACGAGCCACGATCTGTTCGAAGATCGGCCGCTTCCGCAGTCAACGCGAGATATCCTCCGTCAGTGTGTCTTCGACGGCGACGTTTCGCTCCACTTGATCGAGGACTCGGACCGGAAGCGATCGATCGGGGAGTTACAGGCCGCGGCAGATCTGCGTCTGATGGACGACCGAGAGTACCGGAAAGAACTCGGCTACTGGCTCGGGATCGGCGCACTGGGCCAGTCGTGGCTTATGGCTCGTATTGCACAAGCGGTCGTGACCACGTTCGACCTCGGGAATCGCGAAAGTCAGAACAATTCGAAGCTGATTCGTAGTGCACCCGTCCTCGGACTCCTCGTCACGGAAACCGATGCTCCAGCAGCACGGATCAAAACCGGGCGAGTATACGAACGGTTGGCGCTCGCTGCCAGTGCTAACTCGGTTGCCACGCACCCGATGAGCCAGATTCTGGAACTTCCGGAAAAACGAGACGAGCTCGGGACTCTGGCAGCGATCGGCGATGGTGTTCCGCAGCATCTGTTCCGGTTGGGTTATACAGATGAACCGAAGGATCACACGCCACGATGGCCGCTCGAGAAGGGTCCTCTCGACACAACTGTGACGTTCAGAGACGGATCGTACCGACTATCGGAGCCCGACCGCAAACGGAGGCACTGCCGGCCAGAACTGGCGGCGTCCGCCCCAGAATGCGTCCACCCGCGTACTACCGCTCCCGTCGCAAGCGTTCACGACGCTCCTCGAACTCCTCGTCTGTGAGGTCACCACGAGCGTAGGCAGTCCTCAGTTCCTCGAGTGCGGGGTCCGTCCGTTCCCCGCTGGACTGGCGAACCGCGCTGTACAGGAGATATCCGAGGCCGAGAATCACCAGCAACGGAATAATCGACATGAGGAGCCACATCCACGTGGCGCCGGTGCCGTTCCACATCCCGCCGTCCCACATGTGGCCCCCGCCCCAGACGCCCATCATGGGCATCGCGAGCGCCATCATGAGAACCGGCAGGAGAAGGATCGCGGCGATAACGATCAACAGCGTCCGAATTAGAGAATCATCGGTTGCCATATGTCCTTCTTTGGTTGCCAGAGTCTTGAACGGTATGGTGGATACCGATCGCCGGAAACTGGTCGTCTGTCTGCGTCAGGGAAATCAGTCGATTTCCCTCGACGGCCACTCTCGAGCGTCGGATTCGACGAGTCCGTACAGCAGTCGCCGTCGCGTCTCCAGTTCGTCGAGGGCGGTCTCGAATTCGTCGTCCGAAACAGTCGGAATGCCCGCCTCGCGGAGGGAGCGGAGATCGGGCGAGGGCGGAGAGTCGTCAGCCGGTCCGACGAATCCTTCGTGAAGCGTCTCGAGGTAGTGTTCGACGCTCGTACGCGCATTTCGGACGGTGATTTCGTTCGGCCGCTGTCGTTCCGGAACGCCGAACCGGAGAAGCGTCAACGCCTCGTTGAGAACGACGATTTCGACGATCGGCGCTCGATCCGGCCGGGCGCTGTGAACGTAGTGGAGGATCGGGTACGCCTTGTGATTCTCGGTGAGGGTCGCGAGTTGCGACGCGACGGAATTGAGCGGTACCTCGAGCCCGCGAAACTCCTCGCCGGTCCAGCTCGTTCGAACGATCTCCTCGCCGTGCGTTCCGAACCCGCTCATGGTGCTGGCGAACGCGCGTTTCTGGGTGACCGCCTCGAGGACGGAAAGCGCGTAGGTGACGCTCAGGGTGACGAAGAGTAGGCCGCTCCCCGTTGCGAGTATCGTGACGATCTGCCAGCGTCCCGTTCTGGGTGCGAAGTCTCCGTTACCCAATGTGAATATCGTATAACCGGTGAAATAGAGCCGGTCGGACCACGAGACGGACCCTCGATTGAGCGTATCAATGATGGCGTTCTCGGCGCTGGCGAAGACGAGCGTCCAACCGACCCAGAGCAGCACGATCCAGACCGTGAGGTTCAGCACGAAGAGCAACGCACCGGACAGGCTGAGCAGTCCGGCGTTCTGGCCGCCTATTCGTCGTAACGTCTGCCACGTCCACACCATCAGTCGAGACGTGAGCGGACCGGCACCCCCTTCGATCCAGAGTGTCGTCCAGACGATATCGATGACAGTGGCAGCGAGAAGGGCGACACCGAGCGTGAGATAGGCGAGATTCATTTTGACCGATCGCTCCGCGATTCGCGTCCAACTCGAGGGAGGTTCTTCAGACCGTAGACGGGCCGTGATATAGAACGTACTCCCGGCTCATGAAGAGACAAGAGCACCAATGGTTACGGCGTTTCGGCGTCGTACGCCGGTAACTGGAAGGAAAAACGCCACCGGTCTACCGAACCGCGAAATCAGCAGTGAAAGCGGGTCACTGGCTCGGATTTGCGGTCGTTTTCGGTCGACTCAGATCGGTCATCAACGCTGTCCTCAGTGATCGTGATCGTCGTGGCCGTCGTCGTCACCGCCGTGGCCGTCATCGTCGGCAGTACCGCCGTCGAGCGCGCCGGTCACCGTCTCGTTCAGATCCGCGAGCTTCTCGCGAATGGTCTCCGACTTCTCTGACGGTGGTTCCGCCAGTGCAGGTTGGGTCTCCGGGTCGGGTCGACCGACGATGACGCTCCCGATCATTCCGGCCGTCTCGTGAGGGGTGCAGTAGTAGTGGTACACACCCTCGGTTTCGAACGTGTGATCGAAGGTCGCCTCCGGTTCCGAGAGAACGCCGCTGTCCCAGGCGGTCGCCTCGTCGGGGACGAGCGACGGTTCGTCGTTGTCCGGGTGATAGGCAGTCGTCGAGTGACTGCCGCTCTCGTTCGTCCAGTTGACGCTTCCACCCTGTTCGATCCAAACGACGTGCGGTTCGAAGTGGTCTCCGGACTCGGTAGTAGTCATCGCCACCTCCGCATCCGCCGAGGGGCCGTCGAGGTCCGCACTGTGGCTTCCGTGGTCGTGGTCATCGGTATTCTCGTCGCGAGAATCGTTGTGAACGTCCTCGTCGCCGCTCTGATTGGAGGAGTCTGGGTCTTGCCCGTCGTCGTCCTCTTGCTGGTCGTTCCCGGTCAGACATCCGGCAACGCCGGTCGCGATTGCACCGCTAGTTACGCCGAGTACGGTTCGTCGGGATAGCTGATCATTCATCGTTGTCGTCGAAATAGAGATATGCCAGCCCCATATTCTTTATCCGGCGGATAATACGGAATAAGTTACACGCTTCTGTCACTAACAGTGACGGGTGCGCCGTCTTTGACGCACGGGAACCCGTCCGTTTGTGACTGATTCCGTACGGTATCAGGCGGTCACCTGCATCACTGCTCTTGGCTCTCGATCGCGACATCCCGGCTCTGTCGTCGGATCGCCGTCTGCTACCGTAGCCACTGAACGTCACTGCGCACCCGTCGCGTGATCGCGTTGCGATCAGTGTACATCGTTTCAATGGCTACGGTCGCGATAATGCCGAGTTCCGTGGCCGGCCGACTCGGAAACCGTGCTCAGGCCGGCGACGTGCGTTCGCGAATCGCCCACCGCTGTTCGACGATCTTCAGCAGATACCGCCCCCAGAGGACGAGGATAATAGCGAATCCCGAGCTGTGAAGCAGCGCCGACCACGACTGGTCCTGATAGAAGAAGCCGATTCCGATTGCGAGCACCGCGAGGTTCCAGGCGAGGACGGACCACGGTCCGACGACCGACGGGAGATGTGTCGCGGGGACGAGCCCGCCGACGGGGCCGTCACTTCCGTTACGCCGTTCGGTTTCCGGAGCCCACTCGAGTGAGCGGGCGACGAGCAGCGAGCCTGCGAGCGCGATCGGAAGCGCCCAGCCGAGGAAGAAGAAGTGCAGCGCCCCGGTCTCGATCCACGGCTCGGGGACGCCGAGCGGTACGCCGAACAGGATGAACGGCGCGAAGCTCGCCGGGCCGAGGATCCACACCTGCGCGACGAGCACCGAGAGCGCCGTCCCGTTCGGTGTACCAGCTCGGTAGGTCCGAACGAGGGTGTAAATGTACAGGACGTAGCCGGCGGCGTACAGCACCAGTCCGACCGCAGTCACCGTCTTCCCCATGCCGAGTACCGGTCCGACGACGAGCGGGACGATACCGAGTGCGAAGAGCGGGAACGAGTAACGTTTCAGGCGGGCACTATACAGTTCCGCACCTACGAACCGCGGAAAGAGGTCGTACAGCGTGCCGATCGCCGCGAGGCCCAGAAAGCCCCATGCGTTGGCGTGGACGTGCGCTTCCCGGAGTCCGTACCAGCTGCCCGGGACGTCCCAGCCATGGCTGTACAGCCCGAACGCGAACGTGAGCCCGATCAGATAAACGAACGGCGAGAGGAGGTAGAAGCCAACGGTCGCGTCGCGCGCTCGCCGGCCCTCGCTTCGGAGGACCATCACGAAAACGACAGCGAACAGCCAGACCGTGAGCGACCAGATCGTCCCGAGTCCGATGTCGAACAATAGCGGTTCGCCGTAGGCGCGTCCGTACCAAGCGAGCAGTAGAGCGCCGTTCAAGCCGAAGAAGATGACTCCGAGAGCCGGTGTCGACGGTCCCGGACGCTCGAGCTTTCGCGCCGTCAACTGTGGCAGCGTGCCGAAGAGTAGCTGCGTGAACGCGCCGATCGTAACGAAGTGGATGTGCGTCCACGTGATCCACGAGACGGCGGAGACCAATTCGAACTGCTGGAGGCCCTGGTAGACGGCGAGCGTGAACCCGACGAACAGGAACCCGATACCGGCGACGTGAAACGGCGTCATCGAGAGCGGCGGACCGTCCGTCGATCGGCGAGCAGACCGCTGTTCAGTGTCGGTCGGTACGGACTGCCGTTCGGAGTCAGTCGGACGTGATTCGTGTGGATTCGTATCGATCATACACGTTCGTTCGCTCGGCGGCCGTGAATCGGTTCTCGCGAACATCGAGGATCGGTTCGAACATGTTCGAAGTTCTCGCTACGGCGTTCGAACCCTTCCGTCGATACATGCCGCGAGCGAAACTCACCGTCTCCCTCCCCGAATCGCTCTGGATTCACGAGATTTCGACGGCCTATCCCGACACGACGTTCCGCGTCAGTTCGGTGCTGCCGGGATCGGACGTCGCGATCGGCGTCATCGAGTTGGCGGCGCCGAATCCGGTCCCGATACTCGCCGCGATCGACGATCAGAGCGATATTCGAGACCTCGAGTTGCTCTGGAAACACGACGAGACGGCACTCCTGCAGGTCGAGACGTCGAATCCGTTGTTGCTCGTTCCCCTGCAGCGGGCGGGCGTTCCGATTGAGACCCCGTTCTCGGTCGAAAACGGTGCGGTGACGTGGGAGCTGACGACCAGTTCGGATCGGTTGTCGACGCTCGGCGACGCGTTCGACGAGCGCGGCGTCGAGTATCGCATCGAGTACGTCCGCGCCGTCGACGCGAGTCGCGCGGAGAACCCGCTGACGGATCGACAGCTCGAGGTCTTCCGTACCGCCCTCGAGGCGGGGTACTACGACGTTCCCCGCGAGGCGACGCTGACGGAGGTCGCGTCGGCGCTCGGCGTGACCAAGTCGACCTGTAGCGACGTCTTACACCGCGCGGAGAGCGCGATCGCCCGCTGGTTCGCGGACGAATACGTCGGCTCTCGTGTGCGTGTCTGATGAACGCTCACAGTGGATCGGGCCGGAGACGGTTCCGGTTTCGGGTCGCCTGTTAGGCCGTTCGGTCCGGGGGGATCAACATGACGTTGCCGTCCGCCCGCGCGACGACGTCTTCGGAGACGCTCCCGAGCAACAGTCGGCGGAGCCGGCTGTGACCGCGCGAGCCGACGAGGATCGTCGTCGGCTCGTACTCCTCCTCCGCGGCCAGAATCTCGTCGGCGGGATCACCTTGCCGGACCTCGGTTCGCGTCTCGATCCCCCACTCCTCGAGTTGCGCCGCCAGCTCCGCCAGCCGCGCTTCGGGATCGGCGTCCTCCGGAAGCGCCGGATCCTTCGGCGTTTCGACGTGGACCAGCGTCGCCTCACGCGTCGCGTGACGGAGGTACGAGAACGCCTCGAACGCCCGATCGGCGTTCGCCGAGAAGTCCGTCGCGTACAGCATCCGCTGAAACAGGTGTTCGCGGAGGACGTCCGGCTCGTCCGCGCCGCGTTCGATCCGGTTGACCAGCAGCGGGACGACCGTCGTCCGCGCGAGGTTGCGCGCGGTCGAGCCGATGACACGGTTCTCGAGCGGGCTCTTCCCCCGCGAGCCGACGACGGTGAGGCTGGCGCCGATCGCCTCGGCGACGCCGTTGATTCGCCGGTGGGGCGTGCCGCGGACGACGTGCGCCTCGACGTCGAAGCCCGCGTCTTCGATGACGCGACGGTAGCGTTCGAGCGCCCGCTCGCGTCGTCCCTCGAAGTCCATCCCGGGCATACCCGCGTGGACGTTCGACGGGATCACGGTCACGAGGTGGATCTCCTCGACGCCGATTCGGCCGAGGCACTCGAGGCAGGTCTCGCTCTCGATCGTCGCCTCGCTGGCGGCGGAGAGGTCGGTTGCACAGATCGCTTTCATACTATTCGTAGGGCCGAGGACATGATATTGTTTCCGGTGTCCAATACCGGGGCCGGACAACCGATCGCAGCGATGCGGGCTGTGGCCCGAACATCGGCGACCCTCGGCCGGGAAGACGTCACCGGCGTGCCCGATAGAACCGCGCGAGATAGTCGCCTCGACCGCGCGCGAACTGTACAGACGGCTCGCGCCACGATCCGTATATCCCGATAAGTTATTCGAATATCTCCGTAGGATAGCCGTGAGATAGACTGCAGTAATATTGTGCGACATTCCCAAAAGCGTTATAACCTCTCTCCGGGTAGACGATAGTGAGCAGAAACCCATGAGATGCACACAACCGATCGGCGGTGGTCGATCGCGATGATCGACCTCGCCGCGTCTTCGTCAGCAGCACAAGCGGGCGCCCTCGTCGGCGCCGTCCTCCTCGAGGCGATCGCCCTCTACGTCGGGTACGGCGCGCTCGAGCGAGTCGCAATGCCGATCATCGAGCGGGTGAAACACGCATAATGGAGCTATTCGGAATCGCACTGGCGACGCTCGTACTGTTCGTGAGCTTCGGCTTCATGGTCGGCGTGCTGTTCGGCTTCTTCGGGATGGGCGGCTCGTTCCTCGTCACGCCCGCGTTGCTCGTGATGGGGTATCCCGCCAGAGTCGCCGTCGGGAGCGGCATGGCCTTCGTCTTCGGGACGGCGGTCATCGCGACGCTCAAGCACCACGACCTGGGACAGGTCGACTACAAACTCGGCGGACTGATGATCGTCGGGACCTCCGTCGGCATCGAGATCGGGCGGATCGGGGTGTTCTACCTCGAGGAGCTCGGTCTCGCCAGCGGGGTCATCGGCGTCACGTACGTCGTCCTGCTGGGCGCGATCGGCGTGTTCGTCACGCGTAACGCGCTCAGAAACGACGGTGCGGACGATTCGGGCGGCGGCCACCACGACGCCGCGAACGAGGAGATCGATCCGGACGCGATCCCGGACATCGCGAAGAAGATCCAGGCGTATCGCGTCCCGCCGATGATGACGATCGCGGGCGGCATCCAGGTCTCGCTGTGGATGGTCCTCGGCGTCGCGTTCGCGACGGGGCTGCTGTCGGGCTTCCTCGGCGTCGGCGGCGGATTCATCCGGATGCCCGCGATGTTCTACCTCATCGGGGTCCCCGTTCCGGTGGCGGTCGGGACCGACCTGTTCGAGATCGTCTTCTCGGGTGGGATCGGTTCGTTCCTCTACGGGATGGAGGGCGGCGTCGACCTCTCGATCGTCGCGCCCTTGCTCGCGGGGAGCGCACTCGGCGCTCGCATCGGGTCGGCCGCGACCGGTATCGTCGACGAGGGCGACATCAAGATCTACTTCGGGCTAATGTTGCTCGGTGGATCGATCGCCGTCGCGTTCCGCCAGGCCGGCGACTACCTCGGGATGGAGGTCCTGAGTACGATCAGCTTCGCGCTGATCCTGCTCTCGGCGTTCATGGTCAGCGGGGCCGTGATCTACAGCACGATCGCGACGATGCGAGCGGAGTCGAAGGCGTCGGCGGCGTCCGCGGACTGACGTCAGAGACGCCGCTCACCGCGTTTGACCGCGGCGCATTGAGATTGCGCAATATTCACACAACCCTTATACCGGTGTGGTCCCTATCAGCGGATAGTAAAATGGCTAACTCGATGGCGGAACAACTGCAGCAGGATATGGAGTGCGAAGGGCTGCTGGAGTGTATCCACGGACTCAAGCAACTCGACAAGGAGTGCTTTCGCGTGCTGGTCGAGAGCGAGGACGCGCTGACGATCGACGAGGTCGCCGACCAGGTCGACCGTGAACGCTCGACCGCGTACCGCTCGATCCAGCGACTGCTCCAGAGCGGCTTCATCCAGAAAGAGCAGATCAACTACGAGCAGGGCGGCTACTACCACGTCTACTATCCGACGGATCCGACCCAAATCGCAAGCGACATGCAGCGGATGCTCAACGACTGGTACGCGAAGATGGGCCAGCTCATCCAGGAGTTCGAGGACAAGTACGAACACACCGACGCCGGCACCGAAATCCCAGCCCAGAGCTAATCGTCTACCGGCCGCCACTCGCGTTCACGCTCGCTCCCCCCGAATCGCTCTCGAGGTCGGTTCGCTGACGGGAGTCTCTCGTCGAGCCCACCGCTTCAGCCGCGGGTTGTCGAATCGTTGCCGCCGTTGTTTTCGTTGTTGTCGCTGTCGCCCTCGTCGTCGCCGTTGCCGTCGTTATCGGTCGGCAGGACGGTGAACGGCCGCATCATGTCGTGGTCCTCGTGTTCGATCATGTGGCAGTGCCACATGTACGTTCCCGTCTGATCGTTGAACAGTCCGTCGTGTTCTCCGAAGTGAACGATCACGTGGACTACCTCACCGGGATCAACGGTGATCACGTCGTTCCATCCTCGTTCGTACGGCTCGGGAGCCTTGAGCGCGTCGAGGTCGAGGTCGTCCTCGTCCGGATCGTAGTCCCCTATCGACTGTCGTCCCAGCATCTGGAAGTGGACGAGGTGGAGGTGCATCGGATGGGACATCGCGCTTCGGTTGGCGAAACTCCAGATCTCGGTGTCACCGAGCGCGGGCTCCTCGGTCACGGGGGCATCGATCTTGAGGCCGTCGCGTTCGGCTTCCGTTCCGAGCAGGAAGAGTTGCCGACCGTAGTCGTCGGTCGCGCCACCGTTGAGCGTGAGATAGCGCTCGTTGTCGACCGAATCGACGGGGATGTCCGGAACGCGGGTCAGCTCGTCGGGGAGTTCGGGAGCGTCCGCCGAGTCCCCGTCGTCGCTCACGTCCACGAGCATGATCTCGGGGAGCGAAACGATGTCGTCGTCGCTCGAACTCATCCCACCACGATACTGGGCGGGTGCGTCGTTGTGGAGCAGCAGCGTCTCGCCGGCGTATTCGGAAAAGTCGACGACGACGTCGGCGCGCTGGCCGGCGCCGAGCTCGAGGCGGTCGTCGATCTCGACCGGCGCTGAGAGGAGGCCGCCGTCGTTCCCGATCTGGACGAATGACGGCCCGTCGCCGCCGGTTTCGCCCGACGACTCGTCGTATTGGTGGAATTTGAGGGTGTAATATCGGCTGTTCGACCCGTTGAGGAGCCGGAACCGATACGACCTGGGTTCGACGGAGAGCCGCGGCCAGGCCTTCCCGTTGACGACCGGCGTGTCGCCGTAGAACTGCGGAACGATACTCGGGTCGGGGTGCGACTCGTCGCTGCCGCCTTGCTCGTCCGAGATCTCCGTCGGATAGAACAACGACCCGTCCGCCTCGAAACTCCGGTCCTGAAACACGAGCGGGATCTCGTACTCGCCCTCGGGCAGACCGAGGCTCCGTTCGTGCTCGCTCCGCAGGAGATAGAATCCCGCGAGCCCGGCGTAGACGTTGAGCCGCGTGATACCGAGCGAGTGGTCGTGGTACCACAGCGTCGCCGGCGGCTGGTCGTTTACGTAGTAGTAGTCTTTCTTCTCGAATTCGGGGCCCGTCTCCTGGAAATCCCGAGTGTACCACGCCTGCGCGTGGCCGTCGCTCTCGGACTCGACGTTGCCGCCGTGGAGATGGGTCACGGTCCGGACGCCCGGCGTATCGTACGGAATGATGTCGTCGTGAATCGTCGTGTCCTCGGGCAGAAGGTGCTCGTCCGGGAGGTCGTTCGCCCATCGGACGTAGATCGGTTCGCCCTGCTCGGCTTCGATCGTCGGGCCCGGGAACTGTCCGTCATAGCCCCAGACGGTCGTCGCTGGGAGGTCGCGGTGGACCTTCTGCTCGACCTCGCGCATTTCGATCTCGTAGTGAGGATGTCCGTCTTTCGTTCCAGACGGTTCCGCGACGCCCGGTCGAGGGACCTCGTCAACCCACTTCTCGAGCTCCGGCGACGAGTGGTCCGTTATCGTCGTCGCGCTCTCGGCTCGAGGCGGAGTCGTAGTCGTCGAACAGCCCGCGAGAGCCGAAATACTCGCGGCGCCGGCCCCAATACAGAGTTCGCGGCGCGATACGCTCGGTCCGGACGACCCAGTCTGATCACCCATGGTACGGTTGCACCTATGAATGCCCGGTATATGCGGGTCCGGCCGATTCCTACGGTATCGGAATCGGAACAAGGGACATCGTCGAACGAGCCCTATTGCGCGGCCCGTTCCAGACTTCCGACGTACCCCATATCGGAACGAAATCGTCATGTGAAACTATCGGGCCCGCTGAGCGGACGAATCGGTCGCGTAGTTCGCTCGAGCCGACCAACGAACTTAAGGAGTGTCGTCGTGTAGAATTGGGTATAATGAGCAATACTAACTTCGATCCGGCGGAGGTCGCACGGCGCATCGAAGAAGACAGGGAGGACCTCTTCGTCCTCGACGTGAGGAACGAAGACGACTACGAAGAGTGGCGGATCGACGGGAGCACGAACGTCCCGATCTACGACGAGTTGCTGGAGTACGACTACTCCGGGCTCGAGGAGCATCTGGACGACCTCCCGAAAGACACGGAGATCGCGGTCGTCTGCGTCGCCGGTATCACGTCCGCGCGAGCGGCGGAGTTCCTGCGCGAACACGGGTTCGACGCGAGATCCATTGACGACGGCATGAACGGCTGGGGTCGCGTCCACCGCCAGTACGACCTCGAGGAGCGTTCGGGTGTCGAGGGCGTCGTTCAGGTCGTCCGTCCCGGAACGGGTTGCGTCTCGTATCTCGCTCACGACGGTGACGAGGCGATCGTCGTCGACCCGAGCCAGTACATCGATCAGTACCTGAACGCGGCCGACGAGCGCGACCTCGAGATCGTCGGCGTCGCGGACACCCACGCCCACGCCGACCACGTTTCGGGGGCCCGCCGACTCGCGGGCGAACTGGACGTGCCGTACTACCTCCACGGGGACGACGCCGGCGACCTCGAGAACGTGACGGGACTCGAGGACGGCGAGACGATTCCCGTCGGCGAACGCGACCTCGAGGTACTCCACACGCCAGGTCACACGCCCGGCAGCGTCTCACTCCGGTACGGCGACGCGCTGCTCTCCGGCGACACGCTGTTCCTCCGCAGCGTCGGCCGTCCCGACCTCGAGGACGGCGCAGAGGAGGCCGTTCGGGAGGCCGCCAGTCAGTTGTTCGACAGCCTCGAGCGGCTGACGGGCCTCGAGGACGGAACCGTCGTGTTGCCCGGTCACTTCAGCGACGAATCGGTTCGCCCGCTCGCGACCGAACTCGGCGAACTCCGAGCGGAGACGACCAACGAACTCCTGAGCTACGTCACGGACGGTGACGAAGCGGCGTTCGTCGAGACCATCGTCGAGAGCCTCGCGGACGAACCGGCCAACTACAACGAGATCAAGCAGATCAACTGGGGCAAAGAGCAGCCCGGCGGCGACGTCGAGGCGCTCGAGCTCGGGCCGAACAACTGCGCAGCCAACTAACATCCACATCGAATCCCGACACAGATCGCACCCGGTTCGGTTCGCGAGCAGGGACACGGTTCGATTCGGCGTGACGCTCCCAACTCGATCGACGCGAGCAACGGACCGGAGGCGACCACTGCCAGATCGTTTCGCCACCCTGTTTTAGGCCAGCCAAAATAAATTTGCTGTTTTAGAAAAACTCTTTGCCGCCACGTTCATACGTTGCATATGGCACTCGCGGAAAACCTCGTCGTCGTATTCGTCGCGGGCTTTATCACCGCGTTAGCGACGGGAATCGGCGCGTTGCCGTTCTTCTTCGTCGACGACTTCAGCGACCGCTGGAACGTGGGGCTGTGGGGGGTCGCGTCGGGAATCATGGTGACGGTCTCCGTGTTCGGTCTCGTCGACGAGGGACTCGCGTACGCTTCGGGCGGGTTTCCGACGCTGATGGTCGGCGGCCTGCTCGCGGGCGTCGCGCTGGTTGAACTCTCCGACAGGGTCCTCGACGGGGTCGACCTCCACGGAAACGGGGAACACGAGCACGACCGTGAACGAGCCCACAACGACGAACACGGACACGATCTCGAGGCGACGGACTCGAGCGAGGTCCGGGCGAACGGCGCCGGTCACGGCGGTGCGCCGATCGAGGCGACGGCGTTCGCCGAGAGAGACCTAAAGAAACTCGTCCTCATCCTCGGCATTCTAACGGTCCACAGCTTCCCCGAGGGCGTGGCGGTCGGCGTCTCGTTCGCCGAACTTGGACTCGAGGGCGGCGTCTCGATACTCGGATTTTCGATCCCGCTGCTCGCGGTGTTCATGACGATCGCCATCTCGATCCACAACGTTCCGGAGGGAACCGCCATCGCCATTCCGATGCGGACGATGGGACTGTCCAACTGGCGGATGGTCGGCGCGGCGGTCTTCTCGAGCCTTCCCCAGCCGATCGGCGCGGTCATCGCGTTCGTGTTCGTCTCGTGGGCCGAGGCGTTCCTGCCGTTCGGTTTCGGATTCGCCGCCGGTGCGATGGTCTATCTGGTCGCGACGGAGTTCATTCCCGAGGCGCTCGAGACCGGCGCGGACCTCCCGAACAGGGGTCGTCGAGAGTTGCTCATCGGGTTCGGTGCGGGTGTCGTGGCGATGGCACCAGTCACGCTCGTGTGACGTCCTCGCCTACCTAACTGGCGGGGCTTCCGACAAGACGTACGAGAACGGCATTCGCTCGGCGACTCAGCGCTTCTCGTCGGATCCGAGACCGGAACGCGCTCGCTCGAGTGGTTCGAGGCAGCCACGTCGAGCGTCGTCGACGATATCCGGCCGATACGCACGGTCTTAGGTGCGTAGCGGCGATGGGCTTCTGTTGTCCGGAGGCGCCCGTCGTCCGCACGGCGATATATTCGACGATTTGCTGGGTCAGCAAATCGTCACTGCCGTTTTGCCGTCGTCTGAGTTCGGGTAGAGTACGGTTACTTTCACGAGCCATGACTGACTATCGACTCGCGTTCAAACCCGCAATCGGACTCTACGGCCAGCACGATCCGAGCGCTGTCCTCTTCGAAGACGGCACGCCAGTCTTCGGCGTCGAGGAAGAGCGATACACGCGGGAGAAACACGCGACGAACTCCTTTCCGGAGCGCGCGATTCGAGCCTGTCTCGACCACCGCGATCTGACGCTCCCGAACGTCGATCGAATCCTCCTCCCGTACGAGCCGCGGCTCCGGGGCAAAATCGCCCCGCACTACGTCACCGACGCGATCCGAGCACCCGGCGGCGCACGGAAACTCTCCGCGCTCGAGGAGACGCTCGTCACGCAGGCTCGGAGTCGGTTCGTCCCGACCCGACAGATCGAGAACCGCCTCGAGTCCATCAGCGCGCCGGTGCCGCCGATCGAGACGATCCCTCACCACCGCTGTCACGCCGCGAGCGCGTTCCACCCGTCGGGATTCGACGAGGGCGTCGTCCTCACGATCGACGCGAAAGGCGAGTACGACTCGACGGTCGTCTGGCACGCCGACGAGGACGGTCTGACGCGGGCCCGCACCTACGAGCATCCGAACAGCCTCGGCCTCTCGTTCGCGATCGTCACGGAGTACCTCGGCTACCGCATGTTCAACGGCGAAGGGAAGGTGATGGGGCTGGCTCCCTACGGCGAAGACAACCCGGAGATCGAGGGTGTTCTACGGGACCTGATCGACACCGGCGCCGATTACGACGTCACCGCGCTGACGAAACGGTGGGGGACCGGCCACGGCGTCGGGGTGCTCGAGGACGCGTTCGACCGTCCGCGTAACGAGACGCCCGGCGAGTTCGATCAGTGGGAGAAAGACCTCGCACACACCGCCCAGAAACTGCTCGAGGAGACGGTCGTAGCTATCGCGGAGACGGCCATCGAACAGATGGGGACGGACAACGTCGCGATCGCTGGCGGCGTCGCACTGAACTGCAAGCTGAACAAGCGCGTGCGCGAGTCGCCGCTGGTCGACGACGTCTTCGTCCAGCCGGTCGCCCACGACGCGGGCCTCGCGCTCGGCGCGGGCTGGTCCCAGCAGCCGCCGTCGGCCGTCGACCGCCAGACCGACGTCTACCTCGGACCCGAGTACGACACAGCGGCGATCCGATCGATACTCGAGACGAACAAGCTCGCGTACGCGGAGCCGGACGACGTAGAGCGGTACGTCGCCGAACGGCTCGCGGACGGCGATCTCGTCGGCTGGTTCCAGGGACGGATGGAACTGGGGCCGCGGGCGCTGGGTGCCAGAAGCATTCTCGCCGATCCCCGCACCGCCGCGTCTCGCGATCGAGTGAATCGGTTCGTCAAACACCGCGAGGAGTGGCGCCCGTTCGCGCCATCGATGCTCGAGTCGGCCGCCGCGGAGTACCTGATCGGCGGCGGCCCGTCGCCGTTCATGATCGACGCTTACGACGTCCGGCCCGAGAAGACAGACGACCTCGAGGCAGTCCTGCATCCGGCCGACGACTCGACGCGCCCGCAGACCGTCCGCGAGGACCAGCACCAGCGCTATCACCGGCTCATCTCCGAGTTCGCCGACATCACCGGCGTGCCGGTCGTGCTGAACACCTCGTTCAACGATCACGCCGAACCGATCGTCCGGACGCCGACGCAGGCCATCAAGGATTTCTACGGGATGGGGCTCGACGTGCTCGTCCTCGAGGACTTCGTGATCGAAAAGAGAACGTCGAAAACGGATTGGGACTCGGAGCTCTCGTTCGAGGAGAGCGACGGATCAACTCCGATCCCGGAACAGTAGCGAAACCGCTCCTCGAGGTCGGTTAGCGCAGATTCAGTGTGCTGCGTGCGTTTCGAGCAGGTCGACGATCGTGTCGGCACTCTGGAAGCCGTCGTCGAGGCGAGCGACCTCCTCGCCGTCTTTCAGGACGACGAGCGTCGGGACGCGCTGGACGCCGAATTCGGCGGTAAGGGCCGGAACGAGGCCAGCGTTCACCGTCGCCACGGCACCCGGCGCGCTGCGTGCGACTGCGCCGAGTACCGGCTCCATCGACGCGCAGATTCCGCATCCGGACGTGACGAACTCGAGCAGGACGAGGTCGTGTTCCTCGAGCAGGTCCTCGTAGTCGGCTACGTCGTTCAATTGGACGGGTTTTTGCGCCGGCCGGCCGTCGTCGGTGGGCTCCGAAGCTGTCGGTTCAGTCATTACCGATGTTAGGGGCCGGACGTATTTTAGTGTTATGTGTGTATTGTACAATACTACTGCGTCGATCGACGAACGTCGGTCGGTCGACGATAGCGTTCTGCCGATCGCGAGGTCTGCGGAACATATCGCTTCTATCTGTGACGGTCAGATTTCGCGATACGACCCCGAGAGTACGCTCGAGTGTGTCCGCTTCGCCGCTCAACCGCAGCAGGAGCGCGGGGCAGACGCCGTCGGGTCACGACGTGTAGAAGAAGGTCATCAGAACAGTCCGATCGTTCTTGAACTGGTCGGTCGAGACTGTCTCGCCGTTCAGCGGGTTGGGTAGTTCGACTGCCGGAAATTCGTCGCCGTAACTCGGATGGGACGCCTCGCTCAAATCCCGTTCCGGCGGCTCGAGGACCGCCCCGTCGATGCGCTCCCGCTCACTACCGTCGCTGTTGTTCGCACCCTCGTCACCGCTCGAGAGAGTATCCAGACAGCCCGCAGCGACACCGATACTCGAGGCGGCGATCGATCGGAGAAACAGACGCCGGTTCGTGGGTCGATATTTCGGTGGCGATCGTAAACCCTGTACGGCGATTCCTCGAGTCGGAAAAAGTACCAGCGGAGGGAAAAACGGGACGGCGGTGCGCTCGAGGGGCCGCGGAATCACTTCGTCAATGAAATGAGGACGAGCACCATCCCGCTCGAGACGATGACCGCCTGCACGAGGGCGGCGGACGCGATGGTCGTCCCGAACATCTGGTAGATGAGTCCCTCACAGATCGCGCCGGCGCCGATGAAGACGAACCCGCTGGAGACGTACAGCATCGGCTTCTGTCCGCTCCGGCGATAGCCGTGATACGCGAGATACGCGATCGCGAGGCTCAGGACCAGCGTGATCAGTTTGGCGATCAGGAACGACGCCTCCATCAGTCCTCACCTCGGAGACCGCTCCAGAGCGACGTGAAGTTGTCCGCGAGCTCGTCGCGGGTCTCGACCGTCAGCGAGAGCTGGCCGTCGGTGATGTCGACGTGGAGTTCCTCGAGCGCCGTCTGAAACTCGCTCCGATGGGAGCCGTCCGAGTCGACGGTTCTGCGTTCCTCGATGAGGTCGTGTTCCTGGAGCGTCGACACACGGCGGTAGACCGTCGTGAGCGAGGCGTCACACTCCTCGCTGAGCGTTTTCGCGGTCTTCGGTCCGTCTCGATCAGCGGCGAGGAGGATCTTCCGTGTGTATTCGTCCGCGAGGATCTGAAAGATTTCCGCCGAGTCCGAGGAGCCACCGTGTTGCACACGATAACCCCCGTCGTTCAGCGGCAAATAGGCCACGATTCGCCGACCCAGCAAATCACCGTCACTGTCTTGTCTCCTTCTCAGGGAGCCATACTACTAGCGCTTGTCATTCGGTTCGTCTCTCGGCGGTACCCAGGCGACGTCGAACCGGAACTTCCCGAGTGTGCGGACGACGTCGACAAACCTGTCTCGATCGTCCGGCTTCCGGACATACGCGTTTGCGTGATTCGCGTACGACTGTGCGATAGATTTTCGCTCGTCCACTGCAGTGAAGAGGACGACGGGAACGTCCGTCTACTCGGGGTCGGCATCGAACTTCTCGAGAAGCGTTCGCCAGTCCATCTTCGGGAGGTCGATATCGAGCAACACGAGGTTCGGACGGGAACGGTCGGGATCTGAGTTACACTGCCGAACGAACTCAAGCGCTTCGGCGCCGCTGGCAGCGGTCGAAACGGTGTTCGCGTTCGTTTCGTCCTCGAGTGCTTCGAGAAGGAGCCGAACGTCCTCACTGTTCGGATCGATGACGAGTGCCTCGACGGATCGTCGGTCAATCATTGGCTTGCAACAGTAGCTCGCTGAATATTGCGATAATGTGGATTATCTCTACAATAGTATGATCGCTTCGATGGTGACCGGCGGTGGAACCCATCACGTTGCGCAAGTCGGACACGACCGACTGTGGCGAACGTATATCAATCCCGTAAGAAGCGCCACGGAGAGCGCCCCGAGAGCGGGTCGTAACGGATCGAAGTACGTCATGAGCGCGGACGAACTGAACAGTGCGAGCAGGATGACATTACAGATCGGACAGCCGACCGCTAGGAACCCACCGACGAGACCGCCGAGTACCCAGCGATCCTCGCTCCGTGAGTCGCCGGTTCCGCTCCTGTCGGTGTCCATGCAATCGGATTCGACTACCTCTGTCGCCAACCGCTGTGCGGTGTAGACGCCCGCCAGCAGCGCGGTCAGCACCAGAAACAGGTAGTCGATGGGCGTCCGCGGGACCATTCGAACGTAAAGCGGGTTTGGGACGAGCCCGGTGACAAGTCCGAACAGCAGGAACACGCCGATTCCGGCGGCCGTTCCCCATGCCATTGCTCGCCGGTCCGATCGGATCGATCGGAGGAAGTCCTGTACCGTCATTTCGCTCTCTCCGTCGCGATCGCACACCGTTCGGGATGGCCCGCCCGTCCGAGGAAGAACAGTAACAACAGGAGACCGCCGAAACGGAGCAACGCGCCGTCGTACGGCAGTGCCGAGAGAGCCCCGGCGAACCCGAGAAAACCGAGGAGGCCGGCACCGCAGCTCGCACAACCCGACGCGAGGAGCCCGGGCACGACGCCGGAGAGGTCGGTGAGACTCGAGAGACCGACGATCTGCAGTTGGGCGACGGCGTTGACGACCGCAATGCCCGAGAGCAGGGCGTAGAGGACGATGACCGTAAGTCCCGTCCAGCCGTCGGTGCGGTACACCGTCTCCGTGAGCGAGACGACGACGTACTCGAACCAGTGGAGGCCATCGCCGAGCATCTGGAGCGAGAACCCCGGCATCGTACTCAGGATCAGGAGGATGTAGGTGGCAAACGCAACGACGACGAGTCCAATCGTCCCTCGCCACGTCTCGAATGGGTACGAGACCGCTTCGGAGAGGTTCATCAGGTGCCCATTGACCGAATCGCTCGTGAACATCTATCTGCACTGATGCAGGACTGACTGAAATTTTCGGCTCCGATTTGCTGGGTCAGCAAATCACCGGTTCCGTTTACGCTATCGGAGAGAACGTAACGATGAGTAACCTATCGACAATGGATCACGAACGTGACGCAAACGATGGTTCGTCTCGGCGGCGAATGCTCACTGCACTCGGTGCCGTATCGACTACTCTCGCTGGCTGTATGGACGTGCTATCAGACGGCGAATCCGAAGCGAACGGCAATGGAGTCGGCAAGAGGGAGATGGCTTCCGGCCCCCCGCACTGGCCCGCTATCGAGGCGGGGCAGGGACTCTTTGACTTCGAGGATCTCGACGAGTGGTCCCCCCGGACTGGCGAACTCTCGGCCGCTCCCGACGAGGCGCGACTCGGATCGCAAGCGGCGGTCATCGAGAGCGATGAGGCGACGGCCGGTCTAGAGATTCGGTTCGATGACGGAATCGATTTCGAGGGCTGGGACGCCTCACTGGCGGTCAAACCGGAATCCGCCGATCGAATCATCGTTGAGTTCCTCGCACCGACGCGGAGCGAGCGACTCACCAGTATTCGAATCGTCCCGGACGGGTACGACGGCTGGTTCCGAATGGACTGTGGCTACCAGCAGAAGCCGGGGGAAGATCCGGACCTATCGAACGTCACCGGTCTCAATATTACCGCGGACGGGCCGGACGACGGACCGACTAAGTTGCTGGTCGACGATCTCCGCCGAACCGAGTCGGCCGCCAACGGCGCGGTGATTCTCGCCTTCTACGGCGGGCACGAGTCCCATTACGACGTCGCGGCCGAGATGCTCGCGGAGCGCGACTGGGCGGCGGCGGTTCCGGTCTCCCCCGAGCAGATCGGCGAGGCGGGACGGATGGGACTCGACGAACTCCGCGACCTCCGCGACCGCGGGTGGGACGTCTGTTCGCTCCCGGAGGTATCGACCCCTCTTCCGGAACAGCCCGCCGACCGCCAGCGGCAGGTCCTCGCGAGCGCTCGAGACGCGCTCGCGAGCGAGGGCTTCGAGGACGGAGCACGCCACCTGTTCGTTCCGGACGGACGCATGGACGCGGAGACCTACGGTGTCGCCCGTGACGTCCACGAATCGGCGTTCCTGTACAGTTCCGGGACGACCGGCGTGCCGCCGACCGAGATGCACATGATTCCGTACATCTGGGGGCCCGCGCTCCACACCGGCGTTCGCCGCCACGCCAACCTCTCCGATCAGTACGGCCTGCTGACCGTCGTGCGCGTTCCGCGGATCGTCGACGAGGACGACGTGGGCGTCGACGAGAACCGGATGTCGCTGGACGACTTCGGACTGCTCCTCGATCACCTCGAGCACCGCGGTCTCGACGTCGTCACGCCCTCCGATCTCGTCGACGGGGATTTCGAGCGTGCCGACGGCGAGAACGAGACGACGAGCCCGAAGCGTCCGAGCGGCGTCGTCCTCGAGGCGGGCCAGTCCCACGCGTTCGAGGGATCCGGATCGACCGACTCGCAGACGGTCGGCCTCGACGACGGCGTCCTCGTCGCGAACGTCTCTCACGACGGGTCGGCGATTGCCGTCGACGTGACCGGCGTCGACGGAAGCGGCCGCAGCGAGAACCTGCTGACGACGGCGGAGAACGCCACCGGCGAGTCGATCATGGCCGTCGAGGGAGGGTCGTACGGACTCGAGGTCGACGCCGACGGCGCGTGGTCGATCGAACTCTCCCAGCCGGCGGTCCGGGCCGACGACCTCGCTGACCTCCCCGTACAGGCGTCCGGGACGGGATCGGCGTTCGTCGGGCCGCTGTGGACCGAGGGCGACGTCAGGGTCGTCGCGACCCACGACGGCGACGGGCAGTTCATCGTCGACGGCCACGGCGCCGACGGCAGTCGCGAGATACTCGTCCACCGGACCGGGCCGTTCGACAACTCGCGGTCGTACAAGGCGGGCGGGGTCGTCTGGCTCGACGTCGAGGCCGACGGCGACTGGACGCTCGAGGTCGTCGACTCGTAGCGACGCCGTTCGGCGTCGTTTTGCTGACCCAGCAAATCCACGGACCGGTTTTGGCCCGGCGGTGTGAACGTGATAACGAGTTCGATCAATGGGACTCGATCAGCCATCCCGTCGCGCCTTCCTCGCCGGCTCGGTCGTGACAGTCGGTGCCGGCGGCGCCTACTATCTCTCGCGATCCGACGACGCGGCTCACGACCTCTCCCCGTCGTTTCACTCGAGCGATGAGACGTCCGCGTTCGGCGTCGACCTCGCCGGAAAGCCGATCATGGGATCGCCCGAGGCGCCGATCGAGATCTACTACTGGACGGACTTCCAGTGCCCGTTCTGCGAGCGGTTCGAACGCGAAACGCTCCCCGAGCTGGTCCGGAACTACGTCGGCCCCGGCGACGTTCGCATCGTATTGATCGCGTTGCCGTATTTCGGCGCGGACTCGATGACCGCCGCGGTGGCGAGCAAGTGCGTCTGGGAGCAGGTCCGCAACGACGACTCGTCCGCCTACTGGGACTGGCACGCTGCGGTATTCGACCAACAGGGCGAGAAGAATTCGGGCTGGGCGTCGACCGAGAACCTCCTCGAGTACACCCGTTCGGTCGACGCCGTCGACGCGGACGCCCTCGAGTCGTGTCTCGAGGACCGACGATCGGAACTCGAGGACGCGGTCGAGTCCGATGCGGATCGGGCGACCGAACTCGGCGTGTCGGGCACGCCGACGTTCGTCGTCTTCGATCCGGAGTCCGAGGCCGCCGGATCGCTCGTCGGCGCACAGCCGCTGGAACGTTTCGAGGAGGCGATCGAACGGATCGAGGACGCGTGAGGGACACTGCTCCGGGCCGGCGACTTGCAGCGGCATGCGCGACCTTGATTGAATCGCGTAACGGAGATAATATTGTAATGTCATTGCAAGACCTTGCACACGCGGACGAGGAAATGCACGAGTGCATCGACAACTGTCTCGAGGCCGCACAGGCCTGCGAGTGGTGTGCGGACGCCTGCGCCGACCACGGCGAGGAGATGGCCGAGTGCATTCGGCTCTGCCGCGACGTGGCGGATCTGGCGACGCTGCACGCGCGACTGATGGCTCGCGACTCGGACTATCACGGCGACCTGGCGGCGGTCTGTGCCGACGCGTGCGAGGCGTGCGCCGAGGAGTGCGAGCAGTTCGATCACGAGCACTGTCAGGTGTGTGCGGACGTCCTGCCGGAGTGCGCGGAGTCGTGCCGCAACATGGCCAACTAGAGCGAACCGACCCAGCGGTTCCGGTTTCAGGCGGGTCTTATTTCGTGCGGTCCGGATCACGCTTGCAGCAGATAGCAGTGCACGATTTTCCCTCAATCGCAACCATTCGGTATGGCCAGTGACGGAGAGACGTGGTTCGGGTTACACGAGCGAGTGAAACCGCTCGTTCGAGCGGGTATCGTCCTCGGGATCGGTCTAGGCGGCTTCTTCGACGGGATCGTCCTCCACTAGATCCTGCAGCGGCACCACATGCTGTCAGCCCGGACGGATCCGACCGTTCTCAGCGATCTGCGGCTGAACGTGGTCGCCGACGGCCTCTTCCACGTCGGCACCTACCTCTTCACGATCGCGGGGATCGTCCTCCTGGTTCGTGCGTGGCGACGGTCGGACGTTCCGCCCTCGGGACGAGCGCTCCTCGGGTCGACGATCCTCGGCTGGGGCGTCTTCAACCTCCTCGAGGGACTCGTGAACCACCAGCTTCTCGGAATCCACCACGTCTGGCCGGCGGGGCCGGGGAGCGTCCTCCTCTGGGACGTCGCCTTCCTCCTTTCGGGCGCGCTTTTCATCGTCGGCGGCTACGCCGTGATCCGGCTCGACGGACGGTCGGTCGCCGGCGCTCGAGACGAGCGCGCGACGGACGATCGGCCGACGTGATCGCGATTGCCGTCCGGTGACCGCGCTCCGGAACCCACCGTCGGGCCCGCTCAGTCGTACTCGAACACGCGAGCCATCCCCCGCTCGAGGTGGTAGACGTTGTGACAGTGGAACAGCCAGTCGCCGGGGTTGTCCGCGCGGAAGTCGAACGTCACCTGATCGCCGTGAGGCGCGACGAGGACGGTGTCCTTGACCGCGTCGCCGACCTGAAAGAAGTGGCCGTGGAGGTGCATCGGGTGGATCGCCGGACTGCGGTTCACCATCCGCACGCGGACGTGGTCGCCCTCGCTGATCTCGAACGGGTCGGCGTCCGGGTACACCTCGCCGTCGATGGTCCACGCGTCAGCGTCGGCGCCGCCCATCATCCCGCCCGACAGGGTGAGGTCGAACGTCCGGTCCGGCTCCCCGTCGAGTTCCAGCGGCTCGAGCGTCGCGAGGTCGCCGTACTCGAGTTCTCGACCGTCGAACCCCGGCCGTTCGGCGGAGCCATCGTCGGCAGTTTCGTAGCGCAGTCTCGCCTCCGCAGGGTCCTCGTCGCCGACGACGGGTTCGGCGACGACGGCCCACTCGCCGGGTGAGTCGGCCTCGAGGATCGCGTCGTAGCGCTCGCCCATGCTCATCACGAACGAGTCCACTTCGACGGGTTCGACCGGTCGGCCGTCGGCGTGCGTGACGGTCAACGAGTGGCCGCCGACGCCGACGCGATAGGTCGTGGTGCTACTCGGATTGATGAACCGCAGCCGAACGCGCTCGCCCTCTTCGACCTCGAACACCGGCGGTTCCGACGGGAGGCGGCCGTTGACGAGAAGTCCCTCGTACGGCGGTCGCTGACTCATCATCTGACTACCCGGGCCCATACCGTCGCCGTCTCCGCCAGGTCCGCCATCAGGTCCCATTCCATTGCCGTCTCCGCCAGGTCCGCCACCGGGACCCATGCCGTCGCCGCCGGGACCACGACCGTTGCCTGGGCCACCACCACCACCTTCACCGCCGGGGCCCATCCCGTCACCGCCGGGACCCATGCCGTCGCCATCTCCCTCCGGTCCGCCGCCAGGCCCCATTCCGTCACCGCCGCCCGGCGGGGCTCCGATCGAGTCCAGCGCCGGCTCCTCCGCGAGGTAATCGTCGAACTGTAGCGTGTACTCGCGGTCGTACTCGACGTGCGGTGACTCCTCCTCGACGATCAACGGCCCGTAGAGTCCCCTGTCGAGTTGCAGCCCGACGTGGCTGTGATAGACGTACGTGCCCGCCGGTGACGCCTCGTACTCGTACTCGAACGTCCCGTCGGACGAGACGGGGTCCTGCGTGACGTCGGGAACGCCGTCCATCGGGTTCGGAACGGGAACGCCGTGCCAGTGAATCGTCGTCCCCTCGGGCAATTGGTTCTCGAGCGAAACGCGGAGCGTCTCTCCCTCGCTCACGCGGAGTTCCGGTCCGGGAAGCTGCTCCTCGTATACCCACGTCTCGGTGCTCTCGTCCGCTCCGACGTCGACTTCCCCGCTCGAGGCGACCAGCGTTTCTTCGAGTCCGCCGCCGTTGTCTCCAGCCTCGTCGTCCTCGTTCTCCTGTGCGGTCCGCTCGAGTGCGGCCGATCCAATCCCGCTCGTGAGTCCCGCGGTCCCGAACAGCGTCACGCCGCCGATACGCAACGCCTGCCGTCGTGGAACGGTTCGATCGTTGTCGTCCATCACAGAACCGTCCACGACCGCGATGAAAAATGAGGGGCATGCCACCACATATCGGTCTCGGTCTGCGTCTGCGAAACGTGACCTCGGAACCGTCCGGGAGCCACTCCCGCACGGATCGCTTGCGTTCTCACCCGAGCGTCGCGATCAGCAGGAAGGTCTCCGGTCGGACGGCCTCGTGTTCGATGACGAATCCGGCGTCGCGGAGGGCATTCGTCGCCTCTTCGGCGCTGTATCGCTCGTCGACCGGCGGACCATCCTCGCCGGAGCCGGTCGACGCCCAGTCGACGACGACGAGTCGGCCGTCGGGCGCGAGGACTCGTCGAATCTCCGCGAGCGCGTCGTCGCTCGCGAACTCGTGGTAGGTCATCGTCGAGAACGCGGCGTCGAGCGCGTCGTCGTCGAACGGGAGGTCGCTCACGTCGCTGGTCGCGAGGGCGACGTTCTCCGGGACGCCTTTCTCTCGGTAGTATTCGTGCATCGCCTCCTGGACGTCGACCGCGTGGACCTTACCGGCGTGGGGTGCGACGTCGTCGGTGAAGAAGCCGGTGCCGCTGCCGAGGTCGGCGACGGTGTCGTCCGGCGACAGCGAGAGCGCCCACAGCAGTTCCTCGGCCGAGAGGAATCGGTATCGCCGTCCGGCCCGTTCCAGCTTGTCCGCCCGCTCTGCGTCGAACGTGTGGTAGCCCACGGTTACAGTTCCTCGAATGCGTTATCGACGAGTTCGCCGGTCTCCGCGACGATGTCCGCCATCTCGTCGTCGTCAGGTGCCATCCCGACGAGTCGCGCGATTCGCATGATCGAGACGTGGTAGACGCGCTGTCGACCGGGCTCTTCCTCCCAGACGACGACGTTACACGGGAACAGCGCACCGAGTTTCCCGTCAGTGGCATCGAGCGCTCGGTCGGCCACCGCCGGGTTACACGCACCGAGCACGTAATAGGGGTCGCGGTCGGCGTCAACCTTCTCGTTGAGCAACTCCGAGGGGGAGAACTCGACGGGAACGCCGAACCCCGCGTCGGTGAACACCTCGCGGACGCGTTCGATCGCCTCCTCGTGGTCCATCTCGAGGGTCGTCTGTTTCGCACCGATATCGTCCGGCTCGATCTGGGCAGGGTCGATAGGCAATGTCATCGTGTACAGTATTGGGGTCACAACGAAAATCACTTCCGAATCTCGTCCCGGTCCGGCTGTCGAGACCGGCCGCTCGTCGGTCGCTGCGGGGTACCGGTGTTCACCGGCGAGCGCCGTTACTCGTCGGGAGTTCGCTCAGCTCCGGGCGGTCTGTAGAGACGCCAGAGACGCCGTCGATGGGAGAGGATCGAAATCGCGACGAGAAACAGGACCGTCGCGATTTCGTTTCCCACCGTCCCGCTACCAAGACCACCGAGGAACTGCTGACGCCGCCCGCGAGCAGCGGGCGAACATCGGTCCGACGCAGGCGGGACACGCGGCGAGCCCGATGACGCCCCGATGGCTGACCGCGCGAGTTCGAGGAGCGCATCGTATACGAGATCGGCCAGCGCGATCAATCTTGGTTCGATGACGGTCATCCGAGACGTCTGGGATGGCGACGACTAGACGGAACCAGGCGTCGAGACGTACAGCGAGGGCGTCGCGGCGACGCTGTCGAGCATCCTGTCCCACCGGTACACGCATCTGGCCGACAGCGATCCGAACCCCGCTGACGCACTGGCGACGGCGGGCGCCGATATCGCGGTCTTCGGACCGGGATAGTAGATCGGGAAATCGCGTTGGCACCGACTGAGAGGCTGTTCGAGTCCGACTGCCAACGAAATCCACAGCAAACGTTCGACGGAAACACGCAGCCGGGCGGTGCTGATTCGACTGACATCGCTCCCGATGTCGTGCGACGACCTCATATCAACGACATGTCGTCGTCGATGGCGGCCTCCCGAAAGACGATCATACAGGTGTTCGATGTCGCTCCGGCGGCTGCTGCCGCCAGCTATTTAAATGTCGTTGCACAAGATCAGATAGTGTCTGAAATGGCGGGACGAGATATAACGGTCTGCATCGACGCCTATCCGGGTGCGGAGACTGACGTCTTCCGCATCGGAGCCGCAGACGATATCCTCCGACTGCTCGCGGATGCCCACGAGACCGAGTTTACGATCCCTGACCTCGTCGACGCGACGGGCGTCACTCGATCGACGGTTTGGCGGGCGGTCGACCTCCTCGAGAGTATCGGTGCCGTTCGGATTCGAGAAACTCCGCAACGAAACTACGTCTCGATCGACCCGGATCGACTCCGAAAAGACGATCCGATACTCGCGATCGAGCAATCGGAGTTCCACGAACCGATTCGAGCCTTCGTAACCCGCATCCGAGAAGCAGTTCGCGAGACTGACGCCATCGAAGACGTTCTCGGCATCATCGTGTTCGGAAGCGTCGCTCGAGGCGAAGCGGATCGACAGAGCGACATTGATCTGTTCGTCGTCGTCGACGGCGATCGGACGAGTGCGCGACGCGTCGTGTCAGATATTGTCGCCGATCTCAGCGAACGACGATTCGACGGCGATCGATTCGATTTCGAACCGTACGTCGAATCCGCGGAGAGTGCGCGGCGGGCGGGTCCAAAGCTCCGTGAAATCTTCACAGAGGGCGTGACGGTGGATGGCAGTGAACGACTCCACTCCATCCGCAAGGCGGTGATCACCGATGAGTAGCACGCGAATCGAACAGCTCATCGGCAACGCACAGGCGGCGTTCGACCGGCGACCGGCGGACGTCGAACCCGGACTCGACGTGGAAGACGCGGCGCTCCTCCAGTTGCGGAAGGCCTGTCGGTTGCTCGCCGGCGCCGAAGCCCTGCACGACGCTGCGTACTATACGCTTGTCATCGAAGCCTCGTTCGTTGCGATCGAACGGACAGTCGAGTTCCGACTCCTCGAGCGCGGCACGATGGAACCGGATGATCTCCCCGGAACACATCCGGGCGTGTACCGAGAGGCGGCTGCAGTCGGCATTTTTTCGGAACCCGCAGCCGAGGATCTCGCCGATCTCTGGCGCAACCATCGAGCGAAAACGTACTATCAGGACGGACTCGCCTCAGCGGAACGGGCCCAAGCGATGTATACACTCGCCAGCGAAATCCACGCCTTCGTCATCGGTCGCTCTTCTCAGGGTCACGAGTGTCGCTGTCCCGAGCCCAATTCGTAGCGCGCGCACTCGTCCGTTTCAGATCTCCCACTATCGGTGCGAATCGACGGATAAGAAGCAGGGCTGAAACGGATTCAACCCGGGCTGTTCTCACGGATGACGAGCGCGGTTGCCATCGCTCGTTGGCGAATAGATCGGTCATGGTGGCCAGCACCAGCATTTCATAGCATGTTCAAGATTATTATCATTTTCTGGCTTCGTTGGAGAGCACATGCAACCGAGTACGGCGATGACGCCGACCGAACTCCGGGCGGCTATTCCGCTCTCCAGGAGGCGACGTCATCGTCCGGACGGATCTCGAGCATCCGACCGGCGTCCTCCCGTGGCAGTGTCTCGAGTGGGAGTCGTCGACGTTCGCGTCGTCGAGACCGACGCCGGCCGAATCGATCTCGAGCGATTCGGCGAGACCATCGCCGATGCCAAACTCGCCTGTTTCAGCGCAGGCACGCGGACCCACGGAACGCGACTGCCGGTCGCGGAATCGAGCGCCTCGCCGCCGACGGTATCGTCGTCCGATCGCTGCCGTCGCTGAACGCCGTTCGGGCGTCCATCTACGCGGTCAATACCACCGGCGACGTCGACCGAGCGAACTCGCTCTTGCGCGGAACCGAATGTCGTTACTCGCCGTCCGAAAACAGTCCGTCGAGTCGGTGCGGACACGACTCGATGCGGTTCGCGTCCGAATTATACTCTATCACGCCGTGATCGGAGAGTTTCGGGAGGTGAACGTGGTGGAGCGAGCGGGCCACGCTCGTCACGGTCGATTCGTCTACCTCGTTCACACCGTCTTCCCGTGCCGCGATCCCGACTGCCAACTCGGCGAGGTCGATAGGATCGTTTCGCCCCGCGAGCACGTCGAGCGTCATTCTACGTCGCTCGTCCGCGAGTAATCGATGGCACTCGCTCGCGGTCAGTTCGCCCGCATCGGATGCGGCGCGTACAGAGTTGATCATCTTGAACGTCCTCCGGTCGACCGGCGAGGTCACCATACGTCACACTCAGCAGACGGTCGGTCGTAAGACCACGGTAAAACCACATAGGTGAAATCCGCGCGCCGACTCGATAAGTCCGACGCGGTTCGCGTCGACTCCGGACTTCGATCCCGGTCAGCGCGAAATCGCCCCCGAGTTGCCTCCACCGGCGGAGGGTTAATGCGCCCGCGTCGCTAATCCCCCGTAATGACGTCTCGATCGCTGACGGAGGCCCTTCGGGAGACGCTCGCGCTCTTCGACGAGGCCGGGATCCCGCGGACGACGACCGAACTGGCGGACGATCTCGAACTCGGTCGACGGAGCACGTACGAGCGACTGGAGCGACTCGTCGAACGCGGCGAACTCGAGACCAAGCGCGTCGGGGCGAGCGCCCGGGTGTGGTGGCGGCCCCCGTCGGCGAGAACCGATCGACCGCTCGGTTCCGGAGACTGGCCGGTCGAAGCCGAGTCCCTGCTCGCCGCCGCTCTCGACAGGACCGACATCGGCGTGTTCGTCCTCGACGAGTCGTTCAACGTCGCGTGGCTCAACGAGACGGCCGAGCGATACTTCGATCTCGACCGCGAGCGCGTCCTCGGGCGGAACAAACGCCGACTCGTCGAGACCGACATCGCGTCCGCGGTCGACGACGCGACCGCGTTCGTCGACACCGTTCTGGCGACCTACGACGACAACACGTACGCCGAACGATTCGAGTGTCGCGTGACGGCGGAGGAGGAGCGCGAACCGCGCTGGCTCGAGCACCGCAGCGAGCCGATCGAGACCGGGGCGTACGCGGGCGGACGGATCGAACTCTACCACGACGTCACCGATCGGAAGCAGCGCGCGTCGCGCGAACGGGAACTCGAACAGTACGAGCGGCTCGTCGAGACCGTCCCCGACGGCGTCTACGCGGTCGACGAGGACGCCCGGTTCGTCGCGGTCAACGACGGCTTCTGTGAACTGACGGGATACGACCGGGACGAACTCCTCGGGGCGCACGCGACGACCGTCCACGACGCCGAGATCACGACGCGGGCCGAGTCGCTGGCCGAGGAAATCGCGACGGGCGAACGAGGTTCCGCGACCATCGAGCTCGATCTACAGACCGACGGCGGAGCGACCGTTCCGTGTGAGAGCAGGCTGGCCCCGTTCCCGCTGGGCGAAACCGACGGCCGCTGCGGCGTGGTTCGCGACGTCTCCGATCGCATCGAACGGGAACGGACGCTTAGACGACGGATCCGGCAACAGGAAGTCGTTGCGGACCTCGGTCAGCGGGCGCTCGAGAGCCGGGACCTGGACGAACTGCTGGCCGACGCGGCCGACCTGCTCACCACGACGCTCGAGACGGACTACTCCAAGGCGCTCGTTCTCGATCGGACCGCCGACGAACTCCGGTTGCGACAGGGTTCCGGCTGGGATCCGAACGTCGTCGGAACGACGACCGTCTCGGCCATCGAAGACGAGTCACAGGCCGCCTATACGCTGGCGTCTGGGGATCCGGTCCTGGTAGACGACCTCGACTCGGAGTCGCGCTTCAGCGGGCCCGACCTGTTGACCGACCACGACGTCACGAGCGGTATCAGCGTCATTATCGGTTCCAGTGAGGATCCCTGGGGGGTCCTCGGAGTCCACGACACCGATCACCGGGCGTTCTCGGAACACGACGTCGCCTTCGTTCAGTCGGTCGCGAACGTACTCGCGACCGCCATCGACCGGAACGATCGCGAGCGGGAACTGAAGCGCCAGCACGAACAACTCGCCGCGCTCGACTCCCTCAACGGCGTCGTCCGCGACATCATCGATGAGGCCATCGACCGGTCGACGCGCGAGGAGATCGAGCGGAGCGTCTGCGAGCACCTCGCCGCGACGGACTCGTATCTGTTCGCGTGGATCGGCGACGTCGACGCCGCCGATCAGACGGTGAACGTTCGAACCGAGGCCGGCGGCGTGGCGGAGTACCTCGAGGGGATCGCCATCTCCGTCGATCCGGACGACGAGCGAAGCGGCGGAGCGACGGGCAGGGCCGTTCGGAAACGCGAGATCCAGACCACGCAGGATATCCGTGACGACTCCAGATACGAACCCTGGCGGGGCCACCTCGAGGAGTACGAGATCCGGTCGTCGGCCGCGATCCCGATCGTCCACGAAGAGACCATCTACGGCGTGTTGAGCGTCTACGCCGATCGGCCGAACGCGTTCGATGGTCGAGAGCGCGCCGTGCTCGGCCAACTGGGGGATGTGATCGGTCACGCCATCGCTTCGACAGAGCGCAAGCGTGCCCTGATGAGCGACGACGTCGTCGAACTCGACTTCCGAATTAGAGATCTGTTGGACGAACTCGACCTCGACGTTCCGTCGGCCGGACGGATCACGCTCGACCACACGGTCCCGATCGAGGACGACGAGTTCCTCGTTTACGGGAGCGCGACTCCGGACGCGATCGACGGCCTGGAGGCGATCGTCGAAACGCTTCCCCACTGGAAAGCCGTCACGTATCGAGGCGGCGACGCAGCGACGCGGTTCGAACTCCGACTCTCCGAGCCGCCGGTGCTGTCGACGGTCGCTTCGCTCGGCGGGTCGGTCGAGAGCGCCGTCATCGAAGGCGGCGATTATCGCATGACGATCCACGTGGCGTCGGGTGCGAAAGTCCGACAGGTTGTCAACGTCGTGCAGGACGCCTACCCCACGGCGGAACTACTGAAACACCGTCAGCTCGAACGACGGCAGGACACGACCGACCGCGCTCGCCACGCGCTGACGGCGGTCCTCACCGATCGCCAGCGATCGGCCCTCGAGGCGGCATACCACGCGGGCTACTACGAGTGGCCGCGCGACGCGTCCGGCGAGGAGGTCGCCGAATCGCTGGAAATCGCACCGCCGACGTTCAATCAGCACCTTCGGAAGGCGCAGCGAAAGGTGTTCGACTCGCTGTTGTCGAGGTCCGGACAGAACCGATCGACGGAATAGCCGTCGGACCCGTGGAACCCGTGTCGCCGCTTCGTCGACGTCGTCGTGACGCCTCCGGGCGGTCGTCGCCCTCGTTCTCGGACCGCGGCCGTGACGACCCCGTCGCCCACGTCGCTGACGCGCGCGGCGTCACGCCCGGCGGGTGCGAGCGCTGCCGCCGTCGCGACGTCGATCGCCCTCCAGCTCGCGGTGCTCTACATGCCGCTCAACCGGTACTTCGGAACGGTGCCCCTCGATGCGGGAGACTGGGGACTCATCGCCGCGGAGGTCGTCGTCTGTCTCCCCGCGTATCTCGCCGTCGCTGTGCTCGTCGGGCGACTCGAGCCGTAAGCGGTCGGTCAACACGGGGAACGCGGACAGCAGCGAGATCCGACGCGTCCCCGTTCTCTATAAACTGCCATTCGTCGTAGGCACGAGTACCGTAAACGCGGTTGCAGATCGTCCCCCGCCACTAAGGGCATCGCCCGCGAGCATCAGGGTATGTCGCCACCGATACGACGGCTCGTCCTCGACGTCATGAAACCACAGGAGCCGAACATCCTCGAGTTCGCCGACGTTACCGCCGACTGCCCGGGCGCCGACGGCGTCAACGTGGTTCTGGTCGAGACCGATCGCGAGGTTCAGAACCTCAAGCTCACGATCGAAGGGGACGGCATCGATGCGGACGCGCTCGAGCAGGCGATCACCGACCTCGGCGGGACGATTCACTCGATCGATCAGGTCGTCTGCGGCGAGCACCTCGTCGAACAGATCGACACGCCGCAGGATCGGTGAGGCGGTGAGCGATGTGACTCGGCTTCGCGACCGCCTCGATGCCCTTCGCGGTCTCCTCGAGGACGAGGAGGTCAGATCGATCTCGCGGCGATACTTCATCTCGAACGGGTTCGACGGTACCCTGACGAGCATCGGCGTCGTCGTCGGCGCCTACCTGTCGGGCGTTTCCGACGGCCTCACCGTGATCACGATCGGTCTCGGCGCGGCCGTCGGACTGGGAACGTCGGGGATCTGGAGCGTCTGGGAGATCGAACGCGCCGAGAAACAGGCCGAACTGATGGAGCTCGAGCGAGCGATGCTGACCGACCTCGAGGACACGGCGGTCCAGCAGCGGCGGGCGGGCGCTCGCAAGGTCAACGCGGTGGCGAGCGGAATCGGCCCGCTCATCGGCATTCTCCTGCCGCTGATTCCCTTCCTCGCGGAGGGCGTCGTCGTCTCCATGCTCGAGGCGACGCTGCTCGCCATCGCCGTCGGCGTCGGCGTGTTGTTCGCATTCGGTGCGTATCTCGGCTCGATCTCGAAACAGAACTGGATCGTCGCCGGCGTCAGGATGGGGCTCGCGGGGATCGTCGTCGCGATTCTGAACCTGTTCCTGCCCGGCTGAAGCCGCGGCTCGTGCGCTGGAGCCGGTTCTTTGAACCTGCGGGGCTGGACCTCCGTTCGAAAAGATGCCGATAATCGGCCGAGATCGATCCGCGTTACGGCCGACGGCTGTGACGGGATCCGTTGGGAACGAACGACCGCACATCGAGGCTACCCCGCATCGGTCTGATCCGTCTCCGTCGACCGAAGCGAACGCACTACGTCGAACGGCGGGGTGATGCTACCGAGCACGAACAGCGAGTAGTATCGAAGATAGGTCTGGATCGGGGCCTGAACGAGCGTTATCCCCGCAATGAGTACCGACAGCACATACGAGAGGGCGATCACTGCCAGTGCGCCGATCGCGATCGATAGTAATCCGAGCGCCGTTTCGAAGACGAGATAGAGGACGACTGCGACGATTCCGAACGGGACGGCGAGGACGAGACCGATAGCGACGAATCCGATGCCCGCGACGAATCCCGCGACAACGCCGAGCCCGAGGCGAACGAGCGCGTACACGCCGTATTGCTTCCACTCCTCCTTCAGGGCCGGCCAAAACGCACCCCACGCCTCGAGAATCCCTCTGTCCTCGAGGAGCATCACCGGAACGACGAAGTCGACTGTGAACCGGTGGACGAGCCAGATACCGATCGCGACTGCGATGAGAATCGGCACGAAGAGGATCGCTAGCAGCCCGAGGAAGAGCGGAGAGAGCAAGAACAAGGAAACGACGGCCGGGACTATGATCAGTATCGCGATGCCGAGGACGAGCGCGATTCGAAACAGGAGCAGCGTCGCACCGTTGGAGACGTTTTCTCGCGTATGCGTTCGCAATCGAACGTCGCGGTCGGTGACGACTCGAACGAACACGAACTCCATGACCGCGCCGAAGAACAGTAGCACGAGCCCGATCGCCGCAGCGATTCCGATCGCCAGAATGATCCAGCCGAGATTGATTTCGGGTATCGCGATGGGACCGTCGATCGGCGGTGGCGGTTCGGCAACCGGCGACTCGTCCCGCGGCGTATCCCCGGCCGTCGTCGAGACGCCGGGGTTTCCACCGCTGGCGCCCGATACGAAGAACGCGATCACCGCGAGCGCGAGCCACCGTCGCAGATCGAACGGAAGCAACAGTCCTCTCGTCGCCTCGAACGCCGGGCGCAGCTCGTCGATAGCGGACCAGGCCATCGAATCACATACGACGAATAGTGAAATAAAACTACTGCGTCAGACCTCCCGTTCGATCGTCTACCGTGTCGAATCGCCGCGTCCGGCTCACAGGGTGTCCCCCGTTTCCTCACGGAACAGGAGACGGTACAGCCGAGCGGCGAATCCGGCGAACAGCAGGGCGACGATACCGAGTACAACCGTGTTACCGATAGCGGCGTTCGGATCGTCGTTGACCGGCATGGTGATCGCCATCGCCGAGACGGAGATCGGGACGAGGACGAACCAGCCGACGATTTCATACAGCGCCTTTTCGGCCCACGCCGCCCCTCGAACGAGGCCCGCGCTGGCCGCGAGCGTGACCGGCACCACGACGCCGAGGTCGAGCAGGAAGATCGACCAGTACGTCGACGGATCGGCGGCGTACTCCTCGGGGAACGAACCCCCGGTCAGTATCCCCTGAAGCGCGGAGCCGTAACGGGAAAGCGTGAAACCTGCGAGAAGGATCAACACGGCCGCAAGCAGCCGTTCTCTCCGCCGTGACAGTGCCGGCAGGTGGTTGACCGAGATACGGGTCCCGCACGCAGGAGGACGCCACCGCTGAGAACGAAGATCGACAGGTGGAGCGCGATCACAGGGGAGTACTCGAGGTACTGCGGGCCGACGACGTACTGGGGGAACATGTACGCCGCGTATGCGGCCGGTGGAACGGCCAGTACCGATCCCGCACGGTCGCCACGAATTACGAGCACTGCCGCCGCAGCGCTCCACGGTGCGACGATCAGCAGCGAGACGGCCTCGAGTCCGATCGTCTGGTTCACGAGCGTCTCCGAGAGCGGATACTCGACGATGTCGGCGCCCAGCGGACCGAGAAGCGAGTTTCCCGCCAGTCCGACGGCGAGCGCGAGAAGTCCCGTGGCTAACCTCGGTCCGGCTCTAGATTGGTACCGGACTCTCGCGAGAAACGGCCCGGAGTCGGTTCGGCTCCATGGCTTTTATTCTCCGTTCGCTGGAATCTAGTACACCGAGCACCGTTGAAATGGCTTTTGCGACCGCGGGCTCGAACGTCCCGTCAATCGCACGGGACCGGGCGCGAATCGATAGGCAGCCGACGGACCCTCAGGCCATCGTGGGTGACTCCGTTCGGTCTACCCGTTCGGCGCGGCGTTTGATTCCCCGAAGCATCTTTCGTTCCATGAGGAAGTGCGCCGGTTCCCAGAAGAGGTAGTCGACCGCCTCGCCGAGGATCGGATGCGCCGCCCGCGACCCGATCGACGACCGGCGTGGATTCGAACGCATGCGAGCGAGCAGTCGCGTCGTCCCCTCGTCGATCGGTTTCAGGACGAACGCCCAGGTCCACGCCGGCGAGTCGCCGGACGGCCTGAGGACGAGCGCTCGCTCGGGGTCGAACCGTGCGACCTCCGGCGCGGATTCGGGCGACGAGATGGGATAGTCCTCGGGCGCCAACCTGACGACGTCGCCCTCCTCGAGGTCCTGGTACTCCGGGACGATCCGATCGACGTTGTGGATATCCGCGCCGACGGCTTGCTCCAGCCAGTCGTAGCTGTAGAAGCCGCCGCGGTCCTGTCCGATCTGGACGAGCCACGGCCAGACCGCCTCGGCGGGAGCGTCGATCTCGATCGCGTGGGTGACCTGCTCCGACGCGTCCGGGAGGAGGTCGTCGCCAGGGAGCGGCCCTCGCGCTTCGTCTTCGGTCGCACCCCAGCGACGGTGCCAGGGTCGGATCGCGACGTGGTAGGCGCCCGCGAAGAGGACCGCGGCTGTGGCAAGGACTCGTCGGCCGGTCTCGTTCCCGCGACCTCGTTTTTCGCCCTCGGGACTGGACTCCGTCGATTCCCCGCTCGCTCGGGTCTCCGCGTCGGCCTCGATCCGCTCGAGCGCGCGCGACATCAGGTAGCCCGCGAACGGGCCGATGACGCGCCAGTACCGTCGGAAGTTCCGGCGGGCGCTGTCGTCGGTTGTCGCGGTGCGCGCCTCGTATGACAGCAGCGTTCGCCCCTCGCCGTATGGGCGGACCGACAGACCGATCGCGAGTTTCGCGTACCCCGGCTCGTCGAACCCCGAGAACTCCGCCGAGTCGATCCGTCGCCACTCGATCTCCGGTTTCCAGAACGTCCCGACCGCACCGAAGACGAACTCCTCGCCGTGCGCTTCGTCGAGCAGCGTCCACTCGTCGGTCTCCGGAACGTTGACGAACCGCATCCGCTCGGGCGGCGGCGCCCCGGAATCCCCTCGGATTCGGCGCGCGATCGCCATCGGCGCGGCTCGCAGCGCCCCGAGGGCGCGGACGATCGGCCCGGTGTCCAGCAGGTCGGTGGTAAGCATCGCCTCGTAGGTCGTCTCGGGATCGGCGTCGACGACCGCGTGGCGGATCGTCGTGACGTCGTACTCGGCCAGGTACCGGTCGATCAGCATCGACGAGTCGGAGCCAACAGACGGATCGCTCGTGAAGGCGTTTCGTGTCATCGCTCTGTGTCACCGTATCACTGCGACGACGGCGAACGTAAATCGGTAGCCTCGATTCGCCGTCTTCGCCCCCGTCGCGAAGCAGCGTCACTCGCCGGTCCGCCGACCGGTAACCGTCTCGGTCTCTATCTCGTAGATCTCGAGATCGACCGCCGCGACGTCCTCGTCGAAGATCCGGAGCTCGAGGAACGACTCGTTGACCGCCGTCTCGTCGAACTGCGTCCGCTCTCGTCCGGTCAGTTTCCGGAGCGGCCCGGTGACGACGATGCTCCAGGAGTCGCCGGACTCGCCGACGTCGTACATCGTGAAACACGCAGTCTCCGTGTCCTCGAGGTACGAGAGCTTCGTACTCGAGCCGTCGGTCGACAGCCGGACGTAGAGCGAGCCCGATTCGTAGTGGTGTGCGACGGGAATCGCGTACGCGTCGTCATCGGCCGCGAGCGCGAGTACCCCGGTTTCGACGCGCTCGAGGCGTTCTTCGATCTCTTCGTCGGACATTCCGATCGTGTAGACGTACTCGACTCGATCCATACGGAACGAACACCCACAATCAGCATGAAGAACGGGGGTCGACGACAGGGGGCGACACCCACCGCACGGCCCGCTAGCACTTCGCGCCCGAACACGCCGATACTGGCGAAACAAACCCAGATGAGCGCACCCCGGACTCGATCTCCGTCCTCCTGGACGATAGCACGCTCTTCTGTGGTGATGCGGCGATGGGCAGGCCGCTCTGGGACGAGACCAAGTCGATCTCGCGATCGTCGTGCCGGCGCTTTCGATCGCCGGCAGCTGGCTCTGGCAGGGCCGGCCGTGGGGTTACGTCTTCGCCGGCGTCGGTCTTGTGTTCGGCGCCCTGCTCGCCCCGACGATCGCTGGGATGACAATCGCGATCGCCCTCGAGGGGGACGTAACGGTGCCGCTCACGACGCTGGTCTTCACGATGTTCCCGATCCTTCTCGCTGCAGTCCTCGCAGGTCGATGCATTTCCCTTCTCACCGGCGTCGAACGCAGACAGACGAGCGATGGTCCTCGTCTGGACTGACTGCCTGCTCGAACGCGATCGTCGCATCCGTTCACCGATCGCGTGGTACGCCGTCGACGGCGAAGCGAGCCGCCGACAGAAACGCGTGCGGACGCTCGAGCGATCAGTCAGCGCGCTGTTCGGACGTTCCCGACCGGCCCGACTGCAGCGGATTCCCTGCCGACCCCGACGTCACCAACCGCAGATACGCGCCGGCGTTCGTCATCAGCTTGTTCTCCGCTTTCCGCAGGTGTTCCTCGTAGGTCGAGCGGGCCACCGACGTCTGTGACGCCAGTTCTCTGAGCGACGTCCCTCGAGGCTGTTCGTAGTAGCCGTTCTCCAGCGCCAGCTGTAACGCTGCCAGCTGGCGGTCGGTGAGGTCCTCGAACAGCTGATCGACCGGCGCCAACATGCTGTGTGGGATCTGCTGTTCCGTGATGGCGGTCTTGGAGAGCAGTTCGATATCCCGGTCCCGTTCGAGATCCCGTAACAGCGCCCGCACATCGGCTTCGTCGAACGCAATCACCGTGTAATGCTCCCAGCCCTGCCGGTGAATCGTCGGCGGCTGATAGAGGCAATCGTGTTCCTCGAACCGCTCCAGGATCGACCCCTCGAGCGAGCAGAGACAGGACTGGGTGACGATGTGGAGCCCCGAGTCGTCGATCGACTCGTGGAGGACCGTTCCGATCCCGTTGATCTCCTCGAGCAACTCGTCGGTCGGCGCCTCCGCGGAAGTGATCTCGAGCACCTGGCAGTCGCTCAGGTACCACTCGCGAATCGTGAGATCGGGATAGCGCTCCGAAATCTCACGGTAGGGACACTCGTGTTTCAGTCGAAACGAGGCCTCGTACAGACTCATACGCCACCGTTCGATCTCGGAGTGATTAACGGTGCCGGTCATGTCCCGCACCATTGCTATTCCAGTCCCGTCCATACGAACACGTATCGATGACCGAAATTAATCCGACCGAACTCGGCAACCGGTTACACGACGACGAAGACGTGCTCGTGCTCGATATCCGCTACCGGGACGACTACGAAGAGTGGCACGTTCCCGACAGCGTCAACGTCGACGTCTACGACGACCTGACCGCCGACACGGAGGCGGCGAAAGAAACTCTCGCGGATCTCCCGGAGGATCGAGAGATCGTCACCGTCTGCGCCGCAGGGGTCATCTCGCAGACGGCGACGGACGTTCTGCGAGAGCTGGGCTACGATGCCGAGACGCTGGCCGACGGGATGAACGGATGGAGTCGCGTTCACCGGAGCGACCCCGTCCCGACCGACCTCGACGGAACGCTCGTCCAGGTCGCCCGTCCGGGGAAGGGATGTCTCTCTCACGTCCTGATTTCGGACGGGGAGGCTGCCGTGTTCGACCCCTCGCACTACCACGAGGAGTACGAAGCGATTCTCGAGGACTACGACGCCGACCTCGTCGCCGTCTTCGATACGCACGCCCACGCCGACCACGTCTCCGGCGGTGCGGAACTCGCCGAGCGACACGATGTTCCGTACTCCCTCCATCCGAAAGATGCGCTCGAGATCGACGCGAATCCGATCGAGGACGGTGAATCGATCGCGATCGGGTCGGTCGATGTCGAGGTAATCCATACGCCCGGCCACAGCGAGGGCAGCGTCTCGTTCGATCTCGAGGGCGAGGCCCTGCTCACAGGCGATACGCTCTTCCACGAAAGCGTCGGCCGCGTCGAACTCGGCGTCGAGGCCGGACTCGAGGATTCCGACGTCGAAGCTAACGCTGCGACGCTCTACGAGAGCCTCCAGCGCCTGCTTGACCGCCCCAACGACGCGGTCGTCCTCCCGGCGCACGATCCCGGGTCGCCGGAGCCGCCGGTGGCGGCGACGTTGAGCGAGGTCCGAGAACGGAACGCGGACCTCGAACGCGACCGCGAGAAGTTCGTTGAGACGCTCGCCTCGGACATCCCGGACCATCCGCCGAACTTCGAGCGTGTCAAGCGCGCGAACGTCGGGCGGGAGGACGTCCCCGGCGAGGAACTGTCCGAACTCGAACTGGGTCCGAACCGCTGTGCTGCCGAGTAACCAATGAGCGAGGGAACTGAACTGAAACAGGGGATTCGCGAACACCTCGAGCAGTTCTCGCTGCACGTCCTGCTGGTGTTCGCGACGGGGCTGACGATCGGTTCGGAGCGTACCGTCGTCCCCGTCCTCGGCGAGGACGTGCTCGGCGTCGAGTCGTTCCTCGTCATCGGCTCGTTCGTCGTCTCGTTCGGCTTCGTCAAGGCGCTGCTCAATCTCTACGCCGGCAAGTGGGGCGAGGAGTACGGTCGCAAACCGGTGCTCGTGCTCGGCTGGCTCACCGCCCTCCCGATCCCGATCGTTCTCATCTACGCCCCAAGCTGGAGCTGGATCACCGTCGGGAACGTCCTGCTTGGGATCAATCAGGCATTGACTTGGAGCATGGCGATCAACGCGAAAATCGATCTCGCGGGACCCGACCAGCGCGGGCTCGCCGTCGGCATCGACGAGGCGTTCGGCTACACCGGCGTCGCGGCAGGCGCGTGGATTACGGGCGTCATCGCCGGCCAGACCAGCCTCCGGCCGGAGCCGTTCTACTTCCTCGCGGCCGTCGTGGTGTTCGCGTTCCTCGTTTCCGTTTTCCTCATCAAGGAGACGGTCCAGCTCGCACAGATGGAGGCCGACGACGACCACCGCGACGCGAACCTCCCGTTCGACGAGGTGCTCAAGCGAGCGACCTACGGCGACAAGACGCTGTTCGCGGCGGCCCAGGCCGGCCACGTCGAGAACTTCGTCGACACGCTGTTCTGGATCGCGGTGCCGCTGTATCTCACGAGTCAGGGGCTCGCGATCGAAGCCGTCGGCGTCGTCGTCGGCGTCCACAGCGCGATGTACTTCCTCCAGATCGGAACCGGGGGCCTCGCCGATCGCATCGGCCGCCGCCCGCCCGTCGTCGCGGGAATGCTCCTCGCCGGTGCGGGCGTTCTCGGAATGGTGTTCGTCGAGAGCTACCTCCCGTGGGCTGTTCTGGCTGGCGTCTCCGGGCTGGGGATGGCGCTACTCTACCCGAACCTGATGACGGTGCCGAGCGATGCGGCTCATCCGACGTGGCGGTCGGCCGGCATGGGCGTCTACCGGATGTGGCGCGACGCCGGCTACGGTGTCGGTGCGATCCTGATCGGCCTCTCGATGGAGTTCGTGAACGCCGAAGCCGCATTCTACATGACCGCGATCCTGATGTTCCTTTCTGGTGCCGTCGTGTACGTGTGGATGGAGGAGACCCATCCCGAATTCGGCACGCACGAACCGCCGGCACCGGCTCCGGAGACGCCACACGGCGCGGCGCCTGAAGACTGACGGGGAGGACAGTCGGGAGACCGTTGATTCGACGCCGACTCGAGAGGCGGGCACATCGACTCGGCGCGAAACTATTGGGAGGCGAGTCCCATCGTTCCTGTGCTATCGTCGCCCTCGAAGCGAACACCGAAGGGGAAGAATAACGGATGGGCCCGATAGACTTTCGAATCCATTGTCCACTGCGGCCGTAACTCTATATTTCTAAAGGACAAGTGCAATAGCCGATTCCGACGAAGTGTCAACCATGGAGGCAACGCTCGTCGAAGGTGTCCTCGAGTCGCTCCGTATCGGCGTCGGATTCCTCTGGACGGGGGCGTGGGCGATCATCATGGGGCTGATAATCACGAGCCTCGTGCAGGTCTACGTCTCGAAAGAGCGCATGGCAGCAGTGCTGGGAGAAGGAACCCTCGCCGGCCTCGCGAAAGCGACGGCGTTCGGCGCGGCGAGCAGCGGCTGTAGCTTCGGTGCCGTTGCCATCGGAAAAGGACTCTTCAAGAAGGGCGCACACGTGGTGAACTTCCTCGCGTTCATGTTCGCATCGACGAACCTGATCGTCGAACTCGGACTGATGATCCTCATTCTGCTGGGCTGGGAGTTCCTTCTCGCTGAACTCCTCGGTGGAGTCGTTCTCATCGCGGTGATGGCGGTGATCGTCCATCTGACGCTGCCTGAGGCACTCTTCGACGAGGTTCGGCAAACACTCGAGGAGCGCGACCGCGAGTCGGGAACCACCGAGGATCCGACCTGTGGGATGGAAGGGAACGACGAGTATACCATCGCGACCGACGGCGGCGAGACGCTGAAGTTTTGCTCGGAGGGGTGTCTGGAGACCTATCGGCAGCAAACCTCGAGTCGCGGCGGCTGGCGCGAGGAACTCCGCTCGTGGGGCGGCTGGTACAAGGTCGGGAACCAGTATCGCAAGGAGTGGTCGATGATCTGGACGGACGTCGTCGCGGGATTTCTCATTTCGGGCTTCGTCATCGTGTTCGTCCCCCAGTGGGTCTGGAACGCGCTGTTCCTCGAGGGGGATAGTCTGCTCGTGACCGCCGAGAACGCGATCATGGGCGTCGCCATCGCCGTCATCAGCTTCGTCGGGAGCATGGGAAACGTTCCGTTCGCGGTCGCGCTCTGGGGCGGCGGTATCAGCTTCGCGGGCGTCATCGCGTTCGTCTACGCCGACCTCATCACGATCCCCGTGTTGAACATTTATCGGAAGTACTACGGTTGGAAGGTCATGCTGTACATTCTCGGCGTCTTCTTCGTAACGATGGCCTTCACGGGCTTTCTCATGGAACTGCTGTTCGACGCGCTCGGGATCGTCCCTAACCTGGCCGGCGGCGAGACGGCGACCGATCAGACGTACTTCGAACTCGACTACACCTTCTATCTCAACCTCATCGCGTTCGCACTCTCTGGCTTCCTCCTGTACGTCTACCGCCGAGGTCTCGGTGCGCCCGGACCGTACCGCGACCCGGTCTGTGGCATGCGGACTGACGGCAGTGAGCCAGCCGCCACGCACGAGGGAACGACCTACTACTTCTGCTCGGAGACGTGCAAGGAGACGTTCGAAGCGGAGCCGGGCACCTATGCGACCGAGCGACCGATGGTACATGCGGACGACTCCCACGACCACGATCACCACTAATCGATCCGGGACCGGCCGAAAAACAGGACGCGTGCGACGCCGACCGATCGCAGTCGACGGTATCCGTCGCGGCTTACCGGACGACCGTCACACTTCGACTCCACCTCCGAACCGGCACCGCCCACGGAGAGATTCTCGCGATGGCCGACGCCGACATCGAGCACGTCGTGAGTGCGCTTTGATCCGGATTTTCGACGCGCTCAGTACCACGTCCCGTCAGTACGGCGGCCGCGGGCGCTCCTCCCCGCGACGGAGATCCCTCGCCCCCCACCGGAGCACGACGAGGAGGACGAGTCCCGTCGTCACGATCGTCTGATACCGATCCGCCGCCGGCGAGAGCTCGAGGAGCTGTCCGGTGGCGTTGCCGGCGAAGTGAAACAGGATCGCCGCGAGGACGCTCCGACTCGCGTTGTTGTACAGCCACGTGTACAGAACCGAGCCGACGAGAATATTGAACGCAAACCACGATGGATCCGGCGCGAAGTCCCAGCTGCTGAAGTAGCCGACCATCAGGAACAGCGGCGCGTGCCACGCCGCCCACGCGACGCCGAGGACGAGACTGGCGGTCAGCGCGCTCCAGCGCAGTTGGAGCCGGTCAAGCCAGTAGCCCCGCCAGCCGATCTCCTCGTGGAACGGTCCGAGCAAGAAGATCGCCGCTACCGTCCCCAGGAGCGCGACCGGGTCACCGAGCAACTCGAGCAACGGGGCCGCGGTGAGCGGTTGCGACTCGCCGTCGACGACGGCCGCGATCCCGGCACCGAGCAACGCGAGCGCCGGCCAGAGCCCTGCGAGTACCGCCGCCCAGCCGAGCGGGATCCGGTCGACGTCGACCAGCCGCCGCCACAGATCCGCGATCCCGACCGGACCGCCGATCCGCCAGGACATGACGATCCCGCCGAGCGTGACGCCGACCCCACCGACGAGCAGAAAGGGGATCCCCGGAAACCGGAAGACGTGCCACCCGGCGACGATTGGAACGCTCCACCAGCACCACGTCCAGCCGTGGGAGAACAGCAGAAACCCCCAGACGTCGAATCCCCGTCGGTTCTCGAGACTGGTTTCGTCGATCATCGGTCTGCCCGGTCACGGTCTGTCGACGCGGGCCTGAGCCTCATCCTGGCTCTCTCGACGAGCGCGTCGTACAAAAACGCTCGCTCGAGAGGCGGTCTCGTTCGGTTCAGCCCCGTTGCGAGTCGCCGGCACGAATTCCGGACACACAGCGGTCCCAGATATCCCGGTGAGAGAAACAACTGTAGCCTCTTGGATCGTGCGTGAATGTATGAGTCTCTTCGAAGTGAGCATCCCGCTTGTCGTCCTGTTCGTCGTGTTCGGCCTGACCGTCGGAATTCTCTTTGGGTTTTTCGGCATGGGCGGGAGCTTCTTCGTCACCCCCGCTCTTCTCGTTCTCGGACATTCCGCCCCTACCGCCGTCGGAACTGGACTTGCGTTCGTATTTTGGACGTCACTCATCGCGACGCTCTCTCATCGCGATCTCGATCACATCGATTATCGACTCGGTCTATTGCTGCTCACGGGGATGACAGTCGGCATCGAAATCGGGAGTCGCGGGCTACTCGCGCTGGTGGATATCGGACTTGCAGATCTCGTAGTGAGTTTCCTCTACGTCGTACTCCTCGCGGCAGTCGGCGTGTTCGTCATCCGTGACGGGCACCATCCTGCAATCGACGATGAGGGCGTCGATGCGACTCAGTCGTCCGTCTCCGACCGGTTCGAGCGGATCACCGTTCCGCCGCTGATTTTCCTCGAGAACGTCGACGTTTCCGTCTGGATCGTACTCTTGATCGCGGTACTAGTCGGAATCCTCTCTGGCTTCCTCGGTGTCGGCGGCGGATTCCTGATGGTTCCCGTACTCATGTACGGATTTGCGATGCCGGGTGCAGTCGCCGTCGGGACTGATATCATGCAGATCACTGTTTCCAGCGCCTATGGGGCGTTCGTGTACGGACAACGGGGATCGATTCACTTCGCCATGTTACTTCCCCTGCTTATCGGCAGTACGGTCGGGACCCGAATCGGTGCCGTACTCACGGATTATCTCGACGACGCCGAACTCAGAACGACATTCGGCGTCATGCTACTCGTTGGGAGCGTCTCCGTAGCGAGTAAAACCGTCAGTCACACGTACGGCGTCGAACTGCTGCATACGCTCAGTTTGGTGTTTCTCTTCGGAGGGGCGCTGGTGTTAAGCGCACTAGTTCTCTACCTCGGGATGCAAAACATCCGCGAAGAACGGCTTTCTGTAAACCGATAGCGAGTACTCTTAGGCGTCGAAATACGCCCGCAAACGTACGTACCGATACATCTGCCTCGGAGTTCCGCCGATCGATTCACTCGAGTTCCGTCCGTCCGTTCGCACCCGGCGGCGCGACGCCTAACCGTCCTTCGACGAACGCCGCCACGTCGGCGGCGAAGGCCTCGACTTCCTTCCAGTCCGTGAATTCGACGTCACCCGACGCGTCGGCCTCGGGCAGGTCCGAGATGGTCCGCTTGGCGATCTGTTTCATCAGCAACCGCTTGAGGAAACCGTACTCCGAGTAGCGGAGTGCGCCGCCGAAGAACCCGACCCGATTGGGATGCCACTCCGTCTCCGCGACGAACTCCTCGAAGTAGCCCGCCGCTTGCGCACGACCCACCTCGGTCGCGGACGACAGCGACACCTGGAAGAACGCCGTCGGTATCGTATCGAGGGCCGGCCGATTCGATCGAACGAACTCGAGAATCGACGACTGGTGTTTACCGGCGTGGATCGACGCGCCGACGAGGACCGCGTCGAATTCATTGAGGTCGAACGTAGCTGGGAGGTCGTCGACGTCGAGCGTCGTCGCATCGTGTCCGCGTTCGTCGAGCGTCTCGGCGATACGGGCGGCGACGGTCTCCGTCTGTCCCTCACCACTGCCGTAGAGGACGAGAAACGATACCATCGTATCGGTGCCCCTACCCCGAGCACGAGTATAAAAGGACAGCCGGCCGCATCACTCGAACGGCCGACAGTTGCCGATCCGCTCAGTCGCGGATGACGGTGACGGAGACCGGCGACCGCCGGACGACCATGTCGGCCACGCTGCCGAGCAACAGTCGCGTCTCTCCCCTTCGTCCGTGACTGCCCATGACGACGTGATCGATCTCGTTCTCCTCGGCGTAGTCGACGATTTCGCGTGCGGGCTCGCCGATTGCGGTCTCGGTATCGAGCGCCCCGTCGTATTCGCTCGCCAGCTCGCGCGCGTCGTCGAATATTTTCTCCTCCTCCTCGCTCGCCCGCTCGTACCACTCGTCGGACCCGTGTGGCGGTTCGTTTCTGACGTCGACATCGGTCGGTGAGCTGTACCCGGGATCGGTGGGATCGAGTACGTGGAGCGCGATGACGGACGCGTCTCCGTATTCCTCGAACGCGTGCTCTAAGGCTCGTTTAGACAGCGGCGATCCGTCGACGGGAACCAGTAGTTGCTGAGCCATCGATCCCGCGTACCTCGCGGAGTCTCAAAATACTATCCGGCAGCCCCTGGGCCAGACGCGCGACTGGCTTACACCGGAACGGTTCACGATGGTCGGCAACACGATACCTGCGGCCCGTTCGTACCGTTGATTCCTCCCGACGGCGGTCCCTCGACCATGATCGGCTCGGCTTCCACCTCGATCGAAAGACGACGCTACCGGACGACGATGACGGGAATCGGCGACCGACGGACGACATTTTCCGCAACGCTCCCGAGCAGGATGCGCGAAATCCCCTCACGACCGTGGCTCCTGTTCGCTTCCACGTAGCAGTCAATGACTCGATATGGCGCTCCTCGTTCAGTCGCCGTCGTGACCTCAAGGTCCGGACTCCGGTCTCAGACCATCGCTTCGACGGACTCGACTGCCGACTCGGCATCGGCCTCGAGCGCCGTCCGCTGCTCGTCGATGTCCACCCCGAGAAGGGTCGCGACGCGGTCGGTCTCTGACGTATCGACGGCCGAGAGTACGTGAACGGTCGCATCAGCCGTCTCGGCGAGGTCGATGCCACGTCTCGCCCCCGCGAGGGCGCCGTCGCTTCCGTCCGTCGGTAGGAGGACCGAATCGACCGCATCAATTGTTGGTGGCATCGACGAGGACTTCGGTTCCCCGTGGGTTAATCGTGAGGACAGCTACGTGACGGTCGGCGAGTTCTAAGCCGAATCCGACTTTCGTCGCGGTCAAACACGGGTGTCGCCCTTTAATCGACTCAATCGCGAACCGGCACACTCACTCGATATTACGTGTAAGTGTTTTCTATTCGACCGTTTCAGACCAGACCCGTCGGCCCCGTCATATGTCGGTTTCTGATTTCAAATATTACAACTGTACGTACGTAATGACTCTCCAGTAGAATCCTATCATTACCTGATAAGCGATGCGACAATATAATATTACTATGAAGAATAAACGACTCATACTCGAACGCCAGTTTACCATTTCGTGATGACCAGGCCCACTTCTCGAGTTGCCGGGTTCGATTGTATTCATTCGATCACGAAGGAGATATTTATCATTTCGTCCGCTAAAGAAGTGTACGATGATGGTGACGACCCGGCTATGTACGATCGACTGTCATTCAAACCGACATGAGTCTGGGCATCGACTGAACGATCGACTAACCGGTCCGGCGAGTACTAGCGGTTGCTCGGAAGCGTCGTCCGGATATTGGAGCGACCGGTACGGTCGTGAAAACACCCTTCGAGAGGGAGTAATTGCGACTCGGACTGAACAATAACGGCATGAAGACGATAATAGTCGTCTCGTGTCGAGGTGACGACCGATTGGTGATGTACCACTGATTCCTGCCCACGTTATTTTTGCGCTGTCCGTAGAGTCTTCGGGTATGGGTCACTCCATTCTCGTTCCGTACGACGGATCGCAGCACTCGCAGTCAGCACTGCGATACGCAGCGGACGTCTTTGATGGCGAGACGATTACCGCACTCCACATCCTCGATCCGTTCGCGACGATTCCAGACTCAGAGAAACAGGCACGGGAGCGATACGAACGGGCACAGGATGTCCTCGAAACCGTACCCGCCGTAGCAGACGACCGCTCGACGACGATCTCGTCAGAATTCGTCTACGGGCACGCGATTCACGCGATTCTGCGACACGTCGATCTGTATACGATCGATCGGATCGTGATAGACGGATCCTATCGAGCGGATATGGCAGATGATTCGCTCGGAAACGTGCCTGAAACGCTCGTTCGCCGGACGCGGGCTCCGGTCACCGTCCTTCGATCGGCGGTCGACGACGGACGGAACGCGTCCCTGGAAACGGTGCTCGTTCCCTTCGACGGATCATCTCCGGCGTGTAACGCGTTACAACATGCGATTGACGCGTTTCCGGAGGCGACGGTGTACGTGCTCTACGTACGGTATCCGTTCGTGGACGATCTCGACCACGTGGGCGTACGCAGCGGCGACTACCCGGATTTCGAGGAGTGGTACAATGCAGTCCGTACGTGGCACGAACGAGCAGACCGGAACGCGGACCGCGTTCTGGGGATTGCGGACTCGATCGCGGGCGATAGCGATGCGGATCTCCGATCGACGACTGAGACCGGACCCCCCTCGCGCGTCATCCTCAAGTACGCCGACCGGATCGAGGCCGACCACGTTCTCGTCGGCAGTCACAGCCACGACGGCGGAACGCGTATCCTGCTCGGAAGCGTCGCGGAGCAGATCGTCCGGCGGTCGTCTGCACCGGTAACGGTCGTCAGGTGACCGTGGTTCTCACCCACGACGGCCGTTCGAACGTCGCTACTCGTCCTCTGTTTCGAGGGCGGGCGGCAGTCCCCGGTGCGTGATCCCTCTGCGGTCGTCGATCCGGAATTCGTAGACCGCGAGACCCCCGACAGGTCCGCCGACGCGAGGACGTCCGGCCGCCACACGCCCTTGAGGAGCTCCGTCAGTTCGAACGATATCGTTCGATACGTTCCCCAGATCTTCCGACGCTACGAATTTGACTATACTCGGCCCGACAGCATCCGGAGACGCATCCCCTCTGAAACCGCCTACGAGTTATCCGACTGGGAAGCTGACGCTATCGGTCTCTCCGACAGCCGCATTACTGTCGGCGATTGCGTCGAGTTCACGAAGGCGCTCACCGAACGCGATGTTCGGGCGTTCGCTATGGCCAGCGGAGACACGAACCGCCTTCATCTTGACGACGAGTACGCGCGCGCCACTCGGTTCGGTCGCCGGATCGTCCACGGGACGCTCGTCGGCGGAGTGATCAGCGCCGCATTGGCTCGCTTTCCCGGGGTGACGATCTACGTGTCGGAGAATCTTACCTTCCTCTCACCGGTCGAAATCGGCGACCGAGTGACCGCGATCTGTGAGATTATCGAAGATATCGGCCGAGACAAGTATCAGCTTACGACCGACGTCGTCGATTCGAAGGGCGAACGCGTAATCGAGGGGCAGGCCGTCGTGCTCATCGACGATTCGCGAGAAGCATGAATACATGGTTGTATCCGATTAGAGGCTCAATAAGAAGACAGTAACTTCGCCCGGAATTATCCGTCTGACTATCAGTAGGAGGGGGGTTTTCGTTGCCGTCGTCGATAGACCACCTATGTCCATCGACGAACTGCAGGAGTATGGATTGGTGAAAATGGACGAAAACGAAATCGAGGGGTTCCTTTCGAGTCAGAAGACTGGCGTGCTCGGGCTTCCAGCGGAAGACGGCCCATATTTGCTTCCCATATCCTATGGGTACAACGGGCACGACCGGCTCTATTTCACGTATCTCCTCGGCTCGAACAGCCGGAAGGGAACGTTAAGCGAGGCAACCGACACCGCGAGATTCCTCGTGTACAAGGTGGATACGCCGTACAATTGGCAAAGCGTCCTTTTGACTGGTCAACTTTCTGCCATCCCAGAAACCGAGTGGGATGCACTCGACGAGATTTCACATGCCGCCTGGCGGCCTGCCGTTTTCGAATCGGCTACCCTGTCGGGAGACGTGAGAGTCTATGAGTTCCAAATCGACGAACAGACGGGAATTAAACACCAAGGACTGCCACCTAGTCTCGAACCGGACGGAATGTGAACAGAGAGATTATTTTGGATTATCTGATAGTTTCGATTGACTATAGTCGCAGTTCCACACGGCACTCGAGTGCGAACGGACTGCAGCGGGCGACAGCAGTGCCTGCGGCGAGCCGGTCAGTTCCACTCGTAGGTCAAAACCCAATTGGACGGCAGACCGTCGCCGTACCTGGGGTGGTCTGCCCATCTTTGAACTGTGTGACGAAACACCGAGCGTGATGAGCGACCTGGAGTTCAGTCCGGGACGGCCGATCCAGCGGCAGATAGAGTGGGCGCACCGTCGTGCGTTCTTCTCGTCGTTCTCGGGACTGCCACGAGCGTGTTGCACGTGTACATCGAACTTCAATTGGGAGATAAACACTTCTGTTACTGGGAGCGGGCTATTCGTAGGGTCCGTAGTCTTTTCACAATATTCTGGAAACCTGTCTTACATTTCGTTGGCATGACATACATTACGGTGGTCCATTGTCTGGCTGCTTGACGGGGTGCAATTACTTCTGCTGGATCTCATCGACGGAATCGTGCAATTACCCGTATTACGATGCTATTCTATCACTTCCTGAGATCGCATCGAAGACGAGTCTCGTGAGTTTCGGGCCGGATAGCTGCATTCGCTTGACTACACTCGATCACCCCAGGTACTTGTTCACTCGACGATTAGCACTGGGACCGACGCCTGCTCGGAAACGCGCTTCGACACGCTGCCGCGAACGAGGTGGTCCAGTTCTCGATGCCGACCGATAACGATGAGATCGATATCGTGATCGTCGGCGTACTGTAGAATCGCGCGGTGACGAAGGCCGTGCGTGACCTCACTGTCGACGCGTCCGACTCCGGCACTCGTCGCGCGATCGCGGACGTAATCGACCGCCTGTCGACCGATTTTCTCGAGATCGCCGAACTCGATACCGGGGGCGATTGCGGCCGAATTGATCACGTACAGCGTGTGGAGCGTCGCATCGTGCTCGATGGCGAGGTCGATCGCTTCGTCGATCGCCCGCTCGGTACTCTCGCGTCCGTCGGTCGGGACGAGAATACGGTCGTACATACCGCGTCGTTCGTCGACGGGATCAATAATCACCGGGTCCGTCGACTGTCTCCACCACGGAAATTACGATAGACAGGCGGTCGTCGCTCCCTCAGTCGCGTCTTCGGCCCCTCGAAATCATAAGGGATGCAATGCGACGTGTACTCACAGATATACTCGAACGTCCTTCTCGCGACCGACGGGAGCGAGTGTGCACGCGCGGCGACGACCCACGCGATCGACCTCGCGGCGACGTACGATGCGACGCTGCACGCTCTACGTGATCGAAACGCGAATCGGATACGACAGCGACAGCGTCCATCCGGAGACGATCGAAGACGACCGTATAAGGCTCGAGGCGTCGTCGGTCGGCGCGTGCGCAGCATCGAGTCACAGCCGATCGAACTCGAGTCCCTGACGAAGTACTACGGCGACATTCGGGGCGTCGAGGACCTCACGTTCGCCGTCGACCGGGGCGAGATCTTTGGCTTCCTCGGCCCGAACGGCGCGGGCAAGTCGACGGCCATCCGCGTTCTCCTCGGACTGTTGAAGCCGACCGACGGAACGGCGTCGCTGCTGGGTCGGGACGTGACGGACCGAACGGAACTACGCGACGCGAAGCGGCGCCTCGGCTACCTCCCGAGCGACGTCACCTTCTACGATCGCGTGACGGGCGCGGCGGTGCTCGACCACTTCGGGCGGCTGCGCGGCGACGAGCGACGCGAGGAACTCCTCGAGCGCTTTCCGGTTCCGCTCGATCGGACCGTGAAGGCCTACTCGAGCGGCAACAGGCAGAAACTCGCCATCGTCGCGGCGTTCATGCACGAACCCGACCTGGCGATCATGGACGAGCCGACGTCGGGACTCGACCCGCTCGTCCAGAACGAGTTCTACGAACTGCTCGAGGAGCGACGGGACGCGGGCCGAACGAGTTTCTTCTCCTCGCACATCCTGAGCGAGGTCCGGCGCGTCTGCGACCGCGTCGGGATCATTCGGAACGGCCGGCTGATCGAACTCGACACCGTCGAGAACATCCTCGCGGAAGGCGGTACGGTCGCGACCGTTCGATTGGCCGAGGAGCCGCCGCCAGCGGCCCTCGAGTTCCCGGGGGTCGCGCGCGTCGACCGGCGGGACGGCGACGGCAGGTACCGGCTCGTCCTCGCACGGGAGTTCGACGCTCTCATCGAGCGCCTGAGCGAGTACACCGTCCTCGAACTCGAGGTTCGCGAGGCGTCCATCGAGGACGTGTTCATGCACTTTTACGGAGGAACGGACGAGAACCCCGATTCGCCAGCGAGCGGGAACGGCGCGACACCCTAACTCGAGCACGCAAGCGCACGCCGTCGCCGCTCAGGCTCTCAACGCCTCCGGAACCACCAGATCGCCGCCAGCGCGAACACGACCGCGACGGCGACGAACGGTGCGACTGAATCGACATCGGTGTCCTCGTCCGTTTCGGCGATCGAAACCGGAACCTGAACGGGATTCGCGCTCGCTCGATTCCCGGAGCCCGCGTCGTACGAGAGCGCGAGCGCGACGCTGGTCGTCGTTTCGACCGCGTCCGAGGACGACTCGAGAGCGAACCGCACTGTCTCCGACTCTCCCGGCTCGAGCGCGCCGACGTACGCCGTCGGCGACTCGCTCGTCAGCGGCGGCCCGACCTCGATCGCGGCGACGACGCCGGTCACCGGGTCATCCCCATCGTTCGTGATTCGGACCTCGTAGACGCCCGCTCCGTCGACTGGGAGCTCGTCGCGGACGGGCGTCACGTCGAACGCTCGGGACCCGTCGACCGGGAGCTCGAGCAGCGTCGGACCGTCGGTCCGGACGACCGTCTCTTCGTCGCCATCGCCGTCGATTCGGGTGTCGTTCGTCTCGTCGGTTTCGTTCAGTCGAAATTCGTCGTCGGCCGGGCCTTCGGTGTCGATTTGATACTGAACGGACGCGAACAGCGGATACGTCTCCGGATCGACGTCCGAGACCACGACGTCGACGGCTACGGTCTCGGTGTCGCCGGGCCAGATGTCATCGACGACGACTGACCGCGTCGGTTGCGGTGCGTCGGGCGGCCCGAACGTCACGGCGCCGTCGACCGCTCGCACCGTCACGACGACGTCGGTCGCCTGTCGATCGCCGTCGTTTGTCACCTCGAGCGTGACCGGCGTCGTTTCGCCCGCACGAACCGACTGATTCTCCGCGACGGCGACGGTGACGTTCCCGTCGGCCGCCTGGACGATCTGTGGATCAGTCGTCGGTACGGCAAGCGGCGGTTCGGGTGCGGACATGTCGTTCTCGACGGGCGACCGCGGCGTGGACTCGTCTCCGGCCGTATCGGCGGGCGGCGCGCTCTCGTCGGCACTCGGATCGTCGATCGATCCGTTCGCGTCCGTATCGTTGCGCGACTCGTTCTGTAGCGGCGTGGCCGGCCCCGTTTTGACCGGGGCCGTCGCCGCGACGGGTCCGAGCGCGAGGGCGACGACGACCGAGAGGACGCCCACCGTACGGCTGCTCGACGCCGTCGATTCGAGGTCGCCTCTCGGCCGCCCATGTCCACCGTGAAACGGTCGATCCGCGGATAAATAGTCCGGCTCGTTCCCGTCATTGAAGCGCCGATTACCGGACCGTTGTCGTGACAAGTGCTCGTTACCTTGAGCGGATGCGCTTCACGTATAAGGTTCTGGCTCCCGTCGGGAGACAGGACCCCTGATATCCGATGCTCGAGATCACCTCGTTCGAAGCCGGTCGCCGACTTCGGGGTTCCCTGTTACTCGCCGGTGCGATGGTCGCGCTGATCGTCCTCACCGTCGCACTCTTTCCGTCGATTCAGGAAACCGGCGCCGATCTCGATGCGTATCTCGAGTCGCTGCCGCCCGAAGCGACGCGTGCGTTCGTCGGGAACGTGACGACGCTGACCACGATCGAAGGCTACCTCGTCTCCCAGCTCTACCAGTTCGGGTGGGTGTTACTGCTCGCGGTCTACTACGCGTACGCTGCGGCCTCGACGGTCGCAGAGGAGGTCGAACGCGGGACGGTAGGACTGACGCTGTCGTTACCGGTGACGCGAACCCGAGTCGTGGTCGGCAAGTTCCTGTCGCTCGTCCCCGGCGTCGTCCTCGTGAACGCGATCACGTTCCTTGCGGTCGTTCTCGGCGTGGAATTCATCGACGAGTCGATCGATGTCACCTACCTGTTCGCTGTGCACGCGTATTCGGTCGTCTATCTGCTCGCCTGCGCCGGCGTCGGACTCTTGGCCTCCGTCTCGTTCGATTCCGTCCGCCGTGCACAGACCGTCGGTGCCGGATCGGTCTTCGGTCTGTTCTTGCTCGATACGTTTACGTTCGATACCGACTACGAGTGGCTGGGTTACATTGCGTTCTCCAGACACTTCGACCCCGGTGCGATTCTCGTCGGCGGCGAAATCTCGTGGTCCGATCTCTCCGTTCTTCTGGTCGCCGTCGTCGTCCTCGTCGTCGTCAGCGGTGAATACTTCGAACGGCGCGACCTCTCCGGGTGACTCACGTCGATCCGTCAATGGGCGTCTCAGCCTTTTCCGTCACCTCGAGTACGGTTCGTTCTCGTCGATCCACCTCTTCTCTCATGCGTACTGTTTTCGCTCCGGGACGAGACGGCCGCGATCTATTCGTCGAGTGCAACGCCGTACTCGACGGCCCTGACGAGGGCGGCTTCCTCGAGTTCCGATTCATCGATCGGGACGACGAACGTCATACGTTCCGCCCCTACTCCTCGGTCAATAACTTCGGGGCGGGACGGAACGTCTGGGAGAAAACCCATACTCGGAGCCGTGGACGAACCCGTTACGCCATCTCTCGAGCGCGGACAGTCAGTACAGGTGCCGGTGCAATGCGGAGGACGCGCTCCGTGACGCTTCCGAGCAACTCTCGCTCGGGATTGCTTCGGCCGTGCGTCCCCATGATCAGCAAATCGATATCTTCGGTCTCCGCGTATGCGGAGATCTCTCTGTAGACTGTTCCGACGGTAACTGCTGTGCGGACGTCGACCCCATCGGCGGCCGCTCTTTCGGCCGCTGCTTCGAGGTCGCGCTTCGCGTTTTCTTCGAGACGGTCGACCAGTGCATCGGTTTCGGACTCGGTTCCGTAACGCGTTACGTTCACCACTGACAAGAGATGAAGCGCCGCTTCCGTCTCGGCAGCGATTTCAACGCCCCGTTCCACTGCGACGCGTGCGTGCTCGCTCCCGTCTGTGGGTACGAGGATGCGGTCGAACGGGTAGCGAGACTGGATATCGTCGCTCGCACGAACGACGAGTACGGGGATCGAAGCGTTACGAACGACTCCCTCAGTTACGCGTCCCAGAACTACAGGTTCAGCTTTTCGCCGTCCGTGGGCCCCCATAACGACCAGCTCTATCCCCGAAGAGGCGGTGTACTCGAGGATTCGATCCCGGGGATCGCCCCGTTGCGCCTCGGTAACGACAGTCTCGACGTCAGCGATCGCGGTCTCTCGAGCGTCGGCGAGTATTTCTTCGGCCGTCCGATCGAGTACGTCCGACGAATTGGCGTCGTGATCGTCATTCGAAACGAATAGCACGTGAATGGTCGCCGTCGGCGATGCGATTCGACTGGCCAGTTCGAGGGCGGCGTTGGCGGGGCCGCTTCCGTCAGTCGGAACGAGGATACGGTCGAACATACGGCACGTTCGATCGGTACGCACTTACAGCTATCCGGGCGGATATCGAACTGTTCGAGAGGACGCTACGATATGATCGGTTTCGGTCGCCTCGCTCGAGACTATCGCGAAGAATATCAGTGGATACGAACGCGCCACTGAATACATGTGGTAACAATTAACACTCTTGGCCACGAAGGTCAACGGATAGGGGAGCGAGCATCATGACATTAACAACTGTTCCACGATACAACGGCCACCAACCGGCTGAGAGAAGCGGGAAAGCAGTGGTGAGTGGAGCGAGTATGGCCGGCCTGCTCGCAGCCCGCATTTTAGCTGATAGGTTTACCGACGTGACGATCATCGAACGAGATAAACTACCCACCGAGCCAGTCGTACGCCGAGGAGTGCCGCAAGGTGCACATCCCCACGCGCTGCTCGAAGCCGGACGGGCCACGTTGGAAGACCTGTTTCCAGGGTACGGCGACGATCTCGTCTCGGCTGGAGGCGTCGTCGTCGATTTCGCCAGCGATGTGAACTTCTACAGCGAGGGAGGATTCCTTGCTCACGGTCTAACACCAATGGAGACGTGCTCCGCAACGCGGCCGTTGATCGAGCAGATCGCGCGACAGCGCGTTTCCGATCTCGATGGCGTCCACATTCGCTCGGACTGCCAGGTCATCGATTACCTAATCGACGACACAGCGACGGCCGTGGAAGGCGCGGTCATCCGTGAAGATGATGAGCGAGAGGAAATCGCCGCCGATCTGGTCGTGGATGCCACTGGGCGGACGAGTCGCACGCCGACGTGGCTCGAAAACCACGGCTACACACCACCGGAAGTCGAAGAGGTACACATCGACGTGGCCTACAGCACTACCTTTATCGAGCGACCTGCCGACGACCTTCGCACGTTTCTCGTGCCACCGTCTGCGCCGCACACGCGCGGTGGCATGGCTGCGCCCGTCGAAGGAAACCGCTGGGTGGTGAGCGTACACGGCGTCCACGGTGACCATCCCCCAACGGACGCTGCTGGATTCGGAGAATTCGCAGCGAGCCTTTTGACCCCTGAAGTAAAGCACCTCTTCGACGACCATCGACAGGTCTCTGCGGACATTGAGCAGTACCCGTTCCCGACCAATAGGCGGTACCACTACGGGGATCTCGACCAGTTCCCCGATGGATTGATCGTCATCGGTGACGCGATCGCGAGCTTCAATCCCATCTACGGCCAGGGCATGTCGGTGGCGGCTCTGGAAGCGCTCGTGCTCCACCAGACCCTAGCGACGGGCGACCGTGAAGGTCTCGCGCTTCGGTTTTTCGATCACGCCGAAGAGGTAATCGACATGGCCTGGATGTTGGCGGCAGGCGGTGACTTCGCGTTTCCACAAACAACCGGCCCCAAACCACGCGGCACGGACATCATCAGATGGTATCTCTCCCGATTGACTCGGAAAGCACACACCGATAGCATGCTCTCCAGTGCGTTCTTTCGGGTACTGACGATGGAACAACCACCGACCACGCTACTGCGTCCGAGTCATATATGGCGCGTGTTCAAACCGGCCAACTAAACTCGCTTGCTGCTGACCGGGGAATAGCACCGGTTAGTGGTAGCTCATCGGAAATACTACGGTCATAAACACCTCGTCCTGGAGACCATTCTTTATTAGTAGTCTTCTAGATGCGTGCCCTGTATACAGCATCCACTTCTGACAGCGTTGGCTAGATTCTGCCGATACAAACTACCGGATATCGGATGACACGGAGAGTAGGTACTGTAAGTTAGAATCCCTCCGCAATATAATTATTTATAGTTATTTTTATCTCGATAGCCGTCGAAGATGTCGCGGGGATCAACAGAGATGGCACAAGCACAGAGGCACGATTGTGAAGCAACTGCCGCCGATTGCCGGTTCGTTATTCGATCGGAAAACGAAGACGAAGCAATCGAATTGCTGAAAATCCACATGCGCGACGTTCACAGGAAGGACTGCACGGACGACGAACTCCGGCGTAAACGGCTACAACTCGTGTAGCAACGAAACTATGACCACAGACACTCGAGAGGACGCGGACCCGATCGACGAACAGAAACTGAACGAGCTCGTGGAAACGTCACTCGTCGACCTCGGCGCGACGGTCCACGCCGCGCTGGCCGTCATCGGCGACGAACTCGGCCTTTACACGGCGCTGGACGAGGCAGGGCCGCTCACGTCCGACGAGGTCGCCGAGGAAACAGATACCGCGGAACGCTACGTCCGTGAGTGGTTGCGTGCGCAGGCTGCCGGCGGGTACGTGACCTACGACCCCGAGACCGACCGCTACGAGCTCTCCCCCGAGCAGGCGTACGTCTTAGCCAACGAGGAGAGCCCAGTGTTCATGCCGGGCGCGTTTCAACTGGTCACGTCAGCATCTAAAGTCGAACCCGAGCTCTGCGAAGCATTTCGAACGGGCGAGGGCATCGGGTGGCACGAACACGACGAAGACGTGTTTCACGGCACTGAACGTTTCTTCGGACCATCCTACGGGGCCTTTCTGCTCGACTGGATCGCGGCGCTCGACGGGGTCGATGAGACGTTGCAAGCCGGCGGACAGATCGCCGACGTGGGTTGTGGCCACGGCGCACCGACGATCCGCATGGCCGAGGCGTACCCCAAATCGACGGTCGTCGGCATCGATTACCACGAAGAATCGATCGCGGTGGCGCGCGAGCGGGCGGAAACGGCGGGCGTTGCCGACCGTGTTGACTTCGAGGTGGCGACCGCAAGGGAGTACGACGGAACCGACTACGACCTCGTCACGATGTTCAACTGCTTCCACGATATGGGCGATCCCGTCGGTGTGGCAGCTCACGTCCGAGAGACGCTCTCCGACGACGGGGCGTGGATGATTGTCGAACCCTATGCGGAGGACCGGGTCGAAGACAACCTTACCCCGTTTGGTCGCCTCGCGTACTCGATCTCGACGGTGGCCTGTACGCCGAACTCGCTCAGTCAGGATGTCGGCTACGGTCTCGGCGCACAAGCAGGGGAGGAACGCACCCGTGAAGTTATCACCGAAGGTGGGTTTACACGCTTCCGCCGTGCGGCTGAGACACCGACCAGTCTGGTCTTCGAAGCGAAGCCGTAGTCGCACACCAGACCGATGAATTTTCGACTATCTTGGTCGGTCCACGACGAGAATGAATGCGTTGTCTGTCGACTCGGTCTTTCCAGTTCGTGATGCTCGTCAGTGAGGTGGTCTGTGTCGAACACGTCCTACTTCCTGACTCGGTCAAACTGCTCACGGACGAGACGCTCGTTTTCCTCGATGGTCGTTGTGGTTGACTACAGAGGCTCGATACAGCAAGAGTCCTTGAAGTCGACCGGTCGATGGTCCTCTTATATCTGGAGACCGTGCTCCTCGCAGAGCTTCGGAACGCTCTCGAGGTCGGCCTCGAAGCCGTACCGCTCGCAGATTTCCTCGAAGCGAGCGAGCGCCTCCTCGTCGGCGGGGTCGACCGGGTAAACCTGTGAGATCTCCATAAAGAACTCCGAGAACTCGCCCGGTGCGATGATCTCGAGGAACCGGAGTGGTTCGTCGCTCGCGTTCCAGAAGGTGTGCCAGACGTTCCGGCCCTTGACGGTAGCCTCGTCCGCAGGGACGGTCCAGATTTCGTCGCCAGCGAGCACGGTCATCTCTCCCTCCAGTACGTAAGAGATCTCGTCCTCCCGGCTGTGTCGGTGCAGTGGGGCGGCGAGCGTGTGCGGCGGAAGTGTATGTTCGACGATGGCGACGTCCGCCTCGTTTTCAGTCCGAGCGATCTCCAGTTTCGCGCCCAGTTCACCGAGATCGACGTCGTACTTATCACTGGGTGTGGTTTGCGAACTCATCACACGAATAGACGGCTTACAACGAGATAAACTAGCAGTGAGTCGTTTTATCTCGCCGGTATGGAGAGCTGTCGTCCCCGGTCGAAGGAATTCTACGTTTCTACACCGATATATGCTCCTCTTTTTGTTTCCGGCAGACACGCGCTTCTATTCAGCAATGACTGAGCCTTCTAATCAATCTCTGTCAAGATCGGCCTGCTGAATACAGAGCGCATATTCAGCAGCCAGAGTAGCGCCTGGCTCCGAGGGGTGAGATAATCAGTATAGGCGAAAGCGTTACTGGAGGGGCTACCAATCTATCTGCAAGTTGCCAAAGCCCGGTGCTGAATATAGAGGGGGGATTGAGCAGATTGACTTCGTTTGTCTCAATCGATCTGCGCTGAGTTAGTCGATCAGTAGATATGCGTACTATTCATCACCCCCGTTTTGACGGCGAGGAAACCATAGACGCATCACAATGTGATGGAGCGGAGCACGCACGAAATCACAGCCCAACTGGTTCTTCAAGACCGGGATCGAGATTAATAATCGCAGACAGGTACGGTTGTAGCTGGTCGAGCTGTTCCGTCGGTTTTACCTTCTGGCGCTCTCGGTCGTATTCGATGACCCCTTCCATTTCTAACTTCGGAATGTGTGTGTGAAGCAGCGAGAGCTGGATCTTCGTCAGTCTCCCTATACAACCCTCAATAATTGACGTCTGGTGATTGTGTTTGAGTACCGTCTTCGTGAGGTCGTTCACCGTTAACAAGCGTTGCTCTTCTACGAGCACTGCGAGAACGATTCGGCGGTACCGGTCTTGGCAGAGGTCAAGAACCGTGTTGAAGTCGTCGGCAATCTCCTCCATTACACGATTCTAAGTAACGCCACCATCTTAAGAGGGTCTTCAAAAGGGTTTGAGTCGTATCTGGACTACTCTGCGAGGTCAAAAAATGCGGACAGTAACTTGTGTTCTCCGTGCCGAAGGTGATGGGAGACAGTGCCTGGAGTTACATCTAACCGCTCGGCTAACTCTTCACCCGTAATTGCGCGTGGCCAATCGAAATACCCCGAGTAGTACGCTACTTCCAGCGCAGTCCGCTGTCGCTCGGTCAATTGGTCGTCTAGGTCAGAAAAGACATCACTCAGACGTGTACTTTCTCGCTCGACTTCAATTTGTGCGAGGACCTCGACGTCCGGATACGCTTCCGTAACGATGTCTTTCACCTCTCGGACTTGGGCGTATTGTGGCACTTGGACTCTGAGTCGAAACTCCCCGTTCTGGAGAGTTCCGTCTGCAATCCAGCTGTTGTACTTGGCGAGTTCGGCTGCAAGCGTCAAGTTACTCTGTTGGACTTCGACGCGAGCCCGAGACCCTTCCTCGTCGGTCACGTGGTACTCACCGTCGGGATTGTACTGTTCGATGACGTCAATGAAAACCGCCGGATCAAGCCCATCGAGAGAGTAGTATGCGATGCTCTGGTCGTCAGGGAGCGCAACGGACTTCTCGATAGAGACGGTGAACGACTCGTCACCAGCAGCATCGGTGAGGGTCTCTGTAAACCGGTGAGATCGGAACGTGATTTCGTGGACGCGGTCTTCCAGTAGGGCCCGCTTCCGTTCGATTGCACTGATTGAGTGCCCAACGACCTCACTGATTCGTCTCACGATGCGGCGTTCGTTTTCATCGAATGCGTTCTCTCGCGCCGTGTAGACATTTAGGACGCCGTGGACGCGCTCTTCATAGGCAATCGGAATTGAAATTCCCGCCCGGTGGCGGATGTCTTGGGACTGCTTCCACTGGTTAAGCACGGGATCGGCGATGCTATCGTCTGTGACCTGAACTCTTCCGGTCCGCATTGCTTCAGCGGCCGGTGGGTAACTCGTCGAATTATCGGTCGCGGAGGAGAGAGGTATCTCGGGGAGCTCGACATCGTTCGTACCGACGATCTGTGGGAGGATTCTTTCGCCGTGCCGGTCGAGGTGGCCTATCCAGGCGTACTCATAGGAGTCGGAGTTCGTGAGGTGCTCTGCGATCGTCTGCTCGATCTCCTCACGTGAGGACGACTCAACAATAGCGTGTGTGACGTCCTGAAACACAGAGTTGAGGCGGTTCAGCGCGGTGAGTTCCTCTTCTCGTCGTATCTGCTCGGTGACGTCGCGGACGACCCCACACCGACCGACGCGGCCATCGGCGTGCTCGAATGGGGCGATTCGGCTCTCCACCGGAACCGTCTCACCGGTGGCGGTTTCGAACTTTGCTTCGATCACGCCGACATCGCGCTCACCTGCCTGGATCTCCGCCTGGAGGGCGTTCGCAGTATCGTTCACTGCCTGGTTCTCGATCAGCGTGGAGTGAGCGCCCAGCAGCGTCTCGCGGTCGTATCCCACGAGCTCACAGAACGCCTGATTGATGAGGATGAACCGGTCGTCGGAATCCAGGGCGTAGACGCCGTCCGGGACGGTCTCGACAATCCGCTCGTAGCGTTTGAGATCTCGTTCGCGCTGCTTTTGGTCGGTAATATCCACGGCGACACACGATATGCCGTCGATCTCACCCGTTTCGTCGCGGTCAGGTTCAACCGTGAGATCGTACGTGACCTCACCACTCGGTAACTCGTAGGTCCGTTCCTCTCGGACCTGCTCGCCCGTTTCGAGAGCGGCTCGCTTCGGGGCCATGAGCATTTCTGCCGTCTCAGGCGGTAATAGCTCATCATCGCGTTTGCCCGTTACGTCTACATCTTCGAAGTCCTGGTCCGGGTTGTAAAGCCAGGTGTACCGCAGGTCCGAGTCCATTCGGAATGCAACGATCGGTGAATTTTCGATTACTACGCGGAAGTGGTCTCGCTCCGTTTGAAGGTCGTGTTCCAAGCGCTTTCGGTCCGAAATATCTCGGAAGTAGACCGACAGACCCGTTTCTGATGGGTAAATGGCGTTCTCGAACCACACCTCGAATGGGGCGTAGTAGTCTTCTACAATGACAGGCTCCCGGGTCTCGGACGCCTCGTGAAGCGCAGCCTCGAACGCATCAGTCAAGAGGGGTGTATCGTGAATGTTCTGACTAAGAACAGCGGACTCCTCCAAGTCCAGTAGCTCTTCCGTTCGGGTGTTTACATACGTGAATTGAAGGTCTTCGTCGAGGCTGTAGAATCCATCCGTATTTCGTTCCAGCACGTTTTCGACGATAGATTCAAACTCGGTACGCTGGTGCTTTGCCTTCTTTGGTGTGTGATTTCCGGGCGGGCTTGTTGATTTCCACCAGATCCGGGCGTTGGCACCTACCTTCTTCGTCTTTAGATCACCGCGGTTCACCAGCTTCTCCAAGCGTTTGTAGACAGTTCGTCTGGCGGTATTGAGCGAGTCTGCCACCTCTGGCGTCGTGAATGGTTCATAGGGATCGTCGCGCTGGTCGAAGACGGCGAGCGTTTCAGCATAGACATCCCCCGAAGAACCCGATGACGACATACTCGCTCTAAGTCGAGCCACGCGTAAAGCGGTTCCGTCAATGGCACTTCGGAACCGACAGCTCTGTCTATTTCAACCCGGAAATAGAATCGGAGATTCCCTTCGTGCTGCATAAGCGCTGTATATCTTGCACCGACCTAACGAACTTCCGAGTATCTGTCAAAATCCCATTCCCGCCGCTCCTCGGTTTCTGCTATCCCTGCATCGGTGATGGCGTAGTAGTTCGTCCGGTGATCGAGCTGTCCCTTCTCAACCAGTTTGTTGTCGACGAGCATGTCGAGGTTCGGGTAGAGCCGGCCGTGGTTAATCTCGGTCTCGTAATATATCTCGATTTCTTCCTTGACTTCTTGTCCAGACGGCTGGTCGCGTCTTCGATTAATCTACGGTGACCCTGTTACGACTTCTTTAGAGAGTATTGTTTATAGAGTATGAAAACCGAACTGCAGGCCTGTTATGTGCCATTGAAGCTTCGGAGCAATACTCGGCTTCTTGTTGCCCAGCAGTATCCAGTGATGATAACAGATGATTGGCATCGTATTTAGAGTTATCAGATCGAATCAGAGGACGAGAACCGTGCAGTTCCCCCCTGTTTGTGCTTCTAGTCAGGACTTTTTCGAAACCAGTCGCCAGCACAAGCCTCACTGTATTATCGACCAGAGCATGACCGTCCAACAGTAAGGTGACCGAGCACGAACCCGAGTCGATCGTTCTGAACGAGTGAGGGAGGGTCTATTACCTATTGACGCCTATCCATCCTATGACTATTATCGCCGAAATTTCGATTCAAGCCGATCAATTTCTCCTCGGACAGATCATCGCCGAACACGACGGACTCTCGGTCGAACTCGAACGTGTGGTGCCCGCCGAAAAACGGATCATGCCCTATATCTGGGGCTACGGGAACGATCTCGATACGTTCGAGGCCGCGATGGACGGGAGTTCGAACGTCAAATCGATTTCCGTTCTCGATCAGTACGATGATCGGGCACTCTACAAGATCGTGTGGGAAGATCCGGCCGAACAACTGATTACCGGGATCATCGACACCGATGCAACGATACTCGAGGCCCACAGCGACGAGGAGTGGCTCTTTCGAATCCGGTTCGAAGACCACTCCGGACTCGCGCGGTTCAACCAGTACTGCGCCGAACACGATATTACGTACCGACTCAACCGCGTTTCCTCGTTCGCCGAGCGTCCACCCAACGGTCACGACTTCGGGCTGACCGACGCACAGTACGACGCGCTCGCACTCGCAGTCGAGCGCGGCTACTTCAAAGTCCCTCGGGAAGTCGAGTACGACGAACTCGCCGCTGAACTCGACGTCTCAGTGCAGGCACTCTCCGAACGAGTACGTCGGGGAGCGGACAAAGTCCTTCGCGCTGCGTTGCTTCAATCCGGGAGTGGGAACCCGTAATACCGATATTCAGGACAAGCAGTACTACGAAGATAAAGGTCATGAGTAGTACGGCGCGAAAGCTTTCGCAATTCTACTCCATTACCGAGCATGGTTGAACGACTCAGCGTCGACCGACTGGAAAGCCCCGAATTCCTCGACACGGTTTACGTCATTTTGGCCGACGCGTCCCGTCGAAACGCGCTTCAGTATCTCCTCACTCGCCGTGATCGAGTGCCAGTTTTCCGGTTAGCTGCCGAGATCGCCGCACTCGAACGCGGGATTCCGAGCGAAGACGTGACTGCCGACCAGCAATACGAAGCGTTCCTCGAGCTGCAGCACGTTCATCTGCCGATGCTTTCCGAATCGGGAGTCGTCGAGTGGGACCGAGTCGAAGAGAACGTTACGGTCACCCCTATTCTGGATCTCCTCTCCCAAGCGTTACCGGACCCGACCGGAATCCTCGACGTGTCGGCGCTGTCGGAGACGGTCGAGAAACACCGGAACTAGTGCGTATGTCGCGCGACGGTCCCGCAGAAAAACCACCGAGTCTCGCCGTCGTTGAGGCAGTCGCGGCAAAAAACGGCGTCGACCCGACCGACCTTGAGTGTCTGTTAGCGGATGTGATCGATCCCACCGCGTTGGATAAATTGTTCGAACCGATGTCGAAGCACGAGCGACGATCGGGGGTCGTCAAATTCCGGTTCTGTGGGCGGGACGTCACAGTATGGGCAGACGGGAGCGTCGACGTTAGGTGATCCGACAGGAACCCGTTCTTCTTCGAGTCGGCGCTCGGCCGCTCGGAGGTTTAGAATCCGTGATTTGCCCTCGAGCGCCGTAGTCTGAAAATCGGGATCAGCCGTTAGAAAAACCGTCCGATAGTCGGTGTGACGAGCGCGCTATATTACTCTGTGATCGTGAGAATCCCGTTCTTGATCGATATATCGCTCGCGTCGGGAGGGAGTTCGAACTCGAACTGTCGATCACCGATCACCACGATCGCTGTCTTCCCGACGAGATCCGTTTCGATATCGCTCATCTGCCCGAGATCGACGACAATAATGCTCTCGTCGTCGTAGTCGTACGTTCGGACGACTGCTCCTCCTTGATCGGCCTCTCTGAGGAATCTAGGTACTTTCATACGAGAAAATACGGGTCCGACGGACGTAAGGGTCGCGCTAACACACGATAACGAATTTAAATTGATACGTTCCTTATAGTACCCCGAGATTCCGTTCGAATACGATAATGCGGTGCCGGGCCGCCGGCGTTTTTTGCTGTAGGTTTCGAGTTCGTCGCTGCGAACCGAGTCGCAGGTCACTCCACGTCGACGACGGTGCACATCGTCTTTCCACCGAGAACGCGGCAGCACCCTCACGTCGACGGTTGGCGAGCAGTCACTCGAGCGAGGCGAACGGGTCCGGCGATGACGGCAACGCCGGTCGCGACGACCGCGACGAGACTTGAGGCGAGCAGGAGTGGTTCGTATCCGATCCCGGTGGAGATCGCCAAGCCAGCGAACGCGATCGGACCGGCGGTCCGTCCGAGGAAGGTGGTGCTGTTGCGCAGACTCATCGCCCCGGCCAGGTACTCGGTGGTGACCCGATCGCTCACGGCGGCGTCGACGACCGGCATCAGGAGTCCGACGCCGACGCCGATGGCCACGACCGCTCCCATCGTACCGACGAGTCCGGTCGCGGCCCACGCGGCCGCGAACCCGATAGCGTAGCAGGCGAATCCAGTCGCGATCACCCACTCGTTCGAGAGGTGCCGCGCCAGGCGGCCGCTCGAGAGCGCGACCAGCATCGACGCCGTCTCGGAGACCAGGATCACGACCCCGATCAGTACGGGGGCGAGCGTCGCCGCGAGGACAAACGGCATCGCCGTGAAGATCACGCCGAACAGCAGGAACTCCGTGAGGAACGCGACGGCGAACAGCGCCGCGAGCGCCGGCGTGAGAACCGCTCGTGCGGCATCGACGAGGTACGAAACCCCGTCTCTGTCGTCGACGCGCTGTGGTTCGTCCAGCGCGGCCTGCGCGAACGCGGCGATCGGGATCGCGGCTAGGTACGCGAGAAACGGCGCGTTCCACGCGATTCCTGCGAGGAACCCGCCGAGGACGGGAAACAGCGCGGCGGTAGCCGAGAGGACCGCGACATTTGCCCCCAGGACTGCGTTTCGCTGGACGCCGTCGAACGCGTCGCCCACGATCGTGACGGTCGTGATGAAGATCGCCGCCGCTGCGGTCCCCTGTGCGACGCGCAGCGCGAGCAGGGCTTCGAACGTCGGCGCGAGCGCCATCGCACCGCCGAGGACGCCGAACGCGAGTAGTCCCCCGACCAGAACCCGCTTTCGGCCGACTCGATCGGCGAGGACGCCGATGAACGGCGAGAGGACGATCCCGACGAGGAAGTACGTGCTCACCAGGAGGCTCGCCTGTGCGTCGGTGATCCCAAACACGTCGCGAAAGACCGGCAGTGCGGGGCTGATGAGTGGCACGCCGAGCGGTGCGAGCGCCGTACTCGTCAACACGATCTGGACCGTCCGGGATCCCCACGGCACGGTCCCGCTCGGTTCGTCCGTCGATTCCGCTCGTCCGCCAGATTCGATTCCGTGGTCCATGTGCGAATAAACGCGACCAACCCTCGTGTAGTCATTTACCGAGCGTGATATCGAATCCGAAGTTCGGTATCACGTAATTCGACGCATCTCACCGCCTGAGACAGAGCTATCCGGGTGAGGCGCGTACCTTCAGTAATCGTCTGAACCGACGTGATCGACATGGGAACCACAGTCCTCGACGAAATCCTGGAGACGACTCGCGAGTTGGACTCCACTTCGGTATCGGCACACGAACTCGGCGAGCGAATGGCGACCGACGAACTGCTCGACGTCGTCCGTCACCGGGAGCTCTTGGAAGCACTGGTGACCGAGCCGCTCGATCGGAACGACCTCGAGGCGCGACTGGGCGTCTCCCGAGCGACGAGCCACCGGTTCACCCGATGGCTCGAGGATCACGGCCTCGCGAGCCGAGTCGACAATCGGTTCGCGCTGACGGGGAAGGGGCAGGCCTATGGCGACGCAGTCGTCCGCCTTGAGCGGGACCTGCGGGCCGCGACAGCGCTCGCTCCGTTGCTCGAATCGATCTGTGAGGCCCACCGTGAATTCGTCGTCGCGCCGTTCGCCGACGGGGCGGTGACGACTGCGACACCCGAAGATCCGTACGCACCGTTCGCCCGGTTCGTCCAGTTACTGCGCGAGAGCGACACGTTTCGCGGGTTCAACACGACTCACATGGTTCCGCCGGCGCTCGCGGAACCGTCGGACCGGCCGTTCGACGGACGCGACGTGGAACTCATCTACCTCCCAGAGGTCGTCGAGTCCCTTCTCGAGACCCACCCCGAACAGGTTCACGAGGCCGTGGAAGCGGGTCACTTGACCCTCCGGACGCGCGAGTCGCTCCCGTACGGGCTGGCCATCTTCGACGACCGCGTCGGTGTCGCCGGATACGACAATCAGACCGGGATGATGCGCGTGTTCGTCGACTCCGATTCCGCGATCGCCCGCGGCTGGGCCGAACGCGTTTTCGAGACGTATCGAGACCGCTCCGACCCGATCGGCGAACGAAACGAGTCGTGACCCGACGGCAGTCGCGCTATTCCGAGAAGCGGGGTCGCGGATTCGGACTCCCCGTTCGTCTCACGTTTCCTCGGCTCGTGGCCTCCGTGCTGCCGGCGGGTAGAGACCGCCAGTAGCGAACGACCGAACCGTCCGCTCCGCGGACTGCTGGATTTCGATCTCGGCACTGGACCCGAATTCCGAAAACGGCGACGTCGCATCCAATGCAGTCCGGCCGGGACCGGTCGCGCGTCTCCCGACTCCTCCCGGAAATGACCTCTCAGAAACATATGACTGGGAAGATGTACATGATTTCCCACGAGATTATTTATTATATATTGGGTCGTAATATACGTCATGAGCTCTGACTCACACCACACCCCTGAGAGCCACGCCCACGAACACCACGCAGGGGCGGTCGGATACGACACCCCGCAAGCCGCTATCGAACAGTCCGCTCGCGAGCGCCTCGCGTACGTTCCGGCCCTCTACGTGGGGACCGACATCGACGCGCCCGACATGCTGACCGTCGTCGACGTCGACCCCGACTCGTCGACTTACTGCGAGATCGTTGACCGGATCGAGATGCCGACCAAAGGCGACGAACTGCATCACTTCGGCTGGAACGCCTGCTCGTCGTCCTGCCACGTCGAGGGAGCGGAGCGGCGGTACCTCGTCGTTCCCGGAAACCGCTCGTCGCGAATCCACATCGTCGATACCGAGGACCGGGAGCACCCCGAACTCGTGAAGGTCATCGAACCGGAAGACGTCTTCGAGCACGACCTCTCCGCCCCTCACACCGTCCACTGCATCCCCGAGGGGAAGATCATGATCAGCATGCTCGGGAACGCCGACGGCGACCTCCCTGGCGGCTTCCTCCTGCTGAACGAGGACTTCGAAATCGACGGCCGCTGGGACGAGCCCGGAGACATCGAGATGAACTACGACTTCTGGTACCAGCCCCGTCGGAACGTGATGGTCTCGAGCGAGTGGACCGCGCCGAAGACCTACCAACCGGGATTCGATCTCGAAGACGTCGAAGCCGGGAAGTACGGACAGCGGCTCCACGTCTGGAACTGGGACGAGAAGACGGTCGAACAGACGATCGACCTCGGCGAGGAGGGACTGGTGCCCCTCGAGGTGCGCTTCCTCCACACCCCCGAATCCGAACACGCCTACGTCGGCGCCGCGCTCTCGTCGAACATGTTCCACCTGTTCAAGGAGGGCGACGAGTGGCGTGCGACGAAGGTCATTGACGTCGAGCCGCGCGAACACGAGGACTGGGACATGCCGGTTCCCGGGCTGATCACCGATCTGCTGGTCTCGATGGACGATCGGTACCTGTTCTTCGCGAACTGGCTCCACGGGGAGGTCCGCATGTACGACGTCTCCGATCCGTCGAACCCGCGGCTGACCGATACGATCTCGGTAGGCGGCCTCTTCGGCGACGTCCGCGAGGTGAAGGGCCGGAAGATCACCGCCGGGCCGCAGATGCTTCAGCTCTCGCTGGACGGCAAGCGCCTCTACTGGACCACCTCGCTGTACTCCTCGTGGGACGACCAATTCTTCCCCGAGGAGGGCGAGCGTGGGTCTGTCATGCTCAAAGCCGACGTGAACCCGCGCGAGGGAACGATGACCCTCGACGAGGAGTTCCTCGTCGACTTCGGAACGCTTCCCGAAGGCCCGGCCCGCGCCCACGAGATTCGGTGGCCCGACGGCGACTGCACCAGCGACGTCTGGATGTAGGGCGAGCGAGCGTCGCCGCCATCGATCGGTCCGTCGGTGACGCCCGAGTAGCTGTCTGTCGTCGGTTCTGCCGATCGACGACGGGCGACACCGCCGAAATAAGTCGGCAGAAACAACGGAAGTAGGATCGTATGAATTTCGCTTCCCGAGTTGATGAGACGTGATACAGACGAGCCGTGTGACGGTCGCAGTTCTGTCAACGCTGCTCGTTGCACTCTTCGCGTGGCCAGTGGTCGTTAGTGCCCACGACACCGCTAGGGACGCCGGAACCCACGCTTTATCGGTTCCGTTCGTCGTAGTAATCGGGTTCTCTGCACTGGTCAGCGTCGTGGTTGGTTTCTACGCAGTCGCGCGCTGGCAACCGAACCGCATTGTCGAACGCGGTCACGGTCTACTGACACCGATAGGGGTACCGATAGCGGTGACAGTGTTAGGACTGATAGCACTCGCGTCGTCCGTTACTCAGCTATGGACCCTTACAGTCGTCGGCGGAATTGGCGGTGGGGCGATTGCTTGGATTAGCCGTGCTCACGGCATATCGCCACACGACGGTTGTGCAGACGCAGCGTTCGGAGCGATACTTGTTCACCGAGCTACTGAAGGAGCGATCATCGCAAGCGTCTATGCAGCGAGCGCAGCACTCGGCCTGGTTGGTTTGGCTATCCTCACGGGACACGCGATCGCGGAGACAATCGTCGTCGGCGGCCTATACGCTCCGGTCAGCCGAAGTTGGGGTACTGCGAGCGTTATCGTAACTCAGCTTAGCTTTATTGCAGGAGCACTATTCGGTAACTTCCTCGTAAGCGCTCTCTCGATGGCGATTGTAGCAATACTTCTCGCAAGTGTCGGTGGAATCCTCTTTGTCGCGGGGATGACCGAATTACTGGGTCACAGAGAGAACCAATCCGGTAGACAGCTAGAACCGTTTCTGGAACGCTAGTTAGTCCCGTGTCTATACCCACTTCCTGCATCGATACCCTACCGACGATCGAACGTTCTGACGCTGCATTGTCTTTCGCCAGTATATCGTTGGTTTGTCGGGTAGGCTTATTATCGAGTTTCCCGTACGATCATCGCTATGCCGTACATCCAGTGCAACGGGGCGGACCTCTACTATGAGGACCACGGGGAGGGGCCACCGATCGTCTTTCTACACGGCGTCATGGCGAGCCACCGGTTCTTCGAGCCCCAGCTGACAGCCCTCTCGAAAGAGTACCGAACGATCGCCGTCGATTTCAGGGGCCATGGCCGGTCAGAGAAGACAGAGTTGGGGCACACGGTCACGCAGTACGCTCGCGACCTTCAGGCCTTTCTAAGCCAGCACGAGCGCGAAAACGTCGTCTTGGTCGGGTGGTCAATGGGTGCACTCGTCTCGTGGGAGTACGTCGATCAGTTCGGGACGAAGGATATCCGAGGGCTGGTGGACGTCGATATGGAAGCCTCTCGATTCCAGTGGGATGACTATGAATACGGACTCACTGATCTGGACGGCCTTCAAACCACACTCACATTGGCCCAGCAGGATCAGGAGACTCTCATCGAACGGATCACCGAGCAGGTGTTCAAGGAGCCACCCTCAGCCGAAACAAGAAATATGGTGTTCGACGAACTTTCCCGAGTACCAGCGCCGATCAAGAGCGCAATCCTCTTCGACGCGCTCACGCGCGATTATCGGGACGTCCTCCACGAGATCGACGTGCCAACGGTTGTCTGTGCTGGTGCAGATGAAAAACGAGGATCCGTTGCGTCAACCAGACACGTCGCAGAGATCGTCTCAGAGGGTAGCTTCGAACTCTTCGAAGAGAGTGGACACTGTCCGACCCTCGAGGAACCCGAGCGATTCAATCGGATAGTAAGTCAGTTCACTGAGTCGTTGTGAGTGACACGCACAATCTTTCTTGCAAGCCCCGAATCAGTCTCTCCGAAAGCTGTCAGAAACAGCGTAAAGTTGGGAGATTCTCTCGGAATAATTGCTGAACTCTTCCGCGGATGGGTGACGTTTCTCTACTGCTTGGGGAACGCTTCGTTCCGGGGATAGTTCAACCGACCCCCGATGTTCAGCGCCAGTGGCGTCGATCCGCTTCAGTCCTCAGTCCGTCGGTCTTTGGCCGCGTAGACAGCGAGAATTCATGGACCGAAACCGATCGAGAAAGCGATTATGACGGGAAGACGATATCACTCGCCCAACGGCCACCCGTGATAGAAGCAAGTAGGTTGACGTGGTACCCGAGGGCATGCCGGACCTACTCGCAGAGCAAACGGCCATAGTGACCGGTGCATCGAGCGGAATCGGACGATCGATAGCGCGGACGTTCGCCGAACACGGAGCCGACGTCGTCGTCGCCGACGTGCGCGAAGAGCCACGAGAAGGCGGAACGCCGACTCACGAACTGATCACCGACGAAACCGAGGCGACGGCGACGTACGTCGATTGCGACGTCTCGAGCGTAGACGATCTCGAGGCGACGCTCGACGAAGCCGAGCAGTTCGGCGGCGTCGATGTGCTCGTCAATAACGCGGGTATCTTTCATGCGGAGGAATTTCTCGAGGTGGCCGCCGACCAGTACGAACAACTCATGAGCGTGAACGTGAGAGGAGCGTTCTTCGGGACGCAGCTCGCGGCCCAGCGGATGATCGAAAACGGGGGCGGACGTGTCATCAATGTCTCGAGTATCGCCGGCTTAGTCGGAAACGGTAGCTACGTGGCTTACTGCGTTTCCAAGGGTGCAGTCCGATTGTTGACGTACGCGACAGCCCATCGCCTCGGTCCAGACGGAATTCGCGTGAACGCGATCCACCCGGGCGGGATTGAAACCGCGATGATGGAAGACGCACACATGGGACCCGAGGCGCTCAAACAATTCACGCAGGCGATTCCGTCGCGGCGGATCGGAGACCCCGAGGATATCGCGGGAGCCGCTCTGTTCCTCGCGAGTGACCTCTCGAGTTACGTGAACGGTGAGTCACTCGTCGTCGACGGCGGGTACACTCACACCGGATGACCGGAAACGTTCAGAAGTCACCATCCGGATTGTTAGTTCAGTAGTCACGGTGGTCCGTCTACGCCAGTACTTCCGTGTAACGTCGATCGTTAGACGGCTGGTTTCAGCGTTCTAGTCTTCTGCTTTGCCACTATCTACGTTCTTTGCGCTGTGTACAGGCGCTACGAGTCACCCATCGCCTCTTTCCGTCCCGTCATTGTCACGGGATCGAGACTAAAATACCGGAACGTCGTTTCCCTCGGTGGTCGTTCGAAAATGTCGACTAGCGGGATCTGAATCGCCCACATTCCCTGTATTTCGGCTGACTCGTACGGAGCGTCGGAGGTGTCAGATAGTTTTCCGGTTGCGACGATGCTTCGCCATCCGCTGTCAGTCTTGCCGTGCGTAACGAAGGTTACGGGCCTGTCTACGAGATCGTCTTTCCTGCTATCCTGGGGGAAGGAGAGTCGATAATAAAAGTGCTTCACGTCCGCACTGTATCCGTACGAAACGGGTATCGAAACCGGCGGTTCGTCCGGATCCGTAGAAAACGAAATGACACCCGTTCCGCCTCGGCCGAGGAATTCGTTTATCTCCTCCTCGCTCATTTGAAGCCAGCGCAATCCCTGCATATCGTCTCACACGATGTAGAGATAAAAAGTACCCTGTCACAGCGGGCCGTACTTTCACCGTGATGAGAACGACGCTGATGACACGCGCCTGAGTGCCACGCTGAGATCGTACTTCGCTACCCGCACTAGTCGTTGGACCCGACACGCGCTCTCAGCGAGAATCCCTTCTCGATCACATGGACCGCTGTGGAACGAGAAACGATGGAACTCATGTATTTTCATCGAAAAAGGGGTAGTTCGATCTCAGCTTAGCCGCCCAGCCCTGCGGTTTTCGTCTCTCCCGCCCTCAGAGCGAGACTCGACTCCGCCTCGATACGTGTCGATACCGAGGAGGCCGTTCATGGGGCATTTCTGAGTGACCGCAGTGATAGTCAGCACCGCGCCAACGACGAGAGCGATAGCTGCGAGAGCGAATCCGACCGTCCCCGCCGCCAAGGAAATTAATCCGCCGAGAGCCGCGATACCGATGATCGCGAGGAGAGGTCCGAAGACGAACCGGGCGCCGCGGTCATATCCACCGACGTTTTTTTGCATAATTTTGTTCACCAGTTCTATATAGGGCGTCTGAGTATATAATATGTGTACACGATTTGGAGATGTATCGGGGTAGATCGCGACGTTTACTCACCTCCAGTAATCTGAACGGGACATAACCTGCAGATTATTCGTTCGTGTGTCCGATGGCGGCAGGTGGATACAGAACACGCCTGCCGACGGTCTGTACCCGGCTCTTCGATCGTGTGTCAATTATGCTAGTGGTGGGGAGTAGTACAAAACGCGATTGATCCCGTCAGGGATCGTCTTCATCGAAGCCGATCAGAACTGATATCGATAGCTGAGCTGCTCATGCGAGGGTGAGAACTATTGGCCGACTCGTGCCAGACAATATTGTATTATAATTCCAATAATAAGCCATACTTATCCCAACCGGCTCGCAGATATGCTCGATTCAGACGAGTCGTTCACGCTCATCGATACACGTCCCGAAGACAGTTACGAGGGGTGGCAGATCCACGAGGCCGAGAACCCTCCATTCGGTCCAGACGACGAGTCCGAGGACGAGGAACTCGAACTGGGTCCGAACAACTGCGCGGCCTGAGTCGCTGATAACAACGGTATACGGGGAACGTGCAGTACACCACGGTAGCATCGGCTTACGTAAGCCGACCGGAGTGCTTTCGTCGCTCTGTGCCGAAGGTCCCGTATTGACGATGGAAACGTCGTGATCGAGTGTCGCGACTACGAGTTCCGCGAGTCGCTTGCGAACCTGGGACGGGCGTGTGTCGCGCCTGACGATCACGAATCGGAGACGGGCTACGGCGTCAACGGGCGAATCGATCGCGTCGCCGCCGGCGTCCGCCGGTTCCCGTCCTTGGGGTTCGGTAGCCGCCGACTCGACGGAACGCATTATTATACCAGTGCCCCGAGCTATAGCGACTCGAGAACCTGTTCGAAGCGCTCGTACGCGTCGTCGCCGATCGGGTCGAGCTCGTCGTCGTCAGCGACGCCAATCAGACGCTGCGGGTCGACCGCAGTGACGACCACGCCGTCGTCATCGTCGTAGACGACGACGTTGCACGGAAGCAACGTCCCGAGTTCGAGATCGTGCTCGAGTCCCTGATGGGCCAACTGCGGATTGCACGCACCTAGGATTCTGTACTGTCGGAAGTCCTCGTCGAGTTTCTTTTTCAGCGTTTCCTGGACGTCGATATCGCAGAGCACGCCGAACCCCTCGTCCTCGAGGGCGTCGATTGTTTTCTCGACGACGTCGTCGAACTCGCCGTCGACTTGTGTACGAAGCGTATAGGACATACTGTACGACCGATTTCGAGAACAGTCGTAGTTGGGGTAGCAACGGCAAGCCCGCGGCATGTGCGTCAGTTCGGGGAAGACTGTAGTCCGTCCGCGGTGAAGGTATCACTATGGTTTCTCGTCGTACCGTACGAGCGATCGCCGCCCTGCTCGGGCTCACGCTGCTCGCCGGACTCGGATACGCCCTCCGGTGGCGATCAAACCCGTCGCCGTGCCCGTACGCTCAGCGCCACGCGATCGACCTCCTGCGTCCGGTCATCACTCGCTCCCGACTGCGCGACGTACTCGAGCCCCAGCCCGGTGAGCGTATTCTCGAGGTCGGACCGGGAACCGGCTACTACACCGGGATGGTCGCACGGGCGATCGAACCGTCGGGGACACTGCACGCTGTAGACGTCCAATCGGAGATGGTCGAACACCTCCGAACGCGAATGCAACAAGAGGGGACCCTGAATGTTGAACCGATTCGCGGCGACGCACGATCGCTTCCGTATCCGGACAACACGTTCGACGCCGCGTATCTGGTCTTAGTCCTCGGCGAGATTCCCGATCAAGAGCGGGCGCTCGACGAACTCGAGCGGGTTCTGAAACCTGACGGTCGACTCGTCGTCGGCGAGTCGCTCCCCGACCCGCATTTCGTCAGATTCGAAGGGTTGCGACACCGTATCGAACAGCGGGGACTGGCGTTCGACGCGCGCGTCGGAACGCGAGTCGGGTATTTCGCCCGCTTCGACGCGGGTGTCTCAGAACGGTCGGACGACTCTGTCGAATGATTGGTTGTTAGGTATAGGTGCAAAACTAAGTGCCTATTTCGATCGGAGGAGAGTCCGCTCCAGCTCACCCACACTCTCAAACCAGTGTATTCGCCTCCCTCGAACACATTCGTTCTCGGAGTATGCTCGTTCCAGAATCTTTCCGGAAATTGCGTGTTACTGTATTGTGCAATTCACACAAAACCTTTAAACGCCGTCGGTTCATACGTAGTGGTGATGGCAACAGATGCACGCGACGACGTTTCGGCACAATCGCTCGACGAACCGATCTACATCGATGGAAGAAGTCACCTCGAGGACGTCACGACGACACACGACGTCGTCCTCGTGGACTTCTACGCCGACTGGTGTGGCCCCTGTCAGATGCTCAATCCCGTCCTCGAACGGCTAGCGGGCACGACCGAGGCCGTGATCGCTAAGGTCGACGTCGACGAGCACCAGCAACTTGCGGGTTCGTTCGGCGTTCGCGGCGTGCCGACGCTGGTCCTCTTCGCAGGCGGCGAGCAGGTCGAACAGCAGTCCGGCGCGCTGCCGGAAGACCGACTTCGTAGCCTGATCGAGGGGTACACCGAATGAACGAGGAAACAGACACGACCGCGGACGTTCGCAACGTAGTGATCGTCGGCTCCGGCGTCGCCGGCCTCTCGGCGGCCGTCTATGCCGCGCGGGCCGACCTCGAGCCGCTGGTGCTCGAGGGACCCGAACCGGGCGGCCAACTGACGCTGACGACCGATGTCGAGAACTACCTGGGCTTCTCCGAGGGCGTCGGTGGGATGGAGCTGATCCAGAACGGTAAGGATCAGGCAACGGCGTTCGGCGCCGAATTCACGCACGGAACCGTCGAGAACGCGACGCTCGAGGAGCGGCCGTTCGAACTCGAACTCTCGAACGGCGATACGCTGCGAACGCATGCGCTGATCGTCGCGAGCGGCGCGAGCGCTCGCTGGGTCGGCGCCGACAACGAGGACAAGTTGATGGGCTACGGACTCTCGACGTGTGCGACCTGCGACGGCGCGTTCCACCGCGGCGACGACGTCCTCGTGATCGGCGGCGGCGATTCGGCGATGGAAGAAGCGCTCTTCCTCGCGAAGTTCGCCGACAGCGTCACGGTCGTTCACCGCCGCGAGAATCTGCGCGCCTCCGAGATCATGGCCGACCGCGCCCGCGACCACGAGGACATCGAGTTCCGCTGGAACACCGAACTCGAGGCGATCCACGGTTCGCACGAAGAGGGCGTCACCGGCGCGACCCTCGTCTCCCATCCCGACGGTTATCCCGCGGAGAAGGTCGCGACCGGCGTCGACGTAAACCGAGAGACCGTCGACGTCGGCGGCGTGTTCTACGCGATCGGCCACACGCCGAACACCGAGTTCCTCGAGGGGACCGCCGTCGACCGCGACGAGAGCGGCTACCTCCATACTCGAACCGCCGACGGCCGCGCAACGACCGAAACCACGGTCGAGGGCGTCTTCGCCGCCGGCGATGTCGCCGATCCGCACTATCAACAGGCGATCACTGCCGCTGGAACCGGTAGCATGGCAGCGCTCGACGCCGAAGCGTACCTCGAGGCGTTCGAGCGGACGGAAGAGACCGCACTCGAGGTTTCTCCGTAGTCGCACTTATCGCTGCCACCGAATCACCTCGTTGAAAAATTGCTCGTGTTTCCCAAGGGTCGTGTTTAATTTGTAGCGTTCTATCAGACGGCGAAGGATTGGAGCCACGATTCTGCGGTTGATGGTTTGACGTGGCTGAAACAGTTTGAGAACAAAGAGGTACATCGTTTTATCTCTCGAAAGATACGTTCGATTGCGTCCCAATTTTCCTGTTTTTCGTATCGAAATCGGAGTCCGCGTCGACGGAGTTCTGACTGGAGATGCTGTGTACCATCGACGAGAAACACAGCGTTTTCGACGTCATGTTTTTCGATTGATTCTCGCAGGAAGCGTTCAGTCAATACAGTTGTAGTCGTTGAAAACAGCCGTGTATGGTGTATCTTGTTCGTTTCAGGATCGGCTTCAGCGTACAGCCAATACTGGCGACCGTCGATCCGAATCACAGTTTCGTCAAACGTAACGTGATTCGGATTCGCATCAGTTACTGGCTGTAGATCGGCTTTCTGTACCCAATCGTGAACAACCTTGTGCGATCGCTCGACGCCGAACTTCTCGAGTTTCAGAACGGTATTCAAAATCGACAATTCAGCAAGATGGAATCGAATACCGAGCGCCATCTGCTGACACGGTGTCCGCTCTCGCTCCACAAAACTCAAAGTTATCCAGTCGCTACACCCGCTGAAGCGGTTGATTTTTGGCATGGACACCACAAAATCGTGCCGCCTCACTTTTCACGCCCAACTACACACAGCCAGTTCGGCGACCTGACCATTTGTAGGACGTTCGATACCGACCTTCTGAAGAATATCGTTCATCTCTCTTCTATTGGGATAGTCAACATCGTCCTGAGGCCGCAGTAGATATTCCTTGTCGCTCAAGGGCCCAGAGAGCCTCCGTGCACCGGATTCATACCGACTATTTCGATTTGAGCGCCGTTCAATCATTCGCCCCTGTCGAATCATGCACTACAGAGTTCTTGCCCCGAGCCTGTGCGGGATCTGTTCTTTGTACGTCGATTCATAGATTCGGTGATGGCTGACGGTACTCGGATCGTCGATTTCGATCGTTTACAGAGGTACTTTTGTAATTAGATTACAGTAATACTGTTGTAAAACATCGAGAGGGGACGAGCACTATCGTGCTCGGTACGAATCAGTTAGTCCGAATCCGTTCCTTACCCTATTTCGTTTGCACGTGTCGAATGGAGCGCTACGAGCCTTGGGAACCGGTTACTACGAGAGTAAGAGAACTGTTTTGCGATTCCGATTTCGCTGATCGATCTCTGTTGGCCGACTATAGCGCGTTCGAATCCCCCGTACTGCTGCAATCACCTTACCTGAGTATATATCTAAACTTGTTCTACGCTATCGAACCCCTTGTTCGATGCCGTCGGCCCCTTCTTACTGCGACGTGATCCCCGAAGACGAAGGTGGAATCCTGAACGCTACGGTTCCGATCATCGGATCACACCATCCGCACGTTCCCTCGCAGAACGAATACGATGAACTACTCGACGGATACTGGTTCGAAGGAGATGAGAGGGGTACCGAACTCGAGGGTCGATCAGTTACGTCGAGTTGCCTGGTCTTCCCTTTGTAGTTTTCCACCGGTTGAGTCGACGTAACCTGGTCACACGATCGTTCCCAGAACTATATACGGATTCGGAACCGAATTAGATAACGTGGTGGAAGTGAATATTCAACCGATGCTCGTGACCCGTTTGATCAGGGATACGAACTCGCCCAATGCGAATCGATTCGTCGACCTCGAAACGGCTGGGAGGGAATGTCAGCGGAGAAGAATGGCGGTAGGCACTACCGACCGGAAGTCGGGTGCAGAGGAGAGTCGCAGATGACCGCCGATCCGATCATTCCGAAGACGGCACGAATCGGGCGGACTTCGCTTGTCGTGGCCGATCTCGACGCGATGGTCGATTTCTATCGAGGCGTCGTTGGGCTCTCGGTTCGCAGGCGAACGAAAACGGAGGCGACGCTCGGAACTAGCGAGACGCCGTTACTCGTGTTGACAGAGGACGAGACTGCAGCGTCCCGGCATCGAGAGCAGGCGGGACTGTTCCACAACGCGTTCGAGGTCCCATCACGCGCTGCGTTAGGTGCAGCGCTCGACCGAATACGCGAGCACTGGGAGTTAGACGGCGCGTCCGATCATTACGTCAGCGAAGCGCTGTATCTCACTGATCCAGAGGACAACGGAGTCGAGATATACACAGACCGACCGCGAGAGGAGTGGCCGCGTGCGTCCGGCGGCACGGTTCAGATCGGAACGGTTTCGCTGGATCTTGCCGATATCGCCGCGCAATCGAACGGGAAGACGACCGTTCCCTCCGGAACGACGGTCGGACACGTTCACCTAGAAGCGTCCTCGATCCGAACGGCACGCGAGTTCTACGCCGAAACGCTCGGGCTCCGCGTGCAGACAGAAGCGCGTTCGGCGCTGTTTCTCGCGGCCGGGGACTACCACCATCACCTCGGCGTGAATACGTGGAACGGGCGGTCCCAGCCGGCGGGCGGCCGCGGATTGGCATGGTTCGAGTTCGTCGTCCCGGACGACGAGACGCTCGCGACGGTTCGGCGACGACTCGAGGACGCCGATATCGCGGCCACCGACCGTGGCGACTCCCTCGAGGTCACCGACCCGGACGAGATTTCGATTCGGATTCGGACGGTTTAGGTCCGTCTACCGCCAAACGGACGCCTCCCGAGGTCTTCCGGGTATGAGCGGGTGAATCGGCCGACGGATCACAACTGCCAACGAACAGTAGCAATCAAATAGCTGTGATCCCTAAACAGTGTAACTGAACGATGGGAGCAGCCACAGCCGGTGCGGTCGTCGATGTCGGGACTGCGATCTTCGTCCTGTCGACGATGCTCGCGATGGGACTGAGCCTGTCCGTCGATCAGCTACTGACGGCGATCGACGAGCCGCGACTCGTGAGCAAGTCCCTCGTCGTGAATCTCGCAGTCGTTCCGATCGTCGCGTACGTACTCGTCCGTGCGATTTCAGTAGCGCCGGGCTACGCCGTCGGTATTCTGTTGATCGCCGTGTCACCCGGCGCGCCCTTCGGCCCGAAATTCGCCGAGCTATCGAACAGTAACCTCGCGTTCGCGAACGGGCTCATGGCCGTCCTCGGCGTCGTCTCGGTCGTGACTATTCCGGCGACCCTCGCGCTGCTGTTGCCCGGGGCCGTCGCCGTGGATCCGCTCTCGATTGGCCGGCTGGTGTTCGGTATCCAGCTCGTCCCGCTGGTCGTCGGCCTCGGCCTCGAGTCCCGGTATTCGTCCGTCGCCGACCGGCTGTATCCGCCGGTCCAGCGACTCTCGGACGCCTCGTTCGTCTTCCTGCTCGTGCTCCTGTTGCTCGTCTACGCCGGCGACATGCTCACGCTACTCGGCACGGGGACGCTGTTCGTCTCGAGCGTCGTCGTCGCTGCGTCGCTGCTGCTCGGTTACGTCCTCGGCGGGCCGGCTCGAGACGGACGGGAGGTGCTGGCGACGACGACCGCCGCTCGAAACGCGGCGATCGCATTGTTCATCGCCATGACCAGTTTTTCCGATCCGGACGTGCTCACGACCGTCATCGCGTTTTCGTTCGTCGGCGTCGTCGGCTCGGCGCTGATCGCCATCATCTGGGGACGACGCACTTCCGAATGAAGAGTAGGTCTGTACCGTCCCGTCGACCGATATCCGTCGACGGTATGGGGTGGGTATCGAATCGCGCACGCGTACCGTTCGGTTGCTCGTTTGTCCCTCGAGCCTGTGGTCGGGATCCGGGATCGGTATTCGTCGTCGCTCAGTCGTCGTTCTGGACGAACGTGACGGGACAGGACGCATCCAGTATCAGCGTCTGCGCGACGCTTCCGAAGATCGCCTTGTCAGCGGGGGATCTGTGGCGTCCGCCGACCACGATCCGGTTGGCGTCGATCGCGTCCGCGAGGTCGAGAAACGCCTCGCCGGGGTCGCCGACCGCGCCACGGATGTCGTAGTCGACGTCGGCGGCCTCGAGACGATCGATCACTGACTGGACCGTATCGTGTTCAGCGGCGATTTCGTCGGGAGAGTGCTCCTCGAGCAGGTCATCGTATTCGGACTTCGAAAGGAGTTGGGGATAACCACCGCCCGTTATCGGAGTGACTGCCGGCGTAATGTCGCCGGTGTTCTTCGGGATAGCGTGACCGACCACGACGGTGGCATCGACTGGAGCGGCGGTTTCCAAGACGGCATCGACGAGGTGGTGTATCCGGTCCTCGTCCGAGTCGCTGACGGGAAGCAAAACTGTCTCAACTGGCATGAGAATGTCTACGCCCACCAGACACATAAATGTTTACATATCTACACTTCGTCGGAGTGTGAAACCTATCAGCCCGATACGACGCCGCCTGGAGAAAGATGGTCGCGCTACTGCGACTGACCGTCAGTCGTGTCTGCGGTCTGTTCGCGATCAGTCGTCAGAGGATGACACCTTCGCTGTCGAGTCGACGGTAGATCGACTGACGAACCAGACCGTTAGGAGGGCGCCCCCGACGATGAGCATGACGTAGCCGGCGGTCTGCAGCATCCCCCTACGACCGAACGCGTCGACCAGCGGTATCGGGGCGAACGGCGAGAGCGCGAACCCACCGTACATCATCATCGTCACGCCGCTGAGGGCGCGACCGCGGACCTCTCCCGGGACGACCGACGCGACCCAATCGTTCGCCGTGGGCTGGATGATGCCGAATCCCGTCGCCCCGCTGACGATGACGCCGGCGATCACGACCGGGAGGGTATCAGCGGCGGTAAACAGGAGGAATCCCATCGCTGCGATGACGAAACCGAGCGCCATCACCGTGACGTGACGCATGCGCTGTTTGATCCGACCGTACATCGAGGCGGAGACGAAGCTGCCGATCATCACACCCGAGATCACGAGGCCGGTCTGCGAATCGGTCACGGTGAGGGAGCTCTGGAGATAGTACGGCACCTCGATCATGACGAGGTTGTTCACCAGCATTCCCACCAACACGATGGCGTAGATGCCGGCGACCAGCTTTACGGGCGACTCACGCAGGAGTTTCTTGATCGCCTCGAGGCGGCCGACGCCGTCGTCCCTAGCCGACTCCTCCACGTCGGGTTCCGGCAGGAACCGGAGGATCGGCGGGACGAACAGGAGCGCCCCCGCGAAGACGAGGAAGATGTACCGCCAACCGAGGGTCCCCGCGATGTAGCCGCCCATGACCGCGGCGATGGCGCCGCCGGCGGCCGTCACGGCGCTGTAGTAGCCCATGATGGACTCGCGGCGGCCGCCCGAGTAGTAGTCCGCGATGAGCGTCGGCACCGTCACCATGAGCGCGCCGACGGCGATGCCGTCGAGCACGCGGGTCGCCAGGATCAGGTAGATCGAGTCGAGGAAGAACGCGATGCTCGTCCCGGCCCCGTAGACGATGACCGCCCCGATCAGGATCGGCTTGCGCGCGTACTTGTCCAGCACGTATCCCGTGAGGGGTGCGACGACGATCACGATCCAGGCCGACATCGAACTGACGAGCTGTGCCAACGTCTCCGAGTACGGCTCGTGCGAGAATGTCTCCTGGATCGCCGGGATGGTCGGGTTGATCAGTGCCCCCGAGAAAGCCGGGATAAAGCCGATCAGCACCAGCGTTATCAACATCGGCCAGCGGATAGACTCCGAGTAGTCCGTCGACATACTCACTCACCGGCGTCTGTGCCGTTCTCTGGACCACGTTCGTTCGTCAGTCTAGTCCGTAAGGTAGCCTGTGGCATGCGAATAAACAATGATACGACCATTATAAATATTTTTCCATGCGTGATGGGCGCAGGCTACGTGCACAGTAACATGAGACGATCGTTTCGGCCTGCCCGATCCGACCGTCATCGGACGAACCGTCGAAAGTCATTTTCAGCGCGACCGCAGACGGGTCGCGGTTGCACCGGTAAATCGCGATCAGGCCGTATCAGCGGATGACGAACGGTCGTGATCAGAATCACCGCCTTCGGCGACGACGGGGCAGGAAGACTCACGAGACGCAGTGACTGGTCAAAGACGATGCTGCCGACGGACTCTCGAGTAAGGCGACGACGGCTGGAGTCTCACAGACGCCGCGCCGTGCAGACCACGGCCGTCCGGCGGTTCGCCGCGAAAAGGAAGTCACCGGTCGGGTCGACTGTGAAGTGCCACGGCCACTCTCCGCCGCTCGAGGACGTCGCGACGCGCTCGAGGCCCCCGTCGTCGACGGCGAACGTCACGATCGGTCCTGACCGCGGTTCGAACCGAAGACGTATCGCCCCGACGGATGAACGGTGATTTCGGCCGTCTTGTTCTGTCCGTGGAACTCATTGAGGAGCGTCGAAATCGTCGCTCGGGCGACGAGAGTGCCATCCGAGCGTCTATCGAACTGAGTCACCGTCGAGTCGAGTTCGTCGATCACGGACAGGTGGATACCAGGTGCGGTCACGCTGGTTTCAGTTCCGGCGGTTCGTCCCACTCTTCCGCGTTGTCCACCGGGTCGTAGCCGATCCGTTCGCGAGCATTACGGATCGAAAACCACCGCCGGTCGTTATCGCTGACACCGTAGAAGACGCCGAACTCGACGGAGTTATCCAGAAGACAGCACTTCACTTGATGCGCGAAGTCACGACGGGACTGCCACATCGCTTTCATCCGGCCGACGGCTCGCTCGTACGCCTCGCTCCCGCGCTCCCAATCGCCGTTGTGAACGCCGAACTCCGCATCGCCGTACGGATGATCGTACTGCTTGGAATTGACGGTACAGATACGAAGCGCGTAGAATCGGCTCGGATACTCGAACTCCTCAGTTTCCACGTACTGGCGGCCGAGGGTTTCACCGAAGGCCTTGGTCGTACCGTAGTAGGAATCGGGTCGAACCGGGTCAGTGGGAGAGATCGTGATTCCGTGCTCCGGCTGGTAGATTTCAGGCGCGTGCTTTGCCTCGTACTGGCCCATCACGTGGTTCGTCGAACCGAATACGAACGTCTCAACGCCAGCGTCGCGCGCCGCCTCGAGAGCGTTGTACACGCCGAGTATATTCGGCTCGAACACGTCGGTCCAGTTTCCGTCAACGTACGGATACGCGGCGAGGTGGATGACCGCGTCTTGTCCATCGAACGCGGGACGGATCGAATCGTAGTCGCTCACGTCGGCGACGTAGGTGTCGTAGTCGCCGTACGGATGATCGGCCGGACGATCCGACCGGTTCAGGTAAGTGATGTTGTAGTCCTCGTCCAAGTGATCGATTATTGCGGTACCACACCGGCCGTACGCACCGGTAACAAGCACGTTCATACTGGACCGATGCTGCGACAACGAAAATAAACTTCCGATCCGATGATTACCCGTCACTTGCCGGAAGCGTCCACAGAGGCTGTTAGTGCAAGGGAGCGAAGTCGGGAATCCGATCACCAGAGGGCCGAGCGGCGAGAAGCGGTGACCAGAGTGACCGACGAGTTCGAGTATCGGAACGCGCTACGTCGAGTCGGCGTCCGAACAGGAGAGCAAACCGTTGAGGTACGCCACGGCCTGTGCTCGCGATCGGTGCCCCCATTCGGTATCGCCGACGATCTCGGGAACGTGGTCTGGAACCATCACACCGTCGAAACCGACGTCGCGAAGCGCCTTGATCGCGGTTAACGCATTGTAATTGCTCTCCTCATCGTCGAGGAAGGTCTCGGTGAACCGCGGCCACGTGCCGAGCACGTCGCGGAAGTGGACGAAGACGATGTCGTCGTTTCGACCGAAGTGTTCGATCACGTCCGTGACGTCCGTCTCGGGCATTTCCGAAAAGCAACCGAGACACAGTTTGAGGCCGTGGTTGTCGCTCGGAACGAGTTCCATCGCCCGTTCGAACGCTTCCCTGTTGCGGAACAGGCGGGGAATGCCGCCGAGTTGTTCGACCGTCGGCGGATCCGCCGGGTGAAGAGCCAACTGCACGCCGGCTTCTTCGGCGACCGGGAGCACCTCCTCGAGGAACTGCTCGTAGTTGTCCCAGAGCTCCTCCTCGGTGTATTCTCGCTCCACACCGGGGGCGCGTTCGTACGGCTGGTCGATATCGTCGATGTCGAACTCGCGGCCGCGAGCGCCACCGCGGACTCGGGCCGACTGGGAGGTCCGCATCGGGACGACGCCGCGGGGATTCCACTGGTAGCCCAGGATCGGAATGTTCGCCTGCCCGATGTTACGGATCAGCTCCTTGATCGTCTCGAGCTGAGTCTCCTTGCCCTCTTTCCCGAGCATGATCTTCCCGTAGACGTTGTAGCTCAGTGACTGAACCCCCATGAGACGGAGTCCGGCGTCCTCGGCGCGTCGACGAGCTTGCACCAGTTCGGAAACCGAGGGGACGACGCCTTCGTCGATCGTGATCGTTTCGTCGTCGTGACTTCCCTCGTCGGCAAAGACGTCTCCCCGCGGATCCCGGTGATCCAAGAAGATGTCGGATACGCCGATCTGTCGACAGAACTGGAGCCGCTCGTCGGAGAGCGTTCTCGTTCGCAATCCGGTCCGGAGTGGGAGTTGCTCTTCGTCAGTCTCGAGCGTCTTACGTTGACTCATCTGGAGTAGCCTCTTACTTTCTCGTATTTAAGCTTTTTCAACGGTGTCATTGGAGAGTAGCTGTTCGAGTTTGTCGTTCAGTTGATCGTACAGTTCTTCGGCGCGCTTCTCCTCTTGCGGCGTCAGCGAGCGGATCGGTTCCCGGACATCACCGCCGTATAGGCCGGCAAGTTCGAGCCCCTTCTTGACGGCTGGGACGCTTACACCACCGGCGATCGTGTTGTTCTGTCCGGTTTTCTCTCGGAAGCTCTGATACGGGAGACTGACATCGCGCAGTTCGCGGGCGCGGCTCCAGTTTTCGTTCGCCAGCGCATCGTACAGTTCGAGACCGATCTCCGGGCGGAAGTTGCTGACGCCCGCCGAGAAGCCCTCGACGCCTTCGGCCCAGTACGAAACTGCGTACGGTTCTGCCAGGCCGTTCACCCAGACGACGTCGTCCGCACCGGCGCTGATTCCGGCCCCGAGTTTCACCGAATCCGTCAGCGCGTATTTGATCCCGACGACGCCGTCCAGTTTCGTCAGTTGCGCGAGGTACTCGACGGACGGATCGAAGCCGCGAACGTACGGGACGAGCGGGGTTTCCGTTGCGTCAGCCAGCGACCGGTAGTACTCCAGTAATCCCTGCTCGTGGAGATACGTGTGGTCGGGCGGCATCACCATCATCGCGTCGACGCCGATTTGATCGTACGCCCGAATCAAGTCCTGTGCCTGGTTCGTGCTCCCGCCGACGCCGGCGAGGACACACGCGTCCGACGGAAGCGAGGTTACGGCCGCCTCGGTGACGTCGATCCGTTCTTGATCGGCCAACGAGTGGTATTCGCTGATGTTCGCAGCTGCGAGGAACGTTCTGATACCCTCGTCGTAGAGTGACTGTGCGTTCTCTTCGATCTTCCAGTGCTCTATTTCGCCGTCCTGATCGAACGGCGTGAGGATACCGACGGCGACTCCTCGTAGCCGCTCCTTGACTTCTGCAGTCGCTAATGACATCGAGTAGTCGGTAACGCTTATTATTATAAAATATTGTCGTTGTGGTCCGCTCGTTTCCGAGCGGCAGGGACAGATCTCTCGAGACCGTGCCTCCTGCTTCAGCGGCTACAGCAGGCGTCCGAGGCGTTCAACTCAGCCGTGTCAAGCGCGAATGTTAGTCTAGCTTAGTAGTTACGGTAGATCGTCTTCGTCGTCGTGAAGAAGTCCAATCCGGCGTCGCCTTGTTCTCGGTACGTGTTCGTGGAGGAATTCTTGTAGCCGCCGAAGGGGACGTGTAATTCCAGCCCGGTCGTCTTTTCGTTGACTTTGGCGACGCCCGCTTCGATGCGATCGAGGAACTCGTTGGCTTCGGTCGTATCCTGCGTCACGATGCTCGCCGAAAGCCCGTAGTCGACGTCGTTCGCAAGCGACAGCGCGTCCTCGAAGTCGTCGGCGCGAATGACCGCCAGTACCGGTCCGAAGATCTCCTCCTGTGCGATCCGCATCTCGTTGTCGACGTCCGAGAAGACGGCGGGTTCCACGTAGTAGCCATCCGCGTACTCCCCGTCCGTGAGGCGTTCCCCGCCGGTTTCGAGTGTCGCGCCCTCGTCTCGGCCGATCTCGACGTACTCGAGCGTCGACTGGAGTTCCGACTCGGAAACATGGGGCCCCATATCAGGGTCGTCGAGTCCGGGACCGATGTCCACAGATTCGGCGTACTCGACCATTGTGTCGACGAACTCGTCGTAAATCTGGTCGTGGACGATCGCTCGAGAGGCGGCCGTACAGGACTGGCCTGTCGTTCCGAACGCACCCTGGCCGACGATCTCCACCGCCTCGTTGACGTCGGCGCTCGGCATCACGACCGTCGGGTTCTTCCCGCCCATCTCACACTGGACGCGTTTGAGGTCGTCGGTCACCGTCTGTGCGACCTGCGTCCCGACGGCCGTACTCCCCGTGAACGAGACGCCGTCGATCGCCTGGTGTTCGACGAGCGGCCTGCCGACGTCGCTCCCCGATCCCGTGACCAAATTCGCCACGCCGTCGGGGAGCCCTGCCTCCTCGAGACACTCGAACAGAACCCGTGCCATGCCAGGGGCCTCCGAAGCGGGCTTGACGACCGCCGTGTTTCCGGCGGCCAGCGCCGGCGCGAGCTTCCATGCCGGAATCGCGATCGGGTAGTTCCACGGGGTCACTAATGCGACCGTTCCGAGCGGCTCCTGTCTGGTCGTGAGTTCCGTGTTGCGGCCGCTTGCAGATTTGACGGTCCCCCCGAGATCGCGTGTCTTCTGTCCGTAGTACGCGAAAATGTCGATTGCACGCTGAACCTCGCCGGCTGCCTCGGCGCGCGTTTTCCCCTCTTCACGGACGAGCGCCTCGGTCGTCTCGTCTTTGCGCTGCTCGAGAAGCGTTCCCGCTCGCTTGAGGAGGTCGCCCCGTTCCGGGCCCGGCGTGCCGGCCCAGTCGTCCTGTGCGTCGGCGGCCGCCTCGACGGCGGCCTCGACGTCTGCCAGACTCGAGTCCTGGTATTCGCCGACCAATTCGTCGGTCCGTGCCGGATTTCTAACCTCGAAGGTTGCATTCGTCTCAGATTCGACCCACTGTCCGTTTACGAAGTTCTCGTAGCTGCTTGCCATTCGCACGTGGAACTTATCCTACTCCGTTAGAAAGGTTTTGATACTCGCTCTCTCGACTCGAGTCGGACTGCCGAGTCCTCGTTCGATTGCTCGATATCCATCGTTTACCACCATCGAATCGGAGTCGTGGAGGTTCTGTGCGTGTTCCTTGTACGATCTCGAGAACCGATCCGTCTTCGGGACGGCCGCAGGCACGTGACGGGATTCACTCGATGCTCCCGTTGACCAGCGGTACTCCAGTAACGTGGCTATTCAAGGCGATCGTCCGAACGATCATCGGCGTTCGCTCAGAATCTCTTCGGTGGGGCGACTACGTGACTGCCGTTCTCTCCTATCGAATGTTTCAGTACAGGCCTCTGAGAGGGAGGATAGCGCACTTCCAGATCGAACCTCGAATCCAACTTGACCGTTCCAGGCTGTAGAATCAACTAGTCGTCGGTCTGTCACACGTCCCTAGAATAGCTACCGTCCCTCTACCGGCCCGATAGCGATCTCGTTCCAGATGCGCATCTATACTATTACAAGAGTACTGGTGTAAATGATCTGATTGTCAGTTCGGCAATCGCAGTACTTCAACTCTGGCGTCGCCCACCAAAATCGTTCGGACCTGTCGAATCGGTCGTTTCGTCGGTCGGATCCTGACGCGTCAAACCGCTCGTGGGATGTGTTCGAACGCTCCATAAGGCCCTCGAGGGACAACCCCCTCGCAAGGGATGGCAACTCGAGAGCGTAGCAGTGTGACGTGTGGCGACGGCTTGTAGCCACGATCGTGCTGAACTGGCAGTACTGATCCGGAGATCGATCACTCACCGGAGCCCGGTTCGGTCTGTTCGAACACCGACTCAGCGCTTCCGGAACAGTTCCACACGTTCACACCCAGTGTTCCGGTCTACGTTTCGAAGATCCGCTGAACGGCCGGTTTGATCGGCCGATCCGAGCGATCAGCTTGGTACGGAAGCGCTCCGAATATCCATCGTTCTATCGCATACCATGTCAAGTACTCGCGAGAAACATAAAAGGCAGACTACAAGTGATACCGACGGAGCCAGCCCCTCTAAAACTGGAACCATAGAATCGTTTGTACCGGTACTTTTTTATTGTGTTGTTGCGGATAATCGGTTGATGCATTTGTTATCGTACCCACGGGAGTCCGTCTCGCTCGACGGAACGTGGCAAGCGATCCCCGACCAGTATGAGATGTACGACGGCTACTTCGAAGATTTCGTCGATGACGACGACGACGATAACCCTGCCGGATTTTCACCCAAATCGATCTACGAACTCGGCGCCTCCGAGCAAGAGGGGATGCCGGTCGATTTCAACGTCCACGACGGCTATTCCGTCGATGTCCCGGCGAGCTGGGGAGAAGAGATCACCGAGTTCCGCCATTACGAGGGCTGGGTCTGGTTCGCGAAGACGTTCGACTGGGACGCCGATACGGCCGGCGATAGCTCACACCTCAAATTCGGTGCAGTCAATTACAGAGCGGAAGTCTGGCTCAACGGCGAACGACTGGGCGAACACGAAGGGGGGTTCACGCCGTTCAGTTTCGACGTCACCGACGAGCTGGTCGACGGAGAGAACCTGCTAATCGTCAAAGTCGACAACAAGCGCTACGACGACGGGATCCCCAACGCCAGCACCGACTGGTTCAACTTCGGCGGGATCAACCGGTCGGTCGAGGTCGTCTCGGTGCCGGAGACATACGTTCGCAACTACAAGCTCGAGACGGAGCTGTCCGAAGACAGCGTCGACCTCCAGCTCGACGCGTGGGTCGAAAACGCCGTCGACGATACCGAAGTGACGGCCTCGTTCCCCAAACTGGACGTATCGATAGAGCTAACCGCTGACGATGACGGGGTTTTCACCGGGGAAGCAACGCTCTCTCGAGATGACGTCACCCTGTGGAGCCCCTCGGATCCGCAGCTGTACACCGTTCGAGTCGCAGCCGACGACGATACGATCGAGGACGAGGTCGGGCTTCGCGAAGTCGACGTCGTCGACGGCGATCTGCTACTCAACGGCGAGGAGATCTGGCTCAGGGGGATCGCGCTGCACGAGGAGTCCGCCGGAAAGGGGCGTGCGCTCAACCTCGAGGACGTCGAAGAGCGGTTCGAGTGGATCACGGAGCTCGGCTGTAACTACGCCCGGCTCGCGCACTACCCGCACACCGAAGCGATGGCGCGGAAAGCCGACGAGGAGGGGCTCATCCTCTGGGAAGAGATCCCGGCCTACTGGCACATCAACTTCGGTGACGAGGAGATCCAGGAGCTGTACCGTCAGCAGCTCCGAGAGCTGATCCAGCGCGACTGGAACCGGGCGTCGGTCGCCCTCTGGTCGATCGCCAACGAAACCGACCACAAGGACGATACCCGAAACGAAGTGCTCCCGGAGATGGCCGACTACGTCCGCGAACTAGACGACACCCGGCTCGTCACCGCCGCGTGCTTCGTCGACGAAACCGATGATGGAATCGTTCTCAAGGATCCGCTGCAAGAGCACCTCGACGTGGTCGGGATCAACCAGTACTACGGCTGGTACTACGGCGACGCCGACGACATGGAGCAGTTCCAGGAGAACCCCGATGGGACGCCGGTCCTGATCTCCGAGACCGGTGGAGGTGCGAAGTGGGGCCACCACGGTGACGAGGACGAGCGCTGGACCGAGGAGTTCCAGGCCGCGATCTATCGCGGACAAACGGATGCGATCGACGGAAACGATCAGATCGCCGGGATGGCTCCGTGGATCCTCTTCGACTTCCGGGCTCCGATGCGGCAGAACGACCACCAGCGCGGCTACAATCGCAAGGGTCTCGTTGATCAACACGGCCGCAAGAAGCAGGCGTTCCACGTACTCCGGGGGTTCTATCAGGAAAAACGGTCCTAACGAGGTGAAAGCGGACACGACAAGTAGCTAATGCGCTGACAAAGAACAAACCCCACCGCTATTTTTGCAGCTGCGCGTTCGAGGGTTCTAACGCAATAGCGCTCTCGAGTGCCGCTTGTCAGTTTGCTCGTGATGACGGGTGTTCAGCCGGTAATTCCCGGTGTCGCTCTTTCAACTGAATTTCACACAAACCTCGTTATCACGGAGACCTCTGATTTCCGAACGATCCCGAGGCACTCGGTCTGCCTCCTCCGTAGAACCAAACGTATATATGAGATGTGTCCTAGCGATAACTATGGTACAGCCAGCTTTAGTACTACCACCGCAACCTGACGAACGATGGGAACTAGCAAAGCAAATGGGTGTTACAGACGCTGTGATTCACCCGTTAGAGGTTGGTAACGACAAAACGACATGGACGTACGACGAACTCCGGCAACTACAAAACTGGCTCGAGAATGCCGGGCTCGAGTTCTCCGTTCTCGAAGGAAGCGTTCCGTTGACCGACCGTATTCGACTCGGTCTCGACGGGCGTGACGAGGATATCGAGGAGTTCAAACAATTCCTTCGAAACTGCGGTGATCTCGGGATCCCCGTCGTCTGTTACGATTGGATGGCCGGCGTTCGCTGGGCGCGTACCGAAGCGCATGTCGAAGCTCGCGGAGACTCGCTCGCCACCGGCTACGATAACGCGAAAATGCAGGGCGGGCCGACCGTACCGGCTTCCGCGAAAAGCCACGAGGAGATTTTCGAGGCCTTGGCGTACTTCCTCGAGGAAGTCGTTCCGGTTGCCGAGGAGGCAGACGTTCGACTAGGACTTCATCCCGACGATCCGCCTCGTGAATCGGTTCGTGGTGTTCCTCGAATCGCGAATAGTGTCGAGAATTACGAACGAATACTGAACGTCGTCGATAGCGAATATAACGGAATCACGTTCTGCCAAGGAAACTTCGCAGCGATGGGAGTTGATATCCCGTCAACGATCCGTCGCTTCGGTGAAAAGATTAACTTCGTTCATTTCCGAGACGTCGAAGGAGATGCCGACCGGTTCGTCGAAACGTGGCACGACAACGGGCCGACTGATATGCACGCAGCGATGGCGGCATACGACGAGGCGGTCAGCGACAACGTACCGATGCGGCCGGATCACGTCCCAACGATGGCCGGAGAGGACAATTCTAATCCCGGCTACCACATGAAGGGACGTCTCTTCGCTATCGGATACATGCGCGGTCTATCGGATTCGCTGTAACAGTTCGCTCCGAGTAATCGGTAGTCGCACGGATGACTCTCCACCTACGAAATTCACCAGCGAGATCTTCGTCGCGAGTTACCGCTTCCTGACCGTCGGTTATCGTTCAGTAACGGTTATTTCGCCGGTGCTTTCAACGGTTACCTTATATCCACAGTGGACGAACTCGACCGTTCCTATCGGTTCTTCGCCAGCCGTATTCTGAAACAGCGCATCCAGTGCGTCCGGATCGATGGTTTGGTATAGCGGTGCAATCCCGTCAGTTCCGTCCTCAGACACCACAACCGGGCTCTGGTCTGCGTATGCAGCTATAGCTTCTACTACCTTCACTGACAACCGAGGGTTCTCTGCTTTGTATTCTATTGCTGCTGACATCAAGTACTACTTTGATGCCAATACACGAAGTTCCTCGCGTTAACTCTATTCGGGGTATATATAGAGGGTGAAATAACGCTAGAGTGGGTAGAGGTTCGAAGTCTGTGGCTCACAGACGACTGACTCGCTGTCTCTCTGAGATTACATTGGTTCTGCCGCCCGATGATCGCAGTGATCGACTACTACTGAACGTATCTCTAACGCTTCAAAATCGACGAGCGGACGTCTACACTAGATGAGGTGGCTGAGATGATTGCGATGTCTCCCCTCAATCCAACTGGCCGTAGCACGTGGGTAACTGACGACCTGCACATCTCACCTGGATTCCTAATCTATCACCTCAGGATCGATCATATCAGACGCCGCTAAACGCCGAGAACCCCCCGTCGACCGGAATCACCGTCCCAGTGACGAATTCGGAACCGGGTGCGATCAGCCAAAGCACGGTCGTCGCAAGGTCCTTCGGAGTACCGAATCGTCGTTGGGGAGTGTGATCGATGATCGCCTGACCGCGGTCGGTGTACTCGTCCATCTCTTCGTCGATCAAGAGATAGCGGTTCTGTTCCGTAAGGAAGAACCCGGGTGCAATCGCGTTGACGCGAATATCGGGAGTGTAGTTCTGAGCCATATGGACGGCCAGCCACTCGGTAAAGTTCGAGACGGCAGCTTTGGCACCCGAATAGCCCGGAATCTTGGTCAGCGGCGTAAACGCGTTCATCGACGAGACGTTCAGAATACTACCCTCTCCTTGTTCGACCATGTACTCGCCGAAGGCCTGCGACGCGAGGACCGTCCCGACGAAGTTGACGTTCACGACGTCTTCGAGGCCTTCTTTCGGGAGTTCGAAAAAGGACGTATCTGGACCTGTCGTCGCATCGGGGTTGTTTCCTCCTGCTGCATTGATGAGAACATCAATGCGACCGTATTCGTCGATGACTGTCTCGGCGGCCGCGTCCAGTTCCGCGCGGTCGAGAACCGACGCCGGGATCGCGCTGTGTTCGATGTCCTGTTCCGCGAGTTCGGCGCTGGTTTGCTGTAGTTTTTCTTCACCGCGGGCGAGGAGAACGACCTTCCCGCCGTTTTCACCGATCGCTTTCGCCATTGCCGATCCGAGTTCGCCGGACCCGCCCGTTATCACGCACACCTTGCCGTCGATAGCGAAGTCATTAGTCATACTCATCGTAGCTCCGTACGAGAACAGTTAGAACGCAGCTGTATGTATTTTCCGTGTTCCCGGAACTCGACGTTCGGTAAGTACTGAATATCGGATCGAAGGCACATTCCCGAGCGTCAGTTGCCGGCTCTCACGAAGAGTCGCCCTTTGTGTGGACCCAGATAGGTCCTCGTTGCCGCCAATCACTGTGGTGGGCACGACAGCGCGTTGGATTTCACACTGGTACTGCGGAACTACTAGAACCCATAGAGCGACTTCGGCCGGTCGTACGCGAGGTGTCTCACGAGATGCTCCGCATGAGCCATCGGGACCCGTTCTCGATCGACCATCTCGCCGACCACGTTCGCGAGCGTCCGACGAAACATCTCGAATCGGGATCCGTACGATATCAGTTTCCGCGAGTCGCTGACCATTCCGGCGTGATTGAAAAGCAGATCGACTGAACCCGCGTACTTCAGTTGTTCCTCGATCCCGTACGGACTGTCGTTGAACCACCACGCCGGACCGACACTCACGTTCGGAAATGCTCGAGCGATCGTTGCGATCGTCGGGTAGTGGGTCGGATCGACGGTATAGAGAATGATCTCCGTCTCATCGTCGAACTCATTCAGGAAGTACTCCAGATTGTCAGTCAGTTCGATCGACTGCGTCGAGACGTCGCCCCCGGCGTCGGCACCAACGGTGTCGTACAACTGACCGCGATAGTCACGAACCGCACCGAAATGGAGCTGAGTGACCCACCCTTTCTCGGCATTGAGCCGACCGACCATTTCGATGAGAAACGCCTGAAAGTCCTTGACTTCGTTCACCGAGAGATTTCGTCCCTCTAGTGCCCTGCGATAGACGTTTCGCGCTCGCCGCTGACTCACAGGTCGTGTCACGATCTGTTCGAGGCTGAGATCGCTCGCCCGACAGCCGTGAGCAGCAAAGTAGTCGTGAGTCTCCTCGAGTGCCTCCAGAAACCCTGAGAAGGAACCGGTACCGGTACCGGTCGTTTGCTCCAATTGGTCGACGAACTCGTACCAAGTGTCCCGACCGACATGCAATGCGCGGTCGACCCGCCACGTCGGCCGGATGTCGACACTTTCGATGGTTCGTTCGGCCCGTTCGTGATTCTCGAGCGTCGACGTTGGGTCGTCTGTCGTACAGAACACCTCGACGTTCATTTCCTCCAGCAGTCGCTGCGGACGCATCGAGGGCGTCGCCAGTTGCGCTTTCGTCTCGGTCCAGATCTCCTCGGCCGTCGCCTCGGAGATCGGTTTCTCGATACCGAAACGGCGTTGTAGATCGAGGTGGATCCACTCGTAGCTCGGATTGCCGGCGAAATTGGGAAATTCCGAGGCGAGCGCGAGCCACTTCTCCCTGTTTGAGGCCTCACCCGTGATCTTCCGTTCAGGGATGCCCCGTTTTCGCATCATCGACCAGACGTAGTGATCAGTCGCCCCTTCGACCTCCCAGATATCGGACCAGCCGTCGTTAGCGATGATTTCGGTCAAATCCGCGTGAGTATGCGGATCGACGATCGGCAGTGATTCGATATCGGCGTACAGTTCTTCAGCGGTCTCCGAGTCGAGCAGATATCTGTCTCCAAGGAACCCCATGCAATACGCTATGCACTCGGTTACAAAAAAACACCGGCTGCAGAGCGAGGACGGTACAAGTTGTCTCCGAGTCTCTTTGTCGGTGGCATTCTCAAGAGAGTCGAACACGGCTCTATTCGATAGCTGAGAATGGGACATCCTTTCGGTCGATTCGACGATTTCGTCCGGTTGGCGTGTGCATCTACAATAGGTGTCGTCGTACGCTTCGTTCTCATTTCTCGTCGTTGTATGATAGTGCTGGCAGCCGACACAGGCCACAAACCGGGATGTTCGACGATGTCGAACGTCTCTGTTGAATACAGACAACAGAGGATCCCGCACTCGGTAGACCGACGATTGCGTTCTCTTTACGAAAGTACTGTCGTAAATGGGCTGCTTACACGAGTGACTCGTAATCGGACCGACAGCGGATCGATAGAGCATACGCGGCAACTCAGCGGAATCGTGACAGCACAGATGCTAGTTCGGATTCGAACCGTTCTGGACTCGTAGACCATTTCGAGAGTGGGTTAGAAGTTCGTCATTCTCTGCCCGAGAGCGACTGTACGGCGCAATTCGAGAGGAAAGAACACCTCTCGTGCGGTTACTTTCCGTGGAAACCGGTTCAAACAGCCAGTAAACGCTCGGTAGCCTTCGGACGAATCATACCGATCGGTCGAACAACGAACGCGTCTCAGTATCTCGTCGTAGACTGCCTCGAGAACGGGTCGATTTCTGTGACAGCGAGAAAAGCACATCATAGATCGAACAGTTCGACAGCAGAGAACGGTCTCATGGATATCGAGGTGTTACGTACGAAATTCGAAGAATCCGTCTTGCGCGGATACTTGAGACCGGTAGAATCTTGAAATGGAGGCCCTCTGTCACCATGAATCTCGAAGCTGGCAGTCGAGTAACGACCGAAAGCGAGTTCGAGTCGAAACCCGGGCGAGCGGGCGGTAACCGTTGATGTACGCCAGCGTGCACACGTGTACTCGCCGACGTTGATAGCGACGTGAAGGCGATGTGGCAGTCTCGTCGGGACCTTGCTCGTCAGATCGAGTATTGTCTTTGGGATGATCTCCATCGAATTCGGCGTCTTCTACGACGTCGGCGATGGGTTTCAGTCCGCAAGGTCAGTGATCGGATCGGATACGATCCAGCGGCTAACGCAGAAGAGGAGGCAGTTCGATGGAAACGAAGTCGGCACGATCATACGCTATTCTCCCTCTGACTGAATATCAAAACAGTAAAAGCCAGACGGTTCTATCGAAATAATGTGACACCCGAGACGCGTTTAGCAGCCATTGGTACGTATAGCTCGACAAGTGCTGACGGAGTCTACACCGTTGCAGTTGACTCAGAAACGGGTTCAATCGAACCACTTGATAGTGCTGTTGCTGGGCCCGACCCGACGTTCGTCGCTCCTCATCCGAACGGAGAGTACTTGTACGCTGCCGTTCGCGAAGAAGGGGAAGGAGTCATCAAAGTATTCGCTGTGAATCGAGACACGGGCGTATTGCACGAGGTCAACGCGGCGCAAAGCGGCGCATTCAGTCCGTGCCACTGCAGTGTTGACTCGACGGGACGGTTTCTGTTTGTGGCCCACTACTTCGGTGGTGCCATTTCGATGCTTCCCATTGATGATGACGGTAGTATCGAGAGTCCGACCGCAGTCATCGATCATCACGGCTCGAGCGTCCACGACGAACGCCAGAACGCACCGCATCCACATTCGATCACGCCTGGACCAGACGATCAATTCGTCTACGTTGCCGATCTCGGGACCGATCAAATTATCACCTACAGGATCGATCGAGACCAACAAACACTCGAGCGATGCGCCGAGACCAATGTCGAGCCGGGATCCGGTCCGCGGCATATCGCGTTCGGTCCGAACGGCGACCAGCTGTACGTGATCAACGAACTCGACTCGACGGTGACTCAGTTCGATAGACGCTCGGACGGCTCTCTCGTCGCCCAAGTAACGGTTTCAACGCTCCCGAACGAGTTCTACGGACAGAACAAGTCAGCCGAAATCGCCGTCCATCCGTCCGGACGATACATCTTCGCTTCGAATCGCGGTCAGGACGCGATCGTGACGTTCGCTATCGATGATGGACGCCTCGAGCGCGTCGCGACGTCCTCGAGCGGCGGAGAGTGGCCGTGGCACTTCACAGTCGATCCGAACGGAGACTACCTTTTCGCGGCGAATCGCCACAGCGACGATGTCACTGGGTTCAGGGTTGACGGCGAAACTGGATCGTTAGTACCGATAGGCGAACACGTATCGATTCCGGACCCGGTCTGTATTCAGTGGCTGTGAGATCCGACCTCGAGCCCGATCAACGGACCGCTGTCCGCTGTGCTGTCCCTCCTGGTCCAATCGATGGCGGATCGTTTCGACCGATAGTACAATAGGAACCGTGCGGAAACCAGCACGTCAGAACTATCGGCTCCAGTGACTTCTAATTTTGATCTACTGTACCGATCGAACTGGTAGCACGTCTCATTAGCGATAGTTAAACGGTTTACATATATCGAAACGGATACGGACCCGATACCCTTATCAGTGGTTTAGAGGGAGAGGTCGAATGAATATACGCTGCGGTCCCTATAGTACGCGGACTTCGTAGTCGATACCGCACCCCTATATAAATGGTTCGAGCAAAGAACTACGACAAATATGTGTTGTACCACCGTTACTCTACATATGGTTAGGGAGATTCCTCGACAGGTCGATTCGGCCAAAAAGACCTGCAGAATAATAGAGATATTGCGAAAAAAGGGTGAGATAGGGGTCACAGAACTTGCGAACGAGTTGGGGATCTCGAAAAGCACCGTACACGGCCATCTCGCGACATTGAACAACGAAGGGCTAGTCGTCAAAGACGATCACACGTATCGGCTCAGTCTGCAGTTTGTGCGTATTTCCGAATCCGTCAGGAACTGGGTGGCGGACACGAATACGGTGAGAGAGGAAGTCCGAGAACTCGCGGATACCACTGGTGAGGTCGTCCACTTCGGCGCAAAAGAAGGGGGGCACGTCGTATACCTCGAAAAAGGTCGAGGCGATTCAGCGGTTCGAACCGTTTCCGAAATTGGTGAAAAGATGCCGATGCATTCGACGTCTCTCGGAAAGGCGATTCTGGCCGAATTACCTCGTAATGAGGCCGACCAAATCATAGAAGAATACGAGTTACCCGAGCGAACGGAAAACACGATCACCGACGTCGAAGACCTGTACCGAGAACTCGACAAAACCTCGTCGCGAGGGTATTCGATTGACGACGAAGAGAATATTCCGGGCATTCGCTGTATCGGGGCAGCAGTGAACGTGCCGGGAACGGAAGCTATCGGTGCGCTGAGTATCTCCGGTCCGTCTCGACGAATGACTGACGAGCGAATAACGAACGACCTGCAGGAAAAGATCGCTCAAACAGCGAATGTCATTGAAGTCAACTCGCTGTACTCGTAGGTGTATGACATAACACAGTGACCGAAACAGCTGTCAAAATCAACGCCGAGTTGTCTTGGGTATACGCTGCAATATCCTTCAATCCTGAGTTGCTCTTCGATATCGCGCTGTTCGGCCGGCATAGCACTGATACGGCAACTATATTTCTCCGTCAGCTCTGCGAGAAAAATGATCTCTCCGATGCTGAGTTTCTCGTCGATCAATTCGGTTATCGGACTATTCTCTCTCAGTTAGGATTGAATATTGGGTCAACTACACTGACCGAAACCATATCGAAAAACGGTTCTCACTCTCGAATTCGGGACGACCGTTTCCACAATTCGTAGGGTAGCCAGTCAGGCGAGCGTCCGCAAGTGTCTTGAATAGTTCATACAGTACTGCGACTAGCAGAAATCGAATCAAGCACTCGATGAAAAAACACCAGCCGAGGAGATACAGAACTAGGCCGTGCCGCGATGAACAGTAGTTCAAAATTATATAAATAATATCACTATTGGGGAGTTCGGTTCGTTATATCGATGACCCATTAGCTAAGGTGTGGCGAAGCAGTGCTTTCTGTCCGCGTCGCAGTTGAGCCGATAGAGCGGACGTCGAGATGTCGAGTTCATCGGCGATATCTTCCATCCGCGTTTCCCGCGGCACGTTGAAGTATCCTTTTTCTAACGCCGCGATCAGGGCACCACGTTGACTGCTTGTAACGCCGTATCTGTTGGTACGGCCACCATCCTTCTCAACGGGTTTCTCCTCGTACAGATTAATCAATCTAAAATGTCTATCTAGCTCTTCACACTTTTCTTTAAGAGTGATTATCGCACTTCGGGACGGGAACCGACCCACGAATTCTACGCCTTCAACCGTCATCGTCAGACTAATAGGAACAATATCCTGCTCTACGGCAATGGGTTGAAGCGTGTTCTGTTGGCCTTCTTCTGAGAGTTGTATCTGGTAGAGGCGTCGCTCAGGTAATTCGGTGAGGCATTTGTAGTCAGAAACCGAAGGGTCATCGGTTAGTGCAGATTCGTATGTCTGAAAATCGTCATTTGACGCCCAAAAAATGAATTTAAACGGTTCGTCGGCCAACGAACGAATATCCTCGATCTCGAGTATCATATCTGGAACGGCTTTCAATGCCTTTTGGCCCACCGGACGCCCTATTTCCATCTTCCCAATGAGAGACATAGATTCTATACGGATTTTAGACAATATATGCCTTACTAATAAATATTTGACATATGCCCCAAATATCCACCATATATCGACTATTGTTAAATAAAATACAGGATTGGGGAGAGGATTTAACTATATCTTAAAATCAAATCCGGAAAATCAGTTCAAAGAACACAATCACCCGCATGTTTATATCGGGGTGGGAAGGAACTGTCCAGTTTCGCACTCCTCTTGATGTCTGTTCGTTGAGTGACTGGTGCGGTCGTTGTGTACTATAGTAGTGTGTAAAATACACAAATAAACCACTAGCACTCGCCCAACTGCTGACCCATGAGTTATGGAAGCGGTCGACCCGTAATTTACGGGTATGAAACAACTTTTCAATGCGATTTCGATCGACGTAGCCAGGGCGACCGACCAATCCTAATCGAGAGGGGCGGTCAAATATCTGGCACCACCAACGAGGAACTCAGCAGCAGGGAGATTGTGTTTCTCGGTTACTTCATACAGCAACGCGGTAGCTATATTGGTACCTCGTCGTCCAAAGAACTCGACATCGAGGAGCAACTTAGGGTTGAGTTCTATTGCATCGTATGCCCAAGACCAATTGCCAGTAATCCTGACAGGAGTTTCATCAATCATAATCTGTAGCGGCTTCGCCATCCTCAGAACGCATTGCGTTCTGCTGTCGAGACGAATGTTCGATTCGTCGAGCATTGGAGTACAAAGCACTCCAGGAGGTCGTACGAGAGTCAAACTCTCGTGGACATCAGCGAGTCTGGTACGCTACCAGCGACCCGATACCGTCCCCCCATAATCGCTCAAAGCGCAAATCGGCGTATCGTATACGGCGGTTGTTTTCATTTTCCGACTATTTACACCAGTACATTTGTAATTAATCGAACCCGGTCATAATAGGGCATTTATTGACATGTTCTCCTATCAAGGTCGTGGCCGCCATTCGAATTGTGTATACGAATGGCGTATACCATGCTCTTTGCATAAAGAGCAGTTCGTATCGGGAGATCAGTTATATATCGAACACAGATTCCGCGTTCGTCCGAAGAATACGATCGATCGTATTCTCCGGCAGTTCAAGTTCTTCGACGATCGCGGCGTTGTCGCCGATATCCGGTACCATCGGTCCAGGCCAATCACTGCCGAACAGAACACGATCATCGACGCGTTCGATTTCCGGAAAATACTCGAGTAGGTTCGACGGTGGAAACGACGAGATATCGAGATAGACGTTCTCGTGACGGCGAAGCAGGAACCACGCCTCCTCGGTATACATCGGTCGACCGCCGTGGGCCATGATGATGTTGAGGTCCGGGAAGTCGACAGCGACGTCATCGAGCGGCATCGGATCCGCGTAGCGGGACCGAGCGCCCGAGAAAATACTCGTTCCAGTGTGGAACATCACTGGAACGTCCGCCTCGGCACAGCGTGCATAGAGTTGTCTCAGTTCCTCGAGGTTGCGGGTATCCGGATCGTCCCGGTAATCGTTCGCAGAGATACCCTGATGAGGTGGGTGGATCTTGACTCCGTCGAGCTCGAACTCGTCGAGGATTCGATCGAGTTCCGCTGTGGGATCGTCGGCAACTCGCGGATCGAACCCACCGAACGCGAGCACGCGTTCGGACTCGGAGGCCTCGCTGCGAAACGCCGCGGCCCACTCGTTTGTGGCGTGGGTATAGCCGAGAATCGGGCTCACGTAATTGATGATCGCCGCGGTCGCGACGTTCTGCTCGTCGAGGTATTCGAGGAATCGTTCGGGATTCCGCGCGAGTTCGACTTTTCGCTCGAAATCCGCGGAGTGTTCCTCTAGCGTTCGTTTGGCGTCCGCGTCCATTCGCCAGAACGGATTCATGTGGACGTGAACGTCGATTATCTCTCGTTCAGATACCGTCATCTCGTAGCGATAGCGAACGAAGCAGAAAAAAGCTCGCGGCTCGCTTCGAGTACTGGCGAACTAGAGGCCGGATATCGATACTGCCGCGATAATCAGTCAAATATCCATAACTTCTGTTGCGACCGTCGTCTTCTGTATTTCCGTCGTCCCACCGATGATGCTGAGAATTTTCGCGTCGCGGTAGTATCGCTCGAGGGGGAGATCGGTCCGATATCCGTTCCCACCGTGAATCTGCATCGCATTTCGCGTGACGAACTCCGCCGCTTCGCTGGCGACGTACTTCGACTTGCTCGATTTCCGCGTGTCGCCGTTTCCGTCGGCGATCGCTGCCGCGGAGTCGTAAACGAGGTGGCGCGCCGAATCCAGTTGGGCGTCCATGTCGGCGATCAACACCTGAACTGCCTGGTACTCACCGACCGGACTGCCGCCCTGTTCGCGGCCTCCAGCGTACTCGACCGCTTCGTCGAAACTCGCCCTGGCGATTCCCGTCCCGATCGCACCGAGTCCGGTACGTGCCATGTCGATCGTTCCCATTGCGATTCGGAATCCGTGGCCGATCTCACCGAGAAGGGCGGATTCGTCGACGAAGACGCTCTCGAAGGTCGAATCGCCGGTAACGTGTCCGCGCATCCCCATGAATTCCGCGCGGTCGAAGGTAAACCCCTCTCGATCGTCGACGCCGGGGGCGATGAACACGCTCACGCCGTGTCCTTCCGCCGGCGCCGGTCGTTTTCGCGCAACGACGAGGTGAACATCCGCGACGCCGGCGTTCGTTCCGAACGACTTCTCGCCGGTGATCCGATAGCCCCCCTCGGTCTCGTCGACTTCCGCGATCGTCGAGAGCTCGCTCGGTGAACTCCCCGCGTCGGGTTCCGTTAGTAACATCGAACCGATGCTTCTACCCCGAGTCATCGGTTCGAGATACTCCGCTTTCTGTTCCTCGGTTCCGAAGTTCGCGATCGGGAGCGCTGCGAACGTGTGTCCCTGGATCGTCTCGGCGACGGCACCGCTCGCTTGCGCGATCCGTTCGACCGCGAGACAATACGAGAGGAAGTCCGAGCCTTGACCGCCGTACTCTTCCGGAAGGAGAATCCCGAGCAATCCTCGCTCGCCCGCTTTCTCGATCACGTCTCGAGGGAACTCGTCGGTCTTTTCGATCCGTTCGGCCTCCGGTTCCACGACGTCGGTTGCGAATTCGTCCGCCCGCTCGCGGAACTCGCGGTGTTCGTCCGAGAGGACACTCTCAATTAGCGTCATACAGTGCTATGCGCGGGATGCATCCCCATAAAAGTTCGCGAGCGTTCCGCGGGTCGTCGATCGGATCTCGACTATCGGCCAGCGATTCCGATATCGACTCGCCTCTCGAGCGCCGAATACACGATCGACCGCCGGAACGCTTACTCGAGATTGATGTTGACGTTTTTCGTCTGGGTGTACTCGTGGATCGCTTCGGTTCCCTGCTCGCGTCCGTGGCCGCTCTGCTTGAAGCCGCCGAACGGCGTCTGCGGTTGGGTGACCGGGTACTCGTTGATGCTAACCATGCCGTAATCGAGGTACTCCGCGACCTCGTGGCCCGTCTGGAGATCCGACGTCCAGATACCGGCCATGAGGCCGTACGGAGAGTCGTTGGCGATTTCGATGGCTTCGTCTCGGTCGGAGAACTCAATAACGGAGAGCACGGGACCGAAGATCTCCTCCCGAGCGATCGTCATATCGTTCGTGACGTCGGTGAAGACGGTCGGTTCGACGAAGTAGCCGCTTTCCTTGTGGTCGGGGACGCTGCCGCCGGTTGCGACCGTCGCTCCTTCGGTTTTCCCGGTTTCGATGTAATCGAGAACTTCCTGTCGGTGGCTCTCGCTGACGAGCGGTCCCATCCGTCCGTCGTCGTCGATTCCGCTCCCGAGCGGCGTCGACTCGGCGCGTTCGACGACCTGATCGACCACCTCGTCGGCGACCGATTCGTGAACGAGCAGCCGCGAGCCCGCCCAGCACATCTGCCCGGCATTCATGAAGATTCCGTAGTGACAGCCGGCGGCGGCCGCGTCGAGGTCGGCGTCCGGGAAGACGATGTTCGGTCCTTTGCCGCCGAGCTCGAGCGTCACGCCGGTCACGTTCTGCGAGGCTCTCTCCATGACGCCCTTCCCGACGCCCGTGCTTCCCGTAAACGCGATGTGATCGACGTCCGGGTGTTCGACGAGTCTGTTGCCGGCGGTGCTCCCGCGACCGGGCACGACGTTCACCACGCCGTCGGGTAGTCCCGCTTCTTCCGCCGCGACGGCGAAGTACAGCGCCGATAGCGGCGTCGTGCTGGACGGTTTGAGAACCGCCGTATTCCCGCAGGCCAGCGCCGGCGCGAGACTTCGTCCGGCGAGCTGGAAGGGATAGTTCCAGGGGATCACGTGGCCGGTGACGCCGACCGGCTCTCGAACGGTGTAGTTCAACCGGTCTCCGGGAACCGGCACTTCATCACCTTCGATTTTGTCGGTCCAGCCGGCGTAATATCGGAAGGTGTCGATGACCATGTCCACGTCGAGAGTGGCCTCGAACGGCGTCTTCCCGTTGTCGCGGGACTCGACGCGAACGATCTCATCCTTTCGTTCTTCGATCGCGTCCGCCATGGCGTGCAGATACGCGCCCCGCTTTCGCGGATCGAGCGAGCGCCAGTCGCCGTCCCGATCGACTGCGTCGGACGCCGCGCCGACTGCGCGATCGACGTCTTCTGCTGACGCTTTTGCGACGTCCGCATAGACGTCCTCCGTCGCCGGGTCTTCGGTTGCGAACGTTTCGCCGCTCGTCGCGGCAGTCCATTTGCCGTCGATATACAGGTCTGTCGGACCGGTGTAACTCATACAACATCGTTTTTTCCGACGGATCGATAAAAAGCGTTTGATACCGGCCACATTGGAGGCGGCCGTCGTGGGTCATCTATAAGTTACCCGCACAGATATTTTGACTCATGCGAGATGCATACGTCCTGGGAGCTGGACAGTCATCGTTCGGTTCGTTTCCGGATCGAACGTACCTCTCCCTGTTCGATGAGGCGTTCGATGCGGCGATCGACAGCGTCGATGAGGAACTATCACCGGACGTGATCGACGAGGCGTTCCTCGGAACGCTCGGCGTCGGCGGCCGTCAGATCGGACTTTCCGGACCGGCAGTAACGGAACACGTCGGACTTCACGGCGTTCCGACGACCCGAGTCGAAAACGCCTGTGCCGCGAGCGGCTACGCGTTTCGGCAGGCAGTGACTGCGGTCCGCTCGGGTCTGGTCGACGTCGCGCTGGCCGGCGGATACGAAGTGATGACCGATGCGAGCTCCGATCACACTCGCTGGTGGCTCGGCGTCAGCGGAGAGACCGAGTGGGAACGAATGAGCGGAACCACCTTCTCCGGCGTCTACGCACAGATGGCAAGCGCTTACATGGACGAATACGATGCCTCCGTCGAAGATCTGAGCCGCGTCGCCGTGAAAAATCACGGTAACGGGGCGCAGAATCCGAAAGCGCACCTCGGCTTCGAGTGCTCGCTCGAGGACGCGGTCTCCGCGCCGCCGGTCGCGGATCCGCTCAACCTCTATCACTGCTGTCCGACGACCGACGGCGCGAGCGCGGTTCTCGTTGCGAGCGAAGACGTCGCTCGAGAGCACAGCGACGAATTGATCCGGGTCGCGGGCACCGGTGCCTCGAGCGGGCGAGTGGGGCTGTTCCAGCGGGAGTCGCTAACGTCCATCCCGGCCACAGTCCGAGCGGGCGAAGACGCATACGAGGACGCCGGAATCGACCCGTCGGAGCTGGACTTCGCCGAAGTCCACGACTGTTTCGCGATCGCCGAACTCCTGGCCTACGAGGACCTCGGCTTCTGTGATCGAGGAGAGGCCGGACGGTTGCTCCGAGAGGGCGTGACCGATCCCGACGGCGAACTCCCGGCGAACACCAGCGGTGGACTGAAGTCGAAAGGTCATCCGATCGGGGCGACCGGCACCGGACAGATCGTCGAGGCCTTCGACCAGCTGCGCGGCGAGGCCTACGTCCAAGTCGACGATCCCCGGTACGGACTCACACACAACGTCGGCGGGAGCGGTGGCGGGGTCACCGTTCACATCTTCGAAAAGGAGGAGGTCCTCGCATGAGGGGACTCGTCGCCGCCGGGGTCTACGTTCCTCGGTTCCGACTCTCGGCCGACGACCTCGAGGCCGCGTGGGAGACGAGTCACGCCGCGGGCGTCGAACGAAAGGCCGTTCCGGCCGCGGACGAGGACTCGCTGACGATGGCCGTCGTGGCGGCCCAACGGGCGCTCGCTGACGCCGCCGTTGATCGCTCGGCGATCGAGACCGTCGCAGTCGCGACGACCACTCCGCCGCTCGAGGAGGGCGATTTCGTTCCGCGACTGGTTCGAGCGCTCGATCTCCCTGCAGGCGTAGCGACGATGACTACGACCCACCACACTGCGGCCGGCGCCGAAGCGCTCTCGCGTGCGCTCGACGCCGACGGGCCCGCCGTTGTCATCGCCGCCGACTGTCCCGAAGGGGAGCCGGCCGACGCGGACCATCCGTTCGGCGCCGCCGGGGCAGCGTTCGTGATCGACGACGATCCGATCGTTCCAATCGACGACGTCGCGTGGCACAGCGACGAGACGCCGGGGATTCGGTTCCGCGAGCGCGGCGACCGCGACGTCGACTCCCTGGGAGTCACGACGTACGAGCGGGACGCGGTTCGCGAGGCGGTAACGACGGCAGTGTCGTCGCTCGAGATCGACGCGGCCGAGGCGACCGGTGCGGCGGTGCACCAGCGTGACGGTGGCTTCCCCTATCGGATCTCGAGCGATCTCTCGGTCTCGTCCGAGGCCGTGGCCGCGGGGACGGTAGCCGACCGGATCGGCGACGCCGGCGCGGCGACGGTCCCGGTTGGACTGCTCTCGGCGCTGGACGGAGCCGACACCGACGAACTGACCGTCGCCGCCTTCTTCGGCGGCGGTAGCGCGGCCGCGCTCACTTGCGAGGGATCGCTTCCGGTTCGCGGAATCGACGACCTCGAGTCGACGGAGACGGTCGATTACTCGACGTACCTCCGCGAGCGCGGATACATCGTCGACGGCGAGGTCGCCGGCGGCGGTGCGAACGTGAGTTTGCCGAACTGGCAGCAGTCACTCGATCACCGATACCGACTCGTCGCCGGCGCGTGTCCGAACTGCGGTGGCGTTACCTTCCCGCCCGCCGGCGCCTGTCAGGAGTGTCACGCACGTGTCCAGTTCGAGGAGTTCGAAGCACCCCGAACCGGGACGGTTCGCGCGGTGACCGTCATCGAACAGGGCGGTGCCCCGCCCGAATTCGCGGACCTCCAGCAACGCGACGGCGCGTACGCCGTCGCGATCGTGGCACTCGAGACAGAACACGGCTCGGTTACGCTCCCCGCCCAGCTCACGGACGTCGATCCGCAATCGGTGTCGGTCGACGACACCGTCGAGGCCGCGATCCGTCGGATATACACGCAGGAAGGCGTCCCGCGGTACGGCGTCAAGTTTAGGCCGACCGACGAGGGTAGCGACTGACGTCGACCACCGGACTGCGATCGCACGCGACAGTAGTGCTTCGTTGCAGTCCGGATCGGCGGTGGCGCTTACACGCTGAATCAGCTGTTCGGTGACGCTGACGCCGACGATCTGTAACGGGCAGAAATAGCCTTCTCTACACCGTACTGATGTTCAATTTTCACATCGTCCCAGTCTCGCAGTCTCCTCGATCCAGTATCATTGTCCAGTGTTCTCACGCTACACAGAACATTCATATGTGATTCCGTTGCCACATGTACTGGATGATGTCCACAAGTAAACAGCAGTTCGCAGTTCCGGACGATCTCGAATCGCCACAGGCCAAACTCGTCTATCTCGCCCTCCGGCAGACGGACGCAGCGACGGCGTCAGAACTTCAGCACCGACTCGATCTGTCCAAACTCACGCTCTTCCCGCTACTCGCGTCGCTCGTCGCAAACGACTACGTTCAACGGACGGAGAACGGATATTCCTGTCAATGAATTTCTCGTTCCAACTGCGTCGTCGATCACTGCCGATCGACGGGGAACCGGTCCGAAGCGAACTCGTTGTCGAATTCGAGCGCTGGGTCGGTCGACGCGGACACTCGCTCGAGTCGGCGTTCCATCGACGAGAGGTACGACTCCCGTCGTTCGGAGACGAAACGAGCGGCAATCGAACGAGTGCGGTACCGCTCGTCGAACTGGCGATGACCCGCCACATAGCTATCTAACGGGGTGAATAGAGATTCGGTCTTTTGCGAGTATCAAGCATTGTTCCACGCGTTCAGTGTGGTGTGTAGTAACGAAGCACCACATTTATGTAGGACTACGAACGTTACAGTTGCCAGACGCGGCGACGGATTCGAACGGCAGCCGTATAGCACAGTAACCTGATCGTGACAGCGTCCCATCGTCGAAGTGACGGGACCGATACCCGGGAGTAACGTCGAGGATGGGAGCACATGGAAGTTAACGGACGGAAACGACTACGAATGGACCACAACGACTGTAACAGCGACGGTAGCGCGACGGAAGCAGAGTGCTATTTCACCAACCTCGAGGGATCCCTCTCAACGGATGCGATACTCGAACTACTGACGCATCCCTATCGACGAGCGATCCTGCAGTACCTCATCGACGCGTCCGACGAGACGGCGACTATCGACGGAGTAACGACGCATCTCGTCGATCGCGAAAGCCGGCAATCGGACGACCGGTCGGATCGCGATCGTCTCGAGATCGCGATCATTCACATTCACTTGCCGATGCTATCGGAGAAAGGAATTGTCGAGTACGACGTCCGTTCGCGAGAGATTCGGTATCGACGCCACGAGGGTCTCGAGGCGCTTCTCGGCTGTCTTCGCGCCTTGGATTCGACGTGAGGACGGGACCACTCGCAGCGGAGTCACGCGACCGATCGATACAAACACTTTTCATCGATACTCGAGTCGGTCCGTATATGCAGGTCACAGTACTCGGAGCCGGAAGCATGGGCCACGGAATTGCACAGGTCTCGGCGATGGCAGGCCACGATGTGGTCTTGCGGGACATCGAAAACGACCTCGTCGAGGACGGCCTCGAGGGGATCCGCGAGAACCTCCAAGGCGGCGTCGATCGGAACAAGCTCACCGAAGACGAGATGAATGAAACGGTAGCACGCATCGAGGGGATGACCGACCTCGAGGCGGCCGTCGACGACGCGGACCTCGTCGTCGAGGCGGTGCCCGAGGAGATGGACCTGAAACAGGAGGTTTTCGCGGACGTCGAGGCGGCGACTGGCGAGGAGACCGTCATCGCGTCGAACACCTCTTCGCTCTCCGTGACGGAGATGGCCAGCGCACTCGAGCACCCCGAGCGCGCGGTGGGACTGCACTTCTTCAACCCGCCCCATATCATGGACCTCGTCGAGATCGTGATCGCCGAACAGACCGACGAACGCACCGAGGCCTTCGCCGTCGACTACGTGCAGGGCATCGAGAAGGAGGACGTCGTCGTCCGCGACACGGCCGGCTTCGCGACCTCGCGGCTGGGCGTCGCGCTCGGCCTCGAGGCGATCCGGATGGTCGAGCAGGGCGTCGCCAGCCCGGCCGACATCGACGCGGGGATGGAACTCGGCTACGGTCACCCGATGGGGCCGATCGAACTGACCGACCACGTCGGGCTTGACGTCCGCCTGCACATCGCCGAACACCTCCGTGAGGAACTCGGCGAGCGGTTCAAGCCACCACAGTCCCTGCGCCGGAAGGTCCGGGCTGGCAAGCTCGGCAAGAAGACCGGCGAGGGCTACTACGTCTGGGAGGACGGCGAGCGCGTCGGCACGAGCGGCGATTGGGGTGAGAGCGATGAGTGAACTCTCGGACGAGTACGAACTTCTTTCGGTCGAAATTGGCGAGCGCGCCGACCGCGTCGCGACGGTCACTATCGAGCGTCCCGACGCCCGCAACGCGCTCAACGGACACGTCCGCTCCGAACTCAAAGACGCCGTCACCGCCGCCGACGCGGACGACGACGTGCGCGTGCTCGTCGTCACGGGCAGTGAGGAATCCGGCGCGTTCGTCGCCGGCGCGGACGTCACCGAGTTCCGGGAGCGCGGTGTAGTCGAACAGCGCGAGGCCAGTGAGCGCCCGCGGATCTACGAAACCGTCGACGACGCCTCTATCCCCGTCATTGCGCGGATCAACGGCCATGCACTCGGCGGCGGCTGCGAACTCGCGACGGCGTGTGACGTTCGGATCGCCCAGTCCGGTGTGAAGATTGGTCAGCCCGAGATCAACCTGGGGATCATCCCGGGCGGCGGTGGGACCCAGCGACTCCCCCGCCTGGTCGGCGAGGGCCAGGCGATGAAGCTGATCCTCTCTGGGGAACTCGTCGACGCCGAGGAGGCCCAGGAGATCGGTCTCGTCGACGAAGTCCACGACGAGGACGGACTCGACGAGCGCGTCGACGATCTCGCCGGTTCGATGGCCGCGAAGAGTCCCATCGCCCTCGAATTCGCCAAGAAGGCCATCAGAGCCAGTTCCCGGATGGGGCTCGAGGAGGGTATCGAGTACGAGGCCGAACTGTTCGCCCAGTTGTTCGCCACGGAAGACAAAGACGAAGGGATCGAGGCCTTCCTCGAGGGTCGCGATCCCGAGTTCATCGGACGGTAGCCGCGCCCGGGTGAACGCCCGTTTCTCGCCGTCCAGTGGAGTTCTCGAGCCGGATTCCGACCGGGAGAACCGAAACATGTTCGCGCTGAACGTTACGTGGCTGTCGGGAGAACGAATCGATATGAGCGCGAATACTGGTACGACGGGCGCCGCCTGTACCGCCTGGGACAACTCGGAGTGCCAGGGAACGCCCTACTGCCCGCCGCGGTGTCCGCGGTTCGAGGGAAAAGATGACACGCTGTTTCTGACTCGGCCATACGAGTCCGACGATCGGGACGCGCTCGTCTCGATGTACGCCGATCTCGATCAGTACAGCCGGTCGATGGGGCTGCCACCAGCGACAGTACCGAAAATCGAAGACTGGCTCGAGCGATTACACTCGAACGGGTGGAGCCTGATCGCGCTCGACGGGGATCGGGTGATCGGTCACGTCGCGGTCGTCCCCGCGGACTCGAGCGAGCCGGAGTTCCTGATCTTCGTCCATCAAGCGTACCAGAATCACGGTATCGGGACCGAGCTGATCAAGCAACTCATCGCCTATGCCGACGACAGGGACCACAGCGGACTCACGCTGGAGGTCTCGAAAGGCAACAAACGTGCCATCACGGTGTACGAGAACGTCGGCTTCGACGTCACGAAACGGAAGCTCTCTGAACTCGAAATGGAACTCGATCTCGAGCACTCGCTCGTCCGGCGGCTCCGGCGACCGCCTGCGGATCGCGTCTGACGCCGTTACGAACGGCTCGTTTCGGAGCTCCCGGCGATAAGGACCGACCGGTCGGTGCTCAAAATCACGTCCTGCGTGACGCTCCCGAACAGGGCCTTCCCCGTCGGTGATCGCTTTCGGCCGGCCAGACAGACCAGATCTGCGTCTATTTCGTCCGCGTAGGCGAGAATCTCCGGCGCCGGATCGCCGCTTCGTTCATCGAGACGAACGTCGATCCCGGCGGCCTCGAGTCGCTCTTCGGCGGATCGCGCCGTCTGGAGTTGTGAAATCGATGCACCGGCCGGATTGTCCGAGAAGACGTGCAGCACCGTTACGGAGACGGTATCGGTCTCGATCGGTAATTCGAGGATCGTTCGAATCTGCCGCTCGACACGGCTCTCGTCGGTGTCGATGGGAATCAGTATCTCGATCATAGGTACCAGTTATCGTTCGAACTGTAAATAGGCCGATGATCGATCACGGCACAGTCGGCGAACCGATATGGACTCTATCCGGGTAGCGGCGACGAATCGGTTCCGCCGAGTTCGACGTTACTCGCCGGTAAACTCCGGATCGCGGTCCTCGCGGAACGCCTTGATTCCCTCCCGGTGATCGTCGGTCTCGAGGAGCGTGCTCTGGGCGAGCGATTCCAGGACGCCCGCGGTCTGGGTGTCGGTATCGCGGGCGGCGTTGACGACGCACTTCGCGAGTCCGAGCGCCTGCGGCGGTTGCTCGAGGAGGTCGTCCGCGTACGCTTGAGCAGCCGACTCCGGATCGTCCGCGACGCGCTCGATGAGCCCGATCTCGCGACCGCGTTCACCGTCGACCAGTTCGCCGCTGAAGATGAGATCCTTCGCCGTCCCGGGACCGACGAGATGGACGAAGCGGGAACACCCGCCTAGGCCGGGTATGAGACCGATGTTGTGTTCGGGGAAGCCGAGCGTCGCATCGGGACTCGCAATCCGGACGTCGCAGGCTAACGCGAGTTCGAGGCCGCCGCCGACGCAAGTGCCGTCGATGGCGGCCAGTACGGGCTTTTCCATGCGTTCGATCGCATCGAACGCGCCGCCCAGAATCCGCGAGTTCGAACGGAACTCGTCGGTGGTCCACTCCTGGGCCTCCTCGAAGAGGCCGACGTCGGCCCCGACCGAGAACACGTCTGGGCGTCCGGTAATGATCCCGACTCGAACTCGATCCTCCCGGAGGATATCGACCGTGTCGGCGAGTTCGTGGCGCATCTGCTGGTCGATCGCGTTGACGGGATCGTTATCGATTCGAACGGCCGCGATGCCGTCGTCGACGGAGACTTCGAGCGTTTCGAACGTCATGGATGGGGAAACGGCGGGAAGTCTCTTGGTTCTTTCTCACCGGCGGACCCGTCCGACGCTCGAGCGTCGACGGAACGCGTTCCCGGGATGAGCGGTCACCTCGAAGCGGAATTATTCATGCGTTTAATAGAGTTTATTACTGTCGCGAGCGTTAGTGGTCTTGGCGGGATAACTCAGCCAGATTGACTATCGAGATCGAACCCCCAGCTCGATATCATCCCGCCCGTGGCAAGATGATGCTCCACGGTTCGATCGACCCGAAATTCGTTCGGGTCGGTCAAACCGATTATCGTCCGTCCACGTCAACGCGGCTTCGGCCGTAAACCGAAGCCGCCCACACACTCTCGTCGAACCGCAGACCGTTCGCTCGAGAACGGTCACTTGCAGTTCGGAGAACGATTGTAGGGGCCGTGATGGTCTCTGCCACACATCGCTCATCGCGACATGACGGCCCCTGCTGCGATGATCACCAAATGGGACGAGGTGGCCGATTCAGTTCCGGCCACCGTCTTCGAAACTCCGTAGCGACCTCGCAAGCGGTGCTGTCGGTTACTACTCCCAGTTCGGTTGGCGCTTCTCGAAAAACGCCGAAATGCCCTCGTCGAACGTATCGGAGTCGCTCATTCGCTTGATCGTCGACCGTTCCTCCTCGAGGTGGTCGTCGAGTCGTCCCTCGAAGGCGGTATCGAGGAGTTGCTTCGTCTGCGCGTACGTTTCGGTCGGTCCGTTCGCATACCGTATGGCGTCTCGGGTCACGGTCTCGATGAACTCCGACTCCGGGACATCGTATCGATCGTTTGCGAGCCCGAGATCGACGATCTCTGCCGCAGAGATCGGTTCGGGATCGAACAGTAATTCCCTGGCCCGGTACGGACCGACCGTCCGAACGAGGAAAAATGGCGTCGCGTTATCCGGGGTGAGTCCGATACGGGCGTACGCCGTGTCGAATACGGCCTCAGCGTGAACGTAGATCAGGTCGGATGCGAGTGCGAATCCGAGCCCACCGCCCGCTGCGACACCAGTGACGGCCGAAATGACCGGTGCCGGGAACTGCCTGATCGAGCGGATGAACCGGTTCGACGCGGCTGCGATAGTGTCGATCTTCGCCGGGCGCATCTCCTGTGGCATCCGCTTGACCGAACTGAGGTCCGCGCCAGCGGAGAACACCGGTTCGCCGTACAGGACGAGCGAATCGATATCGTCCGCGAGCGACTCGACCGCAGTGGCCATCGCCTCGACCTTCGACGGGCGAAAGACGTTCATCGGGTTCTCCCCCTGTTCCATTACCAGTCGGGCGACGGACTCGTCGGTGAGGAATTCGACGCGAACCAGATCGTGAATTCGGTCGGTCTCTACGTCCACGCTGTCCCACCTCTATCAGTGTAGTCGGTCAGGTACCGCATCGGTACACGAGACTGGTATTCCCGTGCAGTTAGGCGTTCGGGTCGTCTCGAGATACTCGTTGGACTGCCACACCGTGTCGCGGTTTCCGAGCGGACGATGCGTAGACGGCTCATTTGACGCCGAGATATCCCTCCATCGTTTCGCGGTCGTCGAGCAGTTCTGCTGCGGTCGATTCGTGGACGATTTCGCCAGTCTCGAGGACGTACGCGCGATCCGCTAACTCGAGAGCCATCTCGGCGTTTTGCTCGACGAGAAGGACGGTGACTCCGCGCTCGTTCAATTCGCGGATGATCTCGGCGACGTCGTCGACGATCTGTGGTGCCAGTCCCTCGCTTGGTTCGTCAAGCAGGAGCAGGTCCGTCTCGGGACCAAGGAGCGCTCGAGCGATCGCGAGCATCTGCTGTTCGCCGCCGCTCATCGTCCCCGCTTTCTGGGCCCGTCGCTCGTCGAGTCGAGGAAACTGCGCGTAAATCTCTTCGAACCGGTTAGCCTGATCGCCGTCACCGCTGTGAGCCGCCAGTCGTAGGTTCTCCGCGACGGTCAGGCTCCCGAACACGCGCCGTTCCTCGGGAATCCACGAGATGCCCCGTTTCCGGATCTCGTGCGGATCGAGTCCGTCGAGCCGATCGGCGTCCTTCGTGATCGTCCCGTTCGTGGGCGGGGTTAGTCCCATGATGCTTCGGAGCGTCGTCGTCTTCCCCGCGCCGTTTCGGCCGACGAGGGCGACGATCTCGCCGCGGTCCACGGCGAGCGAGAGGTCGAAGAGGATGTGACTCTCCCCGTAACGGGTGTCGATCGAATCTATTCTAAGCAGCCGATCAGTCACGACCACCACCTCCTAAGTATGCCCGCTGAACGCGTTCGTCCCGCTGGATCTCCGCCGGCGTTCCCTGCGTGAGTAGCGATCCCTCATTCAACACCGCGATCCGATCGGAGATTCCCATTACAATATCCATATCGTGTTCAATGATAACGATCGTCATGTCCGTTGCGATGTCTTCGATCAGTTCGACCACCTCCCGCGTCTCCTCGGGGCTCATTCCGGCCGTCGGCTCGTCCATTAACAGCAACTCGGGCTCCGAGGCGAGCGCGATCGCGATCTCGAGGTGGCGACGCTGGCCGTACGAGAGGCTCGAGGCGGGCTCGTACACGACATCGTCGAGGTGTACGCGTTCGAGAATGTGCTTCGCGTCGGCGATCGGCTCCTCGAGCGCCGTGTGGTGGCTGAGGAAGTCCGACGGTCCGAAGCCGGAATACCGTGCCTGGGCCGCGAGGCGGACGTTCTCGATCGCAGTGAGCTCCGAGAAGAAGTTCGTGATCTGGAACGACCGGACGATTCCGTGGCCGGCGATTTCGTGGGGCGGCTTTCCCCCGATCGACTCGCCGCGAAGCTCGATCCGGCCTTCGGTCGGCGCGTGCTTTCCAGTGAGCGTGTTGAACAGGGTCGTTTTCCCCGCCCCGTTTGGACCGATGATCGATGTGATCCCGTCGGTGAGGATATCGAGCGAGATGCTATCGATCGCGGTGAGCGGGCCGAACTTCTTGGTGAGATCCTCGGTTCGAAGGATCACGTCGTTCGACGGATCGGGCTGGTCTTCGGCGGTTGTCTCGAGTTCGTCGACGTTTTCACTCATCGTTATCCTCTCACCTTCCGCACGTAGTTTTCGAGCGCTCGCTTCGCGTTTCCGATGGCGGCACGAGGATCGTTTCGGAGCGTGATGATCGACCCGGCGAGTCCACGCGGGGCGAAGACGACGACCGCGACGAACAGGCTGCCGAGGATAACTTCCCAGCTCGCGACGCTGCCGAGACGATCCTCGAGAAAGACGACGAGTCCGGCCCCGAGCATCGGGCCCCAGAACGTGCCCATGCCGCCGAGTAGGACCATCACGACGAGTTCTCCGCTGACCGTCCAGTGGAGCAGTTGGGGGTTAGCGACGCTCTGGAACGGCACGTAGAGCGCGCCGGCGAGACTGGCGAAGCCGCCGCTGATCGCGAACGCGATGACCTTGTAGCGCTGGACGTCGTAGCCGATGAATTCCGTTCGTTCTTCGTTCTCGCGAATGCCCTGCAGGACGCGGCCGAACGGGGAGTTGGCGAGCCGGACTATCCCGGCCAGCGATAGCGCCACGATCCCGAGGGTCAAGTAGTAGTAGTTGAGCCGCTCCCGAAAGTCGATCCCGAACAGCTCGTACAGCTGAATGCCGTAGAGACCGTTATCGCCGCCGGTCACCGTCTCCATTCCGGCGATCGTTGCCGGTAGGTCCGTGAACGCGACGACGTAGAGCATCTGTGCGAACGCCAGCGTCAGCATAGCGAAGTAGATTCCGCGAGCCCGCACGCTGAGCCAGCCGATTATCGTGGCCACGATGACGCCGGTGACGACCGCGAGCGGTAGGACGACCAGTGCACTCGCGGTCACCTCCGTGACCAACAGCGCCGCAGCGTACCCGCCGGCACCGTACATCGCGGCGTGGCCGAACGACAGCAGTCCCGCGTAGCCGAAGACGAAGTCGAGGCTCAGCGCCAGGAGAGCGAAGGTCAACATCCGAACCAGGAGATTCAGCCAGAACGGCTGGACCGACTGGACGACTGGCCCCAGCGCGGCGAGGATGGCGATCCCCACTAGCAACGTGAGCCGTCCCGATCTCGAGAGGATCTGGTTTCCAGTTCGCGGCGTATTCCGCTGTCGAAGGTAATCGAGTGCGGACATTTATGCCGCCTCCGTCGTGCCGAACAGTCCGTTGGGTTTGATCATCAGTACCACTGCCATCAGCCCGAAGAGGAACAAATCCGTCAGCGTCGGCGCGATCAACGCCCCGTAGGCGGTGACCAGTCCAATGAGGAGCCCGGCATAGACAGCGCCGCGGAAACTCCCTAGTCCGCCGATCACGACGATCACGAACGCCTCGATGATGATCCCCATCCCCATTCCGGGGTTGACCGAGCGCGACGCACCGAGCAGGACGCCGGCGAGACCGGCCAGCACCGCACCGAACACGAAGACGCTAGTGAACACCTTCGAGACGTCGATTCCGAGTGCGTCTACCATCTCCGTATCGTGGGCGCTCGCTCGCATGAGGATCCCGAGGTTGCTCCGATCGATCGCGAGCCATACGGCTGCGATCAGGACCGTGCTCACTACGAGGACGAACAGGCGATAGATCGGGTAGTTGAGCGATCCGATCGACAGCGTTCCGGTGAGCAGATCCGGTTGGGCGATCCGACGGGCCTGTCCGCCCCAGATCTGTACGATCGCACCCTGTATCATGATCGCGAACCCGAACGTGAGCAGGATGTGATACAGGGGATTGCGACCGTAGAGGGGACGAAGCGACAGCACTTCGATCGCGGCCCCGATGAGACCAACGAGCAGCGGTGCGAGCACCAGTGCGAGCCAGAAGCTCCCCAGGTTGACCGCGATTACGGCTCCGAAATACGCGCCAAGCATGTAGAGCGCGCCGTGTGCGAAGTTGATAACGTCCAGCATGCCGAAGATCAGCGTTAGGCCGGCAGCGATCAGCGCGAGCGTCATACCCAGCTGAACGCCCAGTAGCGTGGCTCGAAGGAACGTCTCGACCATCTCACACACCCCCTCTCGAGACGTCAGTCGTTCGGTGGTTGCAGCGCGTTCGGCCGGCGACCCGTTCGTGCGTTCGACGAATCATACTACTCAAGGTTGCATCCCCAGTTAGGGCTTTCGACCGAGTCGATCGTCTCGACGACTTGATTCTCGACGGGTTGGTCCCCGTCGCTTTCGACGACCTCTCGGACGTACATGTTCTGAATCGCCTCGTGCGTCTCGGAGTTGAACCGGAAACTGCCCCGCGGGCTGTCGAGCTCCATTCCGCCGAGCGCGTTGGCCATCTCGTCGGGGTCCGAACTGCCCGCTTCTGCGACGGCGGCGGCGAACGCCTGCGCGGAATCGTACCCTTGACAGGCATAGACATTCGCCGAGCTATCGTACGCCTCGCGATAGTTCCCGATGAACTCTTGGTTCCGGTCGGTCTCCTGGGTCGGCGTGTAGTGGAGCAGTGAGTACATACCCAACGCCGCTTCGCCCTGTGCGGGAAGCGTGTCCTCCGACAGCAGGAACCCGCTCCCGACCTGAGTCATCTCCGCGTCGAGACCGTAGTCGGCGAAGTCCGAAATGTAGTTTACGGCGTCGCTCCCCGCGAAGAATGAAAACACCGCGTCGGCACCGCTGCTTTCGATGTCGCTCAAGTACGTCGAGTAGTCGTCAGTCCCCAACGGAGCACCGACTTCGTCGACGACCTCGCCACCGGCCTCCTCGAACGCCTTCTGGAAGAAGTTCTTCGAGTTCTGCCCGAACGCGTAGTCGGCGTAGGCCAGACAGACGTTGTCTGCGACGTTATCGTACACCCATTCCGCGAGTGGTGCGCTCGTCTGCCAATCGTTAAACGACGTGCGGAAGTGGTAGTTCAGACAGCCCTCCTCCACGACGCGGTAATCGCCCGCGTTCGCGTTCAGCCAGATCGCGCTTGCCTCGTTTTCGATCGTCTGCATCATGGCGATCGCGACGCTGCTCGAGACCGGCCCAACGATCGCATCGGCCTGTTCTTCGACCATGAGCTCTCGGGTCACGTCGACACCACGGTTCGTGTCAGCCTCGGTGTCGCGCTCGACAGTCTCGACTTCCTGACCGTCGATCTCTCCGTCGCTCTGCTCGAGGTACAGCTCGAACCCGTTGACGATACTCTCGCCGAGCATCGCGTAGGTACCGGTAAACGGCAGCGCGTATCCCACAGTCAATCCGTCATCGCTACCGAGACAGCCACCGAGTGCGGCTCCGACACCTACTGCTGCACCGCTCGCTAGATACTGGCGTCTCGATATCGACGACTGAGACGCCCGATCAGTGGCTATCCGGTTGCTACTCTCACCCATGAGTCTGCGAACCATACCCTTCCGTGTGATAGTATCATATATATAAATTCCGATCATATGCAGGGAGTTCCGCGAGTCGTGTACTATCCCAGTTGGGTTTTATATACGTCTATCGACATTTGGTAGTGTATGACGGCAAATATGGAGCCACTGGACGTCGCGGTATCGCGTATCAACACCGGGAGTACAATCGCCGCCGGACTCGCACTGGAACACGCGATCCCGTTCGCGGTGGGGCATGAACTCCTCCGACAGGGCGTCGGAGAACTGACCGTGGTCGGACCGATCAGCGACCTGCTCTTCGATCAACTGATCGGCGGCGGTGCGGTATCCGACGTCCGCGCCGCGTGGGTCGGGAACGTCAGCGCTGGAACCGGCTACCGGTTCCGAGAGGCCGTCGAGAACGGGGAAGTTACCGTCGAAGATCACTCTAACTTCAGTATCGCGCTCGCGTTGCAGGCCGGTGCGATGGGTGTCCCGTACCTCCCGACGCGCTCGCTGCTCGGAAGCGACATTTTCGAACGAAACGATCGATTCACCGAGGCGACCGATCCGTTCGGCGGAGAGCCGCTCGTGCTCGTCCCGGCGCTCAAGCCCGATTGGGCGATCGTTCATGCACAGCGTGCAAGTCCGGACGGAGACGTCCACCTCTGGGGGAACACCGGTATCGTCGAACCGGCGGTCGGTGCGGCAGAGAACGTTCTGGTAACCGCCGAGGAAATCGTCGAACCGGCCGTCATCAAGAGCGATTCGAGTAGGGTCGCGATTACGCGAGACCAGGTCACCAGCGTCGTCGAATGCCCGTTCGGAGCGCATCCGTCGCCGGTGACCGGCTGTTACAACCGGGACAACGATTACTACCTCCGGTACAACCGTCAAACGGAGACGGCGAACGGGTTCGAGGACTGGGCCAGCAAGTGGGTATACGGCGTTAGCGGCCGCGAAGAGTACGCGACGTTCGTCGACACTGACCTCGAGATCACCGAACCGACCGTCGCCGCAGAGGTGCAGTATGGTCAGTGAGGACTATACGGACCGCGAACTGATGGTCACCACCGCCGCCCGCGAGATCGAGGACGGGGAGACCGCGTTCGTCAGCATGCGGCTGCCACTGATCGCGTTTCAGGTCGCGGTCAGCACGCACGCGCCGAACGCGATGGCCGTATATGAGAGCGGCGTCATTCGCGATGCACCCGCGGACGGCTTCATTCATACGATGTGCGACCTGCCGAACCTGAACCGCGCCGTCGCGACGACGGGCATGATCGACATCATGTCCCGACTCCAGCGCGGCGACATCGACGTCGGCTTCCTCGGCGGTGCCGAAATCGACCGCTACGGAAACCTGAACACGACTCGAGTGGCCGCCGCCGATCGGGAGATTCGACTCCCGGGCAGCGGTGGCGCCTGCGACATCGCGTGCATGGCTGATCGGACTGTCCTGCTCATGCCACACGAATCGCGTCGCTTCGCTGAAGAAGTGAACTACGTGACGAGCCCCGGCTATCCGGCCGATGGAAACGGTCGCGATGACCATCCCGCTCCCGGCGGTGGCCCGAGCGCGCTCGTCACGTCGAAAGCGACGTTCGGATTCGACGAACGCGGTGAACTCTATCTCCGCACCGTTCATCCCGGTGCCGACGTCGCAGGCGTTCTCGCGGCCTTCCCGTGGGAAGTACAGACGGCCGACGACGTCGGTGAGGGGACCGTCAAGACGACGTCCGAGCCGACCGACGAGGAACTCGAATTGGTCCGGACGTTCGATCCGGACGGGTTCTGGACGTAGCCCGACACATTGCAACCCGATCGATTAAGACGGATTCCGTCGTCAAACGAACCATGGCCGATCGAAACGAGCCGACGGATCCCGAATCGTTTGCGACGGACATCCCCCTGACTGACGTCTTCGGAACCCATCCCAAGACGTTGCTCGTCAGCGCACTACTCGCCGAATCGGAGGATTTGACGACTCACTTTACGATTCCCGAACTCGCTCGTATCACCGGCCTCGAGGAGTCGACCGTCGAAACGCACGTCGCCGAACTCGAGACAACCGGAATCGTCGCCGAAACGGATGAACTCGAGGACGCGAAGACGTACGTCTTCGCCGAGGGAACCGACGCCGTCGATACCATCCGACGGCTCCGCGACGAGCTTTTCGAGGCAGAACGGGAAGCCCAGAAATAGCGGACCGACCGCCGTGAAATGGAATATTTCTATAATTAACATCGGGTGAGGAACCGATAGGTATATTATTAAATGCTATAGTTGGTTATGCGTATGCAGGCCACTATCACAGAGGAGCGTCTGCCGGACGAAGAGAATGCCCCGGAGTACGTCCATTCGCTTCCGGAGCTCCATTACCCGAACCAGATCAACGTCGTCGACGAACTGGTCGACCGCCACGTTCGCGAAGGGCGCGGTGACAACGTCGCGATCTATTTCGAGGATCGGGAGATCACGTACGAAGAATTGCAGGAGACCGTGAACAGAATGGGGAATGCGCTGCGCGGCCTCGGCGTCGAAGCCGGTGATCGGGTCGTCGTTCGATTCCCTAACCGACCGGAAGCGATTATCTCGTGTCTGGCGGTTCAGAAGATCGGCGGCGTTGCTCTCCCGTCGATGAAACTCCTCCGGGCGAAAGAGCTCGAACACATCGTCAACGACGCCGAAGCGTCGGCCATCGTCGTCTACGATGATCTCCTCAGAGAAGTGGAGAACGCGCTGCCGGAACTCGAAACCGTCGACGACGTCATCGTCGCCGAGCGCAACGGGATCGATCACAGCTATCACAGCTACGACGGCCTACTCGAGGACGCCAGTGACGAACTCGAGGCGTACAACACCGAACGCGACGATCTCGCGCTGATGCTGTATACGAGCGGAACGACCGGGCAACCGAAGGGTGCGATTCATACCCACCGGAACATGTTGGCCACCGCGGACTCCTACGCGCGGTACTGCCTCGAGCCGACCGAGAACGACGTCTTCGGCGGGAATCCACCGCTCCCCTTCGCGTACGGATACGGCGACCTCGTGACGTTCCCGCTCCGGTTCGGCGCGAGTACGAGTCTCGTCGAAGACGCGGATCCCGGCGATTTACTGGAAGCGATCGAGGCCCACGGGGTTTCGATCCTCTGTTCGATCCCGACGGGATTCAATCAGATCCTCTCCCAGTATCCCGACGGTCCTGACGACTACGACGTCTCATCGCTCCGTCTCGGGCTCAGCGCCGGCGAACCGCTGACGCCGACGACGTTCGAGGAATTTAAATCCGAGTACGGAATCGATCTCCTCGACGGAATTGGAACGACGGAGATGCTCCATATCTTCATCAGTCACCGTCACGACGAGGAAATCGATCCGAGCGCGACCGGGTATCCGGTCCCGGGGTACGAGTGTAAGATCATTGACCCGGACACGGGCGAAGACTTAGAGCGCGGCGAAGCGGGACTCCTCGCCGTTCGCGGGCCGACCGGAATCGAATACTGGGACCGACCCGAGAAACAACTCGAGGTAAACCAGGACGGGTGGTCGATCCCGGGCGACATCTTTGTACAGCGCGAAGACGGTCGCCTGGAGTACAAATCCCGCGACGACGACCTCATCATCTCGAGCGGCTACAACATCCCCGGGCCCGAGGTCGAAGCGGTCATCGAAGAACACGAATCGGTCTCCGAGGTCGCTGTCGTCGGCAGTCCGGACGAGCAACGCGGCGAGGTCGTGAAAGCGTTCGTCGTCCTGAACGACGGCGCCTCCGAGGGAGACGAACTCGTGACGGAAATACAGAATCACGTCAAGAACAACCTCGCACCGTATAAGTATCCGCGCGAGGTCGAGTTCAAGAACGCCCTCCCGCGGACGGATACCGGAAAGATTCGACGGACGGAACTCCGACAGTTGGAGCGCCGATAGAATCGTTCGATCGCTTCGAACGAGCAGTACCGATCTCGTCGCTCGCGACAGCATCAATAATCGCCTCTGCGGCCTCCGTATCATCTTTCCTGCCTTCTTCGATCCGAACCGAGAGATACGAACTCATTTGCGAATCGCACCCTCTTCCATAAGAGCGATCTCGTCCGAGTAACCCACACGCGTCGGTTCTGAGACGCAGTCGCTGAGTAGCGATCGAGACAACCGCCCGCGAACTCCAAGCGCAGTGAACCGCTCTCTGAATAGCAGATTGACTGTTAACGCCTCGCGTATATGGAGGTGGTTTACGCTTTGTGTATACGCTAACGGTGATGAGACATTGGTGTTTGGGAAGCATGTGGTTACATGTGTGAGACGAGGGGGCAGATACGGCGATCTCGAGCTGACGGCCCATTACAATGGTATTACTGTAAACATCTCGTTCGCCATCAGCCCTTCCAACTTCCGATCGGTCTGGCTTGCCCAAACTCATTACAGACGTATGGATGTAAAGGTAGGTGAGAGTGGATAGCGGAGGGCGTATACGGTACGCGTATACACACCTTGTGAACCGTCGAGGTCTACCCGGTCACTGGAAACGATCGCGTTTGATCGGCTTCAAGAACGGGAGGCGGTTCGCGGAGTCGTTCACCGCTCTGAGTCACTGATAGCCGTCGGGACGCTGATCTACGGGTCTCTCAATACCAGGGTCTCGAGCGCGAGACACCGACGACTGAGCGCTCGTGGACTGTCACGGTCGAATCGAAAATGAGCGGGAATCTGCGTGGTCGCGTCGTTACGGGCTCTCGTCGGTTCGAATACGGAGATCCGAACGTGGTTTCGCGATACAGGTCAGGGCGTAGCCTTCCTCCTTCTCGCTGTCGGAGAGGAACATACCCTCCGTCTGGTCGACTTCACCGTCTTCGACGACTAAGCCACAACAGACCCCGCAGACGCCCATCCGACACTGATAGGGCGGTGCGAGACCGGCTTCCTCCGCCGCCTCGAGTATCGGTTTATTGGCCGGCACTTCGATCGCCTGTCCTTCGTCAACGAACTCGACAGTGTAACTTTCGACCATTTGCTTACTGCTCTCGATCGGTGGCTCGTTCGAAGACGTGTTCGACCGGCTCGAAGTCGTTCGACTCGTAGAACGCTTCGGCGGACTCGTCGCCGTGCATCACGTCGACGCGGTAGAAGTCGACGTCTTTCTCCGACTGATCGAACCACTCGTGGACCTCCTCCAGTAACGCGGCGCCGACGCCGTTGTCCCGGTGGCTTTCCGCGACGTAGTGGCCGTTGATGTACCCGTGGTCCTGCAGCCGGAAGATCGGATGGTTCCCCATGATGCGCGCCTCGAGGACGCCGACGAGTTCGCCCGAATCCTCGTGTTCCGCGACGATGACGGTGCCGTACTTCGAATCGACGAGCTGGTTTTCGAAGTACTGGAGCCAGCGGTCATCGGCGCTTTCCTTGTGCGCGTACCGATCGTCGTGTTTCGAGAGGTGGTCCGTGAAGCCGTGCCACAGGTCCAGTAGTTCCTCACCGTCTTCCAGGGTCGCCTGGCGTATCTGGTACGTCATACATTACCGTCAGAGGTGGACTACCAAAAAATGCACTGGTATATATGGTAGCGCATCCAACAACTCTGCCGGGTTAGGCCGGCAGTTCGGTCGCAGCGAGAGACGCGGCCTAGCGTGACAGCGCGATTAGTGGAGTGAGTGAGTCCCCTTCACGTTACTCGGACGAACTCCGGTCCGCGAGACGCGGACTCAAGTCGTCCGGCTTATTGAGAATCGACCTCGCGCGAGGCGTGCGATAGCGACGTCTCGACACTGACGGAGCCGAGCGAACTCGAGAGAGTACTCGATGTGCGCTATTCGCCGATACGATCGCGGCTGGGCCGCGAGACCGACGTGACACGCGGATTGGTAGATACAGGAAGCGTATACAGGAAACAATTATAACCCTCGAGTAGAAAGCTTCTACTGGAAGATCAGAGCCATGCCCACCGAGAAGCAATTCAAAGAAGAGCTGCAGAACGGACGGATGATCGAATCGCCCGAAGAGATGACCGACGGCTACAAGAAGGCCCTCAAACAGATCCTGACCGTCTCAGGCGATACCGAACTCATGAGCGCACCGGCGTACTACGAGCAATCGCTCAATGCGCCGTCGCTCGACGCACGCGCCTCGTGTATCAGCGTGATCCAAGACGAGCTGGGACACGGCCACATCGCCTACCGACTGCTCGAAGACTTAGGCGAGGACCGCGAGGAACTCATCTACGAGCGCGAACCCCACGAGTTCCGCAACACCTACGGGTTCGACCAGCACATCGACAACTTCGCCGAGCTCGTGACGGCCCACGGGCTGTTCGACCGCGCGGGGATCGTCCTGCTCGGCGATATCCACGAGAACACCTCCTACGCGCCCTGGAAGCGCGCACTCACGAAGGTGAGCAAGGAAGAACAGTTCCACCTCCGTCACGGCGAGACGTGGATGCGCCGGCTCGCGAACAACAGCGAGAAGACCCGACAACAGCTGCAGGAAGCAGTCGACTGGATGTTCCCGATGGGCGTCGAGTGGTTCGGGATGCCCGACGACAAGAAGAAACACGACGACCAGCTCGAGTACCGCATCAAGGGGAAGTCTAACGACGAGCTCCGGCAGGACTGGCTGTCCCGGACGTTGCCGCTGATGAACGAACTGGAACTCGACGTACCGGCCCACTACGACGACGAGCGCGACGAGTACGTCCTCGAGTACGATCTGCCGGTCGCCTTCGACGCGGACAACAAGGAGTGGCGCTTCGGCGAACCGATCTCGTGGTCCGACGTGATGGATCGATGGCGCTCCCGCGGCCCGGCAAACGAGAAGTACATCGATATGATCCAGTCCGGTACCGTCGACATCGAGGTCTAATCATGTCGAGTGTACGATCAACGACGAACGGATCGCCGAATGCGTCGCTGACCAGCGAATTCGTCGAGCAGCGTCGGGCCGACGCGACGCCGTTCGAACGAGAGCTGTGGGACATCATCGACGAGATTCCGGATCCGCACATTCCCGTGAGTCTCGTCGAGATGGCGATGATTTACGACGTCAGCGAAGACAAGGGCCACGTCACCGTCGAACTGACGTTTCCCTGCATGGGCTGTCCGGCCTACGACATGATCCATAACGATATTCGGAGCTGTCTGGCGGTCGTCGACGGCGTTGACGAGGTCGATATCGATGTCGTGTGGGATCCCGTCTGGTCGAAGGACATGCTCACCGACGCCGTCCGTGAAAAGATGCGTGAATCAGGTATCAGCCTCTAATGACTATGAAATACGAAGTATTCGCACGAATCAACCAAGGTGACGATACCAAACACATCGGTAACGTCACCGCAAAGAGCGATCGACTCGCACAGATATACGCCCACAACACGTTCAACGAAGAGGACTGGGACTTCCTCGCCGTCGCCAGAACGGAGCACCTGCTGGAAGTGACCGGTGGACGGCCTGACCTCGAGGTGGCCGCTCATGAGTGAGGACTGGTCCGAAGCGGCGGTCGACTACGTACAGGCGATCTACGACACGAAGCTCCTGCTCGGACACCGGTACGCCCAGTGGAGCCTCTCGGGACCGTCGCTCGAGGACGATATCGGCGGAGCGAGCGCCGCCCAGGAGGAGATCGGCCATGTTCGGCAACTGGCGCGCGAACTCGAAGAACAGGGACGGGACGCCGACTGGCTGAGCGGTCACCGCGATCCCGACGAGTTCGCCAACGCGGCCTGTCTCGACCGCATCGACGGCGAGTGGACGACGTACATGGCGTCGATCGCGCCGGCCGACCGAGCCGCGTGGTATCTGATCGACGCGATCGGCCGAGACGATCTGTCCGGCCTGATCACCAAGATGGGCGAGGACGAGTACTTCCACCTCGAGTACCACGATGCGCGACTCGAGACGCTGGCCGCAGAGGATCCCGAGACGGTCCAGCAGACGCTGGAAACGACGCTTCCTCAGACGCTCGCGCTCATCGGCCCGGCCGCGTACGACGAGGACGAGGATCCGCTGTATCAGACCGGATTCACGGATCGACCGATCGCCGAGATTCGCGAGTCGTTCGCCCAGCACTACCGTGATCTGTTCGCCGGAACGGACGTCTCGCTCGAGGGCGTCGACTGGGACGCGCCCGCGCTCGAGGAGTGGGACGAAACGCGGCGACGAGTGGATACCGGCTCGATCAGTGACACGGACGTCGAACAGCTCCGCGGCGAAGCGAACGAACTGTTCGCGATGAACTGACGCCAATGAACGACCACCTCTCGAAACCGACCGTAACGTGTCCGTTCTGTGAATCGACGGATACGGAACGGGAGTCCGCCTTCGGCAGCGAGATCTCGAAAACCCAGTACTACTGCAACGACTGCAACACGGTATTCGAACGTATCAAATATGACGGCGCGAACCCGGACACCGGTCGATAGCTGATCCGTTGGCGTTTAGTACGCCCTCGGACCCCATAGCGACCGGTATCTTCAGCACTCCTACTGCCATAATCCAATCGATTTGGGAAAGTTATTTATATGGGCGACCCGATGAGTGTTCTGTATGCAACTCCGATCGTTCGACGAGCTTGAACTCGAGTATTTCACGACGGAAGTGAACAGTCACGTCGGCATCCTCCGACTCGACCGTCCGCCGGCGAACGCACACGATATCAACGTCCTCCTGGAGCTCCAGCGTGCCGTTGAGTCGATCCGATTCGACGAGAACATCCGGGCCGTGCTCTTCGGTAGCGCGAACGATACGTTCTTCTCGACCGGCTTCGACATCCAAGAGCTGAACGACGAGTCCGGCCGACAGGTCGGGTACGCGAGCCAGACGAGCAAGGAAGTCATGATGAAGATCCGCTCGACCGACACGATCTTCATCGCGATGGTCAACGGTCACTGTATGGGCGGCGGGCTCGAGCTCGCGCTCGCCTGTGACTTCCGGTACATCGGCAACGACGAGAGCTACAATATCGGCATGCCCGAGATCAGCCTCGGTCTCATCGCCGGCGAGGCGGGGACCCAGCTGCTCCCTCGGTACATCGACCGCTCCGAGGCGCTCGAGATGATGCTCACCGGCGAGACGTTCACGCCGGAAGAGGCGACCGAGAAGGGCATCTTCGACAAGATCTTCCCCCCGGAAGAGATCGAAGACGCCGCCTTCGAGTTCGCCGAAGAGCTCGTCCAGAAGCCGAGCGTCGCGGTCGGCAACAACAAGCTGGCGGTCAACGAGGGCCTCGAGATGCCCCTGCAGGACGCGCTGGTCCACGAGCGAGAGCTACAGAACCGACTGCTCGGTTCCGACGTCGCGGAAGAAGGCGTCAGTGCGTTCCTCAATGATCGGGAGCCCGACTTCCTGGCCGTGGAGCTCGGGGACAAAGAACCGGGCGCCGAGGAGTAACGACTACGTCCGCTACCGCTGGGTTTCGCCGCTGGCAGATCGGCGGCGTTTTCATATTTTCAACCGCAACGAGCGATCCGTGCTCTGGTAGCGTCTCCGACGTAGCTGTCGACTGATGATCCGAGCCAGCTTCGCAGACTGCTGTGTTCGAGGCGGTCGTGAGAACGCCTAAGCCGGCGATCTGCGGCGACTCGAACTACGGCGTCAGCGAGAGGTCGTCCGGGTATGAATCGACTATCGGGCGGTACCGAACCGCTTCCCCGTCTACGCGCTCGACGATCCCCAGTTCAGCGAGTCGCTGAAGGTGAGCGGCCGCTTCGCCGGCGCCGAACTTCGCGTGGATCCCTCGCATATCCCCGAACAACTGTCTCGCTACCTCCCACGGCGTTCGTGCTGTCACCTCCGACGTCGCGATCGCTCGAAAGGCCGCTCTGGCCCGATCTCGGTGGTGGCGTCTCACGTCGGCGCTCGCGCTCTCGATCTCGAGTTTTGCTCCGTGGCCCGGGTTCCCGTCTCTCGATGTCGACTCGAGTCTGTTCACTGACGTGAGATATCGCCCGAGCGGATCGTCGAGTCGCGTATCGCTCCCCCCTACGTTTGGCGTGTACGTCGGTAACAACAGATCTCCGAGGAAGAGATCCTCGTCCGTCTTCAGTGACGCATGACCGGCAGTATGTCCCGGCGTGTGAACGAACTCGACGCCGGCGACGGTATCACCGCTTTCGTGACCGACCACTACGAACGAGTCTGGGAGCGGGGACGACGTATCCCGACTCAGCACGTCGTCTCGAACCGACTCCGGGACGCCCCACTGCTCGAGAGTCCGTCGGTCGCGGCGAAGCCGTCGTCTCCGGGCGGACGCGTAGTCGCCGATCAGAGCCGCATCGTCGTGATGAGTGTGTACCGTCGCATTCGCACGATCCATGAGTCGATACGCCAGACCGGCGTGATCGATGTGCCAGTGGGTAACAAAGACGTGTTCGACGTCCTCGAACGCGAGACCGGTCTCCGTGATCCCGTTCTGAAGGGACGTCCACGCTGTTTCGGTCGGTGGACCGGGATCGATGACGACGCCGCGCGCCGGAAGGATGTACGCGCTGTTCGTTCCCTCCGGTGATCCGTCGCCGACAGGGATCCGGACGGCGTCACTCATGATCGGTATTCACCCCTCGTTCGTCGAGGAGGTCGTCGAGACCCAGTTCCTCCCACCGCTCGATGAGTGATTCCAGAACGTTCTCGGAGAACGCCGTCTCGAAGGTCACTCGAGGGGCAATGTATTCCTCGTCCCACCGCGGATCCCACGTGGCGTTGATGTAGAGTCGAGAACCGTTTTCGTCGTCCGAGCGATACAACGGGGCGGCTGCGCTCGAGGCGTTCGGTTCGCTGAAGATCCAGTCGTTGGCCGGGTGGGCCTTGACCCACATATCGTCGATCGCTCGAGCGAGATTCGTCGGATCGGCCTGTTCGTCGAGAACGAGCACCTTGTCGAACAGATCGGAGAACGAGAAGAGCGTATTCGCCAGTTGCCACTCGAACCCCGCGTACAGGATTTCACTCGAGACGATACAGAAGCCGAGTCGCCCTTCGACCGGCAGCTGAATCCACTCGACGGGAGAGACGCCCCAGTAGTTGTTCACCCGGCGAAAGAGCTTCGCCGTCTCGACGAGACACATCAGGTGGATATCGTCGGTCAACGGTTCGCCGAGCGGAGTGAACGGAACGAGCGGGTCCTCGCGAACGGCGACCGTCTCGACGTTGACATCGACAGTCGCCGTCTCGCAGGTCAGTTCCCACGCGGCTCGCGGTTCGGTCTCCTCGGTCACTGACGATTCGACGGCGTTCATCCGCCCGTCGATGCGAACTTCGGCGTCCGACGGGACGGTCCGCGATCCGACCGTCGTCACGGAGACGTCGGCCAGTCCCGCCGCGAGGTTCGGGACGCTCGGCGTCGTCTGGCCCTGTGTCCATCCCTGAAGCGCCGCGATGAGGGGAGCAGCCGAGACGCCGAGAACGACGCTCACGTCGGCCGAGGACGTACACCACTCGACGACCGACTCGGGAACGGAGAGTCGCAACGTTTGGCTTCGCTGTGCCCGCCCTCTGATCGGTGCCCAGGTCGTGACACCGTCCCTCTCGACGACGAGTAGACCCAGGGAGACGAGCGGCGTCCCGTCGCTGGTCGTCGGGAGTCCGAGGGAATAGATATCGCCACTGTCGCGGACGGTCGCAGCCGATTCGTCGGTGACGTCGTCGATGTCGGACGTCTCCCACCGCGCCAGGTGTTCGATCAGTTCGGTATACGAGCACTCCGGGCCGAGATCGAGCGCCTGTGAGATTCGCTGCCACGGCCGTTGGTCGGCGCTGGCGAACTGATCGGCACCGCCGTAAACGCCGCTCACCGGCCGGACCGTCCCGGACGTGTTCTCGAACAGCGTTACGGGGCAGTTGTGCCGGGTCGCCTCGCTCGCGACCTCGGCGACTGCGCCCTCCCAGTGAACGCGTTCCGTCACGGATATCAGATCGCCCGTTTCCCGAAGCCGATCGAGGTGCCGTCGCACCGTCGTCATTGCGTGGCCTCCCCGGGATCGACGAACGACAGCTCGCTCGATTCGACGCCGGCCCGTTCCAGTATCTTTTGCGCCCGATATCTGCGCTCGATGTCGTGGGTCGGTTGCGCCTCCCGGCCAGCTCCGTCGCTGGTCGCGTCGATGTACGCCTTCGCCGTCTTCGCTTTCGACGTTCCGGTCTGGATGTCCCCCTTCTCGGTCGGCGTCTGATAGATGTTGAGCGGCACCTTCGGCATCGTCTCGACGCCGAACTGATGGAAATCCGCGTCGGGATCCGCGTGGAGGGCGAGCGCCTCGAGCACTTCGCGCTGATTGAGCGGGTTGACGTCAGCGTCGACGAAGATGAAGAAGTCGACGTGGAGCATTCCCCACGTCGTGAAGATGAAATTCGCCATATCGTGGAGATAGCTGGGGTTGGTCTTCTCGGTCGAGATCGCGTAGATCGTCCTCGGCGTCGACTTCCAAGGGGCACAGCATTCGACGTCGAACCCGGCGGTCCGCAGTCCGAGCGTTGCGTCCGGCCCGACACAGCCGATTTCCATCGAACTGGTTGTGTTTTCCGAATGCCCGACACCGGTCCCCTCGACGCAGAACGGGAGTATCGGATCGGTTTGATGAGTAATTCCGGTCACTCGGAACAAAGGCATCGACCGTCTGGGGCCGTGCATATAGCCGAAGTAGTCGCCGAACGGTCCTTCGTCACGACGCTCGTTCGGGAGGATTTCGCCCTCGATGACGAGTTCGGCCGTCGCTGGGACCGAGAGGTCGTTGGTTTCACAGGGTACGAGTTCAACCGGTTCCTGTTTCAATCCCCCTGCGTATTCCGCTTCGTTTCGTCCCGTCGGAATCCACATCACGGACGTGTACTGAACGGCAGGTTCAGCGCCGACGGTGATCGCGACCGGCATCGGTTCGTCCCGTTTCTCGTACTTGTAATAGTAGAGATTCGGCGTTTGCTCACCCGCCAACAGGAGGACGCTGCTCGTCTCGCCGTCGTGGATCATCGTTCGATGGTTCGACCAGTCGACCCACTCGGAATCAGGGTCCGGTGCGACGAGCGTATGGAGATTCGAATAGCGTCCGCCGTCGCCCGCGTGAATGTACGGCCAGGGAAAGTCCAGGAGATCAACGTCGTCGCCCGTCTGTATCTCCTCTTTACAGGGCGCATCGTCTGTGGATACTGTTACCGGTTCTATCGGGTTTTTCAGCCGTTCGATCACCGCTTCGTAGAACTCTCTGTACGAGAGATCCGACGGCAATCCGAGTCCCAGGGCGATCCGTTCCCAGGGTCGTCGTTGGGTTCCCCGATACGGGTCGCCGACGAGTCGCGCTGAATCGACGTTCTCGAATAGCGGCACGGCGCTGTCTTCTTCGTTCAGCAGCATCGTGACGGCGCTTGCCTCGAGATTCCACGAGACCGGCTCGCTAATTCGATGGAGGTCTCCGTTCGTCTCGAGCGTTTGGAGGTACTGCCGGAGGCTACTGGTCGTCATTTGTAATCGTGTAATTCGTTAGCTAGTTCGTTCCGCTCCGACTGTACTTTGAGATCGATGTATTCGCTGACGAGTTCCGGATACGTATCGGAGAGATACTCGAGCATGATCGTTCGACTCGCCTCGGAGACGGAATCGTACTCCCCTTTTTCCGTGAGATACTGCAGGAGAGTCTTCACCTCCTTCGAGCGGGTGTTGATAACGGTCGACTGCTCTTCGAGGGCGGTCATCGTCGATTCGAGCAGTTCAGTGTCGACCGGATCGCCGCTATCCGTCTCGAGAACATCGAGATACCACTCTTCTTCGGTGTTCTCGTGTGGGCCTTTCACCACGGTCAGCGTGTCCGGATCGACGAGATTGTCGGGATCTCGATCGATCTTGGCCCGGATATTGAAAATTTCTTTCGTCTCCTCGTCACTAACCTGTAACTGGATCTCCTCCCCTTCGGGATCGTCCGGTAGATTGCTTTCGGACGTGATATATTTCCCTGCCATACCCGTTGTCAAGTAGTGAAGCGGCCTACAACTAAAATCCCTCTCTAACCTATCGGACAGGTTCATCGATTCAAGTAACGAATGTGATCCCGCGCGCGCCGGAGAGACGGACTGCAGTCTCGGTGACTGCAGATACCAACGTTAACTTGGCAGGAGGGACGACTCGTCTCTATGACCGATTCAGAGAGCGAAACTCGATATCTCGAGGATATCCGGGAACGAACGATCGACTGCGGTGAAGTAACGGTCTCGGCAGACGACATCGTCAAGTTTGCACGGCAGTTCGATCCGCTCGAGATTCATACCGATCCGGAGGCGGCAACGGAAAGCCGGTTCGATGGCCTCATCGCTAGCGGATACCACACACTTTCCCTATCGGTTCGACGTCTTGTCGACGAAGTCCGGAGCGAGCGAGCCGTCATCGCCGGTCTCGGAATCGACGACGTTCGCTGGCACGAACCGGTTCGGCCGGGGGATACTCTTTCCGTAGAGACGACGATCCTCGAAACGCAACCGTCCGAGGGCGATCCGACCACTGGAATCGTCCGCGAACGAATCTCGGTAACGAATCAGTCCGGAACCGAAGTGCTCTCGCTCAAGAATCGCGAACTGGTCGAACGACGTGACACCGAGAATCAGGGTGATGGTAGGTAACGTTCGACAGGTGGAACCGGCTCGCAGTTTCCCGCGTCCGGATCGACAGCTACGCCTGCTGACCCCCGTAGTCCGATCCGCGAGTCGACCGCGGTAGTCGACTCACCGCTCGAGAAATTCGGCGACGCCGTCTTCGTGCTCCGGCGTGCCGTAGGCGATCGATTGAGTGAGGAGTTCGTGATCGAGCGCCTCCCGCCAGTACCGTCCCATGTTTTCGTGGATCGCGCGTTTCGTCAGTCCCAGCGTCGTTGTCGGACGCTCCCGAAGCGTTTCGAGGAGGTCGTCGACCGCTGCCTCGAGGTCGTCGTCCGGAACGGTCTCGTTTACGAGCCCGATCTCCGCGGCTTCAGCCGCAGAGATGAATTCGGCGGTCATCGCCAGCCGTTTGGCGGTACGGAGACCGAGCAATCGGGGCAGCAGGAACGTCCCGCCGGTATCCGGAACAAGGCCGACCCGTGCGAACGCACAGCTGAACGATGCGGAGTCGGCGGCGTACGCGAAGTCGCTGACGGCGGTCACCGCGAGGCCGGCGCCGACGGCGTCGCCGTTGACTTTCGCGACGATCGGGACCTCGGACGTGAGCGCCGCTTCGACGACTCGACCGAGCGTCTCGGTCGTCCGGTCGAGGGACTCCTTCGGCGTCTCGTCTCGGTCGGCCATCGCCTCGAGGTCACCACCGGCGCTGAATGCGTCGCCCTCGCCGGTGAGGACGACCGCATCGTACTCGTCGGCGTCAACGCTGTCGATTGCGTCGGCTAACGATTCGGCCGCATCGGCGGTAAACGCGTTTAGCGATTCGGGCCGGTCGAACGTGACCGTCCGCACGCCGTTCTCGTCTTCGACGATCATACGCCACCAACTCCGCCGCTGCTGTTAAATTTTGCTAGACAGTGCCGTAGCACGCGTGTGGGCACCGTCACGATGGCGACGCGGACGTGGCCGCTACTCGGAAGGCGCTCGTCTGGCAGTGTCCCACTCACGAAGAGTCTCAAGCGATCGTCGTCCAGAACGATCCGATTCGGCCGACCGACGACACCTCGAGAGACTGCACCGACGGTACGCCGAGGACTGTCGGGAGCGCGATACCGGCCGCTGGTTACGAGCGGGCGCTCGTCGCTACTACGCCGTCAGGGTGTGAGTGCGGGATGGTTGGCCGCTCCGTCGACGAGCGATCGCCGCGGTTGCCGCGATTTCCGATCCGAACGAACGAGAATTATCGGAGCTGCATCTGTTCGGCGCGCTCGACCGCGAGGTCTGTGATCTCCTCGACGGAGCTGTCGGAACGGTCCGCAAGCACGCGGAGCAACATGCCGAGTTGGATCGTGGCTGCCTCCCGGAGCTCCGCCGCCTCCTCCGTGTCGTTAGCGAAGTAGTACTCGTGACGACCGTCCTCGTGAACGAGCCCGGTATACACGGATCGGAGATCATCCTCGGTAACCGCCTCGGCGGCCCGTTCCCGAACGTCATCGAATTGCGGGTTCGTCATCATTCTATCGAGCCGTTCGCTGCGTCCTCAAGGCGTCGATATTGACTTCGCAGACGGTGACTTTCGGGTGTTTTTTAATGACCGATCGCAAACCGTGAGTATCGATGACGAATGAGATAGGAGCCGTTCGTCGATCGCCGGTCGTTCGCGTCTCGGCAGCGGTCGCAGCGGATCGAGGTGACCGCGTTTACGCCGCCGCTCGCGACGCCGCGGCTTCCGTGTCGGTCGTCCGAACCGGACCCACCGGCGTCGACGAACTGGAACCGCTGGTCCTCGCGACCGACGACGGGCGGACCGCGTTCTTTCGCTCGCCGTCCCCGTCGACGACTCGAGATCTCGTCACGGAATTTGAATCAAATGGACTCCCGATGTCCCGCGCCGACGCCATCGTCGACCACGATCCGGACGCGACGTCGCTTCCGGTTCCGGAAACTGGCCCGCTCGCTGCGGGCCGACGGCTCGTCCTCGGTCCGTGCGGCTGGGTCAATCCGCTCGATCCGGCCGACTACACACTGTGTTCGACCGAACGCGACGCCAGTGTGGCCGTGGATATGGGGATTCTCGCCCGTGGGCGGGGCGACGCCATCGCCGACGAACCGGCCATTGACGCTTGGGAACGGGCCCGCGAGACCGACGGCGATCCACTCATCGTCGTCAACGCGAACGAGCCCGACGACCGACAGCAGGCCGACCGGACGCTGCTCGCCGGGGCGCCGATCGCAGTCCTGGACGGCGTCGCGGCGGTCGCAGAGTACGTCGGCGCCGAGGACGCGGTCGTCTATCTGAACGAACACGAGACTACCCTCCAGCGACACGTTCGACAGGCCGCAAACGCCATCGAAGACGAACTGCCGGTCGTGCCGGACGTCGTCGTCGGCCCTGACGAGTACCGCGCCGGCGCGCCGACGGCCGCGCTCGAGGCCATGGAGGGCGCGGACCGGATCGAACCCCGCCTGCAACCGCCGACGCCGGCCGAGTACGGCCTTTACGGCCGTCCGACGATCGTGCACACGCCGCGGACGTTCGCACAGGTCCGGCAGGCCGTTCACGCCCCGGAGTCGATCGACGCCGACGCCCCGGATCCGGGAACGCGGCTCGTGACCGTGACCGGCGACGTCGAGACGCCGGCGATCGTCGAACTGGACTCGAGCGCGACGCTCGAGACGACCCTCGATGCCGTTTCGATGGAGGGATCGCTCAAGATGGCCTGCGTCGGTGGTGTCTTCGGCGGGTTCACGACCGATCTGGGCGTCGCCCCCACTGCACGGTCGCTCACCGCGGCGGATCTCGGAACCGACGGCGTCGTCGAACTGCTGAGCGACAGGCGCTGTGCGGTCGCGACCGCCGGCGAGCGCGCGCAGTTCGCTTCGGAGGCCAACAGCGGCCGGTGCGTCCCCGGACGGGAGGGGACGAAACAGCTCACGGAACTGCTTCGCGACGTCTACGCGGGCGCGTTCAGAAGCGACGGAATTCGCGAACTGGGACGCGTCATGGCTCGCTCGAGCAACTGCCAGATCGGCGCCCACGCGCCGCGGCCCGTAACCACGGCCATGGACGAATTCGAATCCGAGTTTCGCGCCCACGCCAACGGGCGCTGTCCGAGCGGAACGTGTACTGATCACTTATGAGTACGTACGATCCACTTCCACGAATACCGACAATCGACGATCGACGGGACGAGACGCCAGTGACAGCGACGTTCGAGACGGGCACTGCGAACGATCCCCCCGCCGGTACGGCCAGCGATGAACCGACGACGCTCTCGATCAACGGGCAGTCGGTGACCGTTCCGCCCGGATCGACCGTCATCGACGCGATGCAGGCCGCTGACGACGAGACGGTCTCCGTCGATCCGGGCGCCAACGGCCTCGAGAGCGACGCCGACGTGCCCGCGCTGTGTCACTACGACCGGGACGGTTCGGCGAGCGAGGAGATTGGCCCTCGAAGCGAGTGTCGGACCTGTATGGTCGAGACGGAGGAACACGGTCTCGTTCCGTCCTGTTCGTTCCCCGCGGAGGACGGGCTGTCGGTCAGGACCGACACGCCCGACGCCGCGGAGAGTCGAAGCGTGAACCTCGATCTCGTCCTCTCGAACCACAACCTCCGCTGTACGACCTGCAACGGGAACGGGCGCTGTGAGTTACAGGACGCCGCGATCAGCGAGGGGGTCGACCACCCGCGCTACGGCGTGTTCGACGAGCGGAGCGAGTACGAACCGATCGACGACACCTCCTCGTTCATCCAGATCGACCGCAACAAGTGCATCCTCTGTAATCGCTGCGTGGAGGGCTGTAACGACGTGCAGGTCGAGGGCGTGCTCCGAATCGAGGGCCACGGCGAGGACACTCGGATCGGGTTCCAGTCGGACGCGGAGACGATGGCCGACTCCGAGTGCGTCTCCTGTGGCCACTGCGCGACGGTCTGTCCGACCGGCGCGCTCACCGAGAAGGGAATCGGCGGCCCCGGAACGCTGCCGCTTCCCGGCTTCACCCATCGCAACTCCATCGGGACGGTCGTCGAGACCGACGAGGCGGAAACCATAGACGACACGACTGCACCGAATCGGTCGCCCGACCCCGGCAGCGCTGCCAGCCCCACTAACGCGGTCGGCGGCGACGACGCGGCGGAGGCGCGAGTCGCTCGCTTCATGGAGCGCGCCAAGGACCGCGTCGCCGAACTCGCCAGCGAGTACGGTCATAGAGCGGTACTGGCCGGCGAACATACGGCGGAAAACATCGCCACGAAGACGCTCCCGGAAGGACGGCTCTTCGACATCGCCGATTTCGTCAGCGACGTTCGCCTCGAAAACCTCGATGTCGAAGAGACGACGTGTGGCTTCTGTGCGGTCGGCTGTCGCTTCGAAATGTGGAGCAAAGACGGCGACACGATCGGTACCGTACCGGTCGACGATCCGTCCGCAGCGCCCGCCAATAACTTCTCGACCTGCGTGAAAGGAAAGTTCGGCCACGAGTTCGCGAACAGCGACCGGCGACTCACCGAGCCGCTCGTCCGGACCGACTCCGGCGAGTTCGAGTCGGTCTCGTGGGACGACGCGCTCGAGTACGTCGCGGAACGTCTCCGAGAGATCCAGAACGAGCACGGCGTCGACGCCGTTAGTTGTCTCGCGTCGTCGAAGGGGACCAACGAAGAGGCCTACCTCGTCCAGAAGTTCGCCCGACAGGTCCTGGGGACGAAGAACGTCGACAACTGCGCGCGCCTCTGTCACTCCTCGACGGTCGCGGCGCTCCAGCAGACGCTCGGCTACGGCGCGATGACCAACCGGATCAACGAGGACGTCGGCGAGGCCGACGCCTACCTCATCACCGGTTCGAACACGACCGAGAGCCATCCGGTACTGGCGACGCGCATCAAGCAAAACGTTCGCGACGGCGCCGATCTGGTCGTGTTCGATCCGCGGCAGGTCGGCATCGCCGAACACGCCGACCAGTACACCCGGACCGAGCCGGGCTATGACGTGGCCTGGATCAACGGGCTGATCCGCTACGTGATCGAGAACGACCTCCACGACGAGGCGTTCATCGAGCGGAACACGACCGGCTTCGAGGACCTCCGCGAGAAGGTCCGGCCATACACGCCCGAACGGGTCGAGGAGGTCGCGGGCGTCCCGGCTGCGGAACTCGAGTCGGCTGCGGAGACCCTCGCCGCGGCCGACACCGTCGTCTTCGGCTGGGCGATGGGAATGACCCAGTCGAGCCACGGTACGCAGAACATCTTGGCGCTCGCGAACCTCGCGCTAACGCTCGGCCAGCTCGGAAAGCCGGGGGCCGGCCTCTCGCCGTTCCGCGGCCAGAACAACGTGCAGGGCGGCGGCGGGGACATGGGGACGCTCCCCGGGAGTCTGCCGGGGTATCAAGACCCGTCCGACGGCGAGGTGCGGGAGAAGTTCGCAGACGCCTGGGGCGAGCACCCGCCGGCCGAACCCGGTCTCAAAGTCCCCGAGATGTTCAGCGAGGCTCACGAGGGCAACCTCCGTGGGATGTACATCGTCGGCGAGAACCCCGCGCTATCCGAACCCGACGTGCAGCACGCCGGGGAAGCCCTCGAGGCGCTGGATTTCCTCGTCGTCCAGGACATTTTCATGACTGAGACGGCCGAACACGCGGACGTGATACTCCCCGCGGCGACGTCGCCGGAGAAACACGGGACGTTCACCAACACGGAGCGACGGATTCAGCGCGTCCGTCCGACGGCCGCCCCGCCCGGCGACGCGCGGCAGGACTGGGAGATCACCCAGGAACTGGCGAACCGTCTGGGCTATGATTGGGACTACGACCATCCGCGGGAGATCATGGACGAGATCAGTGACCTCGCCCCGATCTACGGCGGCGTCAGCTACGACCGCCTCGAGGAGGGACCCCAGCACGGACTGCAGTGGCCGGTTCCGGACGAGGACCACCCCGGGACGCCGTACCTGTACGATTACGAGGACGGGAACTTCAACTTCGAGGACGGACGCGCTCGCTTCGTCCCGGCGGACAGCGGCCAGCCCGGTGAGATCCCCGACGAGGACTACCCACTGACGCTCACGTCCGGTCGCGTCCTCTATCACTGGCATACCGGTCAGCTCACCCGCCGCGTCGAGGGGCTCATGAGCCACGTCGGCGAGAGCTTCGTCGAGATCCATCCCGAACTGGCCGCGCGACTCGACGTCACCGACGGGGAGTACGTCCGCGTCGAGTCCCGCCGCGGCGAGATCGTCGTCAAAGCACAGGTCACTGAGCGCGTCGACGCGGGAACGTTGTTCATCCCGATGCATTTCGCCGCCGGTGCAGTCAACAAACTCACACAGGAGACGTTCGACCCGCAGTCAGGGATCCCCGAGTACAAGGTCTCGAGCGTCCGCGTCGAACCGCTCGGTCCGGAGACCGACGCCGACGTGCTTCGGACGCCCGATGTCGGAGCGGCTACCGATGGTGCCGCTATCAGCGACGACTGATCCGTCTGCTATCAGTCCGGCGAAGATTCGGCAGGAGGTAACGTGCTTCGGAATACGTCCTCCGGCCCAGGCAGGTCGCTGAACGAAACGGCTGAACACGCGTGACTGACTCCGGTCTGTTGATGTCACGGTCGTTCTAACCGAGGCGACTGTACCCCGTGTGAACGGGAACGACCATGGCCGTAGCGAACGCAGTAGTCGCGAAATCGCAACGAGATACTGGAACGAGCTATCGTTCTGCGAGTCATCCTCGCTCGGATGATCGCAGCCCAAGCGGTCGTCCCGTCCGTCAGCGATTCCGATCGATCTATCGGTGGTCTCTCGCCTGCATGGGGTTTTGCGTCGAAGAGTCGGTTCAGGCTCCGAACAGGAGGATGCGTGACCGTCGTGGGCCTTAGAATTTATACCCGCGACATCGATAGGAGGCGACGCGCGACCCGGCTTCCGTCTCTACCGTCACCGTCAGTTCCGCTGTCTTCCGGCTTTCGTGAGGGATCTCCGCGGTCGCGATCACCGTCTCACCGACGTCCACCGCCTCGAGGAAGGACACATTCGCCTCAAGCGCGATATTGGCGTCCGTACCGACACGGGAGGAAAGCGCTGCTCCGGCCGCCGCATCCGCGAGCGTGAAGACAGCGCCACCGTGAAGGACGCCGGCGAAATTCAGATGCGACTCCGTGACTGGCATTCGCGCCGTGGCCGCCCCGTCTTCGACCTTGTCGAACGTAATGTCGAGAGAGTTGCAGAACGGATCGTCGAACAATTCGTCTCGGATCAGTCCGTCGTCGACGGTCATAGTGGCGAATCACGATCGCTACATAAAAGTCGTTTTACTCGTTCCTGGCGCCGATCTCATCATGTTCGCGTCGTATCGTTTGCCGTTTCCTGTAATATAGTAGTTCTCGACCAAATACGAACGCGGTGTGCAAACGATTAGCGATACGCAGGTGCGATTTGGAGAGCTCGCTGGACCGCTCGTTCACGGATCCGTCCTCTTCGACTGGCAGCTGATTTCGACACAGGAGATCGCCGCCGCCTTCGGCTATCCGTTCGAGGACATCCTTGCGGACGACGGCATTCCCTACGCGCCGGTCGTGGTCGACACCACCGTCCACCGGTATCCCGCACTCGGTGACGAGATCACCGTCGAGACGGTGCCCATCGACGTCGGGAGATCGAGCGTCGAACTCCTCTACGAGATCCTCGATGCCGACGGCGAGCGCCTTGCGACGGCGCGAATGACTCACGTAACGATATCGTCAAGCGGCGGTGCACGTCCGTTGCCCGAGCAGGTTCGGTCGGCGTTCGCAGACGCGTGTGTCGATCGAGACCCCGAAGTCGGTCCGACGACGGAAACGGACGGGGGAACGGACCTGCCCTCTTATCTGAAGTCGGTCCCGATTCGGAGCCCCTACATCGAGGGCGCGGAACTATCCTACTTCGAGGAGTATCCCCGGTTCGCGGGGATCGCCCTCGAGGAGTTCCTCACCGAGCAGGGAACGAGTATCGGCGAACTCGCCGGTGAGAAACAGCCGTATCGGCTCCGCGATTGGGAATGGGAATTTCAGTCACCCGTTCAATTTGAAACCGAACTTCACGTCGAATGTGACGTGATACGCGTTGATCAGGAGACGATTCGGATCGCTCATAAGTTTACCAGCAGCGGGAAAACGAATATTAGAGGACTCACAGAATACGGTTGCTTCGATCGAACTGGAGCACCTGTTCCATTCGACGACGAGATGATAGCTCCGTTTAAATCGTAGCAGTTCCACTTCATCCACTCGGCTGACTGTTAGTCATATACCGTTACCCTTCTCGTTCGACTATCGCTTTCGCGAAATACGTTATAACCTCGTCATCGCTTTGGTTCCGCCCAGTAACCTTCATATCGACTGCGGGGAAATGGGAACCGTCTTGACCCGGATCGATATTCACTACTCTGACAGCAACGGTCAGTACGTCTCCCGAACGAAGCTGTTCGTGATGCTCGAGTTCCTCGATTTCGTTTACTCCTTTCAAAGCAATCTCCTGTGGCTTACTTACTAGGATACGCCCACAGATGGCTCGGATGTACTGTTTCGGGGTGATCAGCTCACCGTTCTCGTTCGTATCCTGTTGACATTCCGATTCGGCTTTGGCCACCCATCCCTCGATGTCTCGCTCTCGGATAGCGTGATGGCCACAGTATTCTCGGTCGCCGCTCTCTAGGTCCTCAAAATAACGCGTCATCGTCTACGGGTGATCCTTTCTCATAGAAAAGAGCACCGGACATTCCTTCCACTACTGATCGATCACCACTGCAGTAATGAACGATCAGTAGAACACACGATCGAGTCGTCGAAACAGAGTACCGGATAGCAACGTAGTGTGCTCTTTGGACACCATCTCAGTATGTACGATTGATATGATTTGGGCGACGCGATAAACCGATTACCGGACTGGGAAAACTAAGCGAGCTTGAAAGAATGACGGTACGCTCTTTCCGTGGGCGTCTGTGCTATTGTCGTGCAGATGCAAGCACCGTCTCAACGACCAGTAACGGTTTATGAATCGGGAGAATATGGATCACCTACGGAATGACTTGCCCCGAGCCTCGAACTGTAGCGGACCGTATCGAAACCGTCGTCGTTGACCCCACGAACGTTGTTGAGGCATTCGAGCAAAACCGTGACGACGAGACAGAACACCGTCGCCACGTCCTCCGTATCTCGCCACCGTTCGAAAGCGACGTGAAGGCGGTACCCCACGTTCTCGATGACAGGGACTCGCCGTCGGACGTCGATTCCACAGCGGTCCACCTCCGTCCTGAGACCTTCGTCAGCGTCCGCGACGATTATGATCGGTATCGGACCCGGGTTTCGATCCCGACGCGACGGGAATCGCGATCGATCGCGCGCAGCGATCACGGGGAAAACGTCGACACGGAGGTCGTCGAGGAGTACCACACCACTGCGATGGAAGCGTGGGAGGAATGCGTTCGTACGAGTTTAGTCGATGAGATTCTCCTACTTCCCGACCCGAAACCCGAAAACGAGGTCTGGATTGACGTTCAATACGAGGAGAGGTGAGTCAGATTTTCCACGAGTAGGACCTGTGGTTCGATCTGCTCGACAGCGGATATTTCGACGTCTGCCCTCTCGACCCCCCTCCGTTGCAGCCAACGGGAACCCCTTGTAATACTCCCGCTCGAGAGGAGTGGCTTATAAACCCACCAAGAGGGTGAAGCCAGGAATATTCCCATCTGGATCTCTACTGCCTAATCGGAAATGGAGACTCAACCCGATGAATCAACGAACCAGCCGGTATCTGTCGCAGTCGTCGAAGCCATTGCTGCTGCCACTGATCGGAGTCCTCTGGAAGTCGAACCCCTCTACGATACGATCGATCCAGAGGCCCTCAATGAGTTATTCAATAATGTGGGAAGTCAGTCACGAGCACGAGGGAGGATTACGTTCGTCCACTGCGGATATGAGGTGACCGTCGAAGACACTGGAGACGTAACGGTTGATGAACGATAACATTCCGCATTGATAGTGGAGTGAAATAGTCGGCAGATTGCTTGGCACGAAAGTGTGCGAATGTTTGCTTCAGACGTTCAGAGTGGATAACTCACACAGACAAACGGTACCCTGTCACACATCATCATCATCATCATGATTCTCCGCGACTGCGAGACGGTCAACAAACAGAACACTTGTAGTATATGATGTCTTAGCGTGACTATAGATGGATGATATTGGAGTCTATTTGGATCGAATAACCGCCGGAGACGACCTCACTATCGATGGAGCGCGCGAGGTTGCTCAGCTACTCTTCAGAGAGGCTACAGAGGCACAGATCGGTGCGGTACTCGCTGCGCTCCGCACGAAAGGTGAGACAGAAGCCGAGATCGCTGGGTTCGCTCAGGGGATGCGCAACACGATGCGAACGATTGATCCCGATCGGTCGCCGCTAGTTGACATCTGTGGCACCGGCGGGGACAGTTACAACACGATCAATGTCTCGACAACCAGCGCGATCGTTGCGGCGGGGGCGGGTACGGCAGTCGCCAAGCACGGCAACTACTCGGTCTCCTCGTCGTCAGGAAGCGCCGACGTTCTGGATGTCGTCGGCGTCGACACCAATTCGGAACCGCACGCCGTCGAAGCCGCGATCGAACGAAACGGAATCGGATTCATGCTCGCACCAGTATTCAATCCGGCAATGGAGACCGTTATCGGTCCGCGGAAGGAACTCGGAGTCCGGACGATCTTCAACGTTCTCGGACCGCTCACCAATCCTGCCGGAGCCGACGCACAAGTAGTCGGCGTCTACGATCAGGATCTGGTGCCGGTTCTGGCCAGGGTGTTAGCCCGCCTCGAGGTTGACCGTGCACTCGTCGTCCACGGTCAGGGAATCGACGAGATCACGATCCATGGGGAAACGAGCGTCGCCGAAGTCACCGGCGAGTCGATCGAAGAGTACGTAATCACTCCGGAAACGCTCGGACTGGACCATAGTGGTATCGAGGCGGTTTCGGGAGGGACGCCGGCGGAGAACGCAGCAGCTCTTCGCGGGATCGTCACAGGGTCGATAACGGGCCCGATGCGTGACATCGTTCTCGCAAATGCGGGTGCGACAGTATATGTCGCCGGTCTCACAGAGACAGTACGGGCGGGCGTCGATTGCGCTCGCGAAGCGATTGATTCGGGCGAAGCTGCCGCTAAACTCGAGAATCTGTGCAGTGAAGGACAGAACTGACTCGGATAATAGTTGGCTATGGATCGCTAAGAGAGGCGTTTCAGAACGGACTTCGAAAGCACCTCCACACCGATCGAGAGGCTCTCCTCATCGATATCGAACTTCGGGGTATGGTGGCCACTGGGATTGCTCCCGCCGATGCCGATGTACGTCGCCTTGCCACCGTTCTCCGTCACGGCCTTCATCAAGTACATGGCGTCCTCGCTCGCGGCCAAGGCGTCGCGTCGAATCAGTGAGAGCGACTCCGACCGATCAGTTACCGTCTCACTCACCAGGTCCACGAGTTCTCCATCGCAGTCCTGTCGTATCGATTCCCCGGTGAGAGAGATTTCGGCGTCACACTCGTGCATCTCCGCCGCCGTGTTTACGTGTCGCTGCACGGCGTCGCGCATATACTCCATCAGTTCGGTCGACTCGCCACGAACCTCGATCGACGCGGTTGCTCGGTCAGCGATGATATTCGCGGCGTTGTCCGCGCTGATTTCCCCGATGTTCACGCGCGTTTTCCCCTCCCTGTGGCGAGGGGTCGCGTAGATGTTATGAGCAGCGGCGATGAGCGCTTGGACCGCGTTCCGTCCTTCGTTCGGAGCCAACCCTGCGTGGGCAGATTCGCCCTCGAACGTGACGTCCATTCGGGCGAGGGCGAGCGCTTCATCGAGTCCGGCAACGACCGTCCCTGTCGGATAATCGAGGCCGACGTGGGCTCCGAACAGATAGTCGACGTCGTCAATGTGGGGACCCGAAGCCATCGCTTTTCCACCGCCGAGGAGTTCCTCTGCTGGTTGGAAGAAGACTTTAAATGTCCCACTGAAATCCCTCTGAATAACCGACTGAATCGTTCCTAACCCGAATGTAATGTGGGAATCGTGGCCACATGCGTGCATAAACCCTTCATTAGTCGATCGAAAGCCGTCGGACGCTGGCCGATGATCGTCGTCAGCCGATTCGGTGATGGGAAGCGCGTCGATGTCGACACGTAATCCGACGGTCGGACCCTCACCGTTCTCGACGACCGCGACGACCCCCGTATGACCGCCTTGAATCTGCTCTAACACGTCCGTACGGTTCGTTTCAGACGTCGCTTTCTCGTACCACTCCGAAAGTACGTCCTCCTCAGGAACTCCCAATCGCTCGTCGGGATCGAGAGCGTCCGCCCCGATGTGGATCTCGTCGACGTTCAACTGTTCGAGTTCCTCGACGATCCGTACGGTCGTTCGGAACTCACACCAGCCGGGTTCCGGATACCGGTGAAACTCCAGTCTCCACTCCTTCAGGTCCGCTTCCGATGGGGATATCGTTTCCGTTGGCATAGGGTTGTGATTCAGCGTATATCTCGTTTCTTCGAAGCTCCTTGATTGTTACTACCGCTCACGAATCGTCCGGTGGGTGGATCATCCCGTTCTCCCACATCCATCGCGCGATCAGGATCGTTCCGAAGACGGAGACGATTATCACCACATAGAGTGGATATCCGGGAAGGAAGTTGAGGAATCCGAGTTCTAACAGCGTCGTCATCGCCAGTGCCAGCGTGAACCCGACACCTGCCACTTTCGGATAGTCACGTCCGAACTGTGCGAAGATCGCGCCGAACACCGCCGGGACGAGGTACGAGTCGAGCGCGTTCTGCCACAGGGCAGGGAGCGCTTGGAACGCGGAAACGAGGGCGAACGCCCCGACACCCAGCAGCGTCGTATTAACGGCGATCGATGCGGCGATCGCGATCGTCGAGATGATGCTTCCCTGTGGCGTCCCGGTTTGTACGTCCGCGCTCTCCTGGGCAGCGGCAGCGCAGGGCAATCGCAGGTTAGAGATGTTCCCGGACAGGAACGCCATATACGTACCCGGGATCCCCAATACGGGGTAATACGAGAGCGGTTCGACCAGCCAAAAGATACCGTACGTCGCCGCGACCGAGATGAACGCACCGATGACCGCCTGTGTCGGCGGGAGAATACCAAACACCGTTAGTAGGGCCACTGCGGGACCGAACGAGAGTGCTACGGCGAGGAGGTTCGTCCTCCGCCCCCATTTATTGATATACGGGACGAAATCGTTCTCGTACACGTCTTTGCTACTGTCTGAGCCGTCTGCAACGTTGGTATCGATCTCACTTTCAGACATCTTACCACCAACTCCCGACCGTCACTTGCAGTACCACTCCGACCAGGAGACCGACGATCATCGCGGTACCCAGCGCCCATTCTCGTAACCATTGTATATCTCTCTTATCGGCTATCCGTAACAGCACCAGCATCACCAATCCCCCTACGGCGACCGATCCCGTTTCGGGCGTTCCCGCCGCGACTTCACCGGTCAGGAAATAGGCGAAGGCCCCGAGCATCGCGGCGGAACTAATGATCGGAATGAGTTTTTCTTTCCCGTTGCCAAGCTTCTGTCTGGCCTTTTCCATATGCGGCGTTCCGAGGGCGGAGACCAGCAACCAGCCAGTGCCACCCAGAGTCATCGACCAGACTGCCGTCGCATACGCCGTCTCAGAGATATCTCCGTCACCGAGACTGTATCCAAACTGGCTCACGCCCAGCTCAGCCGCCGGGAGTTCGAACGCGACCGATCCGATCACCGTGAGACGCATCCATGCGACGGGTCCGCCGACGGTGGCTATCAGCGCCAACATTCCGACCAAGACCGCTACGGCGGGACCGATCGCCGATATCACCCCGGTCTTGAACCCGGTCTTTAGTTGTTCGTCTGACAATCCCATTTCCTTTCCATCGGCCCACGCTCGACGGAGAAAGATCGCCGCCTGAAACAACACTACCGAGACGACCGGTAGAGTCGAAAGCCACAACCATCGACTATTGGCGATATCCATATATGCCAGTACGGCTATCGGAGGTTCACACCACTCCATGATAGTTGCTATCACCCATCCATATATAAAAATGGTGGTAGTGAGACACGGATCTCTTTTCACGAAATATACCGACAATGCCATGACCTTGCAGCGGTATAATCAAAAGGCTCTGTTGAGATTTCATTCTCCAGACACAAAATCGTATGATATAGCCGGTCGCTGACGAGTGCGGACTGACCGTTGCCCCCTCCCTGTTTCAGATGCTATTCGGAGTGTCGTACAAGAGCTAGGGCGCGTAGCCGGCCATAGACTACTCTTCGTTTAGTGGAACGATAGGGCAGAATCGAATCAATAAAACAGTACTGTTTTGCAACCCCTTTCGCAAGGTATAGTAATGACAGAACGGCCCTCGTCGGAGACCGAAGATCGAAAAGACGACCACATTCGGATCGTTCAGGAACGGGACGTCGAAACCACGGGAACGGGCTTCGAAGACGTCCAGCTCGTCCACGAAGCGCTTCCGGAACTCCATTACGACGCTATCGATACGTCCGTCGAATTTCTGGACCACGAGTTATCCGCTCCGATCTTCATCGAAAGCATGACCGGGGGGCATCAAAACACTACAGAAATCAATCGTGCACTGGCTCGCGCTGCCGGCGAGACGGGCATCGCGATGGGGCTCGGAAGCCAGCGAGCGGGCCTCGAGCTCGACGATAACGGCGTCCTCGAATCGTATACCGTCGTCCGTGACGCCGCACCCGACGCGTTCATCTATGGAAATCTTGGTGCAGCACAACTTCGAGAGTACGATCTCGAAACGGTTGAGCGCGCAGTGGAGATGATCGAGGCGGACGCGCTCGCAGTCCACCTGAACTTCCTCCAAGAAGCCGTCCAACCCGAAGGCGACGTCGACGGCCGGGACTGTCTGGCGGCCATCAAACGAGTAGTTGAGGATCTCTCTGTGCCGATCATCGTTAAAGAAACGGGTAACGGAATTTCAGGAGAGACTGCCCGAAAGCTATCCGAGGTAGGCGTTGACGCGATCGATGTCGCTGGAAAAGGCGGTACGACGTGGTCCGGGATCGAGGCCTACCGCGCGGCTGCGGCGAACGCACCGCGGCAGAAACGAATCGGTGCGCTGTTCCGGGAGTGGGGAATCCCGACCGCTGCGAGCACGACCGAGTGTGTCGCCGAACACGACTGCGTAATTGCGAGCGGCGGTGTACGGACGGGATTGGACGTAGCAAAAGCGATCGCGTTAGGTGCACTCGCCGGTGGGTTGGCAAAACCGTTCCTGAATCCGGCCACTAACGGCTCGGACGCTGTCATTGAGCGAGTTGAGGATCTGATCGCCGAGCTACGGACAGCAATGTTTGTCACCGGTTCGAAGTCAATCCCAGACCTTCAGCATACGGAGTACGTGTTGCAGGGAGAAACGCGCGAATACATCGCCCAACGGACCAGCGGAGAGTAGCAGCCAGATTCCACGCCTTCAGCTCCTCGGCAGGACAATTATCGTCGGCGTTATTCACCACGTGCGAAGTACGTCCGCTGTATTGACTGCTCAGAGTGATCGGTCGATAGTATGAACGAGACAGGCGATGGTGAGTTCACGGAACTGTTTCCACCAGCGTCTTGATCGGACGAACGCACCGTACTTTCGCTTTAGCGTCGCGTTGACGGTCTCGGATCGGCTCCGTTGGCCATAGAGATCAGCGTCTAAGCGTTCGTTCCACGCCTTGTGAAGTGATGTGAACTCCCGATACTTGATGAGTGGACGACCCCGTGTTGACGGGCAAGCGGAGAATTGCGTGGAGCACTGAGAGACGACTCGACGTGCCAGACGGATCGCTTTCTCAGTGAAACGGAGAATTTGTGACTTCCGGGGCGTTCATCTCGTCAAATCACGGGGCGAACCTGTAACCCTCTGAGTGTTTCAACGGAGCCAATCAAAACTATAAACCGACGAAACGGCGAAACCGTAGCGCTCAATAGGGCTCCCGAATAGGTCGTAATTAGTGGCAGAAGAGTTCCTACGTCACCTACTGATGGACCCGTTCGCGATTATGAACTCGATCGGGTTAGTCGCGTTCGCCTTGGTCGGATCCGCGAAGGCGATCCGCGAGGAATTCGATCTATTCGGGATCACTGTCGTCGGCCTCGCCACGGCCTTCGCCGGCGGTGCGACTCGAGACGTTCTCGTCAATCGGATTCCGCTCGCGCTGAGTTCGATGGGGGAGATCAGTCTCGGAGTGATCGGCGTTAGCCTCGCTATCGGATTACATCGCGTTCTGTCCTCTCCGGACGATCATCCGATAACGGTGATTTCAGATGCAGTCGGTCTGGCAGCGTTTACGACCACGGGCGCGATCGTGGCGGTAGACGCTGGCGTTTCGAGCTTCGGAGTCGTCGCCATCGCCACGATCAACGCGGTCGGTGGCGGTGCGTTCGCTGATATCCTGTTGGATCGATCGCCGTTCATTCTGGTGACCGATTTCTACGCGAGTTGTGCGGTACTGGGCGGGTGTACCTATTGGGTAGTCGCTGTCGGTTTCGGAGCCGAGAGCGTTGCTGCTGCGTTGTGCGCGAGCGTCACGGTCGGTACTCGGTTGTATGCTGTTCGATCCGGATTACATCTTCCGACCGCCCAATCGTTCGGTGCGATGTTCGAAGAGTGGTTTGGTAACAGCTCGAACTAACTCGAGACGGCCCGAATCAGAAGACGATTACTCGGTTTCTGTACCGGGTCTTCGACCGATCTCGTCGCGAACGCCGCGAATCACTGGTCCGCTTTCGCCCGCGCTTCGCGGCGGGCCTGGGCGACGGATTTGCCGTCCTGAAGGAGGGCATCGACGAACAGCTCCCCCGCTCGATACGAGGAGCGGACCATCGGGCCCGACGCGCAGTACAGAAAGCCCAATTCCTCCTCGGCGACGCGTTGCCACGTGTCGAAGGCGTCGGGGTGGACGTACTCGTCGACTTCCAAGTGCGACAGGGAGGGCCGGAGGTACTGGCCCAGCGTCACCACGTCGACGCCCGCTGCCCGCAAGTCCGCGAGCGTCCGGTAGACTTCGTGGGCGTATTCGCCGACCCCGAGCATGAGCGAGGATTTCGTGTAGATGTCGGATTCGCGGTGGACCTGCCGGAGCACCGACAGCGATTGCTCGTAGCTCGCTCGCCGGTCCCGGACTGGCCGTTGTAACCGCTGGACGGTCTCGACGTTGTGCGCGATAACGTCCGGATCCGCGTCGATAATCTTCCGGACGAGGCGTTCCTCGCCCTGGAAATCGGGAATGAGCACCTCGACGAGGATGCCCGGGTCCCGGTCTTTGATTTCGCGGATGGTTTCGGCGAAATGGCCCGCGCCCTGATCGGGCAAGTCGTCCCGGTCGACGCTGGTCAAGACGACGTAGTCCAGGCCGATGTCTGCGACGGCCGCGGCGACCTGCTGGGGTTCCTTCGGGTCGAGGGGCTCCATGCCGCCGGTCTCGACGTCACAGAAGTTACACCCCCGCGAACAGCGCTCACCCATCAGCATGAACGTCGCCGTGCCGGGGCCGTTGCGCCCCGACCAGCAGTCGCCGAGGTTCGGACAATTGGCTTCCTCACAGACCGTGTTGAGGTCTCGCTCCCGGAGCGTCTCTTTGATGTCGGTGAACCGCTCGCCCGACGGCGGCCGCATCTTTAGCCACTCGGGCTTGCCAGTACGACTCATAGTAGTCGAATGTGCGTCCTCGGAAAAATACCTGTGGATGTCGTCGCTCGCGGGGCGACAGCCCTGCGACAGCGATCGATTGCAATTCGCGGTTCGGAGACCGGGGAGGCCGACGGTGAGCGGTCACTCGACGAGAAGTCCCTCGAGGCCGGGACGGAACACCGGTGCCTGTCCGGGCCGTTCGATCGTCGGGAGCCGTCGCTGTTGCTCGCGGCGAACTCCCCGATCCGTGGCGAGACTCACCTGTTCAGCGTGTGAATCGCACGGCCGAGTGCGTTCGCCGACGCCTCGTGAACCGACTCGGCCATGGTCGGATGCGCGTGGATCGTTTCGGCGAGCGCTTCGACGGGCAGTTCCTGTTCGACCGCGAGCGCAATCTCGGCTATCAGTTCGGACGCTTCCGGTCCGACGACCTGGCCGCCGAGGACGCGCCCGTCCTCGGACGCAACGATGCGCGCGAAGCCGTCAGTGTGGCCCGTCGTGAGAGCACGGCCGCTGGCTCGGAGGGGGAACTCGCCCTGGATCGGATTGTGCCCGGCATCTTCGGCCTCCTGGACGGTCTGACCGACGGTCGCGAGCTCCGGCGCCGTGAACGCCACGGACGGCACTGCGCGGTCGGCAAACGACGCCGTTCGACCGGCGATGACCTCGGCCGCGACCTCGCCCTCGGCACTACCCTTGTGTGCCAGCATCGGCTCGCCCGCGACGTCTCCGACGGCGAACACGTGCGGAACGTCGGTCCGACACTGGTCGTCCGTCTCGAGGAACCCGTCGTTGTTCGGTTCGAGGCCGATCGCGTCGAGATTCATCGTGTCGGTGACCGGTTCGCGTCCGACTGCGACGAGGACGGCCTCGGCCTCGTGCTCGAACTGGTCCTGGCCGTCAGCCGACTCTGTCTCGAGGACGAGGCCCGCATCGGTTTCCCGCCAGTCCTGAGCCAGTTGCTTGTAGTGGCAGTCGATACCGAGTTCCCCGGCACGCGACTCGACCGGTTCGACGAGCGCCGGTGGGAAGCCGGGGAGCATCGACTCCAGCGCCTCGACGACGGTCACGTCTACGCCGAGCTTCGCGAACGCCGTCGACAGTTCCATGCCGATATAGCCGGCACCGATGACGACCAGGCTGTTCGGCAGGCTCGACAGCGAGAGCGCATCGGCAGCGTCGAGGACTGACGGGTGATCGTACTCGAATCCGGGAAGTTCGACGGGACGACTCCCCGTCGCGAGGACGGCGTAGTCGAATTCGACCCGTTCGAGCTCAGTACCGTCGCCGTCGAGAACGCGCGCGACGTGGCGGTCCTCGAACACCGCACGGCCTTCGACGAGATCGACGTTGTTCGCCTTACAGAGTTTCTCGACGGCCTTCCCCATACGGCGTACGACGCGGTCCTTCCAGCGAGTGAACTGCTCGAAGTCCACGTCGACCTCCGCCGTGATGCCGATCTCCTCGCTCGTGCGGGCCTCGTGTGCGACCGATGCGGCCGAGATGATGGCCTTCGACGGGATGCAACCCCTGTTTAGGCAGGTTCCGCCGTGGGCGTCGGCTTCGACGAGCGTCGCGTCGATGCCGAGCTGTCCCAGCCGTATCGCGGTCGTATAGCCGGCCGGCCCGGCGCCGACGACGAGCACGTCAGTGCGACGATCGGTCATTCGCTGACACCTGGTTCGGCGCGGTCGGCCGCGATTCGTCTCACATTTCGCTCTCTTCCGTGGCTAAGCGGTAGCTTTTGTCGGCTCACGTTCCATGCGACTGTCGGAGAGTGACATATATCTTTCTCTGTACGGTATCATTCTCCCGACGACGGAGGCGGGAAAACTACTGCCGCATCGAACGGAGTCTCCTGACCGGATTCGAGAGGTGAAATCGGCGTATCACGACCGCGCCGCGACCGCCTCGATCTCGACGCTGACGTTTTTGGGCAGGTTCCCGACCTCGATTGCGCTGCGTGCAGGCGGACTCTCGTCGAAGTACGAGCCGTACACCTCGTTCATGGCGTCGAAGTCATCGATGTCCGCGAGGAAGACCGTCGTTTTGAGGACGTCCTCCAGACCGAGCCCCTCTTCCTCGAGAATGGCCCGCAGGTTGTCCAGGACCAGTTCTGTCTGTTCCTCGATCGAGGTCTCGTTTTTCAACTCGCCGTCAGGCGTCGCCGGGATTTGCCCGGCCGTGAAGAGGAGGTCGTCGTTCGTCGTCGCCTGACTGTACGCGCCGACGGCTGCCGGAGCGGCGTCTGTCTCGATGATTCGCATCGTGGCCGATTGTCACGCACTCGTCTGGTAAAAGCGTTTATGGATTCCGCGGGTCGTCGTCGCGGACGCAGGCGGACATCCGGTCGGCAAAAGAGTTATTATAATTCCTGTAGATTCCACAGTCATGTCTGACAGCAGTCAGCTCGCAGACACCGACGAGCGACTTTACGAGGCGATTAGCGCCGAGGAACGGCGTCAGGAAGACAACCTGGAGATGATCGCATCGGAGAATCACGTCTCGAAGGCCGTCCTCGAGGCCCAGGGGAGCGTCCTCACTAACAAGTACGCGGAGGGATATCCGGGTGCACGCTACTACGGCGGGTGCGAACACGTCGACGAGGCCGAGAATCTCGCGATCGAACGGGCGAAGGAACTGTTCGGCGGCGACCACGTGAACGTCCAGCCCCACAGCGGGACGCAGGCGAACATGGGCGTCTACTTCGCCATGCTCGATCCCGGCGACAAGATCCTCTCGTTGAACCTCAACCACGGGGGGCACCTTTCGCACGGCCATCACGTGAACTTCTCCGGCCAGCTCTACGAGGTCGAGCAGTACGGCGTCGACCCCGAGACGGGATACGTCGATTACGACGAACTGGAGCAGAAGGCGCTGGACTTCGAACCGGACGTGATCGTCAGCGGGTCCTCGGCCTACCCGCGTGAGTTCGAGTACGAACGGATCAGTTCCATCGCGGCGGACGTGGACGCCTATCACCTCGCGGACATCGCGCACGTCACGGGGCTCATCGCGGCCGACGTTCACGCGAACCCGGTCGGCGTCGCGGACTTCGTTACGGGCAGTACGCACAAGACGATCCGGGCGGGTCGCGGGGGGATGATTATCACGGGAGAAGAGTACGCCGATGACATCGACAGCGCCATCTTCCCCGGCAGCCAGGGCGGCCCGTTGATGCACAACATCGCCGGCAAAGCGGCAGGGTTCGGAGAAGCCCTCCAACCGGAGTTCAGAGAGTACGCCGAGCAAATAGCCGCGAACGCCAAAACGCTCGCCGACGCGTTCAGCGAGCGCGGGCTCTCGCTGGTCAGCGGCGGAACCGACAAACACCTCGTCCTCATCGACCTCCGCGATTCACATCCGGACCTGACCGGCGAGGAGGCCGAAAACGCGCTCGAAGCGGTCGGGATCACCGTCAACAAGAACACGGTCCCCGGCGAGAGTCGCTCCCCGTTCGTGACCAGCGGGATCCGCGTCGGGACGCCGGCCCTGACCACGCGCGGCTTCACCGAGTCGGCGATGGAAGAGGTGGCGAACCTCATCGTCGACGTCCTCGACGAACCGGACGACGGTGACGTCGCCCAGCGGGTCGAAGCCAGAGTCGACGAACTGACCGACGAGTTCCCCATCTACGACTAATCGATCTGTTATAACTGGTTACCGGAGCAACCGCGAGCCGTCCCGCGGTCGCTCCGAAACCGACTTACAGCGGCCCGTATGAGGAACGGACTCTCGAGCCGGGTTGCCCCCGGAGTTCTCAGTCGTTCAGTGCAATACCGCGCTGGAGAGCCGTTCGTCGCCCGAATTAGTGGGCCGCGGAGCAGTTAGCTGTCCAGACTGTGCCAGGAGAGCTGTGGGTTTCTGGCGGCGCTGGTCTGGTCGATACGTCGGGCGGACGTGTTCTCCGGGGCTTCGGCGAGCGTCTGCTCGCCTTCTTCGGTCACGGCATTGAAGGCGGCCGCGAGCTGGTCGAGCGACGTCTTGCTCTCCGCCTCAGTCGGCTCGGTCATGAGCGCTTCCTGGACGATCTCGGGCCACTTGGTCGTCGGTGGGTGGACGCCGTAGTCGAGCATCCGTTTCGCGACGTCAGCGGCGTCGCGTTCGCCGGCGCTGGCGACGAACTCGTGGTGGAACGGCCCGAACGGGATTTCCAGATCGATCTGCGAAGCGAGGTAGTTCGCGTTCAACACGGCTTTCTCACTCGTGTCACGGAGACCACTGTCACCGAGTCGGCTGATATACGCGTGTGCCTTGAGCAAGACGAGCCAGTTCCCCATCGCCCCGTGCACCTTGCCGATCGTGTGTTCGGGTTCGACCAGGTCGTACTGGCCGTCACGTTCACGCACTTGTGGCGTCGGCAGGAACGCCTCGAGGTCCTCGGTCACGCCGATCGGACCGGCGCCCGGCCCGCCGCCGCCGTGGGGCGTCGCGAACGTCTTGTGAAGGTTGAAGTGCATGACGTCGAATCCCATGTCACCGGGCCGAGCTCGCCCCAATAGCGCGTTGAGATTCGCCCCGTCGTAGTACAACAGCCCACCGGCCTCGTGGACGATGTCGGCGATCCGCTCGATGTCCCGCTCGAACAATCCGAGCGTGTTCGGGTTCGTCAGCATCAACGCCGCCGTCGAGTCTCCGACCGCGGCCGACAGTGCGTCGAGGTCGACCCGGCCGTCAGATCCGGGCGGGAGTTCGACCACGTCGTAGCCGGCCATCGCGGCGCTGGCGAAGTTCGTACCGTGCGCGCTCGCCGGTACGACGACCTCGTCGCGCTGCTCGCCCTCGTCGTTGTACTCGTGATAAGCTTTCGCGACCATGATGCCGGTGAACTCACCGGCGGCGCCGGCCGGCGGCTGGAGCGTCACCGTGTCCATGCCGCCGATGTCCGCCAGATACTCCTGCAGTTCGGCGAACACCTGTAGGGTCCCCTGAATACTCTCAGCGTCGCGGTCCGGGTGGACCGACACGGCCGGGAGCGCGGCGACGTCCTCGGTGAACTTGGGGTTGTACTTCATCGTACACGACCCCAGCGGGTACGGGCCGCTGTCGATGCCGTAGTTCATCTGCGAGAGGCGCGTGTAATGACGGGCGAGTTCCGGCTCCGACAGCTCCGGTAGTTCGAGCGAATCTCTCGTGAGGTCGTCCGGTAGCGCGCTGTCGATCTCGACCTCCTTCAGCCCCTTCTCGGAGAGGAGCGGTTCGTAACCGTCGACATCCGTATCATTCCAGACAGTTTGGTCGTGTCGTTGCATCAGTTCATCACCTCCGTGATCGCCTGAACGAAGTCGTCCGTCCGGTGTTCGTTGACGTCAGTGATCGAGACCTGAATCTCGTCGGAACCGAGCGCGTGAATCGCTATTCCCTCCTCGCGTAGGTCCGCAGCGAGCTCCCGTGCGTCGGGCTCGACGCGTGCTTTGAACTCGCGGAAGTGATGGCAGTCGCGGACGGGGGCCGAGACGCCGTCGATCTCATCGAGTTCGGCGGCGACCCGCTCGGGCAGCCGGTGGCACTTCTCGGCCAGCGAGACGAGCCCGGACGGGCCCAGGGAAGCCGCGTGAATCGCCGTTCGAAGCGCGACCCATGCCTGATTGGTACAAATGTTGCTCGTCGCTCGCTCACGCCGTATGTGCTGCTCACGTGTCTGGAGCGTTAGAGTGAACGCGCGGGTGCCGTCGCTGTCCTCAGACGCGCCGACTAACCGGCCCGGGACCTGTCGGAGGAACTCCTCGTCACAGGCGAACATTCCCAGTCCCATGCCGTAGGCCGTGGATAGCCCGAGGACGCTCGCGTCACCGACGACCATGTCGGCCCCGACGGACCCGGGCGATTGGAGCAACGAGAGCGCGACCGGATCCGAACCGATGCAGTACAGGGCACCGTACGCGTCGGAGAGTTCCCCGATCTCGGTCAGATTCTCCTCGATGACTCCCTCGATCGTCGGATTCTCGACGTAGATCAATACGACGTCCTCAGAGAGTTCATTTTCGAGCGTTTCCGGGTTGACCTGACCGTTCTCCGTATCGAACGCCTCGACGACGAGTTCGGTCCCCTCGACGTAGTTCTCGAGGACGTCGCGGTGCGTGTCGCGCATATAATCCGGTACGAGAACGCGGTTCCCGTCGGCTCGCCGGCTTCGGTCGGCGAGCGTGGCCGCTTCTCCGAGGGCCGTCGCGGCGTCGTACATCGAGCAGTTCGCGACGTCTAGTCCGGTGAGTTCGGCGATCACGGACTGGTACTCGAAGAGCACCTGCAGGAACCCCTGCGTTATCTCCGGCTGGTACTGCGTGTACGACGTGAGGAACTCGGAGCGCAGTGAGATGCGGTCCACGATCGAGGGGACGTAATGGGAGTTGTGACCTCGACCGAGAAACTCCGTGTAGTCTTCGTTCTGTTCAACGGTCTCTCGCAACCGCTGCCTGACACGCTGCTCGGACGCTCCGTCGATGTCGAAGCTCCCCTCGAAGCGTACTGATTCGGGGATGTCGAACAGTTCCTCGGCGGTATCGACGCCGACGGCGGCGAGCATCTCCTCGACTTCGGAGTCGTCATGGGGAGCGAACGGGCTCCCGTCGCTCGTATCGTCGCGATGCACCTGATCTACGTCTATCGAATCTGGCGGTATCGTCATGGTCTAGATCTGCTCGCTGTATTCGGAGGGACTGAGAAGGTGGTCCAGGTCGTCGTTCGTTTCGATCTCAATCAACCAGCCGCCATCGAAGGGCTCGTCGTTGACGAGTTCCGGCTGGTCTCGGATCTCGTCGTTCACGGCCGCGACCTCTCCTGAGACGGTCGCGTAGATGTCTGATACCGCCTTGATGCTTTCGACGATGCCGAACGACTCGCCCGCTTCAATCTCGTCGCCGACCTCCGGCAACTCGACGAAGACGATATCGCCGAGTTCGTCCTGGGCGAAATCAGTGATGCCGATTCGAACAACGTCGTCTCGGGGTTCGGTCCATTCGTGCGATTCGGTGTATCGTCGGTCTTCCGGAACGTTGAATGACATTGGTCTCTCCTGTTAGTTGGATTCGAGTGAGTCGAGGAACCGCTGGTCGACGACGGTCGCCTCGACGGGTTCGCCTCTCACTTCCACTTCGATCTCGGTTCCCGTTTCTGCGAAGGGCGTCTCGACGTACCCCAGAGCGATCGGGACGTTCAGCGTCGGGCCCATCGTGCCGCTCGTCACGTGCCCGATCTCCGTCCCGTCCGCGAGTATCGAGTACCCGTGACGGGCGATAGCTCGCTCGTCGATCCGTATCCCGACCATGCGCTCTTCGACGCCCGCTTCTTCGAGGTCCTGTAGCGTCTCCCGTCCGACGAACTCGTCCTTCGAGAGATCGACGACGAATCCGAGGCCCGCTTCGAGCGGAGTCCGTGGTTCGTCCTCAGGATCGAAGTCCTGGCCGGACAGAAGGAGACCGGCCTCTAGTCGAAGCGTATCTCTGGCACCGAGTCCGCACGGTTGGATATCCTCGAACGCCTCCCAAACAGCCTCTGAGTCGGACGCCGGGAAGAAGATCTCGTATCCGTCTTCACCGGTATAGCCCGTTCGAGCGACGTGACACTCCACCGCAGCGATTTCAGTTTGCCTCCAGGAGAACTGGGAAAGTTCGCCGACGGGATCGCTCGTCACGGCTTCGACGGTTTCGACGCTGTCCGGACCCTGCACGGCGACCAGTCCGGTCGAGTCGGTCTGGTTTTCGACGGTCACCGAGAGTCCGAACTCGCTGGCGTATTGCGACCACCGCTCGGCCATCTGTTCGCCGTGCCCGGCGTTCGGAACGAACAGATAGCCGTCTCCGTCGGGGTACCGATACACGACGGTATCATCCAAGATTACGCCCTCTTCGTCGAGAATACACGAATACTGGGCGTCCCCGGAATCGAGAGTCTGGACGTCGTTTGTCGTCAAGCGATCCATTATCGCCGTGGCATCTGGTCCCGTGACGACTACCTCGCTCATGTGACTGACGTCGAAGATACCGACTGACTCGCGTACCGCGGCGTGCTCAGATCGGATGCTATCGAACTTCACTGGCATCTCCCAGCCACCGAAGTCGGTGAAATCTGCGCCCGCACCCCGATGTACTTCGTGAAGAGGGGGCTTGTTTAGTGGCACATCCGTTACTTCTGACGGGAGGGTAAATAAGTTTCTCCAATCGAGCGGACGGCAGCACCTAGCACTCGTCTCTTACCCGAGCGACGGTATAGCCCTCCTCGCGGAGCGAATCGATAACACGGTTCGTCTGATCGGCTCCGTTCGTCTCGATGCGGAAGTCTAGGTATGCTTCCCCGACGTTCAGCTCTTTGACCGACCGCTCGTGGCTCACGTCGTGGATGTTGACGCCGTGACTCGCGATTATTTCGGAGGTGTCTGCCATCTTCCCGGGGTTGTCCGTGATCCGCACTCGCAGCCGAACGAGCTGATCCCGGTATGTCAGTCCGTGCGTGAGCACGGTCTGGAGGTCCGTCAACCCGAGGTTCCCCCCGCTGAGAACCGGAACGACGGTTTCGTCTCTCACGTCGACCTCGTCGCTACAGATCGCCGCGACGGACGTAGCGCCCGCCGCTTCGACCATCTGTTTCGTTCGCTCCAGGAGGAACAGTATGGCCTCCGAGATCTCGGTGTCCGAGACGGTGACTACCTCGTCCACGTACTCGTCGATCAACTCGTACGTGAGTCGGGAAATTCCACCGGTAGCGATCCCGTCGGCGATGGTCTGAACCGTCTCGGCGGACTGGGGTTGTCCCTTGTCGAGGCTCTGCGGGACGGTAGCAGCCCCTTCGGCTTGAACTCCGATCACGCGCGTCTCCGGCGATCGCTCCTTGATAGCGGTCGCGATACCGCCGATCAACCCTCCGCCACCGATCGGAACGACAACTGTCTGGACATCCGGGACCTGCTCGAGGATTTCGAGACCCACCGTCCCCTGGCCAGCGACGATCTGCGGATCGTCGTAAGCGTGGATGAAGAGGCTGTCATCGTCGACGATCGACTTCGCATAGGCCATCGCATCGCGAAAATCGTGTCCGTGCAGTTCGACGTTCGCCCCGTACTCGGCCGTGGCGTCTATCTTCGCCTGTGGGGCGCTCTTGGGCATGACGATGGTCGATTCCAGACCGGTTTTCGTAGCGGCGAGAGCGACCCCTTGGGCGTGGTTACCGGCGCTCGCTGCGATCGCTCTCGTGGCTTCGCGATCCGATTCGGCGACCTGTCTGAGCTTGTTGTACGCGCCGCGAGCTTTGAACGATCCGGTCCGCTGCAAGTGCTCCATTTTGAGGAGAACCGTTGCACCGGTCTCCGCCTCGAGTGAACGACTCGTGTCTATAGGGGTCTGCTGAACGGCTGATTCGTCGTCTAACCGGATTCGGGCTTCCTCGATGTCAGTGAGAGTTACAGTCATGGCTTGCGATCTGGTGCGAGGTTCCTGGAATCGCTCGCTGTTGCTAAATCTCTGGCCGTCGATTCTTATATTTAGTGGTCGGATAGACCGTCTCTCTCTGCTCCCCGTATACTGGCTTGTTCTGAGGAGGTATGATCATCAATATAGTTTGTGCACTCCATCGGTAGCAGATCGTCCAGCAGACACCGGATAACGTGCCGCGATGAAGATCCCCAAACTGGAAAATTCCCCATATTGGAGAAATACAGCTGCTCTCAGACAAGGAGAGGAATGTTGGTAGTTCCATTACATCGGTACTGTCGTAAAGTTATCGCGCTCCCGAAGAGACCACCGTCGTTGGAGCATTTACACTAGTACTTATGTAAATCAATCGCGCTTCTCGAGCTTCGACTCGAGTTCACCAACGACGGGGCGCAACTGTGCGGCGATTTCGCTATCTTCGGGAAGACGATACGGGGGTCCCGAGATGTCCATCGAACCGAAGACTGAGCCGTCCGGATTGTTGATCACCATCGCGACCGAGTACAACCCCTCGAGTTCTTCCTGTCGGTTCACCGCATATCCTTGCTCGCGGACTCGCTCGAGTTCGTCGAACAGCTCATCGACGTTGGTGATCGTATTCTCAGTATACTCTGGGAGGCCCCACTTGTCGACGATTTCATAGACCCGTTCCGTCGAGAACGCTGCGAGCATCGCTTTTCCGCTCGCCGAACTGTGCATATGGAAGTAGCGACCGACCTGAAAACCAGTGTCCGACGGCACCGGCGTTTCATCGTATAGGATAATCGACCGCCCGTACTCTTCGACCGCGAAACTCACCTCCTCGTTTACTTCGTTCGAGAGCTCGAACGCCTTATCTCTGGCCAAGGTGTATCTGGGATCGCGCCGGCGAGCGTTTTCCCCGATGTGGAAAAGATGTAGCCCGAGTCTGTACGTGTTGCCGCTGCGTGTTACGTACTCTGCTTCCTCAAGCGTTTTGAGATGGGTGTGCAACGTACTGGTCGCGAGGCCGGTGTAGTCAGCCAGTTCGGTCAGTGTTGCACCGTCCAAATCGTTGATCGCCTCGACGATCGCGAGTGACGTTTTAGTCGTTTTTCGCGTGTCGAAGTCCCCAGAATCGGGCATATACAGTGCAAGGCGAATCTCACCCATAAAGGTGCGTGATCATTGCCGAAGCCGCATGTATTTGCCATCTGGAGAATCGATATTATAACGCATACGTATGAATTGACGGCATCTATTACACGCAGGCATCCTACCCGCACCCAATTATCATGACATAGCACGCCAATGTAGCACGTCACCTTGCTACTCCCTTCGCTCAAGGAAATGAATCTCTGAAAACGGTTCCCCGCATTAAGGAAAGTCGATAATCGCGGAACTCGTTGCAGACCGACGGAGACTCCGCATTCGGGGAACCGCAGCGATAATAGCCGTATTACCCGGGAACGATCATCGCTCTCGTGATGATCGAATACAATCGGTCGATGACTGTAACTATCAAGCGATAGTGTCGTTCAGCCAGTCGGTTTCGCGATGGCGAGAGTCGACGCGACGAAAGGGTTACTTGAACATCACGTGAACAGCTCCTGTGCGTCAGCGGGCGTCTCGAGCGTGTAACACTCGGTATCTGAGTGCATACGGTCAACGAGACTTGTAAGGACGCCAGCCGGTGGGAACTCGACGTAGCGAGTGACGCCGCGCTGTTGTAATTCTTCGACAACGCTAACCCAGTCGACGGACGCCGTGATCTGGCTCGTGAGATCCTGACGGGCGACAGTTGGATCAGTGTATACCTTCCCCGAAACGTCCGAGACGATCGGTATCGTTGCCTCCTCTAGTGATATCTCCGTAAACACCTCCTCGAGACGGTCAACAGCGGGTGCCATGACCGGGGAATGAAACGCCGCACCGACTTGGAGTTCGCGGAACCGCACCGTCGCAGAGTCAGAGAGTGTAGCCTGAACGGCCTCTACTCCCTCGGTAGTCCCGCTGATCACGGTCTGTCGCGGTCCGTTGTACAGTGCTACGCTCACGTCGTCGCGGTCTCTACAGGCGTCGGCGACGATATCTGGGTCGGCGAGCAACACTGCCAGCATCGTCCCCGGCCCCGCCTCTCGTTCGGCGCGTTCCATGAATCTCCCACGCCGACGAACGACGTCAACGAGATCGGTCGGTGACGCCACGCCGGCGGCCGCGAGGGCGGTGAAGTGACCTAGGCTGTGGCCGGCAACGTAGGCGGGCATCACCGCAAACCGGGACGTGAGACCAGCATATGTCGCGTATCCGGCCGCCAGGAGAGCCGGCTGAGCGTTGCGTGGTCGCGTGAGTTCTTCCGTCTCCCGTCGAAAACAGAGTTCGTATAAGTCAATGTCGAGTGCGCTGTCGAGACGGTCGAAGGCCGTTTGCATCTCCGGCCACGCCTCGTAGAACGCTTTCCCCATTCCGGATTCTTGGCTTCCCTGTCCGGGGAAAATAAACGCCGTATCCGCGAGCGTTGCGTTTCGTTCGTCTTGGTTCATGGTCTGATAGTGTGTCTCAGAGTCATTGATCGGTGGCACCCGTTTCGACGCCGAAGACGGTCACGGAACCGATGGCATACTCAGCGCTTCGGTCATGGCTTAGACTGACAGCAATATCTGTCGTCTCGGGACAGACGTTCCTTCGGTCGAGCATCTCATCAAGCGCTCTGGCGGCGGGCGGTTCAAGCCTGAGCTGAGGGCCTGTCCGTTCACGAATAACCTCGATCGAATCGAGCGGAATCGCAGGCGATTCGGTATCGAGTGTTTTGTAGAACGCCTCTTTAGCCGCCCACCGTGCAGCATAGTGCTGGGGTGGCGTTCCCTGCTTCTCACAATAAGTGCGCTCTGACGCTGTGAACACGCGGCACTGGAACGATTCGCCGAATTCCGCGAGAAGCGAAGCGATTCGTTCGATCGAAACGAGATCAACGCCGTGTCGAACGACGAAGTCACCGTCACTGATTCGGCGAGTCCCGAACCGGGATTCATCGAGTGGCGCAGAATCACTGTCAGAATCGATCTGAAACGCCGTCTCGTCGTTCCTGTCGTCTCTCTCGTTCATCGTCATGATTGCTCGAAGACGAGCGCGCCGTTAGTCCCACCGAAGCCCGCAGACGTGGTCACAACGGCGTCGAGAGACGTCTCGCAAGCGTCGGTCACGATCGGGAGATCGCACGCCGGATCCGGTGTCTCATAGTTCACCGTCGGTGGAATCGTCCGGTCGGCGATCGCCAGAGCGACGATTGCACTCTCGAGGGCCCCAGCACCGCTGAGCGTGTGACCGAGCGCGCCTTTGACGCTCGCGACTGGTGGCACGGTGTCGAAAACGGACCGGAGTGCCTCGGCTTCACGGGCGTCACCGGTCGGTGTACTCGTTCCGTGTGCGTTCACGTGATCGACAGCGTCTGGCTCCAGAGTTGCGTCCTCGAGTGCGCGCTCGAGGCTCCGCTGGAGACCACGCCCGCCTTCCGCTGGCCGTGTCGGATGATGGGCATCGGCAGTCAATCCGGAGCCTGTAATAGCCGCATACGGTGTCACGCCACGTTCGGCCGCACGACTACGCTCTTCGAGGACGAGAATCGCACACCCTTCAGCGAGGACGAACCCGTCTCGATCGGCGTCGAACGGACGACTTGCTCGTTCCGGCACGTCATTTCGGGTGCTGAGCGCCCGCATCGCGTCGAATCCCGCGACGCCGAGCGGGGTGATCGGGGCCTCGGTACCCCCGGCGATCGCAACGTCAGCGCGTCCCGTTCGGATGTCGGCGACTGCATCGGCAATCGCGTGAGTACCGGCTGCACAGGCCGTCCCAGGTGATCGGTTCGGACCCCGTGCGTCGAAACACATGCTAACGTGGCCGGCCGCGAGATTTGCAAGTGCGGTGATGAGAAAACGTGGCGACGGACGCTGGCCGGTGGCCGCCTCGATTTCCGAAAGCCCGCCGAACGTCGAAGCGATACTGGTAGCTATTCGACTCGGTCTCCACGAGGGCGCATCGGGATCGAACCCGGCATCGGCGATCGCTTCCGCGGCCGCGGTAACGGCGAACTGGGTATACCGGCCCATCGTCCGGTCATCGATCCGGTCATTGCTCGTCTGCTCCGCCAGACTGCCATTAATTTCGCACGCAATCCGCGATTGAATGGCCGCTTCGTCGGGATCGAACCGCGTAATTGGCCCCGTGGCGGTGGTACCTGCACACACATCCTCCCAGGTTTCGTCAGCGGTCATTCCGAGTGGTGTGACCATACCGATGCCGGTCACGACGACGTCTCGGTCCATGCTCAGATGCGCTCTCTGACGTACTCTTTGAGGTCACCCACTCTCTCGAGATCCGCGAGATCCTCGTCGGGGATGTAGACGCCGAGTTCTGCTTCGATCGCTTCAGCGAGTTCGACGATATCGAGCGATTCGACGTTCAGCGTCTCTCCCTCGAACGCGGTCGAATCGTCGAACGAGTCCGGGTCAACACGTAGTCTGTCAGCGATGATCGTTTCGATTTGCGCGTCTATGTCAGTCGTATCAACCATGTCTCGTGCTTCTATATCCGCGAGTAAAATAACCTCGTTTATCGTCGGCGACAGCGAGACCCCCTCACGGCTCGAGGATGACTTTTCTGACGGTCGCCCGATTCATCAGTCCGTCAGAGGCCACTCTTGCTTCGGTCAGGGCAAGTGAGCGAGTGATGGGCAGGTCCGGGAACGTTGCCCACGTTAGAGTTGCTGTTTCTCGTCGTCGCCTTTGATTTCGAGGACGATACGGTGTTCCTGTCCGTCTTACAACCGCCTGCGTGACGATGGCGTAACGAGTTCTGCACCTGCTAACGGTTCGTCGAGTTCCTCGAGAAGCGCACGCCAGTTCACACCGAAGACCGTATTCTGATATTTCGGGGCTGAGTGAAATACTGATTCCAGTCCAACATCACGATGCGAAGTGAGGGCGTGAGTACCAGTCAAAATCGGTCGATAGCTTGCCTACGAGATTTCTCGGAAGTCAACACCTACGACGTCGCTGATCTGAGCTACCATCGTTTCGACGAGATCGTTCGGATCGTCGCTTCCGACTCTCGAGGAGCGATCTAGCACCTCCACGTCGAGGATACGTGCGTTCTCCAGATCCCCCTCTACCGTTTCGATGTTGAGGACGGACCGGATGTAGATCGTAATGGCACGACTCTCAGTAACAGTCAGATATTCGATGTCCAACACCGAGAATGCGGCACTGAGATCGATACTCGAAGCAAATTGATACCGCTTTACTTGCTGTTCATTAGCGGCCATCGATCGTTATTCCGTGTACTCGGAGAAAACTCCACGGGGTGGCGGTGATTTTAACCAGTACTGAGGTGAGACTTCCCGCTCTGTAGAGGGTATCACGGAAGTCTCGTCACACCGTGCTGACGGTGCTGCCTGGGTTATCTCTCCGTTCATATTGGTGATCGCGACGACGAGACGAAGACACAATGCGAAAATAGTGAGAGACGCGCGCGTTTTTCGACGGACACGTGACGATGTATCTCGACTACGTAGGCCATGCACTCCCTGAGATACAGTCACTGCTGTCCGATAGTTCGAGTGAACTACGTGCTCAGAGCTGTTGGTAACGTCCGATCTTTCGATGCCACCGGCTTTTCATCTCGGTCGCCTATCTCACGGTACCGGCGATCACCCGCCTCGATGTGCGAGCGGTTTCGGCGAGACTTCGGGGTGAAAACGGCCTCCGCCAGAGACGCTTTGAAACTGAAATTGGTTTCATCCTATCACACTCGATTTCGACTAACCCGCTCTCCTATGTCGGTGCATCCTCTTGAATTAGGAAGGACCTCTCCTTGGCTTCCCACGGGCTGTGAACACAGCATATTTGATGACAGTTCTCGAGTGTAGAGACATGTCCGAGGAATCCCCCGTCTCACCTCTAGAATCATCGGGCTTGAACGAGCACCCCAAACGGCTTGTCCGCTCGGCAATCGAATACCATTGGGACCCGGCAGCGATCGACGTTAGGGCGGATCAAGAGGCAGTCAGTGAGTTATCTCGTGTTGAGTTCACTCGATTACGCGGGCTGCTCGCACAATTCGGAGCGGGCGAACGGGCCGTAACCACGGACCTCGCACCGTTGGCAGTCGTCCTTGACGGCTCCGATGAGCAGCGCTATATCGCCACACAGCTATACGACGAAGCCCGACATACGGAACTGTTCGATCGATACTGGAAGAGAGTTATCCGGCCGGAGGAGGAATCACGCGGCCTCATCCCGACTGAACCCATGGCTGACCGATGGAGTCACGACGACTATCGGGAGCTGTTCGACCGAACGTCCAATGCGATGGCCCGACTCTTAGAACGGGACACCTCCGAAACTCGTGCTCGGGCGTTCTGTCACTATCACCTCACAGTCGAAGGAATCCTCGCTCAGACCGCCTACAGGTGGGTCGAAACACGATATAGTGGAGAACTCGAAGCAGTCCCCGAACTTCCAGGTCTAGTGAACGGGTTCAGGTACCTCCGTCGCGACGAGGGACGGCACGTCAGCTTCGGCGTGACGAAGGTTCGCAAGCTAGTCGACAAAGGCGTTGACCCGGAGACGATTGTTGAAACGATAGACGAACTCGTGCCACTAGTTGAGACGACGATCGACCAGATGGTCCGCGATGGCAGCATAGGTGCGGACCGAAATGGGATACTCAACAGGATCGACACAGCGCGCGACCGGCGGCTTGAACAGGTCGGAGTCGTACCATCCAAGAGGACATAGTATGGACGCAATTCATGTTCCTGAGTACGGTGGTCCGGAGGTCTTGGAGCTCGTTGATGTCGAGATTCCCGATCCCGATGACGGGGAGGTCCGGATCGATGTTCGCGCAGCAGGAGTTAATTTCGCTGACATCGAGAAGCGACGAGGAAATTATCCTGACGGACCGACTCCACCGTACCGTCCAGGGATGGAGGTTGCTGGCGTTGTCGAGGCGACAGGATCTGGTACCGACCTCGCAGCCGGCGATCGCGTTGCAGCACTCACGTCCAGCGGGGGATACGCCGAGTATACGGTCGTTTCAACCGACGCGATCGTCCCATACCCTGAAAGGCTCTCGTTCGCTTCGGGAACTGCGCTTCCAGTTCAGTGGTTGACTGCACACAACGTGCTGTTTGAATGGGGCGGGTTGCGGTCCGGCGAGCGCGTGCTGATCACCGCTGGTGCGGGCGGCGTCGGAACGGCAGCAGTCCAGCTTGCGGCTACCGCCGGAGCGACAGTCATCGCGGCGGCGAGCAGCGAAGAGAAGCGCGATCTCGTCCGCGATCTCGGCGCGAACCGAGCCATTGAATACTCGGCGATCGACGGCGTATCGGTCGACCTCGCGCTAGACGGCGTCGGCGGCAGGACGTTTACTGATGCTGTCGAGGCGCTCGTCCCTGGCGGGCGCATCGTCACGTACGGGATGGCCAGCGGTCGCGTCCCGACGGTTGCGACGCCGCGATTATTCTTTCAGAATAAGTCGGTCATCGGGTATCACCTCGAAGAGGCGCTCGAACGCGCACCCGAACAGGTGCTCTCGGCCATCCCGGAACTGGTTGATTCCGTTTCTGATAGCTCTATCGAGGTCGTCGTCGGAGACACGATCCCCTTCTCTCGGGCAAGCGAGGCACATCGACGCCTCCAGCAGCGAGAGAGCCGCGGCAAGCTGGTGCTAGTTCCGTAATCGAGGATCAGTTTCCGATCTACCATGTAAAGTAACATTTTTGGCCATATACGGAGACAATATAGGTATGTCAACCGAAGTCGAATCAACAGATAACGAGGTCGTCGCCGATCGACTCTCGCTGGAGTGGGAGAGATCTGGCGACAGGACGCACTTCGTAGAGGATTTCGGTGTCGTGTCATTGGACACCGTAGAGCCCACCGAGGCCATCGAAGCGACCGTAGAGATCCACGTTCCCGACGATCTGGCTAATCTGAAGGCTGTCGGAGAACTCAAGGCGGACGTCGTCAGGCGAGCGTGACTGATGGAACGAGAAGTCGCGATTACCGGTCTCGGCGCCGTGATGCCTCTCGGAACCATAGGAACCGAAACCCAGGACAGACTCTATAGTGAAGAACGTGGTGGCAGCCGTATCACCCGGTTTACCCTCGAAGAAGCAGGGCTGCGAACGACGATTGCCTGTGAAGTCGACGAGGCACCGCCTATCCCATGGGACACGACATCGGAGGTGTCCCCCGATGAGTGAGGGTCGTTTCGCGGGTGAGGTCGCAGTCGTCACCGGCGGTACCCGCGGGATCGGATTAGCGACCGCCGAACGCCTCGCGGCCGGCGGAGCACGGACAATCGTTACCTACCACTCGAACGAGGAGGCTGCGGCGGACGCCGCGGCTACCCTCGATTCCTACGACGCACCGACCGCAGTCAAACAGTTCGACGTGAGCGACTTCGAGTCGGTCATCGAGGCTTTCGAGCGAATCACGGACGAACACGGCCGTCCGACGGTGCTAGTCAACAACGCCGGACGAATGGACAACGGATTAGTCGTTCGGATGGGTCCCGAGCAATGGTCATCGGTCCTCGAGACCAACTTGACGGGGGCGTTCTACTGTACCCGCGAGGCAGCCCGGCGGATGCTCCGCGGCGAAGGCGGGCGAATCGTTAACGTCGCTAGCGTCGCGGGGCTCAGCGGGTGGACGGGGCAGGCGAATTACGCCGCGAGCAAGGCCGGTCTGATTGGGCTCACGCGGGCAGTCGCCCGTGAACTCGGTGATCGATCAATCCGGGTAAACGCAGTCGCGCCAGGATACGTCGATACCCAGCTGTACGAGGAACACATCGATGATGGCGAAGTGACCGACGACCGGATCGCATCTGGACGAGCCGCTGATCCCGCGGAGGTTGCGGACGTAATTGCGTTCCTCGCGAGCGAAGAGGCGTCCTACGTCAACGGCGCAGTGTATCGCGTCGACGACGGGTTTATTAGTTGATGGATCAGTAAGACCACCTTATTGCTCCTGACAGCACCGTTTAGTTCTGCATCTCCATTACTAGTACTTTCTCGTCAAGAGATCGATGCGGTCTTCGGTGGTCGTAGTAATGTTCGAACTGTTCAAGGCACTCTCGGACGCTCGATCGACTGCCCATCCATGAATTATGGAAGCGATCGCTTCGCATTTTGAGGGCGTAAAACCACTTTTCGATCAGCTTTCTCTCGACGCAGTTGAACTGACTATTTACTCCTACTCGAGAGAGGGTAGTCCGATAGCCAAACTGATCGGGAGAAATTAAGCATCGAAGAGATGGTGTTTCTCGCGGAGTTTCTACAGAAACGCAACCGCCTGATTAGTGCCATATCGACTGAACAATGTAACGCCGAAAATCAACGTTGTCTCGGTGTCTATTGCAGCGTATAGCCAAGACCACTCACCGCTAATCTTGACAGCGGTTTCGTCGACAGCGACCCGCCAACGGCACAGCTGTCAGTGGGTCGCGTTCGTTGTCACCCAGCCGATGTATTCCGTTCCAAACCGCACTGTGAGAGTTCTCAACGCCTAATTAATCGAGAATTGTTGTCATCTCCGAAACGAACAGTCAGTCTGGTAGAGGCGGACAGCGACGCCCATTGGGGCGTTCGCTGTCCGTTCGTTCTCTCGAGATTCTTCTAAATCCTTCTCATAGCTCTCGCCGAGCAAATTTATGAGTGGCAATTAATATAACTTTACGGCCGACTCACTTCTCAAACTGGCTTAGCTAGACAGCGTCTTGATTTCAGTAATATCACGTGCTGGAATGGTAATTATTTGTAGGATAAAATTGGAAATGTCTATATAGTTGAGTGAGACACACGATGTATGATGAACGAATCGAACGAAGAGAAACAGGACGTGTCGAGGAGTACGACGCTTTCAGTCACTAATATCGGTGGAATCGACGAAACAGAGGTGACGTTCCAAAATGGAGTGACGATACTCGCCGGTCGGAACGCGACGAATCGGACGTCACTCCTTCAGGGACTTATGGCGGCACTTGGGAGCGAACGCGTCAGTCTCAAAGCCGACGCCGACGAGGGCCACGCAGCGCTCGAGTTCGGTGACGAAATCTATCGACGAACGCTCGAGCGGCGCAACGGCACGGTCGTCACTGACGGCGACCCCTACCTCAAGGACCCCGAACTCGCGGACCTGTTCGCGTTCCTGCTCGAGACGAACGAGGCGAGACAGGCTGTCGCCCGCGGTGACGACCTCCAGGAACTGATCATGCGGCCCGTCGATACCGACGAAATTCAGGCCGAAATCGAACGTCTCGAGGGGCGCAAACGCGAAATCGACGATCAACTCGAGGAACTCGAGCAACTCGAAACACGGCTCCCCGATCTCGAGGCAAAGCGCAAGCGCGTCAGCGACGAGATCGAATCGTTGGAGGACGAACTCGAGACTGCGCAAGCGGAACTCGAGGAGGCCAACGTCGACGTCGACGAACGACGCGAGGAGCAGTCCGAACTCGAGGAGCGACTCGAGGACCTCCGCGAGACGCGCTCGGAACTCGACCGTGTCCGCGAGCGCATCGAGACCGAGCGCGAGAGCATCGATGCCCTCGAGGACGAACGAGAGGAGGTTCAGGAACGACTCGAGTCGCTCTCGACGGGCGACGACGACGACATCGGTCGCATTGAGGCAGAAATCGAGACGCTCCAGGAGGAAAAGGCCGAACTCTCCGGTGAGATCTCCCAGCTCCAAAGCACCATCCAGTTCAATAACCAACTCCTCGAGGAGGGTGAGTCGGTCCTGCCGGAAACCGACGGCGGTACCGACACTGAGAGCGACGGCTCGATCACCGATCAACTGGTCGCCGAGGAGGAGACGGTCACCTGCTGGACCTGCGGCTCGTCGGTCGCCCGGGAACAGATCGAAACCACCGTCGACCAGCTCCAGAAAGTCCGCAAGGAACGTCTCGAAGAGCGCTCAGAGATCAGTTCCGAACTCGAGGAGCGCCGGGAGACGCTGTCGAAGATCAACGAAAATCGCACCGAGTACCGCCAGACCCAGCGGCGCCTCGATTCGATCGACGACGAGATCGAGCGTCGCCACGACCGGATCGACGATCTGACCGCCGACCGCGAGGAACTCACCACCGAGATCGACGACCTCGAGGCCGAAATTGACGACCTCGAGAGTCCCGACCAGAGCGACGTGCTCGACCAACAAAAGGAAGTCAACCAGCTCGAGTTCGAACTCGAGCGTAAGGAACGGGAACGCGACGAGATTACCGACGAAATCGCATCGATCGAGGAGCGGCTTGAGGAGCGATCGACGCTCGAGGCCCGCCGCGAGGACGTCACCGACGAACTGACGGATCTCCGGACGCGGATCGACCAGATCGAGGAGACCGCCGTGGAGAGCTTCAACGAGCACATGGAGAACCTCCTCGAGATCCTCGAGTACGAAAACCTCGACCGGATTTGGATCGACCGCACCACGCAGGAGGTCCGCGAGGGCCGCCGGAAAGTCACCAAGTCGTCGTTCGATCTCAAAATCGTGCGGAGCACCGACTCCGGTGCGGCCTACGAGGACACGATCACGCACTTGAGCGAGAGCGAACGCGAAATAATCGGCCTCGTGTTCGCGCTCGCGGGGTACCTCGTCCACGACGTCTACGAGACGCTGCCGTTCATGCTACTCGACTCTCTCGAGGCGATCGATGCCGAACGGATTGCGACGCTGCTCGAGTACTTCGAGTCCCACGTGCCCTATCTCGTCGTGGCGCTGCTGCACGAGGACGCCCAGGCGGTCGACGAGGACACCCAAATCACGGAGATCTGACGGTAATCGTACCGTATCGTGTTTCGGAGATGTTTGTGAATCCGTTTTCTTCGCAACGGTACTGACTTGCATCTCATCACGTTCATATATCTGAATGTAGGTTGTCAAAATTTCACGAATGGCACAGCTAGGCGTCCACGTCAGCACACTACAGTCATGATCGACGGTGGCATCAACCTGCACTCACGGAGCGCTTCGAACACGTTCAGCCGGTCGGATCGTCGATAAAGTCCTCTATTTTGGTATCTGGTCAATCCGTATTCACTTCGGAGCCCGGTTCGAAGCGTCTCGCAAAGCGGCGAGAGATTGAACGTCAGGAAGACAGGCTACTCGCTGGTAGCGAGCGTGAGGAGAGCTCTGATTGCAGTTGACGAACTCGCACGCATACCGCGAAGCTAGTCCAGATCGCGCCGAACGTTGCACGCGCGATTGAGTCAGTCTTCAGCCGCTTGAGGACGCCCTTTAAACTACATAGAGATATATGAACTCTCTCGTTTTAGTCAGAATGGATTCCTGAGTAGAAGGTTAGAAATTTGAGGGGAAAGAACAAAATTCTCATCGCCTAATAGCGTCTCCACTCACAGAGGTAAGTCGAAGCCATATTTGTATTAATTAGGCGCGATCAGCACAGGAGAAACCGACTCGGTACACTCCCCTGCTGTCATGACAGGTACGTTGTCAAACTAGCGTATTAGAGCATATAAACCACTCTGAACTAAAACTCAGTTGAAAATCAGTCCTGCTACTCGAGGACGCCGGTCGGAGAGTTGCGACTACCGACCGTAGAACCTGGGTGAGAACGACTCCCTGCTATAGCATGACCTTGTGCCCAGAACCACTTAAAGAGAGAGAGCATCTATAGTCATGGGTGTGGCGTGCCAACTATGAACGATTAGGGCGTGGTAGTCCTATGTGACGGGGATGGTGTTGAAGGGTAATTGTCTGGGTGGTTCGCTGAGAGACCGGTTCCAGACTGCCTTCCGTCGTGCTCCCAGCATCCCCGTCTCTGCGTCCTAATCACCAATTTGAGATGAGCAGGTTTCTCTGCTCGAGAAGAACTCCCCTTACAAAGCCACCATGCGAAGAGTAGCCCCAACCACTATGTGAATGGTTAGCAAAGATTGGTCGACCTGTCTTCGGAGCGGTCCCATAACTCCCGAAGGCAGGTCAGACCCACCACCATCCGTGGTCACTACTCGAGGGGGAATTGGGCCGACAATACCCCTTTCGTAGGTAATTGAGTTCACCGTGATGGGTCATCATACGGAGATAGGGCGTCGAACCGCTCCGTCAAGTTGGCAAGTTCGATAAAGATAGTCCTGTATCGGCGCTTGTTGTCGCCGCAGCCGACGATGACGAACGTCTCCTCAGTCACGTTGATACACCTCCTTCGAACTGCTCGAGGCTTCACTCGACATCAGGAGTCCTTCCTTTATTTCGCGTTGGATTTCCTGACTGATCTCGGTCACTATCCGGCTGAAGTGATCGACTACCTGTTGTTACTGCTGTGACAAGCAGGCGAGTTACTCCGCTTGGCCTCACGGAATGCTTTTCGGGGCTGTTCTCGAACTCAGAGGAAACGAGAGGCGGAGAACATAGGCGACTCGTGGCGGCTTGTGATGACTGTGGATCGGTGTATTCTTCTTTTGAAATGTCAGACGGCGGTATCTGTCCGATTGGGAATCGGAAGGAATGTGCGTCCTGTGGGGGATCAGAGTTCCGTCCGCTACCAGAGTTCGCAGACGAACCCAGCGAAGCGAACGCCGACTGAACAGTACCGCTTATAACAGTAGACAGTAGCACGCTTTCTTTATTCAGTGCTAGCTGTGAAACTCGCGTTCAGTGGAGAATCTGCAGGTATTACTCGGCGTCGAGAGAGGGTGCTATTTAAAACCCGGAGCCACTGACCGGGCTAACTCACAAGCACGTAGTGCTTAGTAGTGAGTATGGTGAACCAATCACTACCCTTCTTTCGACCGCTGATCGCGTTCTCCCTCGAACAGGAATGGGAACAAATACTGTCGAAATGGCTTGTTTTCCAGTGCGCTTCCATCGCTGGTGCGACGAAATCGGAGGTGTGGCCATGATCGGCGACGGGATTGGGATCGGAATCGTCGGCCTCGGCGGTATGGGCAATCTCCATGCTCGAAGCGTACAGGAACTCGGCGCTACTATCGTCGCTGGCGCAGACCTCGTCTCGGAACAGCGCAATCAATTCGCAGACAAGTTCGGTGCACGGACGTATGAGACCCACGAAGAACTCGTTACTGACGGGGCGGTCGACGCAGTCATCGTGACGACTCCCAACCGGTTTCACGAACCGATCGCCGTCACAGCCCTCGAGGCTGGCTGTCACGTTCTCGTCGAGAAACCGCTCGCACACACGCTGGAAAGTGCCGAACGGATCGCCGAGGCAGCGGCCCGGGAAGACGGCATCTGTATGGTCGGCTTTCACAATCGCCACGCCGCGTCGATGGCCATGTTCGACGAACAGCACGCGAGTGGCCGCTTTGGCGAGCTCACCCACGTTGAAGCCAATTACGTGCGCCGACGCGGCGTCCCCGGCCCCGGATCCTGGTTCACCAGTCCCGAACTCGCCGGCGGCGGAGCCCTGCTCGATATCGGGGTCCACGCGCTCGATCTCGCGCTCTACGCGCTGGACTTCCCTGAGGTCGTCGAAGTGAGCGGTGTCACACGAACTGCGTTCGGCACCAGCGAGGAGTACGCCGACCCCGAGGGCTTCGGCGACAACTGGGACGCCGAGAGCGAGACCTACGAGGTCGACGACTCCGTCAGCGCCTTTATCCGCTGTGCCGACGGTCAGACCATCTCGCTCGAGGCCGCCTGGGCGGCCAACCGTGAAGAGAGCATGGACTTCCGCATCCGCGGCACGCAGTCAGGGGCTCAGTTCACCATCGGCGATACGGATCTGCAAATTCTCGAAGCTGGAACGGCCGGTTGTGATCATTACGCTGACGTCAATCTGAACGGTGACTCCACTGTGACTGGCTACGGCGAGCAAGACGGACGGTTTCTCGAGGCGATCGCAACGGCAGGTGTCCCGGAGACGAACACGATTGAGGAGGCCTTGACCGTCCAGCGTGTGATCGACGCGATCTACCGCTCGAGCGAGTCGGATCGGACGATCCAGCTTACGGAGGCCTCGAACAAACAGATGGTACAACTCGACTGATTATAGTTGATTTTCCGGTGCTACGTGCATCTGTCGTTACCGAATCGGGCGATCTTATTCAGAGACCGTTCTAGATAAAGCATCTGTTCCACTATCTACTGCTAAACTGCGAGTTACACCGGTAGTTCGTTTGAGATAGTTTGTCGCCCCAGAGAGGGTTCGGGGGCTCGACTGACGCCCGCTACAGCAATCCATGTGAACAACTGATGTAGCGACAGCGTCGCCAGACGCGGAGACGACTCAATTCCGGGAGCGAGGTATCGTCAGATGACCACCCACAACGCGTGTCGGGTGCCGAATGTTCGGCACTCGCTCGCGATCAGACAGGATACACTGGCCGCTTCTGCTCGGACAGCTGTGAGGTCTGGTACGAACACTGACAGGCGGACGCTCGAGACGTGGCTCAGGAGGCTGCACCCTGATGTTCGAGCAGATCGACCACCGTGGCAAACGGTTTGCGCTCAGTGACGACGTCGTCGAGAACAAGAGAATCAACCGCTGCTATCGGGCAATCGCCCTCGAACGGCAGACTCAACGAGAACTCCGCGAACTCGAGCGTGCGGAAGCGGTCGCTGGTCCAGCCGGTTCGAATCCCGACGTCAAGGTGCTCGACCGATGACGCCAGATGGGCCTGATCCAAAGGACACTCCTGAGTTCGACCGAGCTCTCGGTGTCGACGGTCTGTAGAAGTTAATTTTGAATACCGCAACGGAGGTAGCTAAGTCACCGTACGTAGCGTGGCTGCTCATCAGAGATAGATCCCTATCCCCTCAAGAGTTTGTGTTCTCTTCACCACTTCTGCAGAAGGGCAACTGGCACTGTCTAGTTCTGCACCACCTCAATCGGCGTCTTTCCACCGAGAGCTTGGTGTGGTCTCTGACGGTTATAGTATGCACAAACTGTTCAAGCCACTCGCGGACGCTCGACCGACTGCCCACCCACGAGTTACGGAAGCGGTCGATCCGCATTTTGAGAGTATGAAACCACGTTTCGATCAGGTTTCGCTCGGTATAGTTAACCTGACCGTTCAATCCCAATCGAGAGAGGGCAGTCCGATGGCCAAATCGATCGACGAGAAACGTAGCCTCCGAAAGATCATGTTTCTCGTTGAGTTGATGCAGAAACGCAGCCGCCGGATCAGTGCCGTGCCGACCAAACAGCGAGACATCGAGAATCAACATTGTCTCGATGTCTATTGCAGCGTATAACCAAGACCATTCGCCATTGATTTTGACAGCAGTCTCGTCAACCGCGACCCTTGACGGCTTCGCCGTCGGCGGGTCGGAATTACTATCAGCCAACCGATGTACCCAACTCCAAACCGCCCCATGAGAGCGTTCAACGCTTAATTCAGCTAAAATAGTTGTTGTCTCCCGAAGCGAACAGCCAGTTTCGTGGAGGCGGACGGCGAACGCCCTGACGGGCGTCGCCGTCCGCTCGTTCTCCCACGATTCTTCTAAATCCGCCGCATAGCTCTCGCTGAGCAGGTCTGCGAGAATCTTTGGACAAGAAACTCAACGACCTGCTCACTTCTCAAACAGACTCAACTAAACCGTGCCTACGCAACCGTATAATAATATATCTTATATGGATACCGGTATAGGTTACAATATCCAAACTATTTATGTTCTAGTACGTATTATGAAACCATGTATGGTTAACAAACGCTCTTCACACCCCAGTGATTTATCATACAGAACGACAATGGGCTACCAAGAACAAAGCAAATGACAGCCATCACAACGGGCGACCATCGAGTTATCCGGGTCGCTTCCGGCGATCCAGACGGTGATCCCTCTCCGTCCACCGCTGGATTCGACGGTTCGATCGTCAACGTCGGCCCAACTGGAGTGCCCGCACTCGAACCGCTTATCGCAGTAACAGCCGCAGGCCGGACTGCGTTTTATATACGCTGTTCGACAGCCGATCTCGAGTCGATCACAGCGAGCGTCGAGAAAACTGGGGATATCGACGGTGCAGACCCAGATGCCGTCGTTTCGCACGCTCCGGATCGAAACCGACTGCCGACCGCACCGTTATCGGGACTGCGAACTGGCGATCGACGCGTGCTCGGGGCGTGCGGCTGGCGACGTCCGACGAGCGTCGCAGACCACAAGGCCGCCGGCGGATTCGCTCCGAGTGATGCGGAAACGGTATTGAATGTCGGCAGCTCCCTGAACGGTCGCGGGTGGGAAGATCTCTGTCAGGACGACTCTCTCGCCGAGACGTGGCGAACAGCCCGCGCGACAGATGGCGATCCGGTTGTCGTGGTGAACGGTCACGGATCACCCGCTGACACGCTTTTGCTTTCCAGCGCGCCGTTTGAGGTCCTTGACGGCGCGTCGGTTCTTGCGAACACCGTCGCCGCCGACCGAATCGTCGTCTACGCGTCGTCGGAGGACGATACTGCGGTCAAGACAGCTAGTTCAGCAGTCGACACCTACCCGGATCCCGCAGCCCCGATGGAGGTCGTCACCGGTCCCAAGGAGTACCGGGCAGCCGAGCCGACGATGGCGATCGAAGCCATAGAGGGGAACCACCGACTGGAAGCTCGCCTCCGACCTCCAGGACCAGAACGCCTGGGGCTCGACGGTCGGCCGACGCTCGTTCATACGCCGCGGACGCTTGCACACCTCGCCGTGGGCCTGCGCGAAGGCATTGAAGAACAAACGCGCGTGATGACCGTCCGCGGCGATGTCGACGCCGTTGCGACGGTGGAGCTCTCGGAGACACGTAAGCTGTCGGAACTAGTCAATACTGTCGGTGTTGATGGATCGTTCAAGGCCGCTTGCGTCGGCGGCCGATTCGGCGGGATCACCCGTGACCTTGATGTCGAGATTGGATTAGAAGCCCTCGATAACGCCGACCTCGGAACCGATGGAATCGTCGATGTCCTCTCTGACGCCCAGTGTCTGGTCGAGTTCGTCGGCCAGCGTGCGAGCTTCGCTGCCGAGGAGAACTGCGGCCGATGCGTGCCATGTCGGGAGGGAACGGCGCAGTTGACGTTGTTGCTCCGGAACGTCTACGACGGCGATTTCGACGCTCAAGCCATTGATGAACTGGGTCGTGTGATGGCTAGTTCAAGCATCTGCGCGTTCGGTGAGCGGGCAGGTCGACCCGCCCGGACCGCCATCGAAGCGTTCACATCGGAGTTCGAGGCGCACGCAGAGGGTCGCTGTCCCGCGGGAACCTGTCTCGAGCCACTGGAGGCCTAACCTATGAGTTCGGAAAACCCACAACAGATCGATGCACCGCCACTGACAGAGGAAATCGCGCCCGGAACGGCGACGGACCCCCCAGTTGGGAGTACCGACGTGGCAACCGTGACCGTCGACGGAACCACCATCGACGTGGCGGCCGGTGCAACGCTTCTAGATGCGATCGAAGCGGTCGAGACTGACGATTACGTCCCAGCATTATGTAGCTACGATCGCCACGAGATCGGCCCACGGAGTGAATGCCGAACTTGTATGGTCGAAACCGACGAACACGGCGTCGTACCGGCGTGTAGCTTCCCGGCCGAGGATGGCCTCACCGTTCAGACCGGCGCAGCCGACGCCGCCGAGGCTCGCGATGTCAACCTCGATCTTGTCCTCTCAGATCACAATCTTCGGTGTACGACCTGTGGTAAGAACGGACGGTGTGAACTGCAGGACGCTGCCATCGAACAAGACGTCGAAGAACCGCGGTACGGCGTCCGTGACGACCGCGACGACTACGAGCCGATCGACGACTCCTCGTCGTTCATCCAAATCGATCGCAACAAGTGCATCCTCTGTAACCGCTGTGTCGAAGCTTGCAACGATGTGCAGGTCGAAGGTGTCCTCCGGATGGAGGGTTCTGGACAAGACACCCGAATCGGGTTCCAGAGCGACGCAGAGACGATGGAGGAGTCAACCTGTGTCTCATGTGGACACTGCGTGACCGTCTGTCCGACTGGCTCACTCGTTGAGAAAGGGATCGAGAACGCAACGACGATCCCCCTCCCCGGCTTCACACAGAAGAACAGCGTTGGGAAGACCTACGAGAGCACTGGAACGTCAAAGGGACCGATGACGCCGAAGAAGCGCACCGAACACAGACTCGAGACCCCCACGACTGAAATGGTCGACTCTCCGACTGATGACGACACATTGAGCGATACATGGGACGACGCCCAGAGCGGAGGTGACTGGTTGTGAACGATGACCTCGACGGTGTCGCGGGATATATGCAGCAAGCTAAGGACCAGGCAATAGAGAACGTTGAACACGTCGCCGAGGGTGTCGCCGCCGAGACGCTTCCCGAAGGCAAACTGTTCGAGATCGCGCAGTCGATCGGTGACAAACGGCTGGAGGAACTGAACGTCGAAGACACCACCTGTGGCTACTGTGCGGTCGGCTGTCGGTTTGATCTCTACTCCGACGGCGAAGAAGTCCTCGCAGCGCGTCCGACCGACGAGGACGCACCCGTCAACGGTATCTCGACGTGCGTGAAAGGGAAGTTCAGCTACGACTTCGTCAACTCCGACGACCGGCTGACTGCGCCACTGGTCCGTGACGAATCCGGTGAGTTCCGCGAGGCGACGTGGGACGTAGCACTCTCGAGGGTCGCCGAAGGGCTCGGCAGTATCCGCGACGAACATGGCGGCGAAGCACTTTCGGTCATCGCCTCCTCGAAGGCGACAAACGAGGATAACTACCTGATGGGCAAGTTTGCTCGACAGGTTCTCGGCACCAATAGTGTCGACAACTGCAATCGCTTGTGTCACTCCTCGACGGTCGCTGGGCTGGCGAAAACCTACGGATATGGGGCAGCGTCAATCAGTACCGACGACTTCGAACTTGCCGACTGTATCCTTCTAACTGGGTCGAACACTACCGAGGCCCACCCCGTCCTTGCAACGCGGATCAAACAGAACGTGAGAGACGGCGGCGATCTGATCGTGTTCGATCCGCGGGAGGTCCAGATTGCCGAGTACGCAACGCAGTACACCCAAATCAAACCCGGATACGACGCCGTTTGGATCAACGGAATTACTCGTTACATCATCAACAATGACCTCTACGACGAGGAATTCGTTCAGGAACGGACCACTGGTTTCGAAGATGTCAAGGAGGCAGTCCAGAAGTTCACACCGGAGCGCGTTGAGGAGGTAACAGGTGCCCGCCCCGAGGCGATCGCTTCCGCCGCAGAGACGATAGCCGAGGCAAATCGGTGTATATTCGGGTGGACGCTCGGACTCACCGAACACTCACACGGCACCGAGAACGTGATGGCAATGGCAAACCTCGCAGCGATCACTGGCAATCTCGGAAAGCCCGGTGCGGGGGTCTCGCCGTTCCGGGGCCAGAACAACGTCCAAGGTGGGGGCGGCGATATGGGTCCACTCCCGGACAGTTTCCCGGGGTATCAGGACATTGCTGACGACGAGGTTCGTGCCAAGTTTGAGGACGCTTGGGACTGCGAAATCTCGCCAGAGTACGGCTACTATACCACCCAGATGTTCCTCGAAGCTGACGACGATCACGTCCGAGGAATGTATATTATCGGCGAGAACGCAGCGCTCTCAGAGCCCGGGGTGAACCATGCCGAGGACGTTCTCGAAAATCTCGACTTCCTCGTGGTTCAGGATCTCTTCATGACCGAGACTGCACGATACGCCGACGTCGTCCTCCCCGCTTGTTCGTTTGTCGAGAAGACGGGAACGTTTACGAACACGGACCGAACGGTCCAGAAGGTCAACAAAGTGATGGAACCAAAGGGCGAATCCCGGCCAGACTGGCAGATTCTCCAAGACCTCGCAAACCGGATGGGGCGCGAGTGGGACTACGACTCAGCGGCCGAGATTATGGACGAAGTTAATTCTCTCACACCACTGTATGGCGGTGTCACTCACGAGCGCGTCGAAGCTGAGGGCGGCCTTCAGTGGCCGTGCTGGGACGAAGACCATCCCGGTACAAAGCGTCTCTATACGGAAGAATTCGATACCGAGGACGGAATGGCAAACCTCCACGCTATCGGATACAGCGAACCTGCGGAGACGCCGGACAATGAGTACCCGTTCACGCTCACTACCGGCCGCGTCCTGTATCAGTATCACACCGGAACGATGACCCACCGCGAAGAGGGCATTATGCAGTACAACCCGAGTGACTTCGTCGAAATCAACCCTAAGACCGCTAACGAGTACGGAATCGAGAACGGTGATCCGGTTCGGATCGAATCCCGACGCGGCGAAACGACTGTCCCCGCACAGGTGACTGACCGCGTCGGCCCCGAGAACCTCTTCGTTCCGATCCACTTCGCCGAGAGTGCCGTGAACCGCCTCACCGACGAAGACCGCCTCGACCCGGCCGCATCGACGCCAGAATTTAAGGTTTCAGCCGTGAAGATCGCAGCTGTCGAGGACGATATCGACCGAACCGGAACGGAAGCGGTCGAGACAATGGGGGACGACTGAGATGGCAAAACCACAGTCGTCCTACCCCGAGTCAGCGACTAACGGAGCGCGGAAAGAACGTCCCGAGAGCAACGGCGAAGCGGCCGTTAAGGATGCCCTCGCAACCCACGGTGACGACATCGCCGCAGCGATCGAGCAAAGCGACGAACTCGCAGACGCGATCACAACCGCGATCCTCGTGATCGCAAGTGCCGACGACGAAGAGGTCGGCCACGTCACGGACTCGGCAGCTAACCTCGTCGCCGCCGCTGACGGCCTCTCGACCGACGGCGCAGCGGAGCTCGCAGACGAGTTAGGTAAGAACGCCGACACGCTTTCGGAGTCGCTCGACGTCATACTCACATTCCAGCGCGAGGGCCACCTTGAAGACCTCGTGACCGTCGCTTCCTCGGTCTCCGAATCGCTCTCGCCCGAAGAAATCGAGGAGCTGTCGACACTGCTCGAAGACAACGGGTCAGAACTCGTCGCCATCCTCGAGACTGTACTGGAACTCCAACGTGAGGGCCACCTCGACGACCTCGCCGAGACGGCAAAGACGCTCTCAGCGCTGGAGATTGACGAGGATGCTGCCCGCGGTATGAACGAGTTGTTCGGCGCGATCGGCGATGCCCAGCGGGACTCCGAGCCGATTGGCCCGATGGGAACGTTGTCGGCGCTGTTGAATCGGGACATTCGGTTCAGCCTCGGATACCTCATCAGCTTCCTGAAGGCCAAAGGACAGCGCATTAGGGACCGATCCTAAGCAGTGACCACCAACGACGACGATCTCGATCACTCGACAGTCTGTCCACTCTGTGCGGTCGGCTGTCGGCTGGGAGTCGGTGACAGATCGCGTGCTAACGGCGTTTCGGGTCCAATGAATCCGAACGGTCGGCTCTGCCGAAAGGGCATTAACGCACTTGACGTCGACACGGAAGATCGGCTTACGCAACCACTACTCCGAGATCGGGGAGAACTCCGGCCAGCGTCGTGGGGCGAAGCCTATGAACGGATCGTCGACGGGATCGAAGCTACGCTCGACCGGCATGGCCCCAACGCAATGGGGTTCTTCGGTGCGCCACACTGTACCAACGAAGAGAATTATCTCCTGCAAAAGCTGGCACGGATGCTTGGAACGAACAACATCGATAATCGGGCCCGTCTCTGTCACGAATCGACGACTCGGTGTCTCGAGACCCGTGTTGGATGGCCAGCATCAACGAATGGACTCGCTGAACTGAGCGACGCTGACGTAATTATAATCGCAGGGGCTAATCCCGCGAAACGGCAGCCAATCGCGTTCAATAGCTTCGTCCGGCCGGCGGTCAATAACGGTGCGACGCTCGTCCACATCGATCCGATCGGGAATGCAACGACTCGCCTCGCAGAGATTCATATAACTCCTCGTCCAGAAACCGATGCACTGGTGTTCGATCTGTTGAGTACTCAGCTCCTCGATGGAAATGATATCGACCGAGAGTTCATCCACGAGCGCACCCGACAGTTCGAACCGTTCGCAGCATCTATACGAGGACTTAATCCAACAGAAGCAATGTCAGCGGCAGGTGTCGACGAGACACAAATCGATCGCCTCGCAGAACTTGTCGCGACGGCTGACGGGGTCGCAGCGCTAGTCGGAACAGGTATTGAGGGCGACAACACAAATGCCCCCGAAGCGCTCCTCAACCTCCTCCTTCTCACTGGGAACATCGGACGCCCCGGTGCTGGATTGTACGTGCTCCGCGGCCTCGCGAACGAGCAGGGAGCGACTGATACCGGCTGTGTCCCAGATCGTCTGCCCGGTCACCAATCGGTGACTGCGACCGACGCTCGTGAACGGATCGCTAAGGAGTGGGGTATGATACCCCCATCCAACCATGGGAAGAATGCGCGGGAGATGCTTACGGCCTGCGGCAAGGAAATCCGCGCAGCGGTTGTCGTTGGCGAGAATCCGGCTATTTCGAAGTGCGATCCTGATTGGACTTGTGAGCGGCTCGATACACTCGACCATCTCGTTGTCCTCGACCTGTTTCTCAGCGAGACTGCAAGCAACGCGGACGTTGTGCTCCCAGCCGCTGCTGGATTCGAGAAACGGGGAACTATAACAAATCTCGAACGACGAGTCCAACGCTTTTCGCCAATGACACACCCTCCTAGTTCGGCCCGCTCAGATTTCGAAATCCTTCGTGATCTCGGGACACTGTTACTCCCCGATTCGAACGCCTTTGAATACCAAACGGTAGCCGACGTGTTCGATGAATTGACCCGTATCGCACCTACGTATGAAGGACTTTCCTTCGCCGAGCTTGGACTATCCGGTCGACAGTGGCCAGTCAACTCCGACTCGACACTGTACCGCGACAGTTTCGAGACGTCTGACGGACGGGCAGTTTTCAGTAACGACCAATCGAGATTCACCTTCGATTCCGCAAGTGGGCTCTCCTTGATCGCTGGCGGACGGGTCGGAGAGACACAAGGGGATGATAGCGAGGCTAAACGCCGACTCAGAATGCATCCAGAAGACGCCCAAGACCGAAATATTGGAGATCAGGATCTCGTTGTAATCTCGAATGAGGAACAGACTATCAAGGCCAGAGTCGAGTTGGACGAGAAGGTTCGGTGCACGACGGTATACTTGCCAGCCCGAGTTGCGGATCCCCTTCTGCGTCGTGGCACAAGCGCCATCATAGTTACGTCAGCTACCAAACGGAATCAAAACTAAGGCACGGTGCATAGTTGGAGTTGGACAGGCAGCTTGCAGACCTGCTCAGCGAGCATTATCCTAAACTCACTCTACGACCTGCTCGCATCTCAAACCGCGCTAACTAGACGGTACTGTCAGTTGCCGTCTGAGTTTCTCCTTCAGGTAGGTTCCACTACGGGTCAAGCCCAGTAGCATCCTCAGAGAGAATTATTACACCGAGGAGGGACGGCGGAGCGACCAGTCAGCGGCCTCGTTGGAGAAATGATGGCTCCAGACCGGACTGTCAGCAGTCGCTCTACTCGAGATGCATCGCAACAGTCGCAATCGACACCGTCGTGTCCTGAGTGCATGGCAAACTCGTTACAGTGGGCCGCGAAGCACGATATTGAGGCGTTGTACTCAGGCCTTCGAGTACTACGACCGCACTCGTCGGAGACTGAATTATCGGATACGCTCCCAGGAATCGTCTCTACTCGATAGGTGGCTCCTCGTGCGTGAAGACTATCTGTTATGGGCAGCAAATCCTCGCTCATGGAGTTCGATCTCGACAGCTTCAGTGCTCGCGACTGGGAACGCCCTACAGACGCCGATGCGGTCCGGTTCGCCATGGTCGGACTCGGGTGGTGGACGCGCGAGCACGCGATCCCTGCCGTCGAAAACGCGGACTATTGTGCGACGACGGTCCTGGTCAGTTCCAGTACGGAGAAGGCTGAGGAGGTCGCGGCTGACCTGGAGGGGATCGAGGGAACCCTCACTTACGACGAGTATGCCGACGGCGCGGCAACCGATGCCTACGACGCAGTGTACGTCTGCACGCCGAACGGACTCCACCGGGACCACGTCGAAGCCGCGGCCGCGCGCGATAAGGCGATCCTCTGCGAGAAGCCCCTGGAAGCGACTGTCGAGGACGCTCAGGCGCTCGTCGACGCCTGCCGGGAAGCTGATGTCCCGCTGATGGTCGCCTACCGGCTCCAGACCGAACCGGTGGCCCGCCGCGCCCGAGAACTGATCCGGGACGGCGCAATCGGCGATGTCGTCTCGATACTCGGGCACATGTCGGACACGATCCTCGACGCCGCCGACGAGACGAGCTGGCGGTTCGACCCCGACCTCGCCGGCGGGACGACGCTCAACGACATCGGGATCTACCCGCTGAACACGATCCGGTTCATCCTGGAGGAAGATCCCCAAGCGGTGTACGCTCGGACGGAGTCCGAACAGCCCGCCTACGAGGGAACCGACGAGCACGCAGCGTTCCAGCTAGAGTTCCCCGACGGCAAGCTCGCCTCGTGTACAGTCACGCACAGCGCGACAGTGACCTCGAGCCTCCGGTTCGTCGGCACCGAAGGTGAACTGAGCATCGAGGGGCTCTTCTTCCCGAACACCCAGAAAGTGCTCCGGGTATCCGGAACGGACATCGAGAGCGAGTATCAGCCGGAGCCGGTCGACCAGATGCGCGAGGAGTTCGACTACTTCGCTAACCGCCTCCAGCGTGGTCTCGACCCCGAACCCGACGGCGAACACGGTATGGTCGACATGCGCGTCATCCGTGCCCTCTACGAATCCGCTGAGAGGGGACAGCGCGTCAAACTCGACCTGTGAACGAGATAGAAAAGTAGTAACGGCCGACCACGTATATATCTGTACTGACCGATTCGGGAATGCCGAACACGAATAATGTGAACCGTTTTCTGGTACTCACAGCGGAAGTTGTTTTTCGGGGGGTGAAACGACTGAGCCCCGCTGTAGGCTCCTGATTTGATGACCCCAAAAGGAACTTCCATTCAACGATTGCGAGTTGGCCCTCGACGCGGTTCTCGGGACGCGCACATTCGAAGACGTCCTATTCACCGACGAGACAGACACGCCGGTGAACGTGCTCACCGGTGAGACCCCGGCGCATTCGCAAGCGACCGTCGAGGAGGCGCGTGCGTTCGCAGTCAGTATCGACACCGACACGTCCAGATAGCGCTTCCGGCCCCAGTCGAGGCGCGGATCGAAACGCAGAGCAAACCCTACATCGCAGCAGCGTTCTTCCACTTCAAGGCGACCGGCTCGCTCGAACCGTATCGGGCCTACCACGCGGCCTACGACTCAGAGGCATTTGCCATTGAGTTTGACACCGACTACGAGTCCGGCGATCTGACCATCACTCTCGAACGCGCGGACGGCCCCCACTACAACTCGAAACGACAGGCGTTGATCGACGAGTACGACGAGAAGACAGTATCCCGGTGGCTCGAGGATGGGGGTGACAGGACGAAAACCGAAATCCTCGACGCACTACTCCGTAAAAAGGAGGTCCCGCCACCTGCGCTTACGAAAAACGGTGGCCGTCGTGTGATGAAAACGCTCTGCAACGAGGCGAACATCGAAATCGACGGCGAGTACCTGAAACCGCACGGTGGCCGGCGTAGACTCGGCCACGAACTGTACGCCAGTGGGAAGCCAGAGTACGCCCAGCAGGCCCTTCGGCACCAGTCAATCGAAACGACCCACGAAGCCTACAGCGATATCAAAAACGAGGACGTCGCAAACGTCATCGACGACGTCGTAGGCAGCGACTGATCTGGCCTACGGATTACTTATCGATACATTCGATTCTCAAATAATTGAACACTAACCTGTGGCCGATATTGAACTCGACCTTGAGGACGACCTGATTGCGGTCGAGGACTACGAACAACAGCAACGACTCGTGGCTTCGAAAAACGGCGACACATGGCGCGTATAGTGAGAGACAGGTATAGATCCCTACTGCTAAGTTCAGAAGAGAGCGTTACCAGCAAGGCTATCAATCTATATGCTAACTGCCAAGAATCACGTACTGAATACAGAGGATGCATTCAGCATGGGCAGTCAGATCGAATACGCCAACTACGTCGGCCGAATCTGGCCGCTGGGCGGCCTAACCAGGGCGGTTGTTAGCTCTGTGATCCAGGCCTATCTGAACTCGGTGATTGGGCTCAGAGCAAGCCCTCAGGGAGTTTGTCGGGGTTGTCGCGCATCAACTGAAGTAGTGGCCGAATCTCCTCGAACTGGGATCCTTCTCGCACCTCGTGCACTTCCCGGTCCCACATGATGAAGCTCGCCTTTTCGAGCTTGGGTAGGTGCACGTGCACCATCTCGGTCTTGAGCCCCTTCAGATCCTCATTTTCGATGTGGATATCGGAGGGAATCTGTATATCATCGTCCTCCTGTGGATTGTGCTCCAGTAAGGCGAATAGAAGTCTACGACGGTACTTGTTTGCCAAAATGTCTAGTACGGTATCCATTGATGTCTGAGTTGCACTCTTGGTCCCATCCAAGATCATCACTCCAGAAGAAGAACGAGACGAAGGAAAGCCTGATTTCGAACTTTTCTCACTGTCGCGGACATCTATACGTATTATCTAGACCGATGATAGTGGTTTTCTTCACGGACTCCCTCGAAAACGCCGCTCAGGCCGCTAGATAGGGACCAACTCGTTGGTATTCTCTGACGGTGTGGGAAATCTCCGGTGTGAAATAGTAAAGCTAGGTATCCGGTACGAGGCTAGGACGCTGATCAGGAGTTTTCGAACACTATCTCACAGAGACGGCGTTGGGCTTCCCGGAGGTGGTAGGAGAACGTCGATTGCGTAATCCCCAGCGCCTCGGACAATTCCTTCCCCGTCCGTACGCGCGGTGACTCGAAGAACCCGCTCCGATAGGCGGTTTCCAGGATTTCGAGTTGTCGGTCAGTGAACCGCTCAGTGAGGGCGTCGCGCAGGTCCTGACGCGTCGTAATCTCCCGTTCACATGTCTGACGAGTCACAAGTTCAGTACCTGGATAGATCTCTTGGATAGTTTCGACGAACTCCCGAACGGTCGCGGCTGCAGGGAGATCAACGATAAGAGTGGTTGTTTCAGGTGTAGTTGAAAGCGAGCGAACGACACCTTCGTTCTCGACATATGATATGAGTGTGGACTCGGTGACCGTTGCTTCGAAGACGCACCGTGACTCCTCCTCCCTGATCAGCGTTATCTCCGCTACTTCAGGTAGGTGTCGTACTGCAGCGAGCACGTCCTCGGCGATGACATCATGCGCAGAAAAGAAGAGGTGGGGTGCACCGTCGCTCTGGGGAACGAGCCCGTCGAATTCGATCTCGGTGTCGGTCTTCCGAGCGAGTTTGGTAAGGACGTCGTCGGCCTCGTGAATTTCGAGCGTGAGCTCGGTGACGCTGTCGGTCAACAACGTCCGTCTGGTTTCGACGGCGTTGATCGCGTGGGCAATCGTCTCCCCGAGTTCGGCAAGCACCGCATGATCGCGCTCGTCGGGTTTCGGCTGCGCGGCGTATACCGACAGGACACCGTATAGCGATCTGTTGTAGACCAGCGGAATGCTGATACACGAGCGCGCCCCGCGGTCGAGCGTTGCTTCTCGCCAGTCGGCGGCACGCGGGTCGATGGCAACGTCTTCGACCACCTGCACGTGCTGTGTTCGCACGGCGGCGGCGACAGGATCTTCGTTTGAGGGATGCTGGTCGGTCGAAATTGACAGTGTTTCCAGGTAGCCGTGATCGACACCGACCCACTCTCTGGGCCGGATTGTGTCAGAGCCTGGATCACGCTCGCCGATCCAGGCGAACTCGTACAGCTCGGAGTCCGCGAGGAGTTCACACACGGACTGGTCGATCGCTTCGAGTGTCTCAGCATCCACTAATGCCTGATCGATGCCCCTAATGAGCCCGTTCAGTCTGTCAAGACGTTCGAGTTCCGCGTTGCGGTCGGTCAACTGCTGTTCGCCTTCGGCATGGTCCCACGCGGCCTTAATCGTCGCCGCGACCGTCTCTGCGAGATCGGCCACGCGGCCATTGAACGCTTCGACTCGCGTCGAACCAGCACAAATGACGCCGTGTCGTCCCAGCGGGACGAGAACACAACTTCGCAGTGGGGCTTTTGTTTCGATCACCCCGCTGTTGGGGACGTTAAGATCGGTATCGGCGGATACGTCGTTACTGATGAAGGTCTTCCACACCTGGTTATGGAATCCCTCGGAAGGCGTAACGCTATCTGCGTCCAGTTCGGGATCGACGGAGGTGGCGTACTCCCGGATTTCGCCGGTCGTCTCGTCGTAGCGCCACAGCGCGGCGTACTCGATGTCGAGGACATGCTGGGTAAGTTCGGCGACGCGGTCAGCGATGGCATCCGGCTCGGCGTCGAACAGGTCGGCGCTCGCCCTATTGAGTCGTTTGAGCGATCGGTTCGTTTGCTTCAGCGTTTCCTCGGCCTGCTTGCGCTCGGTGATGTCAACAAGGTACCCAAGATAGTTGACAATCTTCCCGGAACCGTTCCGGACGATCTTTGTGATGTCTTTCACCCACCGGATGTCACCGCCTTTGGTTTTGATCCGGTAGGGCTCGTGACTGAACCGCTCGGTCGTTTCGTCGCTGTTCTCCGCGACCTCGCTGGCGATCCGGTCGAGTTCTTCATCGAGGAGGAGGTCGGTATACGGGATATCTCCGGATTCGAGTTCCGCAGGCGTGTACCCGAACACGTCCTCGACGTTTTCGGAGACGTACTCGACCGGCCATCCCTCATCGGCCTCGGGCGTCCACCGGAAGACGACCGTCGGTCCGTCGGCGAACATATCCCGTTCTTCTTCCAATTTCTGTCGGGCACGCTTGCGCTCGGTGATATCCTGGAAGATGATTCCGATACGCCGATTGCCGTCGTTCGGCGGCTTGAACACGTAGACGTCATACCAGTGCCCATCCGGTTCCGCATATACTTCAAGACGTTCTCCCTCGCCGGTGCTAGTCACCCGGCCGAAGGTCTCGTACCAATGGTCCTCGTACCCTAGATCAATCTCGGTTAAGAAGCGGCCTTCGAAGTTTTCGCCGACCATTTCCGTTGCTGCTGTATTGGCCTCACGATAGAGGACGTCTATCGGTTCGCCATCCCTGTTGAAGATCACGTCTGCGAGGAAGATGCCCTTGTCGATCGAATCGAACAATGATTGATAGAACCGCTCGTCTTCGTCTTCATCCTCATGATCGCATTCCTGTAGGGGTCGCCACCATACGCGACCACGTGCTCCGACTTTCTTCGTTTCGAGTGAGCCGTTGTTGACGAGTGTCTCTAGTTTGTTATAGATGGTCCGGTGGCTACAGTCGAACTCGGCGGCGACTTCTGGGGTCGTCAGCGGTGTCCCGGGGGGTGCGAGGGTTTCAAACACCTCTAAAACCTGTTTGGGCGATAGGGAGACAGAACTCATATCCTCAAGACATCCCTAATTGCCAAAAAGGGTTCCGTTGACAGAATCGTCACTTTGAAAGATGAAAAATTAGTTATACGACCGCTATAAATCGCCCAGCGAGGAGATTACCGTATGATCCCAGAAGGGAGACAAGAATGTTGTTCGTCGCGCTTCTGGAGCCCTGAATAGGTCGATCGTACGGCCTCGATTCCGAACACTGCTCCATGCGAGATACAGGCCCTTTATTCAGCACGACTCTGTCAATATTACAGAAATAACACAAGTTTCGTCGGCGATCTCCCGCTACGAGCAGTCGGCTTTTCGAAGTTGAATTACCTTGAGAGCAGTCGCGAACTCCCCGCTCTTGCGGTCAGCATCCCGGCATTTGACGTCGCTCTCGACGGCTCTCTGAACCCGGAACGTAAGTTCGTCCTCCGGTGGGACCTCGACAAACTCGAACAGACAGTCGCCGAGGACAGCCACTCGTTTCAGTTCCCAGTAGAATTGGTTACGGGCCAGGCGCGGAGTGATTCACCGAGATAAACAAAGACGGTATCTCACTCAAGTGAGATAGCCGTCGAGGTAGACAAGACGCGAAGCCGTCACTCCACAGGGCTACCGCGGGACGCGAGCGATCTCAGCATGACCTTTTTCATCGAAAGTACATGTGCAGCAATTCCCGTCTTTCTCGCGTGCTGTTAATGGCATGAATATAGAAGATTGGTCTCGTCGATCTATCTCGGGTTTCTGAATCTGTTTACGTACTGTTTGCCCGCCTACAGCAGGGGCTGCTGATGTTTATCCAATCTTCGGCTGGACGCTGGCTACTCTGAGAGTTCAGAATCAGCGGTGGGATCGCTAACTACAATCGTCCCGTCGCTCTCGACCGAAATATTGTACTCCTCAACAGTCATTTCAACACTAATCTCCTGATCTGAATACTGATGTGAAATTTCATTATCGGCTCTACACACCTACGATAGAGATTATTACATAAACCAAATTTCCGTGGTATGCTGTTTATTATCCGTTACTCACATTCTCTGATATAGGGAACCCTTCACCCCAACAGACCACTGGATACAGGATTTCTCTGAGACTAAAATATCTTCTCCACAATGTCTCCGAAACATATATTATCTTTCGTGGTTGTTTGATTAATTTATTATATTGTAGTATCATCTAGTCCTTAGGCAAACAATAAAACTTATGTCGGAATACTCTAATCACTCGTTCAGAAAATTATGCCTGAATTAGACTATCCGTCCCGTTCGGCGGGTTCGCCCTCCAGCGAGTCCCAGTCTGACAAGTCACAGGAACTTAACCAAGACGATGCCTTTCATCTTCTTCAGACGAACCGCCGCCGAGAGAGTATCCGCTATCTGCTGGATCACGAGGATGAAAGAGCCGTTCGAATGCGCGATATCGCTGAGCACATTGCAGCGAAAGAGCACGATACCACGGTCAAGCAATTAACGTCGACCCAGCGCCAGCGGGTGTACATTCCCCTCTATCAGTCACACCTGCCGAAACTTGATAAGAAAGGGATCATCGAATACGAGAAGACACGCGGAATTGTGCGTCCTGGTGATCGCCTTGAGGAGATCCGCCCTTATCTCGAGGCACAGCCTTTGCAGAGGGAGAGCGAGCAGCCAGCGCGTGCGTCCGCTTCCAGTGCCCTCCCCAGATATTACCACATAGCCCTCGGCATCAGTCTGGGCCTGCTGGGAGCTACTGTGAGTGGCCTTTTAGCGACCCCTGGGCTGTTCCTCGTGACGCTCATCACAGGTCTATTCGCGCTGACCAGTGCTGTTTCGATCCTCGCTGACGTCCTGCCAGCGAGTGAGACTAAGCGGCCCCAACTGCGTAGCTGACTGGCCAACAAGTGTGCGATTCGGACTTTGAGAGTCCCCATCCTCGAGTGTTGCGGTAATAACTGAATTCCAGTTCAGCTGACTCTACATGTGATCATCAGGGAACTCAAGTGTGATTGGCCGGCTATCTCGCTGAGCTTTATACGTGATTACTAAAACGCACGCTATACAAGATTATCTTTACTGGACCTACCAAATTGACAGAGAGGTTTGGCGGCTCGGCGTGACATTTCAGCTGGGGCGTCGGCTCGGGGGCGTTTGGACTTTGCGGCGGTTCAATTCCGTCACAGGGAATGGCTGCACGATCGGCTATCTTGTGAGGTATGGAAAAGCCGAACGGTGTCACAGCACCGCCCGAGTGTGACCGGAGAGAACGACCATGAAATCATCTGACGGTACTGAAAAGGGTTATCGGATCGAATGAACAGCTGCGGGAAAACGAGTTCAACGACCGCCCGACGCTTCGACTCTACCAGCGCGAGAGTGACCGATATCTGTTCAGTGAGGTTAACCGAGTCGGTGCATGGATCGCGGCCGATATCGACCGATGAGCCGATCTACGGCGCCGGGACCGTCAAGGACGTTCGAGACAGTAGTAACAGACCCCCGCATAGTTATAGGTTTGTTTATAAGAATAGATAGAACAGATATGAAATCTTCAGATAGAACAAGAGGAGCGGTTTGTGTACTGTCGGGGCTGCGGTGCGGAAATACGGGAAGAGGCAGAGATTTGCCCAGAGTGTGGGATCCGACAGAAACCATCTGGGGTAGAGATCAGTAGTGACGGTCTGACAGAAGAATACTCGGTCACAGTATGGATTGGATCCATTATTCTTGGACTAACTAGACGGTGCCAAGAGACCGCTGGTGAAGTTACTCGAGACGATCGTGAATGTTGAGCTGTGTCGCTCAGCCGTCACTCTCGCTGTCGACGAATCGCAGCCGATCCCAGTCAACGCCTTGTGACGACCGAAAGCCAATACTCATTTCGTCCGCGATGCCATCCGTCACACTTGTGCTAACGGTGCCGAGTACGGTACCGTCGAGGTCTTTGATCCGGAATCCGACCCCGTTAGAACTGTCAGCAACAAATTGACAGTCAACAGTTCTATCGACCAAATTTGGAAGTCTCGTGTTCTTGTCAAGAATTACAACATCATTCCCTGTCTCTCGAGCAATCCGAATTCCACCGTTCGGGTCAACAATAAGCCGCCACCCTGGAGTTTCTGTGGCCCACACGTTGTCCTCCATTCCGAGAAGGATCCAGGGCTGGGAGGTGTTCGAGTCAGGACGCATAAGTACCGAAACCACGCGGCCGTCTTCGGGATAGTTCGGTAGCCCCTGACCAGGGAAGGAACGGATATTCGAGTCGCCGTTTTGCCGAATACCCTGACTCGAGTCCTCGTGTAAGGCCGCGCTCGAGGAGACGCCAACACTGCCGGTTCCGTCACGTGTCCATGGACCCAGCTGACCGCCGCTATCGTAGTCCTCGAAGTCGTCGATTATCAGCGTAGCCGGATTGACGGATTCATCACTCTCATTACCGGAGTCATCACTCTCGTTGCTGGAGTCATCATCATCTAAGTCGCTTGGTTCGCTGGCCGGTTCAGTTTCGTTTTCAGTGTCGTCCTCGTTGTTCTCGTCAGTCGCATTGTTTTGTTCGGGGCTCTCTTCGCTTTCGTCGTCCATTGGTTCGATAAGGTCTCCGCACCCAGCCAGCGTAACTGAGAGCACCGTTCCGGCACCTCCAAGTATCGCGCGTCGTCGCATAGGTAGGTATTATCTCAGGTTCGAATAATAGTACCGAATATCGGAGTGTATAGATAGAAGATCGGTTACGAAATTGCACTTAGGAGAGTACTCCTTATTAACACCCAACCGCGCCTGAAGACGTGGGAATCCCAAGCGTTGGGATATTTGTAGTTCCAAAAAAATCCCCCATCAGCAAGAGTGACAGGATGGCTCCTCCGGCCAGCACCCTCCACCAGCGGAACGGAACTAAGATCTCTCTGTCACGCCTACTGGCCAGATTACTGGTTTAGGCTGGGATCGGATTCTCGGCGTCTTCCGGCTCGATATTCGTCCCGAGTTCGGCGTTGAGCAGGGCGACGAGCTCGTTGAAGCTATAGGCATCGCTCGTCCCGAGCTACAGGGGTCGGTCGTGACATGGGACTCTTCTCCATAGGTGTAGCCACCGCAACGACCTTGTGGATTGGTGTCAAACACCGAACGCATGGGCGAATCAGAATCTCAAGCGTCGATCGGTAGCGAACCGAGCGACCAGTGGCGCGAGTATCGCGGGGCACCGACGGGAACCGATCGGGAGTGTCGCGGCTGGCGTCAGGAGGCCGCCCTTCGCCTGTTGAACAACAACCTCGATCCCGAGGTGGCCGAAAAGCCCGAGGAGCTGGTCGTCTATGGTGGCACAGGTCGGGCGGCGCGATCGTGGGACGCATACGATGCGATCTGCGACGAACTCCGCGACCTCGGCAATGACGAGACGCTGCTCGTTCAGTCCGGCAAACCCGTGGGCCGGTTCAAGACCCATAAGCGAGCCCCTCGGGTCCTCATCGCCAACTCGAATCTCGTGGGAAAGTGGGACGACTGGGAGCACTTCCACGAACTCGAAGCGAAAGGGCTGATCATGTACGGCCAGATGACTGCCGGCTCGTGGGCGTATATCGGCACCCAAGGCATCATTCAAGGGACCTACGAGACGCTGGCGGAACTGGCAAACAAAAATTACCCAGATTCTGACGGGTTACGCGGCAAGATTGTCGTCACCGGTGGGCTCGGTGGGATGGGTGGTGCCCAGCCGCTCGCGGTAACAATGAACCACGGTGTTTGCATTGCTGCCGAAGTCGACGCGACACGGATCGACCGTCGCATCGAGACGGGCTACTGTCAGGCGAAAACCGACGACCTCGACGAGGCGATCGAGCGCGCCGAAGACGCTGCCGATGCCGGTGAGCCCTACAGCGTCGGCGTCCACATGAATGCGGCCGACATGCTCGAGGCGATGCTCGATCGAGGGTTCGTTCCGCATGTCGTGACCGACCAGACCAGTGCTCATGACGAACTCGAGGGGTACTACCCATCTGGATATACGGTCGCCGAGGCCGATCGGCTCCGTGAAGAGGAGCCCGATCGGTACGTTGCGGAGAGCCTCGCGACGATGGACCGCCATGTGGACGCGATCCTCGAGCTGCAGGACCAGGGCGCGATCGCGTTTGAGTACGGGAACAACATCCGCGGACAGGTCGCAGAGCACTGCGATCGCGAGAACGCCTTCGACTATCCGGGGTTCGTGCCGGCGTACATTCGTCCGCTCTTTTGTCGTGGGAAGGGGCCGTTTCGCTGGGTGGCGCTGTCGGGTGATCCCACCGATATCCATCGTACCGACGAAGCCATCAAAGAGCTCTTTCCCGAGAAGGGCCACCTGCACCGCTGGATCGATCTCGCACAGAAACAAGTCGAGTTCCAAGGGTTGCCGGCGCGTGTCTGTTGGCTCGGGTATCAGACGAGTGAGGCTCCACAGGAGACCGGGTCTCGAACCGATGGCAGCGACGACGCCAGCGCCGACGATTCGGGCGGATTGACGGAACGGGCTCGCTTCGCCCTCCGGATCAACGAGCTCGTCGCCGCCGGCGAGATTTCGGCCCCGATCGTCGTCACGCGAGATCACCTCGATGCGGGGTCAGTCGCAAGTCCGAATCGTGAGACCGAGGCCATGGCTGACGGTTCCGACGCGATCGCCGACTGGCCGATCCTCAACGCCCTGCTCAACTGCGCCGCCGGCGCAGACATCGTGAGCGTCCATGACGGTGGGGGCGTCGGTATCGGAAACGCCATCCATGCGAACAACCACGTCGTCCTTGACGGGTCCGACCTCGCCGCCGAGACGGCCCGCCGCGTATTTACCACGGATCCCGGAACGGGAGTGATCCGCCACGTCGATGCTGGCTACGAGGAGGCGCTCGCAGAGGCACAGGAGTCGGCCGTTCACATCCCGATGGAGAGTCGCAAGTAAGCTACCACGGCCTGAAAGCCATGACGTTCCACCCATGACAGGTTTCACCCTACCGACCTGCGACAGACCGTGGCTACGTTCACGACGACCTCGGTGTTCGTCTCACCGCCGTCTAGTTACCGGTGGACTCCCCCTCGAACGGGACCACTCCGTCCCATCGAGTTTGACGTTCCCGGCTTCGAGGGGTGGCTTGGCAACCCGTACACCGAGACGCTTGTGGCCTCGATATACTATCCGTGGGAACACGGACCACGGTCAAACACGAATAGCCAGTGAAACCAACACCGGCCAGAGCGCGGTAGCCGGTGCGCATTCGACGCGCTTCCTACACGGGCTGATGCCTGTGGTATCCGCGCTGTACTCCTTATGACCGACACCGAGGAGTCGATGAACGAGTTCACGATCTCCCCCGACTGGACCGACGACGAATGGCGCGGAATGGCTCAATCGACCGACCCGAACGACGAACTGGTCGGCCATATCGTCGAGGGAATGACACTCGAGGCCGTCGACGACGCCGACGTCGACGCGGTGCTGGTGGGCGAACCGTACGACGGTGCAGTTATCAGTCGATCGGGGGCGCGCGAGGGGCCGACCGAGATCCGCCGCTCGCTTGTGCGAACGAAAACCCACCACTTCGACTGTGGCCCGCTTCGGGTACTCGGTGACCTCGGCGACGTTCGCTCGCTGGTCGACGCTGGCACGCCCGGCACCGACTCGTCCGTCGCCGTCGTTCAGTCGACGCTCCGTGAGACGACGGCCCGCGTGCACGAGTGCGACGCGGTACCGATTTTCCTCGGGGGAGACAACTCTCTGACGTACCCGAACGTCGCCCCGCTACTCGAACAGAGCTCCGTGGGCGTGATCAATCTCGACGCGCATCTGGACGTCCGCGAGGTCCGGGGCGAACCGACGAGCGGCACGCCGTACCGACAGCTCTTCGCAGCCGGTCTCGATCAATACGTCTGCCTCGGGGCGCGACACTTCGAGACGGCAACCCCGTACCACGAGTTCGTCCGTGAGCGTGGCGGCGCGGTCATCACGGCCGAAGAAGTCGCGGATGACGCCGTTGAGACGGCGACGCACGCACTCGATGCGATGGGTGACGTCGATCGACTCTACGTGAGCGTAGACTGCGATGTACTCGACGCGAGTGCAGCCCCCGGCGTGAGTGCGCCGACGCCGGGCGGCATCACCACGCGAGAGCTGTTTCGCTGCCTGCGACTGCTTACGAGCGACGAGCGACTCGCGGGGTTCGAGGTTGTCGAATGTGCCCCGCCGCTCGACCGGAATGGACTGACGACCGATGCGGCGGCCCGTGCCGTTGCGCACGCCCTTGCCGGCTTTCTGGGGGGACAACAATGACTGCCGCGACACCAGACCCCAGGGGGCCGCTCTGTATCGTGTACAACGCGGGGGAACTCGTCGTTGGGCCGGTCGATGACACAGCCGACACGGCACCAGCCGACGACGCGCGCACCGACGGCCCGCTGGAGATTCGCGAGGATGCGGCGTTCGCCGCGATCAACGGCGAGGTTGTCGCCGTCGGCCCAACCGACGAGATCACGCGGGCGTATCCGCCCGACAATGCCGCCACCGCGATCGACGCGGACGGGAACGCCGTCGTCCCGGGATTCGTCGATCCGCACACGCACGCTCTCTTCGCGGGAGACCGATCGGACGAGTTCGCGGCCAAGGTGCGCGGCCGGAGCTACCAGGAGATCCTCGCAGAGGGTGGCGGGATCCTCCGAACCGTCCGTGCGGTCCACGACGCGAGCGACGACGACCTCCTCGCGAACCTGCGATCACACCTCGACGTCATGCTCGCCCACGGGACCACTACTGTTGAGGTCAAATCCGGCTACGGCCTCGAGGCCGAGACCGAGCTCCGACTGCTCGAGACGATCGATCGCGCCGCCGCCAAACACCCGATCACTCTCGTACCGACGTTCATGGGAGCACACGCGGTTCCGGCGGACACGGACACCGAAGACTACGTTGACCGCGTCATCTCGGACCAGCTCCCCGCCGTCGCCGACCAAGGGATCGCCGAGTTCTGTGACGTCTTCTGTGAGGCGGATGTGTTCGATGTCGACCAGTCTCAGCGCGTGCTCAAGGCGGGTGCAGCCGCGGGACTCACGCCGAAAATCCACGCCGAGGAGTTTACCCGTCTCGGGGGCGCACAGCTCGCCGCCGAGCTCGAGGCTGCGAGCGCCGATCACCTGTTGCACGCGACGGCCGAGGACGTCGCGGCGCTCGTCGAGGCAGCCGTCGTTCCCGTGCTCTTGCCCGGGACGGCGTTCGGCCTCGGTGCAGCGTACGCCGACGCGCGAGCGTTTCTAGAGGCGGGGGCTTCCGTTGCGCTCGCGACAGACTTCAATCCAAACTGTCACGTACGGACGATGGAGTTCGTCCAGACCCTCGCCGTCATGAAGATGGACCTCACGCCGGCCGAAGCGCTGCTCGCAGCGACGCGCAACGCGGCACTCGCGATCGACCGAGACGACGGCACTGGGACGCTTCGCGAAGGGGCCCCTGCGGATGCCGCGGTGCTGGCAGCGCCATCGTACGTCCACCTCGCGTACCGGTTCGACACCACGGCCATCGAGACGGTCGTCAAAAACGGCAGGGAGGTAGGGACGTGACCCACGTATCGTCGCTCGATCGATGGGACACCGCGAGAGGTGAGTCCCCGTGACTGTCGAACTCGACGGTGAGAGCCTCACGCCCGACGCCGTCGTCGCAGTCGCTCGCGACGATGAACCGATCAGCGTACCGGAATCGGCTCGCGAGCGGGTTCGCGAGTGCCGTGCCCGCGTCGAGGATATCGTGGAGAGTGGCAACGTCGTGTACGGCCTCAACACCGGTTTCGGCCAGTTAGTCGATGAACGGATCCCGTCCGAAGACTTGGCGCAGTTACAGGTCAACCTCCTCCGCAGCCACGCCGCCGGCACGGGGCGCGAACTCACGCGCGAGGAAGTCCGGGCCATGCTGGTCGCTCGAATCAATGCCCTCGTCAAGGGCTACTCGGGGGTTCGCGAGCGCGTCATCGACTATCTCGTGGCGATGTGTAACGCGGGCGTCCACCCTGTCGTCAGAGCCCAGGGTAGCCTTGGCGCCAGCGGCGATCTCGCTCCACTGGCGCATATGTCGTTGGTATTGATCGGCGAGGGCGAAGCGGTCGTCGACGTCGCTATCGATGAGCGAGACGAGCGCGACGAGGCCGACGAGGCCGGCGGCACCGATGGTGCCGACACGGAAGCCGGGGCGACTCGCCGGCTGTCCGGGCAAAACGCCCTCGCGACTATCGATCGCGAGCCGCTCGATCTCGCCCCGAAGGAGGGACTCGCACTCATCAACGGCACGCAGTTGACGGCGGCGCTCGCGGCTCTGGTCGTCGTCGACGGGGAGCACCTCGTCCGCGCCGCCGACGCAGCCGGCGCGCTGACGACTGAGACGACGCTCGCAACGACGGCGACCTCGGCCCCGGCTATCCAGAGCGTCCGGCCCCACACGGGCCAGCAGGAAAGCGCGGACTTGGTCCGCCGGCTCACCGCCGACAGTGAGATCGTCGAGGCCCACCGAAACTGCGATCGAGTGCAGGATGCCTACTCGCTGCGGTGTCTGCCACAGGTCCATGGCGCCGTCCGGGACGCGGTGTGCCACCTCCGCGAGGGCGTCACGACCGAACTCAACAGTGCGACGGACAACCCGTTGATCTTCCCGGCGGCCGAGGTCGACGACCGCGCTTCCGGAACCGATCGCGGCGCGGCCCTTTCGGGCGGTAACTTCCACGGCGCCCCGTTGGCTCTCCGCCTCGAGTACGTCCGCCTCGCGCTGACCGACCTCGCGGCGATCTCCGAGCGGCGGATCGATCGGCTCCTCAATCCGAACCTTCAGGAGGACCACCTCCCACCGTTTCTCGCGGTCGAGAGCGGCCTCGAATCGGGCTACATGATCGCTCAGTACAGCGCCGCCGCCTTGGTCAACGAGTTGCGCTCGCTCGGTGCCGCCTCGGCGGACAACACCCCCGTTAGCGGCAACCAGGAGGATCATGTCAGTATGAGCGCCCAAGCCGCGCTGAACGCCCGAACTGCAATCGAGAACGCGAGAGGTGTCGTCGCTGCCGAACTCGTCTGTGGAACCGAAGCCACCGAGTACGTCGACGACGCGTTCGAGGCCACCGACCTTTCGCTCGGCGTCGGAACACGCGCAGTTCGCGACCTGATCCGCGAGGTCGTTCCGCCGCTCACCGGCGACCGACCACTCCATCCGGATATCGACGCCGTTGCGGACCTGCTCGCCGCGGGCCACCTCGACACCGCCCTCGAGCAGGCGCTTGAGACGTTCGACCCGGCCAGTGGGCGCTCACGGGTCGGAGAGTAGTGCCACGACTCCCGCTCGCACCCCCCTCCCCTGGTCGAGCGGTCACGACGCGGCCGATCGCGCTCTCGCAGGCAACCTCGAGCCCGAATGCGGACTGCACCTCGTACCGACCACCTTTCGAGAGTACGAGATGTCTATCGCTTCGTTTACAGCGCGCTGGGTACGTGGCTCAAGGTCGTCTTGTGGGTGTGGGTTATCGTCGACGGCCAGTTGGTCGCGGATATTGCCAGTTCGGCCACTGTCCGGGCGACGGCTTCCTCACTTGAAAGCCTCGGCCGCTCGGCATCCCGCGACCACCGCTGCACTCCTCGTACCTGCGGTGCTTGCGGAGTCGGGAGATAGCCGAGACGGCCTCGCCCTTTCTGAGTCTGTCAGGACGATGGCTGCTTCGCCGAGCGCTGTAGCCAGGTAAAGTATAGTATGAAGCATATTGGCCAAGACCGGCGGCACCTCCTGAATGACGTGCTGGACCGAAATTAGCCTCTGATGTTGAACTAAACAACAGTCTCTTCAGTACTTTCCCGGTCGTATTTAGTTTGTAGCATTGTGCCAGACGGCGAAGGCTTGGAGACACGATTCGGCTGTTGGCGGTTTCGTGGCTAAAATAGTTTAAGAACGAAGAGGTCCATCGTTTTATCTTGTGACAGATACGTTTAGCAGCGTCCGATTTCTATGTTTTTCGTATCGAAACCGGAACCCAGATTGACGGAGTACAGTCTGGCGACGTTTTGCTCTATCGACGAGAAACACGGCATCATCAAGATCATGATTCTCCGTGAGTTCCTGCAGGAATCGCTCTGTCAACGCGGTCGTAGTCGTTGAATACAACCGTATATGGTGGATTTGTTCGTTTATGGATCAACCGAAGTATACAGTCAATAGTGGTGTTCATCAAGTTGAATCACCATCTCGTTAAGCGCGACGTGATTTGACTTCTCATCCTCTGTCGACCGGAGATCGCACTTGTGAACCCAGTCATGGACTGCCCTGTGACTGCGTTCGACACCGAAATTCTATAATAGCCGAACTGTATACAAAATCGAGAAAACAGCAAGATGGCGTTGAATACCGAGCACCATCAGTTGACGCGGTGTCCGCTCTCGCTCTACAAAACTCAAATCGATCCAGTCGCGATACCCGCTGAGGCGGGCGATTTTTGGCATGGATACCACAAAATCGTGCCGCCTCACTATCCACGCTTAACGAAACAGCGCCCTGTCTCACTGCGAAGAGAGAGTGCACGGCGCGAGGCGCTCCGAACGATCGTCAGCAGTGAAATGCGAGCAAATGCGAAGATGACTGGGGTATGGACCGCCGATATCTATTTACGGACTTCGTGCACCTCGAGATAGCTATTGCATCCTCCTTGGGAACGAAAACACTATTAACTCTAATCTGGATAAATAGTTACAGGCTTCACCCATGCCGACATCACACACAGATACTGCCGACGGACAGAACTCGTTTATTTACGTAGTCGCGGCGTTAGCCGCACTGAACGGCTTACTATTCGGCTTCGACACCGGCGTTATCTCCGGTGCAATGCTCTACATTCGGGATGCGTTCGAACTCACCGCAGTGTTCGGCTATACGATGAATCCGTCCTACGTCGAAGGGGTGATCGTCAGTGGAGCAATGGTCGGCGCAATCATCGGCGCAGCGCTCGGCGGTCGTCTCGCCGACCGGCTCGGTCGACGCCGACTCATCCTCGTCAGCGCAGTCGTCTTCTTCGTCGGCTCGCTCATCATGGCGATCGCACCGACCGTCGAAATACTAATCGTCGGCCGCATCCTTGACGGGGTCGGGATCGGCTTCGCGTCGGTAGTCGGTCCACTCTACATCTCCGAAATCTCGCCCCCGAAGATACGGGGATCGCTGGTCTCGCTGAACCAGTTAACCATTACAAGCGGTATCCTCATCGCGTATCTGGTGAATCTCGCGTTCGCCGGCGGTGGTGAATGGCGCTGGATGCTCGGTCTCGGAATGGTCCCTGCAGCCGTCCTATTCGTCGGGATGCTCTTCATGCCGGAAAGTCCGCGCTGGCTCTACGAACAGGGCCGTGAGACGGATGCCCGCGAGGTCCTGTCCCGAACCCGCGCCGAAAGCCAGGTCGGTACCGAACTCAGCGAAATCAAAGAAACGGTCCAGGTCGAGTCCAGTTCGTTTCGTGATCTGTTCCAGCCGTGGGTCCGCCCGATGCTGATCGTCGGCGTCGGACTGGCGGTATTCCAGCAAGTGACCGGCATCAACACGGTCATCTACTACGCTCCGACGATCCTCGAGTCCACTGGCTTCGAAGACACCGCTTCGATTCTCGCGACTGCCGGAATCGGCGTTGTCAACGTCGTGATGACCATTGTTGCCGTCCTCCTCATCGACCGGGTTGGGCGCCGACCGCTGTTGCTGAGCGGACTCAGCGGAATGACCTTGATGCTCGCCGCCCTCGGCTTCACGTTCTTCCTACCCGGCCTCTCGGGCATCATCGGCTGGGTCGCGACCGGGAGCCTGATGCTGTACGTCGCGTTCTTCGCAATCGGACTCGGACCGGCGTTCTGGCTGCTGATCTCCGAGATCTATCCGATGCAGGTCCGTGGAACCGCAATGGGGACCGTTACGGTCCTCAACTGGGCTGCGAACCTGATCGTGTCGCTGACGTTCCTCCGTCTAGTCGACGTCTTCGGCCAGTCGGGCACGTTCTGGCTCTACGGCGGGCTCTGTTTCATCGCACTGGTCTTCTGTTACCAGCTTGTCCCCGAAACGAAGGGCCGATCGCTCGAGGAGATCGAATCCAATCTGCGCGAGACCACCATCGGCAAGAAAGCCGGGCGCTCTAACACCGTGAAATCGGACGACTAACCGGGTCGATCCCGAAACGGCGTCAGCACCAGCGTTTCTGGGCGATGTGCACTCGTGCGGTCGTGACCTGTCACTGGCTGATCAATTCGTTCGGGACGTACCGAGCATTCTCCGTCTCTGCTGATCGAAAACTCAGTCGGATAACAGCGATGAGTACGGTTTCGGAGCCGTGATACCGGGTCCGCAATACGGGCGCGTCAGGAGAATCGCGATCTCACTCTCGATCGCGGACGAACGTGACCGGACAGGGCGCGTTCAGCATGACTTTCTGCGCCGTGCTCCCGAAGAGTGCCTTTCCGGCGGGAGAGCGTTGCCGGCCGCCGATGATCACGCGATCAGCGTCAACCTCCTCGGCGATCTCGACGACCCCATCTCCCTTTCTGCCGGTCGTCGCGCGAGCCTCGTAATCGATCGAATCAGCTTCCAAGCGGCCGGTAATCTCCTCGGTAGTGCTCATCTGAGCAGCTAGTTCGTCAGGTTCGATGTGTTCGTCCTCCGTATCCGCTACCTGCTTGACCGTTTCTTTGTAGGAATCCGTATCGAAAACGTGGACGATGATTACCGTGGTGTTACTGGAGGCTACTTCCTTGACGACATCCACGAGTGCGTCGACACGGGAGTCATCGCGCCCGCCAACGCCGAGCAGAATTGTTCGTAGTTCGGGTTCGCGTGACGGCTCTCTAGAGTATGATCCTTCGTTCATGCTTAGTGGAAAATAGTTTCCGAGCGGTAAGTAAATTACTATGAATTCACTATAGTTATAGTTATGATTTCGCCACCGAAACAGCCAGCGCTGGCGAACTCGCGTCGACCATACCGGACCTGCTCGGGCACAGTTTACCGTGATCGCAGGTCTCACCTGGTGCTACGCTGGCTGACCGCGTCCGAGAACGCAGTACGTGATTTCTTTGTAATTCTCTCAGCGTCTGGACGTCCGGTATCTTCCCCTACCTCTGCAGGGTGAGCACGACGAACAACAGTTGTCTCGTTAGATCTTTCGCCGCCGGTGAGACGGCGCATCGCCGAGGTGTAGTAATTGTTCACGCATGCGTAGAGGGGCGCGTAGGCGTGGAATGCGGTTCTCCACGCTTCGCTTCTGAGTGATAGAGACCGTCATATCCGCGGCCGGACTCCAAATCAGACGTAATTAGACGGAGCTCGGTTCGAGCATCAGTGTCGTTACTGTAGCATCAGTATGAAACGATGGTTGAAGGGAGAAGAAGACACTATTCAGCTAAAACACCGCCTTATAGCGACTATGTCTCTATTTCTAGACGAGACGTTACGACCAAAGAGTGGGCAGTGTCTAGTTAGGTCAGTTTGAGGAACGAGCAGGTCGTGGAGTTAGTTTGGAAGGATGCTTACAGACCTGCTCAGCGAGTGCTACGCGGAGGAATTTGATGAAGGTTGGGAGCAGGAACGGACGGCGATTGCGTCAGGACGTTCGCCGTCCGGCTTCATGCGACCGGTTGTTCACTTCGAGAGACACAAGCAATTCTTCGCTTGATTGGCATAGAACGCACTCATCAAGCAATCTGGAACTGGGTACCTCGGCTGGCTGACAGCGGTTCAGACCCGCCGACAGCGAAGCTGTCACGGGTCGCCATTAATGAGACTGCTGTCAAGATTAACACCGACCGGTCTTGGGCGTATGCCGCAATAGATCTAGATTCACGGCTCATTCTCGATGTCGCAGTGTTCAGACAATGAGGCACCGACCCAGCTGCTGCGTTTCTCCATCGATTGACCGAGAAACACGACCTCTCCGACACTGTGTTTCTCGTTGATGGCTATGGATATCTGACTGCCCTCTCTCGATTAGGGTTGAGCGGTCAACTCGACTATGTTGATCGGAAAGTGGTTCCACACAGTTAAGATGCGTGTTGATCGCTTCCACAACTCGTGGGTGGGCAGTCGGGCGAGTGTCAGAGACTGGCTTGAACAGTCCGTACACTATTATAACACACAGCGACCGCACCAATCACTTAACGGACAGACGCCAGCGAAGGTGCTAAACTAGACAGTACCAAAGAGTGACTGGTCTCCTCATAAGCCTAAGAAATTAACTTGGTTTCGAGTTTATGTTTGATACTATACTTCAAGAGCTAACTAGCGACTGACTCCCGCTATTATATATGAATATAAAATGAATGATTTGTATAGGTAGAAATAAAGAATAAATCTGTATAATAGTATAGATCATACAACAAGTTGGGCATCTGTACTCACTCTCCTGTGTAGGGAGTATTTACATACGTACGTGTGTAAATATGCTCTCTCCTCTTCCACTGATACCATTGCCTTCTTTTATATAATATCTTATGAGTGTACTCTCGTCTCAAAGATCCCAATATGGAGAGTTTGATCTGTTGGGGGTCAAATAAGAGATGAACTACAGGTAATGGCTGAGGGAACGCCAGTACATGCAGTCATCACTGCAGTTGCAGAAGTAACGGACTCTGATCCTACTGAATTGCCGCCGCTCAGCAAGGCAATTGACCCGGAAGCGCCAAACACCTTCTTTGACTCGTCGTCACTATCACAGCTACGAATGTAGAAACAATTCCGCTACAAGCTTACACCTGCGACTGAGAAGGGGTCAACTGAGTGATTCAGTTCACCTAGTCCCTACATCTGTCGATAACCTGATCATCTTTGCTTCAAAATCTTCCATAAATGCTCCCGGTCCACCAATAGATACTACAGTATTCTCACTCTCTATAAAAAGAGTATTTTTGATAGCGCGGGAACTTGACTCTGGGGCAATGATTGACTGTTGCACATTAGTAACTTGTCCACGAATGGTTTCAAATCCGTCAGCAGCAGACACAGCCCGGGCTTTTATTTCTGCGTAGAGTTCTGTATTTTGCCTCAATTTGCACGTAGCATCTACTATTGCGTGACAAAACGTGGTGTATTCTTGGGGAAGATCATTCGGCCGACTAATGTAGGCTTCGTATCCTGCACCCCAGAAGTTACCTAGAAAGGCACTGATTAGAATTGGTATGAAGGAGTTTTGTTGAAGAGAGATACCTTGCTTAGATGAATAGGCATGGCGGAGCAGGTCTGGCGGTGAAAAAATTCCATCCCTACGGTCAACACACATCATCGCAGGAAAATCACCTTCAGATATACGCATAACGGATGCGATTGTACTGTCCCCAGAGACTGCTGTTTTTGTATTAGTCACTAACAGAAGGATAAATACACCTCGGTCAAGCGCTCTTCGTAGGTCATCAGCAATGTCAGGCACCGCTTCGACTGGAAGTGATACTAAAACCTCATTTTCTGCTTTCGAAATACTCTCCCGGAGACGTTTGAAAAGGGTTGGTTTAGATTTGTAGACCTCTGTCTTCGACTCGAACGAAGCCTCTTCGAAACGTGTGTTAAGTTCTGACTCAATTGTTGAAAGGTTTTCCTTCAATTGAGATATTGCCTCAGAAGGGTGGATTGCATTCAATGTTGTCGGTGTGCTATGGTCATTGACGACTATGAGACCTCGCTGTTCAAGTTGATCGGCGACCTTGTACGCATGTCGAACTGAAATGTCTGCTTCATCAGCTAGATCGCTCATCTTAATTTTACCATGCCCGATGGAGGTGAGGTATGCTGCTACTTCCTTCTCAGAGAGTCCGAATCGCTTAAGAGCTGTTCTAAGATCTCTACCGTCCATAATCCATGCTATAACGAGGTAGTTATATAAGTCTAGTGTGCTCAATGATGTTCGCTAACACACGTATTTGGCATTTGATTTTGGCATATAGATACTATTTGAATGGCTAAAATATAATCCATAGCTGTGTAAACGCATGTAAATTGATTATATAATGATCATACTCCATGGTTCATCTATCCAGAAATCTTTTAGTACTATGGGAGTTAATACTCAGATGCGATGGTAGATAAGAGTACTAATCTTGAGCTAAGCAGGCGCAGTATACTCAAAACAACTGGCGCAATTGGTGCGGCCGGTCTCGCGCTACCGTTTGGGACTGGCTCCGGAGCCGCTCTCGAGACAGGTGAAGCGAGCCAGTGGACTCGCGAACACGCAAACAGTATCGAACTTACAGACGATACGACTGCTCCGGTCATCGATGAGAACTCCGACGTAATCTCGGACGACTACTGGATCTGGGACACGTGGCCGCTTCGATACCGCGACGGCTCGATTGCAAAGATCGACGGCTGGCAGGTCGTCTTCTCCCTCACGGCGTCAAAGGACCTCGTACCGGGCGCTCGGCACAATGAAGCGACGATTCGCTACTTCTACTCCCGGAATGGTCACGACTGGCAGGAGGGCGGGACGGCCTTCGAGAACCCGCTTGGGCACCACCAGTGGGCCGGCTCTGCGATGTACGATCAGAGCGAGGACCAGATTTACCACTTCTACACAGCGACCAGCCCGGAACCGGAGTTCCGCCAGCGACTCGCACTCGGCAAGGGCGCGTCCCTCCGGACCAGTCCGCACGGCGTCGAGCTGACCGGTGACCAGGAGCACGTTATCATCGGCGAAGCCGACGGGGACCTCTATCAGACCCTAGAGCAGTCCCGAGAACAGGGCATCGTCTACGCGTTCCGTGACCCGTGGTACTTCGAGCATCCCGAGACCGGCGAGGATCTCGTCGTGTTCGAGGGGAACACGCCCACGGGAGGCGATAGCCCAGATGATCCGCAAAGCTACAACGGGAACGTTGGCGTAATGCGAGCGACCAACGACGAACTCACTGAGTGGGAGCTCCTCCCGCCTAACCTGGAGGCGATCGAGGTCAACCAACAGTTGGAACGCCCGCATTACGTCTTCAATAACGGGAAGTGGTATCTGTTCGTCCTCAGCCACGAGTTTACGTTCGCTCCCGGCCTCAGCGGTCCCGACGCGCTGTACGGGTTCGTGAGCGATTCGCTCTACGGAGAATACGAACCGCTCAACGGGAGCGGACTGGTCCTCGCAAACCCCGAGTCGGCGCCCTTCCAAGCGTATTCGTGGCTGGCGATGCCCCACGGGAACGACGTGCTGATCGAAAGCTTCGAGAACTTCCGCGGGCTCGACGACACGTCTCGGGGCGAGATCAGCCTCGACGAGGTCGGCCATCTGCCCCCCGAAGAGCAGAAGGAACTGTTCGGTGGAACGCTTGCACCGAGCCTGAAGCTACAACTCGAGGGGACTAAAACGCGGATCGTCAGCGAACTCAATGACGGCCACTTTCTTCCCTCGGGTGGATCGAACAAGGGGACGAACGGAAATAATCAGTAAGGGAACGAGTTAGCTCCGGAAGGCTCTGCTACCTACCTGAGTTCGGTTCTCGAAAGGTAGCAGAGCCCGGATCTACAGGCGGAGCAGGCTGAGTGCCTCGGGGTTTGACCCCGAGCGGTTCACGGGGTCACGAACTGCAGGCAGACCGCCACTAATCGAGTGGTGAGATCGATCTCAGAGGATCTTTCCAATACCAGACTTGAGCCCGTGAACCACCCTGACCTACTCGCTCTGCTTTGCCTCGTCCCTTGAGGACGGGGAATTCTCGTCTATTTGTCGGTAAAGACGGAGAGTACCGATCGTGATTTCTGTAAACACCTCTAAAAGATGCGAGTACCTCGGTTGAGACGACATAATTCTAATTAGGCGTGAAAACGTAGGATGAGTTGTATTGCCCTTGAGAACTAGATAGATGGAGATTGGAAAACCGGTGAGTGATAGGCTAGAGAGCATAGATTATCGTCCGTCCTCTCGTTCACTGGATTATCAATTCCAGTATTCACACTGACGAGGTGTTCACACGAACTATGAACTCAGTCACACAGTAGTCATCATGAAACGGATACCTATCGATGAAACACTACCGTTACAATAGTACCTATGTAAACATCGAAATGGATGATTTGCTGAAACTGAGTACAGGGAATTCAAGGAGAGAGCAATTGTTTATCGCGATTATCTCCGAAACCCACCTAGAATCGCGGCAGGAATAATATTACAGTAGAGTCAAGTGGTTGGTCTCCGGTACCGCTTTCCGTGCCCCCATCGGACGAGAGCCAGTTGGATAGCGTCATTCGAGGAAGTCTTACACCTGTGTTTATGTAATTCTCGACCGGGAGCGGAACGATCTTTCTCGCCGTACTGAGGAGTTTGCTCGAGACAGTGAATACACCCATTCTACACGATACATAATCAACCTTGATTATGATGAAGGTTAGAATCGGCCTTCGGGCGCTGTACGTTCCGATATGCGCCGGACGGTGAGAAGTTCACTCACCCGAGGAAGGAGATTGTCCAGTAACCATCACATTGATTCACAGCCGTAGTGAATATTGTTGATCAGTCTCGTTCTCGCCGGGAAACCAGATCTGCGTACCGAACCCGGACGTCTGGATGTCTGATTATCAGACCAAATTTATAAGTGGGATGAACAAGTATCGCATACGTGTATGGTAGATGGTAACTCAGATGACGGGAGGGAGCATGTGCGCTCTCGTCGTCGACAGGTGCTGAAAGGTATCGCAGGCGCCGGTGTTGCATCAATTGCTGGCTGTTTCGGATATGGGAACGAGACAGGTTCGGATCGACTCCGAGTCGAGATGGCCAATCAGCCGGATCAGATCAACTACAACCCCTTCGGACAGCAGACCCCCGGCGTCTTGAACAAGATCATCTTCGAGCAAGGCGCGCGGTGGCATGCCGACGAGGAAGAATGGGTGTCACTACTCGTCGAGAACTGGGAATACCCGTCGACGGTCCAGTCTGGGGCGACCGTTCGGTTCGACCTGTCTGATACGTATACGTGGTTCAACGGAGACGCGTACACGGCCGAGGACTTCGTGGGCCAAATGCGCTGGCGGAACGTGAACAACGATGCCGTCTGGGACTTTCTCGACGATGTCGAGCAGACGGGCGAATACAGCGTCGAGATGACGCTCGCAGAGAAGATCGACACCCAACTGTTCGAGAACGCGCTGTTCGGGATGGGCGACGCCCCGACCAACTGGACGTTCAAGTTCGACGTCTTCAGGGACTACCTCGAGCGCATGGAAGATGCTGGGTCCGACGAAGACCGGAGTACGATCCTCCAAGAACTCGCCGAGTGGAACGTTTCTCTCAACGAGGCTCGTGAGAAAGGGCTCGGGAACGGGCCGTTTATGCCGTCGGAGGCGACGGCGAACCAGCTCCTCCTAGAGAAGTACGAGGACTACCAGAACCCCCACATCACGGCGGACGACATCGCGTTCGATACGATGGAGGCGCTGCCGCTCCAGGGGCCTCAGGAGAAGCTCCGATCGCTGCGCAATAACGAGGTGGATGCGCTTCACAACGTGGCGTTCAACTCGGCGCAGGCAGACCAGATCCCGGACAACTACGAGTCCGTCAGGTTCTACAGCCATAGCGGCGAGTCGATCTCATTCAACTGTCGCCGCGAGCCTCTCGACAACCAGCAGGTCCGGTGGGCGCTCTCGAACGTGCTGCAAGCGAGCCACGACACGCTGATGCAGAACCTGCCACTCTCGGACGTGAACAAGGAGCGCGTCAATCTGTCCGCGGGGATGTCACAGCCGCTTATCGATGAGTGGCTCGGAGACGTCAAAGGTCAGTTCATGCAGTTCGACGGCGGGACCGAACGAGCTACCGAACTCCTTCGGGACGAAGGGTTCACCCAGGAGAACGGTACGTGGTACAAGCCCGACGGCGAGCAGTTCACGCTCACGTTCAGAGACGCCGGTTTCCACAGCAACCGGACGGAAACCGCGTCGCGGATCCTCAGCGACTTCGGTATCGAGACCGAAGCGATCATCGTTGAGGACACCACGTACTTCGGACAGACGATCCCCGAGCGGGACTACGATCTCACTAACTGGTGGGTCGGCCAGTCCGCACCGCTTCCGTACGAGGGGTTCCAGAATCACCTCGTCAACGAGGCATGGGTGACCGCGTATCCGCTCGGCGTACCCTCCGTCTCGGAGTGGAACGGCGAGGGTACCAGCGAGTTCATCGTCGAAGTTCCGCCGATCGGTGAGCCCGACGGAGAGCTTCGAGAGATGGACATCCGGGAACGCCTCCAGGCGATCGCGCGAGGCCAGAGCAAGGAAGAACAGCGGCCGCACATCCAGCAGCTAGCGTGGTCCTGGAACTGGATGGACGCTTCCTGGGGACCATGGACACTGTACATCGCCTCTGAGTACTACAACACCGAGAACTGGAACTGGCCCGCAAACGACAGCGCGATCATGAAGACACCGAGTGTGCAAGACTGGCCCGTCCGCCAGGGCCAGCCGACGCCCAACGAATAAGCGAACGTCCCGGCTCGCAACGATCGGTTACATGAGCGTGTCGCTCTCGATTCCGACCGCCCCTCGGTGTGGAGTAGCTGCTGCACCCGTTAAGAACTTAAACATCGCAGGTATCGTTATCTCCCCCATGAAAACCGGCACCTGGGGCGACCTTTGCGCGGATTCCAATAGCCGCCAAAATACTTTTGTACCATAAACACAGTGTGATAGATATGCAAGCTGAGGACTCAGAGTCGAAAGACTCTCCCAGCCTTGGGTTTCTGACCGCGGGTGAACTGACGGACGAACAGTGCGCAGCGCTTCGAGCTGTACGGGACATTGCGGGCGTGGACTGTGTTTCACTCGAGGATCTACCGACGGAACAATCGCTGTCGTCGTTCGACGCGCTCTGGTGGCACCGCGATCTCTCTTTCGCGGACGAAACGTTCCCTTCCGGTGCGGTCGACGCACTGATGGCGTATCTCGACGGGGGCGGCGGACTTCTGTTGAGTCTACACGGAGTCACGACCGTCAAGGAGCTGGGGATCGATCCGCAGCCGCCGGACCTCATCGACGAAACGTACAAACCAGTCCACAAGTGGGGTCAGCGCCCGGCGGGGTTCCTGATCGGTTCGCGGTTCGCCGACGCCGACCTGTTCGAGTCATGTGACGGAAACCGCGTTCACACGCAGCCGTCCCGTAGCGAATCGACACCTCGAGTGGCCTACGGACGCCGGATCCCGAAGCGTGGAACGGTTCTCGCGAGCGCCGCTGTCGGTGAGACGGACGTCCCCCGAGAGAACAGCGTCATCGGTTGGCAAGTCGGGGCGGGAACCGTCGTCGGTATCGGCCAACACTTCACGTTCGATGGCGTACCGTCGGAGTACCTGACGACACTGCGGACGATTCTTCGCGGGACGATCAAGCACATCGCCCGCGGGGAGGCCGCGATGTACACTCGACCGCGGAGTGGCGCGGAACTGACACAGGTCCGGACAGAGATCGACGACGATCCTCACCGCCCCTCGTACCATTTCACGCCGCCGGCAAACTGGATGAACGATCCGAACGGACTAGTCAAATGGAACGGCGAGTATCACCTGTTCTACCAGTACAACCCGGCCGGACCGTACCACGGATCGATCCACTGGGGGCATGCGGTGAGCGACGACCTCGTTCACTGGGAGGATAGGCCCATCGCGCTAGAGCCCGACACAGGGGGACCGGACCGGCACGGGTGCTGGTCGGGCTGTACGGTACTCGATGACGACGTCCCCACGTTCGTCTACACCGGCGGCGACGGACATGATCAGCTCCCCTGTCTCGCTCGCGCGGCCGATGACGACCTCGATACCTGGCAGAAGTCCCCACAGAATCCGATCATCACCGACCCTCCCGAGCGGCCGCAGATCCTCGCGAACGACGACTGGAACGCCGAGTTTCGCGACCACGACGTCTGGAAGGAGGACGGAACCTGGTATCACCTCATCGGCTCCGGGACCGAGGATGCCGGTGGAACGGCGCTGTTGTATCAGTCGGACGACCTTCTCGATTGGGCGTACGTCGGTCCAATCCTAGTCGGAGACCGCGACGAAGACGGGCCGATCTGGGAGTGCCCGGAACTACTCGACTTCGGTGACCTGCAGCTGCTGCAGGTCTCGAACTACGACAAGGTCGCGTACTTTCTCGGAACGTTCGACGGTCAGACGTTCGACCGAAAGGACTCGGGGACGCTCGATCACGGGAACTACTACGCCGCCCAATCGATCCCCGACGGCGACGGGCGGTACCTCTCGTGGGGCTGGATCCGCGAGGATCGCAGTGCGTCCGCGCAGTGGGACGCGGGGTGGTCTGGTGCCATGTCTGTCCCTCGTTCGCTCTCCCTTTCGTCCGACGGTACTCTTGTAGTGCAGCCGGCCGAGGAACTCACTCGTCTTCGGGGAGAACGCGAGACGATCGACCGCCAGACGCTCTCCCCGGACGATCCGTCACCGTGTGACGGCGTCTCCGGCGACGCGCTGGAAATTCAACTCGAACTGGAACTCGACGGTGCTGACGCGTTCGAGCTCGTCGTCGCGTGCTCCGATGACGGCGAGGAACGAACATCGATCCGGTACACGGACGGCAATCGTCTGATCGTCGATCGTGAACACTCCAGCCTCTCGGACGCCGCAAACTCCGATCCGCAGTCAATCGACGAGGTACCCCAGTCCGACGACGGCATCGTTCACCTGCACGTGCTCATCGACGCTTCGGTCATCGAAGTGTTCGTCAACGATCGAACCAGTGTGAGCAGCCGAATCTACCCGACTCGGGCCGATAGCACCGGCGTCTCGCTCGAGGCGGTCGGCGGAGCCGTCGAACTCTACTCTGCAGACATGTGGTCGCTGGAGTCCGCGTTCACAGACGGCTCGAGCGCCGAGGCGGCCTCAAACCCCGAAATAAACCTTGATTGATATAATGACCGTTAAGTATATACCGTTTCATCGTGTGATTCTGCCTGTCACAACTAATAGCACTATGAGAGTGAAAAATACGACGGAGGGGCGCCGCGGATGAACTACTACGTAAAGCGTGTGATCCGATCGTTCGTGACTCTGGTGCTGGTCATCACGATCACGTTCGGTCTGACACGTCTGATGCCCGGCGGCCCTGTCGATTACATGCGAGCGAAACTTCGCAAGCAAAATCCGAACATGCCGTCCGAGCAGATCGACCAGATGGTGCAGGCGTACGTCGGTGTCAAGCCGGACGAACCGATCTACGTGCAGTACCTGAACTACGTCACCAGCGTCCTTCAGGGCGACCTCGGCGAATCGACGTACTATAACGAGCCGGTCGCTCAGATCTACGCGGAGGCGATCCCGTGGACGCTGTTCGTCCTCGGAACGGCGATGCTCGTGACGTTCGCGATTTCGATCTCGCTCGGCGCGCTCCTCGCTTACAAGGAGGGGAGTCGGCTTGACTCGGCCGTAAGCACTGTCGCAATCGTGATGAACTCCGTCCCCTATTACGTGGCGGCGATTGTTCTCATCGCGATCTTCGTCACGAACCTAGGAATGTATCCGCTCTCCGGCAGAACGAGCCTCGGCGTCACACCGGGCTTCAACCTCCCGTTCATAGTAGACGTGCTACGACACGCGACCCTGCCAATGCTCTCGGTCATTATCACGGGCTTCGGCGTCCAGACGCTCGCGATGCGGAGCAACAGTATCAGAGTACTCGGAGAGGATTACATCCGTGTCGCACGGTTGCGGATGCTCCCTACAAGTCGCATCGCGAACCAGTACGTGGCTCGGAACGCAATCCTCCCGATCTACACCGGCTTCGTCATCCAGATCGGGTTCATCTTCGGGGGTTCGATCATCCTCGAGGACATTTTCCAGTATCCGGGCGTCGGGTACTACTTCTTCAACGCGATCACGGCGCGCGACTATCCGTTGATGATGGGTGGATTCCTCATCATATCGGTCGCAGTCGTCATCGCGGTCACGATCGCCGATCTCACCTACGGGCTGATCGATCCGCGTGCGGGTGCCGGGGGTGATTCCAGTGAAGCCTACTGACGAGGACAGGAATCCGATGGCCGACGGCGGCGATATCAACGCGGCGGAGATCCCGCTTGAGAGCGTCTCCGTGGAGGACGTCACCCGACGCGATCAGATCGCCAAGGACCTTCGCGGACACTGGGAAACGTTCCTGCTGGCGTGGTCCGACTGGCGTTTCAAGGCCGGATTCCTGATCCTGTTCGGGTTCGTCCTTGCCGGAACGGTCGGCGTCTGGCTCGTCGAGTCACCGACGTATCAGGACGGGAATAAGTGGGACAGTCCGTCCTACTTCGGCGAGAACCCGCTCGGCACCGACCAGTTTGGACAAGACATCGCCGCGCTGTTGATCCACGCGACTCCAGACATGCTGTTAATGCTGATGGGTGGGGCAGTGTTCGCTACCGGGATCGGAGCGTTCGTCGGTATCGTCTCGGGCTACAAAGGCGGGCGAGCTGACGAAATACTGATGACGCTGACCGACACGGCGATGATGATCCCCGGGCTCCCGCTGATCATCATCGTCGGCGCGATCTGGGAGCCGACCAGTCCGATCCTTGTCGGTATCCTCGTGTCGATCAACGCGTGGGCCGGGACGGCGCGGTCGCTCAGATCTCAGGTCCTCACGATCCGGGAAGAGGCGTACGTCGAGGCCTCGCGGATCATGGGCGTCTCGACCGGATCGATCCTGCGCAAGGACATCACGCCGCAGCTCCTCCCGCTCATCCTCGTCAATTTCGTGATGTCGGGGCGAGGAGTGATCTTCAACTCCGTAGCGCTGTACTTCCTCGGGGTGCTTCCGGTCGAGGGCGTCAACTGGGGGGTGATGCTGGAGAAGGCGTACAACGCCGGTGCAGTCACGTCGCCACAGCTGTACTACACGGTGTTGTGGCCACTCCTGACGATCGTGCTCCTATCGTGGGGACTCATCATGCTCTCACAGGGGCTCGACCGTGTCGTCAATGTCAGGGTTCGCGACCGCCACGAAGGCGGGGAGGCTAAGTGATGATTGCGCTCGAATGGACGGTCACGGCAGATAGCCACTCGTCGCAAACGAAGGTGTACTCATGAGTTCCGACTACGAAACACACGAACGCGAAGTAGTACGACAAATGAACGGAGAGTCGGCTGACCAAGACGTGATTTTGGAGGTTCGAAACGCCTCGGTCGAGTTCGATATGGGCCGCGGGACGTCGCGGGTCCTCGACGACGTCTCGATGGATATCCGCCAGAGCGAAATCCTCGGCGTCGTCGGCGAGTCGGGCTCCGGGAAGTCGATGTTCGCTTCGGCGCTCCTCGACGCGGTCGTCGATCCGGGTCAACTCACCGGGGAAGTGATCTATCACCCCGAGGACGGCGATCCGGTCGACATTGCGAATGCCGATCGTGATCTGCTGAAACGATACCGTTGGAAGGAAATTTCGATGGTGTTTCAGGGCGCGATGAGTTCGTTCAATCCGACCCAGCGGATCAGGGATCACTTCACGGAGACGCTGAAGGCACACGACCATACCCTCAAGTCAGGGATGGACCACGCGCGTAAGCTGTTGCGAGAACTCCACCTCGATCCCGATCGGGTGCTCGATGCGTACCCCCACGAACTGAGTGGCGGAATGCAGCAGCGAGCACTCATCGCGCTCTCGCTAGTGTTGAAACCGCGAGTGCTGGTGATGGATGAGCCGACCGCGGCGCTCGACCTGTTGATGCAGCGATCGATCCTCGGCCTTCTGGAGAACCTCCAGGAGCGGTACGATCTCACCGTCGTGTTCATCACTCACGACCTCCCACTGGTGGCTGGCCTAGCGGACCGGATCGGCGTCCTGTACGCCTTCCAGATGGTGGAGGTCGGCCCGACCGACGAAATCCTCCGCGATCCCGCCCACCCATACACGAGGGACCTGCTCAACGCCGTCCCGAACCTCGAGACACCACTAGACTCGATGACACCGATCGAGGGACAGGCACCCGATCCGGTCAACACGGCGACCGGCTGCCGGTACGTGTCTCGGTGTCCGCTGGCAACCGGCGAGTGTCGATCCGAAGACCCGCCGTTCTTTGATGTCAGTGCTGACCACGAGACGGCCTGTCACCACTGGGAGAGAGCGCGCGAGGAGATCCCGTTCGATCAGACCGAAAGCCCCAAACAGGTCGAAACAGACGTCGTGACAGGTCGCCAGTCAGATGATCCGGTACTCTCGCTCAACGACGTGGACGTCCACTTCGAACAGAGCTCGGGGCTTTGGTCGAAACTCACTGGCGACAGTGAGACTGTCTACGCTGTCAATGACGTTACCCTCGATATCTACGAGAACGACGTGGTCGCGCTCGTCGGTGAATCTGGCTGTGGCAAGACGACGCTTGGAAAGACCGCTATCGGTGTCCAACGACCGACCAGTGGGAGGGTTTCACATCGGGGAGTCGACGTCTGGGAGGCCCGCGACGGCGGCGACGACGCCTACGACGAGATCCGCTCGTCGCTACAGATTATCCACCAGGACCCGGGAAGTTCGCTAAATCCCAACAGGAGCGTTCAGGAGATCCTCGAGACACCGCTCAAGCAGGCTCAAAACGACCTCAGTTTCAAGGATCGACGGGAACGGATCATCGCGATGCTCGAATACGTCGGCCTCTCTCCGGCACGTGACTACGCCGAACGTTACCCACACCAGCTATCCGGTGGCGAGAAACAGCGCGTTGCGCTCGTGCGCGCACTGTTCATGAATCCGGACCTTATCCTGGCTGACGAAGCGGTGAGCGCACTGGACGTATCGCTCCGCGTCGAAATGATGGATCTGATGCTCGAACTGCAACAGCGGTTCGATACGTCGTACCTGTTCATCTCGCACAACTTCGAGAACGCGCGGTATCTCGCTGGAAGGGTCGACGGCCGGATCGGCGTGATGTACCTCGGAAACATCGTCGAAATCGGTCCCGCCGAGGAAATCATCCAGAATCCGCGTCATCCCTACACGAAGATTCTTCGCTGGTCGACGGCGGACATCGACCCGGACGATAGCAGTGGGGAACTACCGGTGCGGAACATCGATATCCCGGATCCCGTCGATCCCCCGAGCGGCTGTTCGTTCCAGACGCGGTGTCCGAAAGCCCGCGAACACTGTACCGAGGAGTGTCCGTCACTTGATCCGGTGAGCGGGGGTTCGGACGATCACGCGATCGCCTGCTTCCGCGAGTGCGATAGTGACCATCCCTACTGGGACAGCGAACCGCTCGACAGTGTCGATGGCGATGAGTCCATCTTCGGACCCGACTGTCCGCCCGAAGAACGCGCGGCACCGGACGGCGGCGAGCGGACCTCGGACGATCACTCCGAGGACGTACGGAGAGAGGATCGATGAGCGTGAACGACACCGACTGGGACACCGAAGGTGGCCGGGAGCGCAGCCGGTTCCGTATCCTGCTCGATCAGTACCGGGCGCTATTGTACACCTTCGGGGTGACTGTCCTATTGGCCGTTCTCGGAGCGACAGTCGATGCTGCGTCCGGCCCACTGACCGACAGCACGAAGCTCGCCCACCAGACTGCGGGGCTACTCGGCGCGGCGGCTCTGGCGCTCGGGATCTGTCTCCTCGTCGTCATGGCTCTCTGGGGTCTCCTCGTCGTCACAGACCGCTGATCGAGATCCTATTATCCCGCAAAACCAGCAGGCCGAACCGAGTACTAGTGCCGTCTCAGGCCGGGCCCTGATTCTCGTAGGTATCGAGAAACGTCCGAATATCAGACAGAGACGGCGTCTCCTGGTACTGCTTGAAGTAACTCGCTACTGCGCTTCCGAGGGCGAGTGTCGATGTGTCCGAGAGAGCCTCGACGCGTCCTAGGGCGATACCTGCACTGAAGTGATCCTCAAACGTCCCTTCCTCTGCCGGGTCGGAAATCAGGGCCGATCGGATCCGTTGGCTCCCGTGGGGGCCGGCGAGGACGGACTCTTTCGCAGCGGTCACCGCGACCCGAGACACGCCGATCTCGCGGCAAAGCGACTCTGCCGTTGCGTGGAGCGCTCGCTTCCCCCGGTCGCCGGACAGAAGAGCGTCACTCAAGTGTGCGGCCTGTTCGCTGGTCGTCACGACCGTCACCGGGATCGCATCGTCGAGGATGCTCAACGACTCCAGATCCGACCGGAGCGTCGTCTCCGTTAGGCGATGCACGTCGCTCGTACAGACGATGATGTCGTCGGGCGGCGACGAGAGCAGCGGATACACCTGCTCGTAGATCCCCTCCCAGATCGTCGATATCTCGGGGATGAGCGCCCAGCCGCCGATGCTCACGAGATCAGTCTCGTCGAGGCGATCGACGATATCTTCGAGCGGCACGTATTCTCTGAGCGTTTCCCAGTTCAACGCTTGATGTCCACCGGAGTCGGTGAACAGGACCTTCCCGTCGCCGAACTGTAGATACTCCGTCACGGTCGGCTGTCCCAGGCTGAGGAGCGCGTTTTCGTCGAACGCGTCGCTGAACTCGTCCCGGATCGGCTGCCCGAAGAACCCGACGAGTTCCGTATCGTATCCGGCCGTATCGAGCACCTGTCCGACGTGGGCGGTGTGGCCGCCGGGCAACCGCCTACTCTCGACCCACTCGAACTGGAGCGTCTTGTCCTGAGCCGACGCCCTCGTGATCATCTCGCGCAACGTGTCGAACTCGCTGATCTCGTCGTACATCCGAGGACTCTTCCGTTCCCCGACCAGCGATCTGATATAGTCGATGTAACCGTCGAAGCCGACGATGACCTCGCCGGCGATTTCCTCGGGGAGCTCCGTCCGGCACGTCTCGATGTGTGCGAGCGTCTCGTCATCGAGTTCTTCAGCGGACCAGTCTTCGTGTTTCTCCAGATCGATGCTCGTCGCCATGTAGTCTTCCCGCCGCGAGTGCCAGCCGCCGACTGTCACCGTCGGAGACTGCTCATCGTCGCCCTCGACGATGTCGACTTCGAGGTACGCCTGGTCATCGAACTCCGGTGCGTAGTACCCGGCGAGTCGGCCCTCTCGGGAGACCTGCTGGCCGGACACGTTGTCGTACCCCTCGAATCGGACCGTCAGGGTTCGGAGGGGAACGGAGTCGGTGAGTACCTCCAGGTCGGAGAGGCAATCGTGGATTCGATAGTACCGTTGCGGAAGCGTGATGGAACGGCGCTGATCGGGGTTGACCGGATAGCCGAGCGGCCAGACCGTGTCCGAGAGGAACCGATCGAACATGAACGCGAGTTCCTCATCGGTGACGTAGAATCCCTCCTGAGGCTGGCGACGTGCGTCGGTAGTACTCGGCCAAAAGAACCCAGCAGTTCGATCCACACTGAGTACGAGCGGTTCGCTACGAACGGTCCCCCGGACGTAGTCGGCAAACTCGCGGATGGGACTGTTGAGTTCGATACGGTCGTCGACGACGTGCCCCTCGTCGAGACCAGTGAGTACGACGCGGACCTGGACGTCTGAGTTGTCACGTAGCGCGTCCTCGAAGATCCGCAGTCGATCGACGGACGTCATCAGGAAGATCGTCCGTTCGGCGCTGTCGAGGAGTTCGGAGATGTACTTCTCGATCGTCGACCGGTTCCTGAACTGTGCGACGCCGCTATCGACGTCGGACACCGACTTGTGAAACTCCTCGAGCGCGTTTTGGACCTGTTCGACGTGCGTCTGGATCGGGCCAAGCGTCTTCGTGGGATCGACCGCGTACGCCTTCTTGGGATAACTGTCGTCGAGTTCGACGAAGCCCTGCTCCCTGAGTTCCTCGACGATGTCGTATACGCGCTGTTTTGGGACGTCGCTCGCCTCGGATAGATCTCGCATCGATTGCTTTCCGTTTTGAACGAGCGCGAGATACACCTGCGACTCGTACTCCGACATATCGACGTGGCGTTGCAGCGAATTGCGTATTTCGGATTCGTCGAGGTTCTCATACCCACTCATACTCTTGTCGAAGAACTAGAGGAGTATAGTAGTTTGTGAGTGTCAGTACCGACGTTGGAACCGTCCGCGCGCTCTGCTGTCGCCGCTGCGGGCGCACCGTCGATGGTCCGACAGACAGGTGGTATTTTTATGATCACGAGGCATTCTATCTGATATGACCGACCGAGACGATAGCGATGACTGCCGTGTCGTAGCGTACTGGCCGTTCGACGAAAGCGAGGGCTCGTCCGCCGAGGAAGTCGTGTCCGGACGCCGGGATGCGATCGAGCACGCGTTCGCGGACGCACGGTTCAAATCGGATAGTGATCCGCGGTGGATCGACGGCGTCACGGGAAGCGGACTGTTGTTCGACGGTTACTCCACGCAAATCGAACACGACCGGCAGATTCTCGACGGAGAGACGACCCGGCTCACGGTCGAAGCGTGGATCGCCCCCCGCGCGTTCGAGGGTCAGTCGTCAGAGCGTCTCTCCCCGATTATCAGCAACCACTCGGTCGACGATAACCGCGGATTCGAGTTTGGACTCGACGGACACGGCCGGTGCTCGTTCCAAGTCGGACTGGGAGACACGTGGGTGGCTGTCCAGACGGAATCACCGCTTCCCAAATATTCCTGGTCGCATGTCGCAGCAGTCTTCGAGGGCGACGACGGTACACTCCGACTCTACGTCGACGCCGCATGCACTGCAGTGGAACGAGTTCCCGAGGGGAGCGTGATCTTCCCGGCCGACGTCCCGGTTCTGATCGGAAAGAACAACCGAACCGAACGCGTCGATGATACGTTCGCTTTACACAACTTCGCAGGAGCGATCGACGAACTCAAAATCTACGACTGCGCGTTCACCGCCTCCGACGTCCCCGAGCGGTACGAGACGCCGTGTCACGACGAACACCCCTCGATGAACTACGAAACGATCGCCCTCGATCCGTCGCGATATCGCGGAGATCGTCATCGTCCGCAGTACCATCCGATCCCGCCCGGTCACTGGATGAACGAACCGCATGCACCGCTGTATCACGACGGTCAGTATCACCTGTTCTACCAGCACAACCCCAGCGGACCGTACTGGGGCAATATCCATTGGGGGCACTGGGTGAGTGACGATTTAGTCCATTGGCGGCACCTTAAACCGGCACTGGCGCCCGAACGCGACGGACTGGCTCCCGACGGGATCTGGTCCGGTGGGTCGACTCACGACGCGGACGGGGACCCTGTTCTCCTCTTTACCGCGGGAGAAATAGACCGCACTCCCGATCAGCGCGTCGTGGCAGCGTCTCCTGTTGATCCCGACGACCCCGAATTGACGTCTTGGCGTCAGGACGACGAGTCCGCGATCGAGCGCCCGCATTCGATCGGGCTTCGGGACAACGACTTTCGCGACCCGTTCGTCTGGCGGGAGAACGGGACGTGGTACTGTCTCGTCGGGTCCGGATTCGCTACCGGTGGCGGTGCGGCCCTCGTATACGAGTCTGAGAGCTTGGCGGAGTGGGTGTTCCGGGGCTGTCTCCATCGAACGGATCACGACGAGTACCCGGAGCTCGGGCTCGTCTGGGAGTTGCCCGTCTTGCTGCCGATCGGCGAAGACGAGACCGACGCCGAGAAGTATGCGTTCATCGTCAGTCCGATTGAGGGCGCCGCGGAAGTAGAAGTGTACTATTGGCTCGGCGAGTGGGACCCCGACGCCTGTCGGTTCGTTCCGGACCACGAGGACCCGCGACGTATCGATTACGGGGGGTTTCACTTCACTGGTCCTCACGGTATCGTCGACCCCGAAACGGGTCGGAGCCTCCTATTCACGATCGCACAGGACGACCGTCGTCCGCGGGATCACTACGACGCCGGATGGGCCCACAACGGCGGTCTCCCGGTACACCTGTTTCTTCGCGACGACGGTCGGCTCGGCATCGAACCGATCGAGGAACTGCGATCGCTCCGAGCCGAGCGACTCGCCGAGATCCGGAACGCGCAGGTCTCAAATGCGAACGACGAACTGGACGGCGTTGGTGGAACCGCAGTCGAGATTCGAGCAACAATGGCGTCCGACGGCGCTGAGAAGTACGGGCTGAAGGTAAGAGCGAACCCTGATGGGTCCGAGGAGACGCTGATATATTACGACGAACGGACGGAGCGGATCGTCGTCCACCGCGAACACAGCACTCGAAACGCCGAAACACGGGCGACTGTTTCGGAGCGAAGCTCGCTCGTCCACCGTGGCGAGGTCAACCGCGACGGCGAGGACCTCGAACTACGAGTGTACCTCGACGGGTCGATGCTCGAGGTATACGTGAACAGCCTAAAGAGTGTCACTACTCGCCTGTATCCGGAGGATGAGCGGTCGACCGGAATCGAGGCGTGGGCGGACGGTGATGTGACCGTCCAGCGATTGGACGTCTGGGAACTGGATAGCGCATACGAGTGAGCGACCGAGTCTTTGCGGCATCGCGGCTGGCGGGACTTTTATATCGGTTCCGGATGTACACGTTTCCGTGCAAGTTTATAGTCAGTTGTATGAGCTGTACGATAGTACCGACACTGAGACGCTCAGGGCACGTCAGGATCTCGTCAACGTGTTCCCGCCACTCGATTCACAAGTCTCCCTACAGCAGTGGGAGTCCGTTCGAGACGACCTCGACCAGCAGAAGACCCAGATTCGGCGGAGTTTCCCGAACGGAGACGCCTACGCGGAGATCGCCGCACACGCGACGGAAAGCCAGGCGTTCACCGCACTCGATCTGTACAACAAGTACGAACGTCCGATCAACGCACTGGTCCTCGACGTCGACGAGACGCTCCGGTCGGCGTCAACGACCGACAACGAGATCCCGCGAGACACGCTATACTTCCTGACGGAACTTCACGAACGCGGCGTTCCGATCGTGATCTGTACCGGGCAGACCTTGGAAAACGTCAAGGGCTTCATGATACAAGGGCTCGGCAGCGAAATCGTCCACTCGGGCGACCTCTCGATCGTCTACGAGGCCGGAACCGGCGTATTCACACCTGAACACGGTGCGGAGACGAAGCGGCTACTCTATGAGTCGCTCGACGACGACATCGTTGACGTGTTCGACGCGGTTCGCTCACGTGTGCTCTCGGACGCTCCCGAAGACTTGCGGCGGAACTGCCACCTACAGGGCAACGAGTTCAACATCACGGTGAAGCCGAACTTCAAGATCGGCTCCGAACGAGCTCGAGAGATCATCGACGCGGGGCTGGTCCATCAGCTCGAACTGCTTGGCGAGGCTGTGGCGACGCAGTTAGGGTATTTGAGCGACGAGGGACGCCAGTGGACGAAAGCGTTCTACGCCGACGCGGATCCCGAGATTGACGGCGTCCTCACCGAGCGTAAGGAGACCTCTGAGTGTAAGGTTAGTGACGTTCCGGAGGATGTGAGTGCACTCTTCGAGCGCATCGACGTCGCGTACTACGAGGCCGATGCCGCGGAGATCGGCAGCCTCGAACTGAATAAGGTCGCCGGCGTGGAAGCCGCCTTCGACGTGCTCGGTATCGACGACCCGTTCGCCGTTGCGATGGGCGACAGCAAGAGCGATCTCCGAGTCATGCGTTGGCTCACGGAAACGGGGACCGGGATCTCCGCCGCCCCCGGACACGCCTCGACCGACGTCCTGGACTTCGTCCGCGAGACCGACGAATTGGTGTTTGACGAGGGGAAGAGCTCCAAGATGCTGCGAGCGATCTACGCACTGAACGAACTGGCCGCGACGTACCGATCACGACGGGGTGCATAGTGAGATGTTCCACGTCGAAATCCGTCGGTACTGCGGTCGAGCACAAAGATTATTGCGGATCACTGAGAGATCACACAGACAATGAAGAACGTCGATAGTCTCGTGAGCGAAGCCGCCGGTTTGGCTGAGAGCGGACTCTCCAGGGGAGAGATCGCAGACGAACTCAACGTCTCCCGCGAGACCGCTAGCTGGCTCATCGAACGAGCGACGCCGGACGCTGAACAGCCCAACGGACGCCCGAAGTCTCCCCAGGACATCCACATTGACTGGAGTACCGTCGGCCAGAACGGCCGCCGACTCGACCACCTTGGCGGGATACTGGCCGACGTCCTCTCGACGGACGGAGATGCTAACCTCGTCGTTGGGATCGAAAAGGCGGGCGTCCCGCTGGCGACGGCCGTCGCGAGCGAACTAACGGTCGATCTCAGTACCTACACCCCGCGGAAACACCGCTGGGAAAAGGGAGATATCGACGAGTACAGTGGCTCATTCTCCCACAACTTCTCGTCGGTCGACGGCGCCGACTGCTACGTCGTCGACGACATGATAACATCGGGAACGACGATTTCCGAGACCGTTCGGGCCGTCGAGAACGAGGGAGGCAACGTCAGGGGTTGTGCCGTCATCGTCGACAAGAACGGGACGGACCGCGTCGATGACGTCCCGGTCAGGTCGCTGATCACACTGGTCAATCTAACCGCGGAGGAATGACCGATGGGTGACCAGAATATCCTCGTAGTCGGCGAAACACTCGTTGATATGCTGCCCGCGGTACCGGGGGATCTCCGCGACGTGGAGTCGTACCAGCGTCGCGCCGGCGGCGCCCCGGCCAACGTCGCAGCACGTCTCGCAGCGGTCGGTGCTGACCCGCTGTTCTGGACTCGAGTCGGCGACGACGGGTTTGGTGACTTTCTCGTCGATACGCTGGAAGACCGTAGCGTTCCATTGCGCTTCGTCGAGCAGGATCCCACAGCGAAGACGACCCTCGCGTTCGTCGCTCACGACGAAACACGGGATCGGTCGTTCACGTTCTATCGCGACGGCACTGCCGATACGAAACTCGAAACCGGCGCCGTTCCAACGAGCACGCTCGAGGAGATCGAGTGGGTGTACGTCGGCGGCGTCGTGCTCGCGGCCGAGCCGGCTCGATCAGCCGTGTTCGATCTGCTACGGCGCGCACGAGAGGCGAACTGTTCCGTGTACTTCGATCCGAACTGGCGTCCGGAACTGTGGGACGACGACGATACGGGCGTCCTTGAAGACGCGGTCGAGATGGCCGACGTGCTCAAGGCGACGTCCGATGAACTGGAACAACTCGGATACAGGCAGGAGTCGCTCGAGCGACGGTGCGAAGTAGTCTGCCGGAACGGGCCACACACTGTCTTTCTTACGCGCGGCGATGAGGGAGCTATGGCGTACGCGACAGTCGACGCGCCGTGGGGAGACGGCGCTGTCGAGCATGAAGGATTCGATGTCGACGTGGTCGACACGACTGGGGCGGGCGACGCGTTTGTCTCCACAACAGTCGCCGCGCTTGCGCGAAGGTCTGCCGATCTGGACCGAATCGTCAGGCTTGCGAACGCATCTGCGGCGATCTCGGCGACTACGACGGGAGCGATGGAACGGCCACCGGACTGGAGGATGATCTCCGAATTCGTGGACTCTCACACTGCACCCAAGTGAGATCACGCCGACTTGTCGCTAGTTTTCTGTTCTCAGTATAACGGTCACGGCGGATCGCCAGTCACACCGGCGATGACTGCACGATTCCAGCGGGCGTCGGTTATCGAACGATCTTTCAAGTGTGAAGTTACGGACACTCGATTAGTTTTATGTTAATGGTGATAGACTCTCGAACCGTGACAGAGAACCACAAGCGGTCCGCTAGTACCGACAGCATCGGCCACGTCAATCGGCGCGATTGGTTGCAGATCTTCGGGGAGGTCGCCGTTTCGGCTAGCATCGGCGGTGCGCTCACCGAGTCCGTAACGGCGTCGCACACCGAATCCAAGATCGGTGACTGGCCTCTCGACGAGGGAAGCGGTGATTCCACCGTCGAAAGCGTCGCAGGATACCGAAAACACGTCGCTTATAAGGGTGACCGAGATCCGCTGTGGGTCGACGGGAAAGGCCAGAACGGCCTGCTGTTCGACGGCTACACCACGTGGGCGGCCTGGGAGGCCGACGAACTCGCGCCGGAGTTCGGTCAGGAGCTCTCGGAGCTAACGATCGACACCTGGGTCGCTCCGCGTTCTCACGGCTCCGAGTCGAATTACATCGACCCGATCATCGAGAAGCGCGACCGGAGCGCCCAGCAGGGGTTCACGTTTGGCGTCGACAACTACGGCCACTGGACGTTCCAGGTGGGTCTCGGCGACAGCTGGGAGGAGATTTGGGTCGAGAGCGGCGACCTGATCGACGTCTACCAGTGGAACCACCTCACAGCCGTCTTCGACGGAAACGCGGGGTCATTGCGGCTCTACAAGGACGGGAGCCTCGTCGCCGAGAACTCGACTCCAACCGGGACGATCGGCCCCGCCGATGTTGCCCTCAAGCTCGGGAGGAACTCCCAGATGGACTACATTGGCGAGGGCAAAGACGTCTGGAAGCAGAACATGTTCAACGGCGCCGTCAGCCAGCTGGAAACCTACGACGCTGCACTCTCCGGCTCCGAGATCCGGAGCAAGCACGACAACGAAGTCAGCGGCCTCCCCGCGACTGGCTACCAGGAGTTGACGGTCAATCCAAAGCAGTACGACGGCGACAATCACCGGCCGGAGTACCACGCGATCGCGCCGACACACTGGATGAACGAACCCCACGGTCCGCTGTACTTCGACGGGAAGTATCATCTGTTCTACCAGCACAACCCGAAGGGATCCTACTGGCGGCAGATCCACTGGGGTCACTGGGTCAGCGACGACATGGTCCACTGGAACCCCGTCGAGGAGGCGCTCCGACCGGAGGAGGGAATCGACCCGGCGGGTTGCTGGTCGGGCGACGCCGTCGTCGACGTCGACGGCTGTCCGAAGCTCCTCTACACCGCGGGCCTCACGGAAGGAACGGACGATCAAGCCATCGCCGAGGCAACGTCGACGTTCCCCGAGGACGACGACGTAGCGCTCACTGACTGGAACAAACAGGGGGTCGTGATGCGTCAGCCCGACGACCCCGGCCTGATGAAAAACGAGTTTCGCGACCCCCACGTCTGGCAGGAGAACGGTGAATGGTACTGTCTCGTCGGCTCGGGTCTCCAGAACGGCGGCGGGGGTACCGTGCTCGCGTTTCACTCCACGGATTGCGTCAACTGGAACTACGAGGGACGGGCGCTCCAGCTGGACAGTCCCGACGACTACCCGCACCTCGGCGACAACTGGGAACTGCCGGTTCTGCTGCCGATCGGCACGGACGCCAACTGCAACGAGAAGCACGTCCTTTGCATCAGCCCTCAGGGCGGCGACACAGAGGTGTGGTACTGGATCGGGACTTGGGACACCGCTAACTTCGAGTTCGTCCGTGATCACCAAGATCCGCTGCTCATCGATGAGGGCAACTTCCACTTCACCGGGCCCAGCGGCTTCGTCGATCCGCAGACGGGCCGCTCAATCCTGTTCACGATCGCGCAGGATCACCGCAAGGAACAGCTCTGGCACGACTCCGGGTGGGCGCACAACGCCGGGACGCCGATAGAGCTGTCGCTGCGCGACGACGGCCGCCTCGGCATCGCGCCGATCGGGGAGATGGAGAGCGCCCGATCAGAGAAGCTCCTAGAGATGAACGACGCTGATCCAGCGCTCGTCGACGACGCGCTAGAGAACCTCACCGCCGATACCGTCGAACTGCAGTTAGAGATCGAGTCGAACGGCGCGACGGAGTACGGCTTCTACTCCCACTACTCGCCCGGCGGCGAGGAAAAGACGCTCGTCTACTACGACGAATCGACCGGCGAGATCAAGACCGACCGGAACCAGACCAGTCAGGACTCGACGCTGATGGAAGCGGAGCAGGACAAGAGCAGTCTCACGACGCAGGGGCCGGTCGACGTCGGCAGCGACAACCTGCGTCTGCGGGCGTTCATCGACAAGTCGCTGATCGAGTGCTACGTCAACTCGCTCAAGAGCGTCACGACGCGTGCGTACCCGTCGCGCGATGACTCGACGGAGCTGCGACTGTACCGAGACGGCGACATCACCGTCCGATCAATCGAGATCTGGGAGATGGAGGACATCCAGAACGGACGGCCTAGTTCGGAACGGTACCGACCCGGGTACCACTTCGAACGCGAGAGCGGCTGGATGAACGATCCAAACGGTCTGGTGTACCACGACGGTACGTACCACATGTTCTACCAGGCCGGCGAGTCCCGCCGACGGTGGGATCACGCCACCAGCACGGACCTGGTCAACTGGACCGAGCAGGGAACCAAGATCCCGGACACGGACAGCGTTCAGGCGTACTCCGGTGGCGCGGTGGTCGACGTGAACGACACGGCCGGGTTCGGTGAGAACACAATCGTGACCATGTACACGGGCCACCACGACGGCGGAGAAGAGGACCAGCGCATCGCCTACAGCACCGACGGCGGCGACACCTTCACCAAGTACGGCGGGAACCCGGTGCTCGACGAGGACACCGGCAACTGGCGCGATCCGAACCCGTTCTGGTACGATTCAACCGGCAACTGGCGGATGGTCGTCGCGCGCGTCGAGGGGAACGGCCCCGACCGGCCGGCGGGGATCGAGATCTACGAGTCCGACGACCTGAAGAACTGGACGTACCTGAGCACCTACGAGTCCGACGGCGTCGCCTGGGAGTGTCCCGATCTGTTCGAGCTCCCGGTCGAGAACGCCGACGAGCGGCGTTGGGTGATGACCGTCTCCGTCGACGCCGACCATGTCGAACACCACGTCGGCCAGTTCGACGGCACGACGTTCGTCGCCGATAACGAGGTGTACGCGGACTCGGGACGGGACTTCTACGCCGCCCAGAGCTGGACCAACGAACCGGCGACGGACTCTCGCCTGGGACTGGCGTGGACGAGCCACTGGGATTACGCAGCTGACACGCCCGAGGACGGTTGGAAAGGCGCCCAGTCGTTCCCTCGCCGGATCACCCTCAGGGACACCGGGAGCGGGATCGTACCGATCCAGCGCCTCGACGGGGCGGTCGAGTCGAACCGCAAGGGCGTACTCGCGGATCTGAGCGACGAACCCCTTTCGCCTACCCACGACCCGTTGGCGGGCACCAACGTGAAAGGTGAGATGCTCGAGTTGCTCGCGACGATCGATCCGGGCACTGCTGACGCCGTGGTCCTCGAGCTTCGCAAGGGCATCAGTCAGGAGACGCGCGTCACCTACGACGTCGGCGCGGAGGAGTTGTTCGTCGATCGAGGCGACGCGGGCGCCTTCTTCGGCGACACCGACAAGGACGTCGCGAGCCAACCGGTGGCGTTGCGCGACGACGGGACGCTCACGGTGCGCGTGTTCGTCGATCGGAGTATCATCTCCACGTTCGCCAACGACGGCAAGAAGACGATGACGAATCGGATCTACCCGGACGAAACGAGCGTCCACGCGACGATGACCGCGAGCGGCGGTACGGCGACCATCGAAAGCCTCACCGCTTGGGACTACTCCGAAGGACTTGTAGACGGCGCGACCTACCGAATCGAGAACCGCAATAGCGGGAAAGTCCTTGAGATACAGGACGGAGGAACCGGAGACGGCGACACCGTTCAGCAGTGGGAGTGGTGGGGCGGTGATAATCAGAAATGGAGCGCTCACGAGGTTGATGGCGGTGTCTTCCGGTTCGAGAATGCCAATAGCGGAAAAGTACTGGATATCAAAGATGCAGCCACTGACGACGGCGCCTACGCCATGCAATGGGAGTGGTGGGGCGGCGACAACCAGCAGTGGACTGTCGATAGGACACCGGATGGGTACTACCGAGTCCGGAATGTCAACAGCGGGAAGGTGCTCGATATCGAGGACACTTTGACGCGCGACGGCGCCTACGCTATGCAGTGGGAGTGGTGGGGCGGCAACAACCAGCAGTGGAAATTTGAGCGACTCTAACTCAGTCTTCTACGACTGAATTCCCGGAGTCCTGCCCCTCCGACGGAACCTTACCGTTTCCGCCGGCCGATACCGCACCCGCTTATGAGGCACGGTCACGAGGATGCCCGTTCGGTTTTCCCAAGGACCGCAGCAAGTACATCAATCCGGTTAATGAGTCAGTGTAGGGCCCGGAATTGGATCTTCGGGCTGGACGGTCCGCTCGACTACGTTGATCGAAACCTCATAAAGAAGTGGTTTCACACCCTTAAGATGCGCGTTGACCGCTTCCATAATTCGTGGGTGGGTAATCGAGCGAGCGTCAGAGAATGTCTTGAACATTTTTCACACTACTACAATATACGACGACTGAATAATAGCTTAATTCATATATACTAGCGGAGGTGCTAAACTAGCAGTGCCCCCAGAGCAACATGATCGTCAGCACTAACGCAGTGATTCCAAGCACGCTACGGTCTCCACTGCTACCGAGGTCAAATCCGCACAGATGTGGGGTACGTTAGTTGCTCTTGTGGATTGAGACAAATTCTGTCCCAGTGCAATTCGGACACTCGTCACCGCTTACCGGAGACGGATCATTCCATTCGAAGTCGAACCCTAATACCGTAATACCGCAATCCGCACACCGGATGTTCTCAGGCACGTCTCTCCTTCAGAGTTTGCTCTTGGACCTCGGGGAAGACAGTGAGGGTACCCGAACCGGTCACGAACACTAAATGATTCTGATATTGGAACGTCACCTTGCGAGCCTCGGTGGCGGTCTCCGATAGATGGGAACCGAGAATCGTATCCAGTGCGTTCGGATCGATCTCACTGAACAGGGGTTCCATTTTGGATAGGTCTGTTCGGGTCACTTCCGCGAGAGCCAAGATGACGGCTTTGCTCGGATTGGTTTGCTCTGGATTGAAGCGAGCGTGAAAGGTGTCTGTTGTTGTGTCATAGAAGATGCCGTCTTCGACTGAGGATGGTATACTCATTCTGTTTCCTCCTGGATAATTTCTCGACCGAAGTGGTCGAACGGCTGGAAGTGATTGCTCTTGATCACCTTCGAGTGAACGATCCGCAACCACAACTCCGAAAGCTCGTCATTGATCCGTCTCAACATCCGTACCGACCACCATGGAGATATCTCCGGTTCATAATAGACGAGAGGATCAGTAGAAGTGAAAGCCTAAGCCCTAATTATTCAAACCTCTCCCCCAATTTTGTTTTTGAGGTTAGGGTGTGGTGCTACGTCGAGACGATATCCTCGGCATACGGTTCGGTCTCGAATAGGACCTCACACAGGGTACGTTCAGCGGCACGCAGGTGCTCAGAGAACGTCGGCTGTGAGACGCCGACCAGGTGTGTGACCTCCTGTCCGTTACTGACCCGTGGCATCTCGAAGAAGCCGCTCAGGTAGGCCGTCTGCAGGACTTCCCGCTGTCGATCCGTCAGGCGGTCCTCGAGCGCCGTCACGAAGGTTTGCCGGGTCTTCAGTGGCCGTTCGCGCGACTGGCGGGCGCGTAGCTCCAATTCCGGATGCCACTGGCGGAGTCGGTTCAGGAACTCGCGGACCGCTGCCGTGTGGGGGATATCGAGAACAACGGTTGCAACCCCGGAATCGATGGTAATCGAACGCACGACAGCCCCCTCGTCAGTGACCCGTGCGGCGAGCGTCGGCTCAGACACCCGTGCCCTGAACAGTGCTCCATCGGCCCTCTCGGTGAGACAGTCTAGGTCCTCGAACGCGAGCGAGCGTTCTGCTGTGGCCCGGAGATCTTCCGGCGAGATTTCACGAACGATGAAGAAGACGTCGGTCTGCCCGCTCGATCGGGGAACGAACCCCTGATGCTCGATGGTATACTCCGTCTCCCGGGAGAGACGATACAGCGGCGTGTCAGCGTCCTCGAATCGGAGCGTGAGTTCGACGACGCTGTCGGTCTGCAACGTCGCCCGCGTCTCCCTCGCGTTGAGCGCATGGGCGGTCGTATCACCGAGTTCCGACAGCACGTCCCGATTCCGTTTGTCCTCGTCGGACTGGGGACGGTCGGCGTAGACTGTCAACACGCCGTACGCCGCGTCGTCGTAAACGAGTGGAATGCAGACCAGCGACCGGGCGCCGCGTTCGAGCGTCGCTTCCCGCCAGGGGGCGAAGCCGCTATCCGTAGCGATGTCTGCAACCACCTGCAAGTCGCCCGTGCGGAGGGCACGGGCGATTGGGTCTCGGTTGGTCGGTGTGTCCTCGACCGTGATCGTGAGCTCCTCTACGTAGCCGCTGTCGACGCCAGCCCACGCACGCGGTTCTATCCGGTTGGTCCCCGGATCGTACTCTCCGAGCCACGCGAACTCGTAGAGGTCGGAGCTGGCCAGTCGTTCGCAGACTGCCTCATCGATCTCCTCGCGGGTATCGGCTCCCACAAGTGCCTGATCGATCTCTCGTATGAGGGTGTTGAGACGGTCGAGGCGTTGCAGTTCTTCGTTCTGCACTTGCAATTGGCGTTCGCTGTCGGCACGGTCCCACGCCGTTTCGAGCGTCGCCCCGAGAGTTTCGGCAAGGTCGACTATCCGCTCATCGAAGCCATTCGGCTGGAAGGATCCGATACAGACAACGCCATGTCTGCCCAGTGGAATGAGCAGGCGGCTCCGCAGGGTCGCTGCGTCCGGCACGGTCTCGTCGACGTGGAGGTTGTTTGTGACGGCGGTCTCATCGTCGATAAACGCCTGCCAGACGTGCTCAGAGGCATCATCCGGGTGTCGGACGGTTTCGGCATCGATCCCCGTGTCGAGAGTGCTGATGGCGTCGATCAAGTCTCCGCTTGCCTCGTCATACCGCCAGAGCGCAGCGTACTCGACGTCAAGCACCGCTATCGTGAGCTCAGCCACGCGGTCGTGGACCATCTCTGGATCGGCCTCTATCAGTTCCCGGCTTGCCTCGGTGAGCCGTTCAAGAGACCGTTGGACTTCCTTTTGGTCTGTGATATCGTCGGCGAGACACGCAGCGGCTCGACTGTCCGCTCCGCCATACGGGAAGACGCGAACATCGTACCAGCCATCGGCGAGCGGACCACCAGTGGTCTCGATCTCGAAGCGTCTCGATTCGCCTGTCCGGACCACCTCTCCCCACACGTCCGATCCGGGGAGGTCGCCGTCGAAATCGAGATCGCTCACTTGTTTCCCGACTACGTCGGTCACACCGATGGATTTCTCGAACACCGGGTTCGTTTCCACGAAGCGATACGCTGCCGGGTCGTCCCCGTTTGCGGCAGTCTCGCCCTCGCCGGACACCCGCTCGATGATGAAAAAGGCCTCTTCGATGGACTCGTTGACGGAGTCGAACAGCCTTTGATAGCGTTGCTCTGACTCACGAAGAGCCTGTTCAGCGCGCCTTCGCTCGGTGACGTCACTGGCCGTCCCGAACCACTCGACGATGTCGCCGTCGTCGTCCAGTATCGGCACTGCCCGTGAGTGCGTCCAGCCTCGGGTGCCATCGACCTGGTGAACCTGGTGCTCCAGTTCGAACATGCTTTTCGTCTCGATGGCCTCCTCAATGGCGGCCATCACCCGCTCTTGCTCGTCCGGTGGAATGTACTCCTTCAACCACGTTTCCCGAGGATCCTCCGTGTCGGCGATGAAATCCTTGCCGTCCAAGTAGTACATCTCTGACCAGTCCGGACTCATTCGATAGACGATTTCCGAGGTACTTGTGACGAATGCGTTGAGTCGCCCCTCTCTGTCGCGCAGGGTTTGTTGGGCGTCTTTTCTCTCGGTGATTTCGTTCGCGATGTTGAAGACGCCACCGACGGAGCCGTCGGCCATCAGAATCGGATTGGCGCTGTAGTCGAACCACGCGTCCTCTATCTGGCCGTCACGTTCCAGCGACAGTCGCTGTTCCCGTTCGAACCCAACTCCATTCCCATCCAGCACGTCAGCGAACATCGGCTCGATCGTCTCCCAGATCTCGGGAAACACCTCTTGGGCAGGCCGCCCCAGCGCCTCCGGATGCTTGTCACCGATCAACTCCCGCCAGGCGTCATTGTACAGCAGTGTCAGGTCCTCTCCCCAGTAGAGACCGATGGCCTCGTCCGCCCCCAGCATGATGTCGGCCGCGACCCGCAACTCTAGGGGCCACCCGTCCATCGGGCCAAGCGGCGTTTTGGCCCACTCGAACTTGCGGATGCGTTCGGCCATCTCGCTATCAGAGAGAAAGGATAGTGCCTGCTCATCTCGGAATGAGACGGGGTTCCGTTCGTTGAAAGCGCCGCCGTTCCGTCGAATGTCGCCGTCGACGGGCCTCCACCACACCCGTCCGCGAGCGCCGACTTTCTTCGTCTCAATGACGCCCTCGTCGACGAGCGCGTCGAGTCGATTGTAGATCGTTCGGTCGGAACAGTCGAACTCCGCGGCGATCTCCGGCGTCGTGAAGGGGGTCCCAGGGGGACCGAGCTGGTCGAAGACCGCTTGGACCGTGGCAGGCGATGGTACGGACGAACCCATAGGACGAGTTGGGACCAAACAGGGAAAAGGATTCGGTCAACGGAAACAGTCGTGTTTAGTTTGTAACATTCTGCCAGGGGGGCGAAGGTTTGGAGCCACGATTCTACAGTTAGTGGCTTGACGTGACTGGGACAATTTGAAAACGAATAGGTACGTCGCTTTACCTCTTGAAAGACATGTTTGGATCCGTTTCGATTTCCCTGTTTTTCGTACCGAAGTCGGAGTCCGTGTCGGCAGAGTTCTGTCTGGAGATGCTGCGCACCATCGACGAGAAACACAGCATCCTCGACATTGTGTTTCTCGGCCAGTTCTCGGAGAAAGCGCTCGGTCAATGCGGTTATAGTCGTTGAAAACAGCCGCATGTGGAGGATCTGTTCAATTTAGGATTGACTGCCGTGTACAACCAATACTGGTGATCAACGATTCGAATCACGGTTTCGTCGATCGCAATATGATCCGGCGACTGTCCATCCGCCGGCTGTAGATCGGCCTTGTGAACCCAATTATGCACGGTCGATCGACTATGCTCGACACCAAACATCTGAGAAAAAGATATAGTTTTCAAAAGTGGTGGTTCTGACAGGGATAGCTGAATACTCTCCTTCATTCTCTGCGGCAGTTCGGGGTCCGTGTACCGCTCGAGGGCGTCGCGAACGATCCGGTGGAACTCCTCGGGTTGTTGCTCGAGGGCGTTCAGTTCGGTCATGCCGGCGCCTTGTTCCTGCTCCCACTCGGTGATCCGACGGTTGTACGCGACGTCGCCGGTACCGGACGCCGTATTCTCTTCGATCGGCTTTCGCGGGAACTCTACCGTCTCGATCTGGTCTTTTGTCACGGCCAGCCGTTCGATCACAACCCGTTGCTCGAGATCGCCGCGCTGATGGAGCCATGCCAGCTTTCCCGCCATGTTCGCTGGCATATCGTAGCCTTTGACGTCGAAGTCCGCGAGGTAGAGGATCACCGCAGGCTTCCCCGCGTCCTCGATTCGCTGTGCGAGCTCGTTCGCGACGGTCAGCGATAGATTACCCTCGAAGGCTACACGCAGAATACACAGAACGTGGCGGCCCTCGAACAGACTCGCGACCAGGATCTTGCCGTCCAGCCCAGAAAGGGTATCGAGTATCATCTGAGGTGAGCAAAACACAGGTGGGCGACAGGGCCGGTCCCATTCACACTCTGGAGGGTCTTGCTGAAATGGGGCACCACCCGGAGTGAGAATGGAGAAGAAATTCAATCACATTGAGGGTGGAAAACCCATACGTGAATGGGGCGAATTGGTCCATCTATGCCAAACAACGAATTCAGGTAAACAACCGTCGACGAGATCTTAAATGCGACGAAGAAGATGGCGAAGATGAATCGGGCATTTTTTAGAAATTATGGTCATTCGACATGACGAATATCTGAACTCGCCCGAGGATCAGTAAAGAGTTGAAAGCGTGCATTTCAGTAATTGCAACCCTCCGGAAGAAATCTCTCTAATATTGATAGTACTTCTGAAGAAGTTGGAGGAAAATACAGAGCTTGTGTTGGTGAAATGCCAGGATTGTGGATCAGTGCGTCTAGGTCGACTCTATGAAGATGGGACGGTTAAATGCTCACACTGTAATGGCTGTAGCTGTGGTTGAAAAATTCACTCTAATTGACGGCTGATGAGTGGTTTCTGAACTGCTACTGAGTTGCCATCCTCTCCGTTATGGTCGGCGACTGCTCGAAGGAGGGACTCGAATTCGATGATCTTGATAAACAACTATTGTATTTCCTACCTCGAACCAAATTTGAACATCTGAATATATGAATTTAGCATCAAAGGATCATGCAATAGCTTGTCTAATCCTGCCAAGGACCTTCATGGTTTTCCGCTGTATATGGGATATGCTCGACGAGATCATGGCAGCGTTAGCGAATGGACATCGTCGGCAGTTGCTGGTCGCCCTTCTGGAACACAATCCGCAGGAAGCAGTGCAGACACCAGAAGGTGTACGAGTCGACGGTGAGCAGTTAGCAAATCTCCAAGTCGAGATGTATCATAATCACCTGCCACGGTTAGAGGAGGCCGGATTCATCACGTGGGATCGGGAGCAGCACGTGGTTGAGAGAGGCCCGCAATTCGAGCAGATCAAGCCGGTGCTGGAAGTGTTCGAGGAGAACGCGAATGAACTACCAGTCGACTGGCCATGACTGGTCACGATCGGTGCCGCCCCTACGCTCTGGACCGCAGAGAGTGGTCAATCTTCGCTAGGTGGGGTGGTGATCCGGAGTTCGCCGTCGACCACGTAGAAGTAGCCCCGATTGAGTAGCCGTGTCAGTGCATATTCGGCGTCGTCGGGTTCAAGCGCCAGTTCGCCGTCCGTACAGAGTCCGTCGACGGCCTGGTCACGGTTGATCGCTGGCACCCCGCTTTGGCTGTTATCGGCGGCTGTCTCCGTGATAGAGGTCTCGATGGCAGTATAGGCGTCCATCACCCAGTCGGGGAGCGGTGGGCGTGGATCGTCGACCATAGACATATATCAGATCACCTCTATATGGATAAGACAATACTATCCGGTTTAACTCTATCCCCGTGTCGAAGAAGAGAACATTCGCTGCTACTGTCCACTAGTACCGATGTATCTATCCGCATGTCGGAGAAGGAACTCGGCGGCAAGCGACTCAATCGTCGTGACGACACTACCGATACCCAGACCGACTCGACGATCGTTGGTGATGGGGGCATTCAGACCGGCAACGACGGACAACGGAAACTAGAAGGTGTGCTCCGTGCGTTGCTAAATCAGCGCCGCCGGTACACCCTGTCCTTCCTGCAGGAGACCGAAGTCAGCGATCTCGATGAACTGGCAAGGCATGTTGCTGCGATGGAACAAGAGACGGACCCAGCTACCATAGAGTCCGCCCGGTTGAGCAGGTGCAAACGTCGTTAGCACATTCCGATCTCCCGAAGTTAGCGGAAAACGGACTTGTCGAATTCGATCGCCGTAGCAAAGCCGTGAGGTACTCACGGCCGCCTGACCTTCTCGATAAGATGCTCCGCCTCTGCGCCAATTTCGATGATCCAGCAGTGGAATACCGGTGACATTGCGAGGGTGATTGACGTAGTCTCCAGACGATAGCGATATTGAACTGATTGGAGTCGACCGCTCGAGGAAGCAATGTCGTCACAGAACATGCCGCGGAAGGGGCGGTCGAGACCGGCGTAACACCAAAACCTGGTTCGAGCTATTGAAGAGATTGGACGACAACGTCTCCTTCTCCGCGGACAACAACAGAATATCCGGCGTACTCGAACTCCACACTGGAAACAGTACCAGAATCAGACGTGAAGAGAGCGTTCAGTGCTTCCGGATCGATCACGTTGTAGAGCGGCGGCAGGTCAATGGAGTCAACGCCCTCTGCCTCTGCAACTGCAGAAACAATTGCGTAGACAGGGGTGTTCTCGGAACCACTGTCCCAGTCGGCAGTGGTCGACGTAGTCAGGGAAGTTGAAGAGTCGTCTGCATTGATCTGTGTGTTCATCATTCGCACGGACTGTGATCCCACATCCCGACATAAAAGGATTGCCAAACTCTGGCGGATTTCACACAATCTTTTACGTTGAAAGCGGTATTGTCATCAGTATTCTTAAGGCATTGATCACCATGAGCCCTGATATGTATGATCTGACCGGCTTCCAGCGCGACCTCCTGTACGTTGCTACCGGCCTCGAGGAACCGCACGGCCTCGCGATCAAAGACGAACTCGAGAACTACTACGAGAAAGAGATCCACCACGGCCGCCTCTACCCGAACCTCGATACACTCGTCGACAAAGGACTGGTCGAGAAAGGGGAGGCCGACCGCCGTACCAACATCTACTCGGTGACACGCCGCGGAATCCGAGAGGTTGAAGCCCGCCGCGACTGGGAAGATCAGTACGTGGGAAACATATTTTCTGAATGATATTACGCCGGTACAGTCCTGCCCGCTTCGGTGGCCACTACAGAGGTTCTCCGTAGGTCACATAGAATTTTTGTAAGATAGGTCCAACCGAGCTACAGTGAACAGATTGGTAAGTAGATCTGCGTATTGATCACTAGTTATTCTATCAGCGACGGATAGCGCCGGTGATACAGCGACATGAATTCACTCGAAAATTGGCGATGGCGTGTCTGGCCCAGTTGGATCACAAACACGTATTTGACCATCGTCGCGAACAAAGACATTCCAGTTGTCCACAGTGAAAGCAAGGACTTGTTCTTCTAAGTGGGGAGCATTCGAACGGTGTTCAAACAACTCGCTAAGTGCCTCCGTATCGATTGTCTCGTACAATGGTGCAAGGTTTTCTGGCTCGGTATCTGTCACCACCGCAATTGCTCTAATGACAGCGTCAATAGGGGACGAGTCGCTGTCGCTATCATAATGGTGAACTCCGACTGGCGTACAATCGCACTGTAGCGATAGTTGGCCCTGATTCATTGGCAGTACTACTTTCGTATCGCACTTCAGTTTAGGGGGTCAAGATCACCGGAAAGAGAAACTTCGTCTGTACTGATCAATGCCGCTTATGCAGGAGTAGAGGCTGAGACGTGTTTCTTGGCCTGTATCTCAGGTTTCTGGGTGATCGTATCGGTTGAACCGGTACTCCCTTTCCGCATCACCCAGTACCGGTCGTCAAACTCGAGGAGATCGTCGTTGCTGACCGCCACTGAGAGGACATCCGGGATATCCATATCGGCTGCCAACTCCGTCATTTCCTCGATGGTGGCCCCCGGGTTCTCCGCTACAATGTCCATGACCTGATCGTATTCCGCATCCTTGACGGGCTACGACCTGCTTGACCAGGGTGACGTGGTGTTCTTCGTAGCATCGCAAGAGGAGTTTCTAGACGGTATGTGTCGGGTGGTGACGGCAGATGATATGCGGGATGTGTTTGACGACGAGATCGTGGATTTCCTCGGGCCATAGTGCTTAGTCGCCTAATTGAACGTTGGAGAAGGGTGTCCGCCGGGGGGCGAACTACTGTATATTTGTCCGAACTGCAACCAGGGGTTCGCCACGTTCGACATCGCATTTCGTTGCAAGAACGAAAACTGCCCCAGCTATCTTTCCGGGGTTCCAGTCGATCTCAAAACAGATCAGGAGGAGATACGTAGTGAGCGTTGAGGAAGAGTTCAAAAAGCGTCTGCGAGAAGCGAAAGAGGATGACCGGTTAGAGGAAGAAGTAGCTAGTCTGTGTTACGAAGTCGGCAGAGGTTACGGAAACCGATTTGGGCAACTTCAGGATGTCGGATGGAAGGATGTCCTAGATTGGAAACAAGATATTGAGGACTAGGATTCGGGAGGAAAGGTGGGGTAGAAATGGCGAAGGAAGACGTGATGTACTGGCTTGAACAGCAGGACTACTGGGTTGTATTCACCGAGTTCAACCGGAAATGACAGAGAGAACGGAGTCTCAACCAGAAATGATGTCTTAATAGGGATTACAACGAAACACGATGAAGACGGAAACAAGCTGATTCCACGCCGCGATTTGCGGAAGGCGATACGATAACTGACGATTCTGACGTGGAATGATGCGTGTGAATTCATTCCGGCTTTCGGACAATAACCTTTCCCGAATCATGGATGAGCACATCATACCGACTGTCGCTGTAGAGACAGAGATCAACGAATACGTCATCGAGACCGTCGTTCTCTATAAACAGGCGGTCAAGTGCTTCCGGGTTGGTTTGGTCGGACGGTCTGATATCAAGTTTCGACGGTGAATTCACGAGATCAATCTCCTCGAGCGCTGTGATCGCGCGGATGATCGCGACGCGGGGCGGTGTCTCCTCATCGTATATTTGTTTTCAAACTGTTTCGGCCACGCAAAACCGTCAACAGCTGAACCGGGTCTCCAAGCCTTCGTCTCCTAGCAGAATGCTACAAACTAAACACGACCCAATGAGCTGAAACACGTATCAGGTGCAGGAATCTCGTTGTCTCGGACGAGACCAACCTCGTTCAAACGGTTGTCGCGATGGTTTGTAGTCTAGGAGGTTTGCTTCTGGAAAATCTACTCGGACAAATGACTGTCGAGAATCCCATATTAGTTGATAGTATATTTCACTTACCGTAACTAAGTTATAATCTAGAATTAGTCTAAGGACTCTATCTTAATGACGGATATATTATATGAACTGAAATTTGCCATCGACTCAGTGAATATCAGAAGCTATAGTTCGGCTGAGGACGGAGATGAATGTTGAGATGTCGTGGTATCTCCTGATACTGGCTGGTTTGTTCGAGGTCAGTTGGGCAATCGGACTTGAATATTCGGATGGATTCACAAAGCCGATACCTACGCTCGGCACCGCCGTTGCCCTCATCCTTAGTATGGTACTGTTGGCACAGGCTATCAAAGATCTCCCCATCGGCACGGCGTACGCTGTCTGGACAGGTATCGGGGCTGTTGGGACAGCTTCACTGGGGATTATCCTGTTTGACGAACCTGCGACTCTTGCGCGGATAGGGTTCATTAGTCTAATTCTTGTCGGTATCGTCGGTCTCCATTTCGTTTCCGGAGGCCACTGAATCCCTGCTGGTGCCGAACGTCTCGTCTAAATATGAACACAATAATGTTATATAGACATACTAATCAATCCAACCAATTATTTTTGGCGTACCGATGATCTCTGGATTCATGAGAGTCGTGTGTGCTCAAGAGGCCATGTTGACGCCACTGCTGATGGAATCTATAGCCATGATGAGTACGCGCTCAAGCCCAATCCAGGTCGATCGGGAGCAAGATGGGTGTTCCAATTTCATTGATTAGACGCCGCACCGACACGACATCTCAGACGATGATCGTCTCGTCGATCTTCGGAAGCATGTTATCGGGAACGACACCGTCCTTCCACCCACGAGAGTCATAGTACTCGTCAAGCGCCTGATCGAAATCAGGGAGATTGTACGGGAGGTCGTCATCCGTGCGATCGAAACCCCGCTGATTGTTGAAATGGCGTTCAAGCGTGACGGTTCGGTCGCCGACTGCGAGCAGTTTGTCGAAGGACTCACCGAACAGTATTTCATACCGTTCGGGATTCATGTAGTCCCGAGAGAACTTGCAGACAATACCGGAGTCATTCAGCGCCATGAGATTCTCCCGCCGGACGAGACGTTCGGCCTTGCCGAGCGTCCCCGTTGGCTCTAGTGCGTCTTCCTCGGGGACGAGCGGGTACTCGACCGAGTAGAACGTCGCGTACATGTGGTCGGCCCCGCGATTAGCCACAGCATAGGACAGCCCCTGTCCGTGGAGGATCCGCCCTTCGTGGGCAGCGAAATCCATCCCTTTGACCGACCAGTTGTCGACGCCGAGGTCGTCGTGGACGCGGTCGATCCCTTCCGCGAGGTCGTCGCCGACGCCCTCACGGTGGGCGATCTTTTCGACAAGATCATGGATCAGCTCCTCATTGCCGAACTCGTCTTCGGCAGCAAGGTACGCCGCAATCGTGTTCCCCGCGGAGATCGCATCGAGTCCGTAGCGATCACACAGTTCGTTGGATTTCATGACATCAACGATGTCGTCGATCCCGGAGTTCGATCCAAAGGCCATCGCGACCTCGAACTCCGGACCCTCCGTTTCGAGCCCCGTTTCCTCGTCCCTAGTCGGGAGCTTGCAGGCGAATGCGCAGGCCGAGCAGCTCCCTTTTTTGTACTTCTTCTCCTCAACAGCAGCTCCATTGATTCCGTCGGCACCGTCGAACTGCCGTTCAGAGAAGTAGTACGAAGGAAGCCCGTCCATCTCGTTCGCCAAGTCCATCACCGAGACCGTCCCCTGGCGTTTCATGATATGGTCGTCCGTTGCGGCCTCCCGGTGAATCTCCATCTGCGTCGACGGGACCTCGACCTCGGGACGCGAATCCCCGCCGAAGGTAATACCTTTGATATTCTTCGAGCCGAGTACCGCGCCGAGGCCGCCGCGACCGAACGCCCGTTCTTCGGAAGTCATGATCGACGCGAACCGAACCCGGTTCTCCCCTGCAGGACCGATGACGGCAGTTTGATCTACCGTGATTTCGTGCTCGGATTCGAGGTACTCGGTCGTCTCTGGTACGGTCGCGCCCTTGAGTTCAGGGACGGGTTCGAACGTCACACCGTCGTCGCGAACGTGGACGACGACGAGTTCGTCGCTTGCCCCGACGAACTCGACGGCGCCGTAGCCTGCATCGACGAAGTTCCGCGACATGAACCCGCCCGCGTTACTCGAGAGCAATCCGTCGGTCAGCGGAGAGACGCCGGTGCAGTTCATTCGGCCAGTGAAACTCATGTTCGAGAACTGCATCGGTCCAGTCGTGAAGAAAAGGCGGTTCTCAGGCCCGAAGGGATCTGCGTCGAACGGAATCCGCTCGTGTGCCAGGCGTGTCGCAACACCACGACCGCCGACGTAGCGTCGATATATCGGTTCGACGTCCGTCGTCTTCGTCATTTGATCACTAAGGTCAATTGATGATAACGGCCCTTGACTGTGGAGCATGTCTAAACGGCGTCGCTAATCGGTATTAAATGTTGGCCATGAGTGTTGTCCCCAGTCCCAACTCAGAGTTTATTAATGGACAATATACCTCATATCACCACTTAGTAGAATGCAGTTTATCATACCTGGTCATATCTGAACAAATAGCAAATTATCCTATCGAGATCCGGTACGATGAGTAGCTGATCTCAATCTGAAGCTTATTTCACCCCCATACTAGTGTAAAACTGCATCTCTGGTCCTTGTATTGAGTATAGGACGATATTCTAAATACTGTTTGGATGATGTCCAGATGATGTCGAGGAACGAACGAGACGGTGCGTGTAAGCTATGGACCAAACGCTGATGAAGCGTCGACAGACACCTTCTGAACGAGGTATTGAGGAACGAAGGACAGTGGGGTGCCAATGTTAGACTGGTGTTGGGCCCTACTTCGGGAAAATCCACTGTGAGACGCGATACCGACGGGAGCTGCTGGACGAGATGGTGGCTGGAGAGCGGTTACGCTGTAGAAAGTGACTGGCGAGTGTCTACATCATAGTTCATCTAGAAGCGCGACTCTAGGTGCGAGACATGGCTCAGTGAGACCGCGACGACCGAATGTCGCCCCGTTCTCCCGTGCAGTGTCGTTGCACCGGTCCGGACGGTCCAGTTCCATCCCGAGTTCACCGAGTGCGTGCGAGATCAGCCCAATGACTGATCGGACGGGGATCACTCGTTCGCGGAGTACAATACGATGGCTGTGCTTGAAAACTTCGAGGCGTACTGTCTTGAATAAGCGCTCGGTCTCCAGTCCACTGGTACTTACTCGAAGACGGTCGTGAACGCCTCGTCAAAAATCTCGAACGCGTCAGCGATGTTGTCCTCGTCGACACATAGTGGCGGCAAGACGACGAGCTGGTAATCGAGCGGCCTCGACAGCATCGGCAACGAGATCCTCCTCATCGTCGTCTACTCATGAGTTCGCGAACGGCTCGCTGGTGGCCAGATCCTCAACGACCATCCCTTAGAGGAACCCGTAGCCGCGAACCGCAGCGATGACATTCTGGTTTCCATGAGCGGTCCAGTTCTCCTTGGAGGACGGACGCGAGCGATCGGTCATTGTCGACGAGGGCGTCCTTGTACGCGCTGTGAGACCAGCGGTACAGGCCACAGGATGACCGGCGAAGGTTTACCCAACAGACGTGCCGCTGTCACGGGTCGCGTCCGCGAGCTCCTCGTTCATGAGAACGTCCCCGCGTGCGGCACGTACGAACTGGCCACGCCCTTTGCGAACGTGATCATATCGGGACCGATGCGCCCTCCGCTACATGCTGAATATCTCGCCGCAGCGGCCACCTCGGTGATCATTTGGTCGGCGATAAGGAGGATGTCGTGGTCGTCATAGAGCTCGCGGATCCACGCGAAGTAGCTTGGCAACACCGGATACGCGCGGCTTGAGCCGGCGACGGGTCCGAGGATGATCACGGCGGTCGACAATGGAGGACATGAATTACCGAATGGTACTCCATGGGCTTCGTCCTCGAGCATGAAATCGAATCACCGCCAATGAATATATCCGGCGCACGAATGCTGTTAAACTGCCTCCCGAAAGAGCGGGTCTCCATCATCTCTATGCGACAATTGCTGTGAATAGATTGATGTATGGGTGCATCTCGTCTGGATAAGATTGGACATAATACTATATTCTACATAATAATTGGACTAGAGACAACCTTTATTAGAAGGGCGATTGAAACCATCTTTGATGGCAGTAGATAGAAATCACTCAAATCGTTGCAAAAACCAGCCAATCAGCCTAGAAATCATCAAGAAGGTGTCAGATCGTGAAGGGATTAGCCCGGTCGAGCTCACACCACCGGAATATGAACCGCTTTATAATACTATTGATCCCGAATTAATTGAAGACATTGTTGATCATGGACGTGGTCCGAATGAAGTGGATCCCACCATATCCTTCAATTATTATAGATATAATATAACCGTGGGAAGATACGGTATAGAAGTTAACGAACTGTAGTCTATAGGTTTCCTAAGCAGAGATAGTACTTACTCAAAGTGGAACGATACTGCGATCCGGGTAGCGGAATAGCAGAGAGAGTAGTTCCTCTTTTTATCGAGTCTATCAAGATGGCTGAATATTCACTCTTGACTCCGTACTGTACTACCAATCACAAGTGCTGCACTGATTAGCACTAGATTCTTTGCTATATACTGCCCCTCTAATGAGAGGCCGAGAGGAAACTGAGTAAAAACAGTATCTGGTAGAAGAATTACTGGCAGCATCGTACCAGGCATCTGAAGGAAAAGTAAGAATATGGCTACTCGAATAAATTTGTTAAACAGTAGAAAAATCCCTATAGTCACCTCCCATATACCTAAGAAAGGAACAAAGAAGCTAGGAGGTAACCAGTAGACAGTATTAGCGACAAGCTCAGCTGCAGGACTAATACCTAATACCTTTAGACCACCAAACCAGATGAAAACCATTCCCACTGAACACCTCAGGGAAGGGAGGCCAAATTTCTTCATAATCTCAGCTATTCTCCGATCTATTTTGTCGAATTTTATTTTCCACATGATTACTTATCTTTCTGTAGTTTGTTTTCTCGTTACTACACCGTAATCAGCTGCATCTATCGGTCGATCTGTAGCACCCAGCGTATAACGCTCATACCACCATATAAATCTGCTGTTGGCTTTATATCGATAATTCATAAGGTATAATATAACTCTCCCATATAGGAAGAAAACCATCTCCATACATCACGGCCTACTATTACAAGCATATGTCTGTAAAAGATAGGCGGGCCACCCATGAATGAATCCTGTCCCAGTAAACAAGAGCTTTTCGTACTAGATTTTAATTCTTATCTCTATATTGAACATAGTACATCAAGGAGTGTTGTGTCACCCCTACAGTGTAATTACGAATCCAAATAACTAACAAAAAGCACAAATACGGATTAAGAATGGGAAGGAATGCCTATACCTCTTCTAAGGGCATGGCTGGTGACCTCAACTGGGGATAGGCATCCCGGTTCTGAGGTTATTGCTTTCCCGTAATAAAACCTTTGGATATGATTGGTCGAGAGTCTCTTGAGTTCTTGAGATGAGTCATCGATCCTTTCCACGCTGCGCTCAGATCAGAGACGATTGGTGTTAGGATGTTATCCAGGTACTATATCCCATCCAGAAATATAACCACTAATAACCAGATCCAGTTGTATGTCATTCGGATATGTGTTAAACCTACATTCTCAAATAGCCCTCCATTCAATAGACCTGGTTTTAAGTTTGACCGAGGTATTGGTATCTGATACACACGGCTAACGAGCGATGAGGTTAAAACGGCCGCATCTCCTCCAAGGACAGGTTGGGTACTCAATGCTTGAATGGGATCTGGTCTTAGAGCTTTCCACGGCCGCTAGCAAGACTCATTTGTTAGGACAGAGAGCACTGTTTGGTCCATGAGCTAGCCATGGACATAGGAGGTAGTCGCACTTGGTCAACGATGTACCGTCTACTCCTGTGGCACGGTGATGGAGCATGCCGATGACCTCCTCCAGTTGTTTCCGCTGTTCCGTCATGTTCCGAGATACGCCGCTGTTCGCGAGTTCATGTATATGGTCGTCGCAAAGACCGGCCGTTGATTAGCCGTTCCTTCCCGTAGGGGTCCAAGAGCATACGGCGACTCGATAGTACGATCGGAATTGGAGCAGCGTTTCGATGTCTTGAAGCGAGTGCGTCCGCTGCAGCCTCAGAACTCAGGAAACACATTGATCCAGAGCCGAGTCCAAATCCTGGGCGATGACGGAGAGTCCAGCTTAGAGGGCTGTCACCGACACCGGCGGTGACTACAGCGCCGCTGCCGACAATGGCACTCATGATGATCTCGTTGAACGAGGTTAAGAGAACCGCGATCTGTGCGACGAGAAACGACGGAAGAAGTGTCGCATCGAACAGCGTGGACCCAGCGACATATACCCCTGTGAGAGCCTAGACCATTTGCGGCGTGCTCATCCGAGAATGACCAGAACCCCGACGCCGTCGAGCACCCCGATCGACACGACCGCCAGCAGCTTCTCGAGCAGCGTGAACAGTGTGTTGACGACAGCCTTCCGAACAGTACCGGATAGTGAACGTCGCCGAGGACTCTTGAGGGGCCGCAAGCGCCGTCTCAAGAGGATCTCGAAGCCAATGGGCGACGACAACACTGGAATTTATGACCGGCTACGATCGGCTGTTGAAGCCAACGTAACGAGTTCTCGAGGGTCTAGAACCACTTGAAGTGAGCAAGCCGTGATAGGCGCCGCTACCGTCGTTGGCCTCGGATCAATCTGGATGGTGTGTCTCTTGTGGGCGGGCTACCGCACGTCTCTGACGGTCGAGGAGATCCTTCTTGAGCACGAGCTCCCGAGTCGAACTCAGGAAGTAGATAACTTCATGACCTCTACTCCATATATTTATATCTACTAAGAGAGTATTTAATCAGTATCTGGCGTATTGTCTACTTGTTTGCCGTCGCTCAGTGGGTGGTCCTGATCTAAGTGAAGGGGTGTTTCTGAGGTCGATGACTGGTCAACATCTCGAATAGTAGCTAGGTCGATATCCTTCCGATCTGCATCAATCTGTGAGAGTCCGTATACTACACCGACTAGCATGAGGACGCCGAGGGGGAGCAGTGCAACGGCAACCCAAATTGAACGACCCCAGATTGGGTTCCCGTATCCCCAGATGAGCATGAGAAGGACCGACACCATCATGACCGGAACAGCGTAATAGATCTGAGTGCGGACGTGATCAATTAAGTCTGCACCGGTAAACGTTGCTGAGAGAACTGTCGATGGAGAGATCGGCGAAGTATGGTCTCCGAAGATTGCTCCGGAAAAGACCGCTCCCACGGCGACAGCGACCATCGTATGGTTGCCAGTGAGATTCCAGGCGATGGGCACTGCAATCGGCGTCAAGGCACCCATCGCTGCCCACGAGTCGCCCGTGAATGCCATGAAGGCGGAAACTATCATCACAATGACTATCAAGATCTCAGGCGTGAGAAACGCGTTAGCGTATCCCGCGACGTAGTCACCCGTGCCGAGAGCACTGACGACTTCGCCAATAGACCACGCGAATACGAGGATCGCTACTGCATGCATCATAATTTCGAACCCCTCGATAGTCGTGTCGACACTCTCGGATACCGATTGCAGTCCGAGCCGATATGCATAATAGAACGTAGTGGCGACCATCGCTACTGCTGAAACGACGAGGGAAGAGGCATAATCCGCGTTAATAATGATCTCATAGTATCCCGCTCCCGGTGAGTATCCAGACCAGAGCACCCCTGCAACCATAACTGCTACGAGGACGAGTACTGGAACAAAGAATATACGAAGGCGCGGATTCTTGAGGTTCGGTTCGCCGAGCTCTTCTTTGACGTCTTGCATCGGTTGCGCGTCTTCTCCAGTGACTTCACCGGTTGCAGCAGCTCGATGTTCGGCAGTGAGCATTTCGCCGTAATCCCTCTGCGAGACGACGATAATAGCGACCATTGCGATCGCTAATATCGCGTACATATTGAACGGGATCGACTGGAGGAATATCACAAATGAGGAGGGGGTCTCACTTGCGGATAGGTCCGTCGCCTGATATCCGGCGTCGATCATGGATAATTGGAACGCTGCCCACGAGGATAGCGTAAGAGTCGATACGGGAGCGGCGGTCGAATCTACGATGTAGGCCAACTTCTCGCGAGACATACGGAGATTATCCGATATGTCTTTCATCGTGGTACCGACGATTGCAGAGTTAGCGTAGTCGTCGAAGAACATCAGCAGACCGATTGCCCACGCTGCGAGGCCCGCTTTACGCTTAGTGTCAACGTGATTTGTGGCCCAAGTAGTCACGGCGTGAGTCCCACCCAGCCGCCAGATCATTGCTACTGCTGATCCCAGTAGGAAGCAGAAAACAACGATCTGCATATTGAAGACGCTATTCCCGACTGATTCTACGACCCAGGTTGTACTCTGGACGAGCCCCCAGATACCGGCGACGAAGATCCCCAGTATCTGACTCAGGGCCTCCGCAGCAGGGATGCCCAGGTCTTCTAAATACGTCGTGAGCAATGCTGTACTATCCTGGTAGTGGTAAATCGCTCCGCCTGCCCATACGCCGATGAACAGTGCCAGAGCGGCTTTCCTCGTGAGAAGGGCGAGGACAATTGCTACCAGTAGTGGTAGGACCGACCATATGCCGAATGTTCCGGCTGCCATGTGACACCGTCAACCACGCAGCCACTTAAATCTACTCAAAGAAAGTCAGTTTAGTTGGACCAGAAGCAATTCACACTATTGTATTTGGATCATGTCCTGCACAGTAGTTACCGAATCTTGTCTCTAGACAGCGCTATGAGTAGCCGAAGCGATTCCGAAGTATTATTCTACATACGCACGTAAGCGCTCCGCCCCTCGAAGGGATATCTGGAAAGGGGGGGGTTATTTGATGGAAACAGCCGGTCTCCCAAAGTAATATATGGTTCGAAATACAAGCCCCTTAGTGAGATGGCTAGCAAAAAATCAGAGAAAATCTCGGCTAGCAGTTCATCGAATATCCCGCATTGGCACGACCCGGAGAGTTCCGAATTCAGTGTAAATGAAGGAGAGGGAGCATACGTGTATGATGAAAATGGGACGGAGTACCTCGACTTCATTTCGTCGCTGTACTGTACTAATGCTGGACACAGCAACCAGAAGATCACCGATGCTTGTAACGAGCAACTAGAAAAGATCGCATATGTGTCACCTTCCAAATCAAATGATACTCGGACCGCCTTAGCAGACAAGCTAACGACCGTTGCTCCCGACTCACTTTCTGATGTAGTTTTCTCTGTGTCAGGAAGTGAGGCAAATGAGCTCGCGGTACAGTTCGCTCGGAAATCGAAAGACGCGTCGAAGGTCCTCACTCGCTGGCGTTCTTATCACGGAAGCACGTACGGTGCAGGCTCGCTTACTGGTGAACCGGGAACGCGCAATGCCGTTGAATCCCATGCCGCGGCTACGGGTGCAGTGAAATTTCTTCCACCGGTAGCACACAACTCGCCGTTCGATGCCGACTCACCGGCCGAACTCGCTGAGAAAGCGGCGGATCATGTAGAATACGTCATACGTAATGAGGGCCCAGAATCTATTGCCGCATTACTCATTGAACCGGTCGCCGGGTCGAGCGGAGGCTATCCTGCGCCGCCAGGATACTTCGAGCGCCTTCGCGAGATCTGTGATAAATACGATATTCTGTTGATCGCTGATGAAGTGATCAGCGGATTCGGTCGGTGCGGTGAGATGTTCGCTATGCAAACAGAAGGCGTCGAGCCAGATATGATCACGTTTGCGAAAGGCGTGACTAGCGGGTATATTCCGCTTGCAGGAGTCATTATGAACTCCGAAGTAGGCGAAAGCGTCCGTGACGGATCGAACATCGGTCAGACATTCGCTGGTCAACCGGTAGCATGTGCGGCTGGACTTGCCGCTGTGGAAGAATACGAAGATCATCTGATTGATAATGTTCGTCAGCTCGCTCCCGTGTTAGAGGACGGACTCCATTCACTCGCGGCCGACCACGATGTCATCACGGATGTCCGAGGCCGTGGCTTCCTGTGGACCGTAGTGGTTGAAAACCCTGAAACCGGCGAACCGATCGTAGACACTGTACTCGAAGACGACGAGGATAACCCGATTGACGAGGTGGTCGAGGTCGCTAAGGAGAACGGACTTCTCTTAAGCACTGGCCGCCCGGCGTACCAGATTATGGTCTGTCCGCCGTTCTGTATCGATGAGTCAGATATCACAGAGGCAATCGAGGTCCTGGACACCGCCTTCGAAAAGGTGTTCAAATAGTCATAGAGTATAACAACTTCTCGGAGTCATAGTATTGGGAATAGATCTGCTTAGACGTTCCTTCAGAGATTACAATGTCATACGATAAATTCACGGATACGATCCGCCAGAATCACGAGCAAGCGATAGAAGAGGTGACGCGTGGACGTCAATTCGATGCATGGATCAAGGGATCTTCCCGGACTTCGATCCGAGGTGAGAGGTTCGAAACGAAAGACCCTGCCACAGAGAAAACGATAACGACGGTACCTCGCTGTCAGGAAGAAGACGTTGATAAAGCCGTCGAGGCAGCGAAGAAAGCCTTCAATCAAACTTGGGGTTCACTACCGGTAGACGAACGATCTGAGGCCCTTCTCGATTGGGTCGAGACCCTGCGTGCGAACAGCGAGGAATTAGCGTTACTCGAGAGTCTGGATACGGGTAAGCCCCTTGCAGACGCAGAATACGAAGTGAGTGAGGCGATTAATTACATCGAATATTACGCGCAGATAGCGAGGGGAGAACAAGGAGACCAGCTCCCGATCGGAGACGATACGCACGCGTTTACGAAGCACGAACCATATGGTGTGGCTGGTCTTATCGTTCCATGGAACTATCCCCTCTTACTGGCATCGTGGAAGCTCGGTCCCGCGCTTTCCGCGGGGAATACCGTTGTTCTAAAGCCTGCGGAAGATTCGCCGCTTTCGGTGACGCGAATCGCTCAGCTCTCTGAAGATGTCCTTCCGCCGGGAACGCTCAATATCGTCCACGGCTTTGGCGATGAAGCCGGTGCTCCCCTTACACGGCACGAGGACATCTCGAAGCTCTCGTTCACGGGTGAGGGGCAAACGGGCGAAACAATAATGAAGGCCGCTGCTGAGCAGATAACGCCTGTCACACTCGAATTGGGTGGCAAATCACCCTTTATCGTTTTTCCAGACGCAGACTTAGAGAACGCGGCGGAGATCGCTGCGGAAGGAATCTTCTACAATACCGGCCAATCGTGCGATGCCTTCTCCAGGACATTAGTACATGAGGATATTCATGCTGAATTCCTGGAACTGTTCCGAGCTGAGGCAGAAGAGAGGATTGTCGGTGACCCACTTGCGAAAGAGACCACGACCGGTCCCCTCGCGTCGAAGCAGCAATTCGAAAAGGTACGGGAGTATATCGAGATAGGTAAAAAAGAAGGAGCTGCTTTAGTGCACGGGGGAGAATCCATCTCCATTACAGATAGCGATGACGGTTGGTTCGTAGAACCGACTATCTTTGACGGAGTTGAAAATGATATGAGAATTGCTCAAGAAGAGATATTCGGCCCGGTGGCTTCGGTGATTCAGTTCGCGGATTATAACGAAGCCGTTTCTATTGCAAATGACATAGACTTCGGACTAGCAGCAGGGGTTGCGACGACTGACCTCTCGATCGCTCATCGGGCTTCGGATGATATTCAAGCAGGTACAGTCTGGGTTAATCAGTATGCGGATCTGGTCCCAGGTACACCGTTCGGAGGGTTCAAGCGATCTGGGATAGGACGCGAATGCGCAAAAGATACCCTCCGAGAATATCAACAGACGAAGACGGTCAATATAAGTCTGGGACAGATGGACTGAGATAATATCCAACGATCTCGAACTTCTCAGATCCCTCGACTCTGTATTTGCTCTTCCTCAGGAAGATTAGTATTCGCGTTTCCTTTCATCCCTTTGCCAAGGTTCTTTGAGACTTCGGTGAGCGCTTCGGGATCGTCCCAATTGTTCGTCGCTTCGACGATCGCCTCGGCCATCGCAGAGGGATTCTCGGCACCGAAGATGCCGCTGCCGACGAAGATACCGTCGCACTCGTGGTGCATCATGAGCGCGGCGTCGGCCGGCGTCGCGATGCCGCCCGCGGCGAAGTTGACGACCGGCAAGCGGCCCATCTCGGCAGTCTCGTGCACTAGATCTGCGGGTGCCTCGATCTCGCGAGCATAGGCCTCACGCTCCTCGTGGGACATGCCTTCGAGTTCGCGGATCGCACCCTTGATCTGGCGCTGATGGCGGACGGCCTGGTTGACGTCGCCGGTGCCGGCTTCACCTTTAGTTCGGATCATCGCCGCACCCTCATTGATTCGGCGTAAGGCCTCACCGAGATCGCGGGCACCGCAGACGAACGGTGCGGTGAACTCGCGCTTATCGATGTGGTAGGCATCGTCAGCCGGTGTGAGGACCTCAGATTCATCGATCATATCAACGCCGACAGCCTCTAAGATCTGAGCTTCCTTCGTGTGACCGATGCGGGCCTTGCCCATCACGGGGATGGAAACGGCTTCGACAATTTCTCGGACGTCAGCGGGGTCGGCCATCCGGGCGACGCCGCCGCGCTTGCGGATGTCTGCTGGCACCGCTTCAAGAGCCATGACAGCAACCGCACCGGCGTCTTCGGCTACGCGGGCTTGGTCGGGATCGACAACGTCCATGATGACGCCACCCTTCTGCATCTGGGCAAAGCCTCGCTTAACGAGTTCAGTACCTTGACGAAGTCCCTCTACATCACTTGTCATTGAAATCACTAATGGTGTTTGTGAAGAAATTAGTTTACTCTCAGAACGGTCCGCTATGCCTGACCGAGTAGGTCGAACTCTGTTCCGTTTCCGTTCTCATGGGCTGCTTGGTAAGTCACGTGTGCAGTAGCGACGTCTTGGATCGCTAATCCAGTACTATCGAAAACGGTGATACCATCTGCAGCCGTTCGGCCGTCCTTTCCTCCTGCCACGATTTCTCCGAGATCGCCGTAGATATCCTCATCGGTAAGAGTGCCTTCAGAATAGGGCACGTTGATCTCCCCCGAATGGGTCGTCTGAGCGTGGTCGTCAATAACCAATTTCGCTTCGAGAAGGATTTCATCGGCGAGTTCTTGCTTCCCTTCAGCATCAGCGCCCATCGCGTTGATATGAGTTTGGTCGCCGACATCGGAACGATTGACGATCGGATCTCTAACCGGTGTCACAGTAGAGAGGACGTCGCACGATGCCGCCTCCGAGGTTGTTCCTTCTCGGACCTCAAATCGGTCCCCGAAGTGCTGGACGAAGTTCTCGACTCGTTCTTCATCGAGATCGCTGATGACAATTTCTTGGATTGGGCGTACCTTAGTGATCGCTTCGACCTGTGAATAGGATTGAATACCCGCGCCGATGATTCCAAGCGTCGTAGCGCCCTCGACAGCAAGATGATCAGTCGCGACTGCGGCTGCCGCACCGGTACGTTTCATCGTTAATTCCGTTCCGTCCATAATCGCGAGCGGGAGTGCGGTTTCGGGGTCAGAGTAAATCATCGTCCCCATCACGGTCGGGAAGTCATGTTTTTCCGGATTATCCGGGTGGACATTGACCCATTTGATACCTGCAGCGTCCCAATCATCCGCTTCTAGATATGCGGGCATTGAACGGAAGTCACCGTTGTACTGACTGAGCTCGATATATGACTTAGCCGGCATCTGTGCTGTTCCTTGATGGTAGGCTGCAAAGGCGTCTTCCACTGCCGGAATGACGTCTTTCATCTTCGCGTTTTCGTTGACTTCCTCGCTGGAAAGCAGGAGCATAGTCATGCTAGGAGAGTCGCCTACGGGATAAAGATCCAATTGACTCGGCAATATTGTCCTGCATTCTAAATAAGCTATAATTCCTGAACACGATACGACACAACCTCTGCTATTGAAATGTAAGACGGTTTAGTTGCACTCCCAAATGAGACATGTGTTCAGCGAGATCGATTATTGGCCGCTCTTTCATTAGCACTGTTAAATTCCCTATCTCTCCGCATCAGATGGCAATTTTAACATCTCATCCAACAGGAGAAGATAACATTGCACAGCTAGGTAGTAACAATTATAGGCATCTAGATTAAAGATACCATAGAGACGGACATAGACCCGGCGCATGTAGATAACAACGGTCGGAACCTATGTCTGGCCAAGAACCCATGGACGAGAAAGATATCAGAATTCTCATGGCTGTTGCATCGGAAGGGGTAAGAAGTCCAGATAAAATTCACGAACTGACAGATATCCCCAAATCGACAGTTCACTATCGACTGAGCCAACTCCGTGAAAATGGGATTTTAAAGAATGATCTTTATGATCTCGATCTCGAGAAGGCCGGACTGTCGTTGACGCTTATCAGTGAAATTTATGCAGAGTTCGCTGAAGGATACCACGAGTCCGTCGGTGAGAAACTAGCCGAGATCGAGGGTGTCAACCAGGTGTATTTCACGATGGGTGACACCGACTTCATAGTCATATCTCACGTGCCCAATCGAGAAATGGTCGAGTCTCTCGTTGAGGAATACGAGGCCATCGACGAGATACAACGAACTAGTTCGAAATTCGTTATTTCAACCGTCAAAGATGAACCGAATCCGATCAATGACTTCGAGTATGAGACGTTAGTCGAGTCCATTACGGATAAATCAGAGAGCGATACGTAACAGACGCCGATTATCTTCTTTTATTCACCTTGTCCTTCGATCCATATCGTCTTCTTATTCACGAACTCGTGGATCCCATGTCGCGAAAGCTCTGTTCCATAACCCGAATCCTTCACCCCGCTAAATGGGACTCGAGGATCAGACTTGACGAGCTGATTTACGAACACGTTCCCGGCTTCGAGCTCTTGAGCAACGGATTCGCCGCGATCCGTGTTCGTTGTCCAAACGCTTGCACCGAGTCCGTACTGAGTATCGTTCGCAATTCGAAGTGCTTCCCGTTCGCTTTCGACCTTGAACACAGTAGCGACGGGTCCGAATAGTTCTTCGGTCGCTGCGGGCGTTTCATCGGGAACGTCGACCAAGATTGTGGGCGGGTAGAAGTATCCCGATTGATCGAGCGGTTCACCGCCCAGATGCAAGGTCGCTCCAGCGTCGACAGACGTCATCACCTGGTCGTGGAGTGTTTCGAGTAGGTCTTCTCTCGCCAGGGGACCGACGTCCGTTTCCACGTCGGTCGGATCGCCGATAGTAAGTGCTTTAAATTCCGTCGTTAATCGCTCGAGAAATTCATCGAAGACCGTCTCGTGAACGATAAATCGTTTCGCTGCGATACAAGACTGACCGGCGTTCTGAGTTCGTGCTGTCGCACCGACTTCGGCTGCGCGTTCGACTGGAGCATCATCTAGGACAACAAAGGGATCACTCCCCCCGAGTTCGAAAACGGTTGGTTTGAGCTCACGGCCACTTATCGTTGCCACCTCCTTGCCCGCCCGTGTGCTGCCGGTCAGTGTAACTGCCCTGACTCGATCGTCTTCGATGATATCCGAAACCTGATTTACAGACACTTGGACTGATGTGAAGACACCGTCCGGATAACCTGCTTCTTCAAAGATGTCTTCGATGGCCTGTGCACAGCCAAATACGTTCGGAGAATGCTTTAAGATAGCAACGTTACCGGACGTAATATGGGGGGCTGCAAATCGGAATACTTGCCAAAATGGATAGTTCCACGGCATTATTGCCAAGATAGCCCCCAGTGGTTCATACGAGACATACGTCTTCGCCCCCGGTTCAGTGCCGATATGTTCATTCTGTAGATATTCGGATGAATGCTGGGAATAGTAATTACATACCCATACACATTTCTCGATCTCGGAAACCGCCTGATCGAGCGGTTTCCCTACTTCTATGGTTATCTGTTTCGCATATTTATCAATGTTTTCGCGCAGTACATCAGCGACGTTTGCTAATAAACGTTCTCGGCTGGAAACCGATCTCTCAGACCACGATTCGAAAGCTTCCCGAGCCGTATCTAGCTGAGCGTAGACCGTTCCGGTGTCATCTTCTTTGTACGTTGCGAGGACTTCCTCAGTTGCTGGATTGATGGATTTCATGAGTTCGATTGCGCCCCGGGTTGCGTAGTGCAACCTAGTCTAGCTTCCTGGATTGATCTTGGTAAATATTCCGAAATTGGATTTTTATTAGTACCTCGTCCAAGACCATCAGAAAATATCATGTGGAATCCATCCCGGTTTAGCTGTACATGGTTCTATTCAGTATGATTTATTAGCATGCGATCCAATCAATATACATATGGCTGAACAGAAATCTAGTTCGCCAGGCGAAGAAGGATCGAACGAGAGCGTTATTTCCCAATACGATGACCACCTGATGCCTATTTGGAAGTCACTCAACGTCCCAGTAAAGCGGTCGTCTGGGTGCAAACTCGAGGACTTTGACGGGAATGAATATCTCGATACGTTCTCCGGCATCTCTGTAACAAACGTTGGCCATGGAAACGAAGCCGTTGTCGATGCCGCGAAAGAACAACTCGATACGTTCGTTCACGGCTGTTCGTATGTCCATCCGAATCAGCCGGTTGCTGACCTTGCGGAACGAATCGCCGACATAACTCCGGGCGAGTTACAGAAGAGTTTCTTCTGTAATTCGGGGACTGAAGCCGTTGAGGGCGCGATTAAGCTCGCTCGGAAGTACACCGGCTCGAAAGAGGTTATCTCCCTCGAGATGGGGTTTCACGGCCGCACTCTCGGGAGCCTAGCGCTTACTGGTAATAAATCTTATAAGAAAGGAATGGCGCCGACGATCAATGACGTCGCACACAGCGCACCGCCATACGGCTACCGCTGTCCCCGCTGTGACGGCGATCGGTGTGATGCTGACTGCGCCAACGAACTCGAGCGCGTCATCGGATCGCACACTAGTGGCGATCTAGCGGCGGTCATCATTGAACCCGTTATGGGGGAAGCAGGCATTATCGTTCCGCCCGAGGGATGGTTAGAGCGTGTCCGAGAAATCGTCCACGAACACGATGCGCTGCTCATACTCGACGAGGTTCAGACCGGCTACGGGCGGACTGGGAAGATGTTCGCGACTGAGCACTTCGATGTCGAACCGGACATTCTAACGCAAGCGAAGGGGATCGCGAACGGACTTCCGCTCGGCGCGTTCACTGCTTCAGCGGAGATCGCGAATGCCTTCGAATCCGGCGACCATCTTTCGACGTTCGGTGGCAATCCTGTCGCCTGTGCTGCCGCACTGGCGACCATCGATGAACTTCAAAACGGAATTATCGCCGACACCGCTGAGAAGGGGGAGTATCTTTCGGACCGCCTCGCTAAACTCGAGGCTGACTTCGATGTCGTGGGAGATACTCGAGGGCTCGGTCTCATGCAGGGGATCGAAATCGTTGACCCAGATACGACAGGAACCCAGGGCGTTTCCCCTGCACCTGACAAGGAACTGGCGTCGGCCGTTTCTGACAAGTTACAGGAACGGGGTATTATCATGGGCGTTGGCGGATACTACAAGAACGTCATGCGTTTCCAGCCGCCACTCACTATTACCACAGATCAGCTCTACCGAGCAGTTGAAGAGTTCCGGGCCGCTCTTGTGGAGGTGACAGACGATGAGTAATGACTACTCACGCGCGCGTGAATTCCGAGAAAGCCACGAGGGAGCGGAAGTTGAACTCGCATACACAGGCAAGCAGACGTTTCTCAAGGGAGATCCTCGAAACGTAGATGATCTCCAAGATATAGATGTGGCAGTGCTCGGTGCACCGCTTGATACTGCTGCAAGCAACAGACCTGGTGCCCGATACGGTCCGGAAGCAGTCCGAAAGGCTAGCACTTGGTGGGCTTACCTCTCGGGATACAAGAGCGGTCTCACAAACATGAATACTCGTGCTCAAGTCGATTATGATGACTTGAAAATTGCTGATTGTGGGGATATCCCTGTATTTCCGCAGGATCAAAAGCAATCCGCGGATAGTATCACTGCTCACGTTGCTACTGCGGCTGAGCAGGCGTTTCCAGTACTGATTGGCGGCGACCATTATTGTACCTACCCGTCCTTCTGTGGATTTGCTGAAGCTATCGACGCCGACAATGTTGGTCTGGTGCAGATTGATGCCCATAGTGACACCTCAGATGGAAGCCCAGTTTTCGGAGATCACTTTCATGGGTCGAGTACACGGTTGATTGCAGAGTCAGAGTATTCTGACTACGAGCATATCAGTCAGATAGGGATTCGAGGGTACGAAGCACCGGGATTCTTCGAGTTCGCCGAAGAAACTGGATTGAATCTTTACACTATGCGGGACATTCAAGCGCAGGGAATTCGCAACGTTGTAACAGAAGCAATACAGAACGCATCTGAAGATACAGACGCTGTCTACGTAACGTTCGACATTGATTCGGTTGATCCTAGTACCGCACCTGGAACAGGAACTCCGGAACCAGGTGGCCTGAATAGTCATCAGGCTCTTACAATTATGGAAATCCTCGGTACTCACGAGGCAGTCGGTGCTGCAGATTTGATGGAGGTTGCTCCAAATTACGATCCAACCCAGTCAACTCAGACACTCGCAGCATACCTACTTGTAACACTCGTTGAGCGACAGTTCGCTGAGTAGGCAAATAGATCTCTCGAGCACCTTTGAGTGGGTCCAGCTGTCTGTTGGTTAACGAAATTGCAAGAGGGTCAGTTTTCGAGGGCCTCGAGGAGTTCTTCTGCAGTCCGACTAATTCGATTTAACCGGTCGCGAACGACCTCTGGATCGTCCGACTCCCACGCAGCTAGGTAGAACGCTGATCCGCTGGTGTCGAGCCCGTAGTACCGGCCGACGACGTACGCGACGGCTTCAGCCTCAACCTCGCGTTTCGAGCGCTCAATATCGTCGTCGACGTCGAAGTGGAGCACTTAATCGCGTGAATCTCTGGAAATGTATCTTAGAATAGGTATCGGATGACTACAGCGGCCTGGACGACGAAGAATTTGCACAGTTGTTGGAGATGCGGATTAATTCTCTAAGAGTGCGTGAGGATTGATTCTTGAATGCGCTTCCCCTCCCCTCGAGTACAGATAAGAGTCGGAATATAGCACTCTCGTACTGTGTCCGTATAGTGCTTATAACAACCTCCCCTTCTGTGGGGATGTATCACATGGATGACCTCACAGGATTCCAGCGTGATCTGCTGTACGTCATCGCAGGTGCAGAGCAGCCCTCAGGACAAGACGTGAAAGAGGAGGTAGAGCAGTACTATAGTGATGCAATCAACCACGGGCGTTTATATCCGAATCTGGATACGGTGGTCAACAAAGAGTTGGTTGAGAAAGGGGAACTAGACAGGAGAACCAATTACTATGCTATCACGGACGAAGGTGAGGAGCTAATTGAAGACCGCCGCGAGTGGGAAGAGCAGTATATGGATTTCTGATTAACAAGAAAGTGATAAGATACCGACGGCTTCAGTCCGTGAGAGGTCGTGACCGCGTCGATCCTCGAGGCGCTGTTGAATCTGTTTGAACTGGTCGGCCTTGCTCGCGCAGAGCGTGACATCGGTGTGCATCTGGTTACCCGTCGAAGGGGTGTTTGGTCCGGACGCGGTCACTGGCGTAGTGGGTACTCTCGAGCGTCCATTCGCGTGAATCGATATGTTTGAGCGTCGTGTCGTCCGAGTAGATCACTCGGAGCCGATCGTATGTACTCCCGAAGAGCGAGCTTCGGGCGCTCGGGTTGGTAGACGGGGACGGCAACGTGAAAGATCAGCCAGTGCGGGTAACGCGGACCGACGAAGAGACGTGGGAGGTCTCGGTGATCGATCCGAGCGATTATCCGACGGCCGAGGGTTGAGAAGCCACCGCGGCGAAAGTTCTTAGCCCCTGCATACACAATGTATGCACATGAGTACGTCCATCCGCGTCTCGGACGAGACGAAAGCGAAACTCGATCGTCTCAAGCGCGACGACGAGAGTTTCGATGAACTACTCAAGCGACTGGCAAGCGACGAGGAGCCAATCACTGTCGGTGCATGGGATTCGGACACCGCTGATCGGGCCCGTGATGCCATCGATCGATCCCGTGAGAGCTTCGAGCGATGACGTTTCTCGATTCCTCGGTCATCATCGATATGCTCGAGGGTGTCGATGAAACCGTCTCATTCGTCGAATCACAAGACGGACCGTATCTCACCTCGGCAATCTGCGTCTACGAGGTCCTCGCTGGAACACTCGGCAGCGGCGACACCGATCTCCGGGCAGAGCGACAGCACTTTGGCGGTGTCCATTCCCTCGAGTTCAACGAGAAGATCGCGCTCGAGGCAGCACAGCTGCAAGACGAACTCCTCACCGACGGCGAACGGATGGCCGTTCGCGATTTGATGATCGCGGCGACCGCCCGCTCGACCGGCGATCACCTCGTCGTCGCGGATTCGGATTTTCAAACGGACGTGCTCGAGTCCACACTGCAGGTAACGAATCTTCGGTCCGACTAAGCAACTGCTACTTGTACTGCCGATCTTCTTTTTGAGATGTATAAAGCCTCACTGCTACGTTGATATGGAACAGGCCAGGCCCGTCTCTGAGTTTCATAATCCAGTCATCCATTCGACCAATGCTACAACGGGTTTTGCCGGAGTTTGACCGGATGAGCGAAGCGAATGAGGGAGGGCCCCGGCAAAAGAGGTTGCTTTACGTCTCGAAATCACTCGCTACAGGTAGTGTAAACGAGAACGTCGAGCCCTGGCCGGGGTCGGACTCGACCCAAACATCGCCGCCGTGGCGCTCAATGATGCGCTCAACCAGCGCGAGACCGATACCAGTGCCTGCGTGTTCGCCGCGAGCGTGGAGGCGCTGGAAGACCTCGAAGACGCGGTCAGTATCCTCCGGATCGATACCGACGCCGTTGTCCTCGACGGACACGAGCCACTGGTCGCCGTCGCGCTCGGCGTCGATGTAGATCCGCGGTGGGTCGTCGCCGCTGTACTCGATGGCATTGTCCAGCAGGTTCTGGAATACCTGCCGCAACTGCCCGTGGTCGCCCTCCACGCGGGGGAGGTCTTCAGTGGTGATCTCAGCGTTGCTCTCTTGGATCATTACTTGCAGGTCGTCACAGACCTCCGTGAGGACATCGTCGAGGCTGACGGTCTCGAACGGATCGCCACGCGTCTCCACACGGGAATACTTGAGCAGGCCGTCGATCATCTCCCGCATCCTGTCGGCGCCGTCAACAGCAAACTCGAGGAATTCCTGTCCGTCCTCGTCGAGATCGTCGTCGTAGCGCCGTTCAAGCAATTGCAGATAGCTCGAGACCATTCGGAGCGGTTCCTGGAGGTCGTGGGAGGCGGCATAGGCGAACTGTTCGAGGCGGTCGTTCGATTCCTCCAGCATACGCTCGTATTCCCGTCGCTCAGTCACGTCTCGGATCACGAGCATGCCCGCGTACACCTCGTCGTCGGCGTCTCTGACAGGGAGTGTATGGGCGTGCAGGTACCGGCCCTGGTATTCGATTTCGAAGGTGCTTGCCTCACCATCGAGTGCGGCCCGAAAGTGCGGTTCTAACTCCTCAACCAGATCCGGAGTGTGGAGTTCGGTAAAGCGGTATCCAATCCGATCCTCCGGGTCGTAGTCGAGTCTGTCGAAGAGCTGACCGCCAACAGCGGTGTATCGTAGGTTATCATCGAAGAGGCCTACTGCTCCGTTCGGGAAGTTTTCGACCAGCGTTCGGTAGCGGCGCTCGGACTCCTCAAGCGCACGTTGGGCCTCACGGCGGTCGGTGATGTCGGTTAGAGTAGCCACGCCGCGGGTCACCTCGCCATGTTCGTCACGAACGGGCATCCCCTCCAGCCGGATGACTCGGCGCTCGCCGTCGACTGCCTCGATCTCGTAGATGTCCGGGTCGAGCACCTCCTCGCCGTTGACGACCCTCGCGAGCGTCATCTCGTCTGGCTGGACGCGCTCGCCGGACTCAGCATCCCAGACCGGGTACTGCTCGTACTCCTCGACGGACTCAGCGTCGAAGACATCACCGCCCCAGATCTCGTGTGCAATGTCGTTGGCCTGGATGATTTGCCCGTCGGCCTCCGCGACCACGACACCGACAGGAAGGACTTCGAAGAGGGTCTCCAGCTGTTCGTTGTTCTGCTGGAGTTTTAATTCGGCGCGTTTGCGTTTGGTGATGTCGGTGAGTGCCCCCGGGAAGCGGACTGGCTCGCCATCGTCGCACTCGACGTGCCCGCGAGCGACAACCCACCGGAGATTGTCGTCAGCATCCCACACGCGGTATTCTTCCTCGTAGTCGCCACAGGTCTCGACGGCCTCCTCGATCGCCACCTCGACTCGCTTGCGGTCATCCTCATGGATGGCTTCGATAAATTGATCGAGGGGCACACCCTCGGAGGCTACCTCCGGCTCGATGCCGAACGTCCGAGCGAACGACGTACCGACGACCATCTCGTCCTCGGGGATATGCCATTCCCAGGTCCCAACCGCGCCGGCTTCTGTTGCTGCCTCTAACTGTGACTTAGCATCTTCGAGGTACCGTTCGTACTCCCGGCGCTTGGTAACGTCGCGAGCAATGGCGAGGACATACTCCTTATCCAGATCAACGTAGGAAGTATTGACCTCAACCGGATACGTCGTACCGTCCTTGCGGCGGTGGTGTCCGTCGAAGGTCAGTTGCCCCTCGGCACGTAGTTCCTCAACGAACGACCGCCACGCCTCTTGGTCGGGAATCTCGGTTTCGAGATCCATGACCGTGAGATCAAGGAATTCTTCACGCGAGTATCCCCGCCGCTCACAGGCAGTGTCGTTGACGTCGAGATAGCGGCCCGTCTCCGGATCCACTACCAGTACGCTGTCGTTCGAGTGATTAAGCAGGGTACGGAACAGCTCGAGTTCGTGCTCACGGAACTCCTGTTCTGTCTGTTTGCGGTCCGCGATGTCGCGCACGACCCCGATGGTTCCCTGGAACGTCCCATCCTCGACGAGCAGGTGTAGCTCCAATTCGCATGGGATGGTCTCGCCGTCGGCCATCCGGGCGGTGAACTCGAGCGGCTCGCCCTCGCGGTCGCCGTCTGTAAATCGCTGGTAGATCTCGCGCTGGATGCGACTGACGTCCTCGTCGTCAATCACGGTTGAAGCGTGCTTGCCGAGAAGCTCTTCCCGGGCGTAGCCAGTCAAACTGACTATGGCATCGTTGACCGCGACGAACCGCCCCTCGGCGTCAAGCTGGTAGATGCCATCGTCAACCATATTGACAAGTGTAGAATACCGATCGACTGTGCGCTCGCCGGTAGCGTCCGTCCAAAATCCCCCCTGTGTAGTCCCGGCTTGATCGCTCATACGAACGATAATGGATCTCGGGGAGGAAAAGATCGTCGTGTACTGACCAGATCCGGTACCACTCTTAGGTTGAATACGATGGGACGGCGTGCTAGTTCCTTGTTCCGGGTTTCAGACGCTGGTCTCGGTCAGGAGGAGCCAGCCGACGTGCTCGACCCATGCGTATTCGAACCGGTCAAGGTGCGTGACGATCTCCTTCCCTCGGCTCACGTGGAGCGTCGTCTCTCTGGCGACCTTCTCGTCGGGGATGGTCGGGGACTTGATTTTCTTGAACAACCCCGGTTGCACCGCGTTGATCGACTCGCACCACTCGACGAAGAACCCGAGCCGGGACCGGTGGGAATCGACGGTCGACTTGCGGCACTCGCGCGCCTTATCCTCGAGGTAGAACTCGAGCGCCTCTTCGGCCGCGGTCGGTTCGAGGATCGTCTCCGTCGCCCTCTGGAGCTGTCGGAGTAGCCTCTCGGCGTCCGACTCGTCGGTGATCGCGGGGATGCGGTTGGGCCGGCTCATTCAATTAGCTCCTCGACAAACGTAGCGAACGAATCGTCCGGGTAGAACCCCCGAATTCGATCCGGATTTTCGTCGACGTAGTACTCGACCGCTCGGCCGACGAGTTTCGATCTCGTGAGGCCGGTTTCGTCGGCGGCCCGCTCGAGGCCCCTTCAGTGCCTGCTTTTTGCTGGTCGTCTGACTGTTCGTATGGGTCCCACGGGTCGGTGCTGTCTGTGGGTTTCACTATTATAGTATGTCCGGGAAACAGAGTAGAGTCGGACTCGAGTCAGCGGTAAGTACAGGCGGAGGCGTTACCAGAGTCGCTATCCAACTCTCGATAACTGCAGAAATGATGTGCTGAATACAGAGAATGGATTCATCGGCACTGTCTAGTTTAGCACCTCGGTGGGAGTCTGTCCGTTGAGTGACTGGTGCGGTCGTTGTGTGTTATAATAGTGTACGAACTGTTCAAGCCATTCTCTGACGCTCGCTCGACTGCCCACCCATGAATTATGGAAGCGGTCAACTCGCATCTTGAAGGTCTGAAACCACTTTTCGATCAGGTTTCGCTCGACGTAGTCGAGTTGACCGCTTAACCCCAATCGAGAGAGGGCAGTCAGATAGCCGTAGCCATCGACGAGAAACACAGCGTCGGAGAGATTGTGTTTCTCGGTCAATCGATGCAGGAACGCAGCGGCTGGATCGGTGCCTCGCCGTCCGAACACTGCGACATCAAGAATTAGTCGTGAGTCTAGGTCTATTGCAGCGTACACCCAAGACCAGTCGCCGTTGATCTTGACAGCGGTTTCATCAATGGCGACCCGTGCCGGCTGCGCCGTCGGCGGGTCTGGTACGCTATCAGCTAGCCGATGTACCCAGTGCCAGAGTGCTTGATGAGAGCGGTCTACGCCTATCAAGCGAAGAATCGATTGTGTCTCTCGGAGCGAACAACCGGTCGCGTGGAGGCGGACGGCGAACACCCTGACGGGCGTCGCCGTCCGCTCACGCTCCCAAGATTCATCAAATTCCGCCGCGTAGCACTCGCTGAGCAGGTCTGCGAGTGTCATGGCCAAACTAGCTCTACGACCTGCTCGCTTCTCAAACTGGCCTAACTAGACACTGCCCGAATATATTTACTATTAGTTATATGAACCGACGAACGGTGCTGGCGGGCTGGGGTTACAGTAACAAGTGTACTTTCCGGTATGCCTCGAGTTCTGACGATGAGGTAATCGCTCTTCGTGACGTGCAACCGCAGGGGGATATAGATACATTTCATATTAGAAATCTATCGCATAGATACCAACGGAATTGATGATGTAGCAGACATACGTGGAACATATGTCAGGTAGTTCCAAAACTACGCAGATAAAGCAAATCTGTATCTATGGGTTCGGACTCCTCATGCTTCTGGGCGGTCTCGAGGACGGTGTAGACGTCCGTCACCCAGTTGGGGAGCGGGGGACGCGGATCGTCGACCATAGACATCTATCTTTTTCGCCCACCGTTAATTGATTCTTAGACTGTCAGCAAAATTGGTTTTACGACTTATTGGGATGAGCGACAAAAAAGAGTCGATCAGTTGTCCGTTTCGTTGCCGTCCGCGCCGTCTTCAGACACTTCGTTGGCTCGAGTCTGGGTTAGGAACTCGTAGCGCTGGCAGACGTCCGTCCAGTCGACGACGTTCCACCATTCCTCGATATAACTCGCCCGTTCGTTCTCGTACTGGAGGTAGTAGGCATGCTCCCAGACGTCGAGCGTCAGGATCGGGATCGCACCCTGGTGGGCCAGCCCGTTCTGGGATTCGACCTGCCCGATCACAAGGAGGTCAGCGATCGGTTCGTAGAACAGCATCGCCCATCCGTTGCTCTCAACGTTCTCCGCGGCCGTACTGAACTCGTTCTGGAATGCCTCGAACGAACCGAACTGGTCTTCGAGCGCGGATCGGAACTCGCCGTCAGGTGCGCCACCGCCGTCGGGACTCATGTTCTGCCAGAAGATGGTGTGGTTGACGTGGCCGGATAAGTTGAACGAGAAGTCCCGTTTGACGGCCTTGATATCCTCGAAGTTGCTGTCAGAGCGCATCTCTTCGAACGCATCGAGGGCATCGTTCGCCCCGTCGACGTACCCTTGGTGGTGTTCGCTGTGGTGGAGTTCCATGATCCGCTCGTCGATGTGGGGCTCGAGCGCGCCGTACTCATAGGGGAGTTCTGGCAGCGCGTACCGTCCGTTTTCTGTCGCGTCGTAAACCTGACTGCCTTCGTCGCCATCGTTATCGTCGGCCCCCACCGTCGCAGTCGATCCAACCACCGCGAGACCGGTCAGTCCGCCGATTGTTTGCAGGACGTCGCGGCGCTGTCCGATCGGGAGCATCGATTCGTTTGCCATGTGCTCGCGAGATCAACGTTCCATCCAATCAAAACTCTCCCGGCGATAGAAGGTATTAAATAAACCATTTGTTCAATTGAGACGAACCCCTCCCCACCTTTATCCAACGGTAATTTTCGACAGGGAAATTCTGGGTGGCCAGACCCAAGACTTGAATTACCCATACTGATCGCGCGGCCTCAATCCCATCAGGATCCAGACCCTCCGCGATCACAACGGAGCCAGTGGATAGCTGGCATTCGGGCTGTAGGACCATCCTCGAGACCCTCGAGCCCCTATTCTACATCTTCGTCGTCGCCGTCGTCTGTGCCAGCTACACCCGCGACCGCCTTGCCACCGATCCTGATCGAATCGGACCTGTACCGTCTCGGCGGTGATATAGCTACTCGAGGACTTGCTCGAAGGAAAGAATAGCCGTCCCACCTACGATCGCGACCGCCTCGAGAGCGTCCGAAGAGTCTATAGGTACTCTGCGAACGCGTTCGCGAATTTTTCTTCGGCGCGTCTAAGGTGGTGTTCTACCGTCCGGCGACCGACACCCACGATCTCGGCGATTTCGCTGGTCGTCGTTCCACGTGGTATCTCGTAATAACCCTGCTCAAATGCGGTCAGAAATACGTTCCGCTGGCGATCAGAGAGGTTCGGGAGGAACGTGCTGACCGACAGCACAGGCGTCTCTGACCTGACAGTTGCCAGCTCTTGTTTGGACTCAACCGTCACTTCGTGTTCCGCCGAGATATCGCTGTACAGCATTGAGAGGTTAGCGGGGTCAAGCGCGAGAACGCGGACTACTTTCGCGCCGTGTTCGTATCGAAGCGGCGGTAAGAGGAGACAGTCGTTAGCGGCGAGATGAGCTTCGATATAGTCGTCTCCGTATTCCTTCAGACACGCTTCAGTAATGATGGTCTGGTTGCTGCCGTTTTCGATGCATTCACGAACACCAACTCCCGAACGGACATGTTCCACGACATCTGCTTGTTGGTCGCCAGCGATATGGAGTAAGTCACAGTGATCGTTACACCACAACTCGATCCGGGTATTGTTTTGTGCCGTCGAACTCGCGTACGGACTGTCGCTTTTGATCCGGAACACCGCCTTGTACATGGGCCGCTATTCAGCCCATCCATTTAAAACCCTTTCCGAAGGGAGAACCAAAGCTATCGGCCAACTAATTAATGATATACGTACGCATGAAACAGCAACAGACGGACGATGACTCGACAGATAAGATCGGCAGTCCCTCGTCGGAGTGGCTAGAGTATCAAGGTTCACCCACCGGGACGGATATCGAGTGTGAGGGGTGGAGACAGGAAGCCGCCCTCCGAATGCTCAACAACAATCTCGATCCGGAAGTCGGAGAGAAACCGGAAGATCTCGTAGTGTACGGCGGTACTGGTCGGGCAGCCCGGAGCTGGGATGCATACGATACGATTCTCTCGGAGCTACGGACGCTTGCCGATGACGAAACGCTACTAGTCCAGTCGGGGAAACCGGTCGGCCGATTCAAGACTCACGAACGTTCGCCACAGGTGCTTATTGCTAATTCGAACCTGGTCGGCGCTTGGGACGACTGGGAGCACTTCCACGAACTTGAATCAAAGGGGCTTATCATGTACGGCCAGATGACCGCCGGATCGTGGGCGTATATCGGAACGCAGGGTATTATTCAAGGGACCTTCGAGACATTGGCCGAAGCGGCTCGCCAACACTTCCCCGAGCGGGAGGGGCTGGAAGGAACGGTCACAGTCACCGCTGGCCTCGGTGGTATGGGTGGAGCACAACCGCTAGCTGTGACGATGAATCATGGCGTGTGTATCGCGGCTGAGGTCGACGAACACCGGATCGACAGACGGATCGAGACGGACTACTGTATGGAGAAGACAGACGACCTGGACGAGGCTATTGAGATGGCCGAAGATGCGGCAGCGAACGGTGAACCGCTCTCTATCGCCCTCCACATGAATGCTGCCGATATGTTCGACGGGCTGCTTGAACGCGACTTCGTCCCGGACATCGTCACCGACCAGACAAGCGCGCACGACGAACTCGAAGGCTACTACCCCGCCGGTTACACTGTGGAGGAGGCCGACGCGTTACGCGAGGCGGATCCCGACCGGTACGTCGAAGAGAGCCTCGACACGATGCAACGTCACGTCGAAGGCATCCTCGAAATGCAAGAGCGCGGTGCGGTGGCCTTCGAGTACGGGAACAACATTCGTGGACAAGTCGAGGAGCACCGAGAGATGGCGAGCGCATTCGATTTCCCGGGGTTCGTCCCGGCGTACATCCGACCCCTGTTCTGCCAGGGGAAGGGACCCTTCCGTTGGGTCGCTCTCTCTGGAGACGAAGAGGACATCCATCGGACTGACGACGCTATCAAGGAACTCTTTCCCGAGAAAGACCAACTGCACCGCTGGATCGATCTCGCACAGGAACAGGTTTCGTTCCAAGGTCTCCCCAGCCGTGTCTGCTGGCTCGGGTACCAGAGCGACGACGGCCTAACCGAGCGTGCGCGATTTGCGCTTCGAATTAACGAACTCGTCGACGAAGGCGAGATTGCGGCGCCCGTCGTCGTCACACGCGATCACCTCGATGCTGGCAGTGTGGCTAGCCCGAACCGAGAGACTGAAGCTATGCGAGACGGCTCGGATGCCGTCGCCGACTGGCCTATCCTGAACGCTCTGCTCAACTGCGCTGCCGGCGCTGATATCGTCAGCGTTCACGATGGGGGTGGCGTCGGTATTGGCAACTCCCTTCATACCAACAACCACGTCGTCCTCGACGGCTCCGACCTCGCTGCTGAAAAGGCCCGCCGCGTGTTTACGACTGACCCCGGCATGGGTGTCATCCGCCACGCCGACGCTGGGTACGACGAAGCGCTCAACGAGGCAACGACTTCGGATGTCCACGTCCCGATGGCTGAGAACAAATGAGTAGTTTCACCACACCACTAAACTGGTCGGGGCCGTCGTCGGACCCCCTAGACGAGCAGTTCGGCGACGTCGTCAGTGGGACTGACCTCGACACGGCTGACGAATTCGATGCAGTCCTCGTCGGCGAGCCGTACGACGGCGCGGTTATTTCCCGGCGCGGCGCCGCCGAAGGTCCAGAAGCACTTAGGAACGCGCTGGCAGGGGTGAAGACTCATCACTTCGATACGGGGGCCATCAATAGCGTCGCTGACCTCGGGGACATCGACGTGCCTACAGGTTCAGTTACCGAGGTTCAGGATGAGGTCCAAGAGGTTACAAGGTCGGTTCACGCCCTCGATACACTCCCCATCTTTCTCGGTGGCGATAACTCACTAACCGTCCCGAACGTCGCTCCGCTGCTCGAGGATTCCAGCGTCGGTGTCCTCAACATCGACGCCCACCTCGACGTTCGAACAGTCCGAGACGGACCGACCAGCGGAACACCCTACCGGCAGTTACACGAGGCCGGACTTGACAGCTACACTTGTCTCGGCGCTCGACACTTCGAGACGAGTACCGCCTATCACGACTATGTCCGTGAGAACGGGGGAACGGTCGTGACTGCCGACGAGGTCGCGGCAGACCTCTCCGAAGCCGTCGACCGGGCACTCTCGAGTCTCGGCACCGTCGACCGCATCTATTGCAGTGTCGATATCGACGTGCTCGATGCGAGCTATTGCGGGTCTAGCGCCCCGACGCCCGGCGGGTTACTGCCACGCGAACTGTTCCGACTCATGCGTCTCGTCTCCGACGACGAACGACTTGCGGGCTTCGAACTCGTCGAGTGTGCGCCGCCACTCGACACCGACGGGCGAACCGTTGATGCTGCAGCCCGTACTGTGGCACACTTCCTCTCCGGGTGGTCGGCGTGACTGACCTCGTCGTCCACAACGCGGCCCAAGTCACAACCCCAACTGACGATGGTGGGATGATGACGACACAGGACGGAGCCGTGGCAATCGAGGATGGTGTCATCGTCGCAGTGGGACCGACCGATGAGGTCACGCGCGAATACCCGGAAGAGAACGCGACGGATGCCGTCGACGCCGCCGGAAAGACGGTTCTTCCGGGATTCGTCGACCCCCACACACACGCCGTGTTTGCGGGCGACCGCGCTGACGAGTTCACTGCGAAGCTCAAGGGCGCGGAGTATCAGGACATCCTCGAAGAAGGTGGGGGCATCTTGCGAACTGTGCGAGCGACGCGCGAGGCCTCCCGCGACCGCCTCGTCGAGAGCCTCCTCGCACGTCTCGACGTCATGCTCGCCCATGGGACGACGACGGTCGAAGTGAAATCCGGCTACGGGCTTGACGTCGAGACGGAAATGAAGATGCTCGAAGCAATCGGCGAAGCGGCCGACCGCCACCCGATTGACGTGGTGCCGACGTTCATGGGTGCTCACGCTGTGCCCGATGACACGGACACCGACGCGTACATCGACCGGGTCGTCGAAGAGCAGCTACCTGCGGTGACGGCAAATGATCTCGCCGAGTTCTGTGACATCTTCTGTGAGGCGGGCGTCTTCTCTGTCGATCACTCCCGGCGCGTCCTTGAAGCCGGGCAGGAACATGGGCTGAAACCGAAGATCCACGCCGACGAGTTCGAGCGACTCGGCGGATCACAGTTGGCTGCCGACATCGGGGCCACGAGCGCGGATCATTTGCTGCAGTCGACCGAGGCGGACATCACAGCGCTCGGCGAAGCGAACGTAACGCCCGTTCTCCTGCCGGGGACTGCCTTTTCGCTCGCGACTGACTACGCTGATGCGACAGCCTTCGAAGCGGCGGACGTTCCGGTCGCTATCGCGACCGATTTCAATCCGAACTGTTACTCGCAGAGTATGGAATTCGCAATCGAACTCGCCTGCAACGGTATGCGTATGAGTCCCGCCTCGGCTATCCGTAGCGCAACAGTTACGGCTGCCAACGCTATCGACCGAACGGACGGCACGGGTATCCTTCGAGAGAACTCGCCCGGAGACTTAATCGTCGCCGACGTGCCCGACTATCAGCACCTCCCGTACAATTTCGGCGTGCAAAACGTCCAAACAGTCGTAAAGCGTGGGGAGGTGGTCCGCCATGACTGACGAACCAGTCGTCGTCGACGGGGAATCGCTCACACCGGACGCTGTCGAACGCGTCGCACGGCACGGTGCCACCGTTCGTATCCCGGAGGAGGCCCGTGAGCGCGTTCGCGAGTCACGCGAGCGCATCGTCGACATCGTCGAGTCCGGGCAGGCCGTCTACGGTGTGAACACGGGATTCGGCGAACTCGTCCAGGAACGGATACCCGAGGACGACATCGAAACGCTCCAGCAGAACCTCGTCCGGAGCCACGCTGCCGGAACGGGCCGCAAACTCGATCAGGACGAGGTCCGAGCGATGCTCGTCACCCGGCTCAACGCGCTGGTGAAAGGGTACAGCGGCGTCCGAGAGCGGATCGTTGACGTTCTCGCAGGGATGATAAACGAAGGGGTCCATCCCGTCGTGAAGGCGAAAGGGAGTCTCGGTGCGAGCGGCGATCTCGCCCCTCTCGCCCACCTCGCTCTTGTCGTCACAGGAGAGGGCGAAGCCACTGTGGAGGGTGAACGACTTCCGGGTGGGAAGGCCCTGAAGCGGAAGAACCTCGAACCAGCGACGCTTCATGCAAAGGAGGGGCTGGGGCTCATCAATGGGACCCAACTGACCGTCGGGTTGGCCTCGCTCGTCGTGTGTGACGCTGAACGTGCGATGCGGGCGGCGGATATCGCCGGTGCGATGACTACGGAAGCGACGATGAGTACGACCGCGAGCTCACATCCCAGTATCCAGCGCGTCCGGCCACATCAGGGGCAAACCGAAAGCGCGGAGAACGTCCGTCGGCTCACTCAGAACTCCGAGATCGTCGAGTCGCACCGTAACTGTGACCGGGTGCAGGACGCGTACTCGCTTCGCTGTCTCCCCCAAGTACACGGTGCGGTCCGGGATTCGATCCAACACCTCCGTGAAGCCGTCGAGACGGAGCTCAACAGCGCGACAGACAACCCGCTCGTATTCCCCGCCGACGACGCGGACGACCGCGCAAGCGGCACTGAGCGGGCTGCCGTCCTTTCAGGCGGGAACTTCCATGGGCAACCATTGGCCCTTCGGCTGGATTACGTCACGAGCGGTCTCGCGGAATTGGCCTCGATCTCGGAGCGGCGGATGGACCGAATGCTCAACCCTAATGTTCAGGAAGAACATCTGCCCCCGTTCCTGACTGAAGGGAGCGGCCTTCGCTCGGGGTATATGATCGCCCAGTACACCGCCGCAGACCTCGTGAGTACGAACCGTTCGCAGGGACGCCCGTCGATGGACAGCATCCCCGTCAGCGGGAATCAAGAGGACCACGTCAGTATGAGCGCACAGAGCGCCCATATCGCGAGCGAAACCGTCAACTCTACGCTTCGTGTCGTCGGGATCGAACTGGCCTGTGCGGCCCAAGCGCTCGATTTTATTGAGGATTGTTGCCCCGGCCTCGGGACCCACGCGGCCTATCACACAATTCGCGAACACGTCCCTCACCTCAACGAAGACCGGCCGATCCATCGAGACATCACGTCTATGCTGGCGATCCTTCGCTCCGATACGTTATTCGACGCCGTCGAAACGGCACTCGACGAGCCACTGTCGTAATGGAAACCTTCTGATTTTTCTCGGAAGGCACGTCTGCTAGCACTCGCGAACATCGTAATGAAGTACTTAAATCCCTCTCCACAGGGAAACAGATTCTATTTGCAACTATCCATAATTATTGTTAGTAGGGGTATGACACACGGACATTTCACACGTGACCGGAATAATTGTATCGTAGCACGGCGACAAGGACAGGATACGTCTCCATCTCTCGAACAAGTCGGCGACGTGTCCCGTCCGACAAAACGGGTGATAGTGGCAGTCGGACACCCCCGGTTGAATTTATCATCGTCGCTGTCTGACGGTATCGTCATTCCAGACGACTTTGTCAACGAGGTGTATTGATGGTCGAATTCGAACCCCGTCTGTTCGAGGACATCGATCCGGCTGAACGCCCCTCGCTCGCAGCGGCGCTCGTCCCAATCGCGGGGATGATCGCTTTCCTCAGCGTCGGTATCGTTGTCTTCGGCTTGGATCCACAATTCCCACTCTTTTGGGGGATCGCATTCACTGGGTTATTCGCTCGCTATCATCTCGGGTTATCGTGGGCAGATCTGTACGACGGCATCTCAGATGGTCTCATAATGGGGATGAAGGTTATTCTTATTATGTTTACCGTCTACGCCCTCATCGCCTCGTGGATCCAAGCGGGGACTATCCCGAGTCTCATGTACTACGGGTTGGAGTTATTTACACCGACAGTATTCCTTCCAGTAGCAGCTGTCCTCGCCGCTGTGATCGCCTTTGCGGTCGGCTCGTCTTGGACGGTGGCCGGAACACTCGGTGTGGCTCTCATCGGCATCGGTTCGGGACTTGGTATTCCCGCGCCGATGACCGCCGGCGCTATCCTCAGCGGGGCTTACACAGGGGATAAGCAGTCTCCGCTCTCAGATACGACGAATCTCGCTGCTGCAGTAACGAACACCGAGTTGTACGAGCACATTAATGCGATGCAGGCGGGAACGCTCACCGCGTTCGCAATCTCGGTCGTATTATACGCTGTTCTCGGGCTGAACACCGCCGGTAGCATTCCTGCCGGTCGCGTCGAAGCGATCCAAACGGCTATTCAAAGCACCTATGTCGTGTCACCGATTGTCTTTCTTCCGTTAGTTCTCACCTTCGGGCTTGCACTATACGGGATCCCTGCGCTGCCTGCCCTCGGAACGGGTGTCTTCGCGGGGGTCGCCACTTCAATACTCGTTCAGGGGACCGGATTCGGTGTCGCATGGTCTGCTGCACAATCTGGAACCGCCCCCGAAACGGGAATGGAACTCGTGAACGGATTACTACAGAGTAGCGGGTTAATTGGCGGCGCTTGGATTGTAACGATTGCTATCGCAGCCCTGTCTTTGGGCGGAATGCTAGATCGGACTGGCGTTCTCGCGGTTCTCGCCCATCACCTCGGACGGCTTTGCCACAATGTTGCGAGCCTCACTATCGTCACTGCATTTTCAGCCATCTCCATGAACATTCTCGCGGCGGAGCAGTACGCAAGTATCGTTGTGCCGGGTATGACTCTCGGAAACCTGTACGACGAACAGGGATTACAAACGAAGAACCTCTCCCGCGCTATCGAAGCGTCTGGAACGACAACAAGTGTACTCATCCCGTGGAGCAGCGGTGGATTGTTTATGGCCGGAACGCTCGGCGTTTCCACGCTGGAGTATGCTCCCTACTACTTCTTCGGTTTCCTCTCACCGCTTGTTCTCCTGTTCATGGGCTTGACTGGTTGGCAGATCGCAACCCAAAACCGTACCGAAACTGCGGAAACCACGTTACCAACCGACGACGTCGGATCAGCATCGGCGGGTGAGGATTAATCCCGGTCCAAATCTGGCAGCGACTGCATCGCGTATATAAAATATTGTCCGTTTGGAGCCTCTCTCGCTTTGCTATCTCGTTTACATGACCTAGTGTGAAACGCGCTGCCCACTTGCACAAAATGAGTCACACTAGGAACGTGAGGACTCCGAAATATGACTACACCAACATTCAGTTATGACATCCACACAGGTTACAGACCAGGACGAGACAGAGCACATATCCGCGCTCGAAACAGCACGCCGTCAACTCGACGATGCGGCGGCGTACATCGATCTCAATCGGGGTGTCGTCGAACGTCTCAAACACCCGTCGAGAGTGGTCGAAGTTTCAATTCCACTTGAGCGCGACAACGGCGAGGTCGAGGTTTTCACCGGCTATCGTGCACAGCACGACGACGTTCGTGGTCCCTACAAGGGTGGACTCAGGTATCATCCAGACGTTACCGCAGAGGAGTGCATCGGGCTATCGATGTGGATGACCTGGAAATGTGCTGTGATGGATCTCCCGTTTGGCGGTGGCAAAGGTGGTATCGTTGTGAATCCCAAAGACCTCAGTGATGACGAAAAAGAGCGCCTCACTCGTCGATTCGCTGAAGAGATCCGCGATGAAGTAGGGCCAAATCAGGACATTCCAGCGCCCGATATGGGCACAGACGTGCAGACGATGTCGTGGTTCATGGACGCTTACAGTATGCAACAGGGGGAGACGGTTCCCGGTGTTGTAACAGGGAAACCTCCAGTCGTCGGTGGGAGCTACGGCCGTGAGGAAGCACCTGGTCGGAGCGTCGCAATAATCGTCCGTGAAGCGATAGCATATTACGGGAAGGATATCGAGGATTCAACGGTTGCTGTTCAGGGGTACGGGAGTGTCGGGGCGAACGCTGCCCGTCTCCTCGACGAGTGGGGAGCGACTATCGTTGCCGTCAGTGACGTAAACGGGGCTATCTATGATGCTACCGGGCTTGACACCCAAACCGTCCCTTCGCATAAGGAAGAGCCGGAGGGGGTCACAAAACATGATGCCCCGGACATGCTCACCAATGTGGAGCTCTTAGAATTGGACGTCGATGTTGTCATCCCGGCCGCAATCGGGAACGTCATCACGTCGCGTAACGCCGATCAAATCCGAGCGGACATTGTCGTTGAGGGATCGAACGGTCCGACGACTGCCGAAGCAGACGATATTCTCGCCGATCGAGATGTTAAGGTCCTACCAGATATTCTTGCGAACGCGGGTGGCGTGACTGTGTCCTACTTCGAGTGGTTACAAGACATTAATCGCCGACAGTGGTCTAGAGAGCGCGTCGTTAGTGAACTGGAGTCGGAGATGGTCTCCGCGTGGGATAGCGTCAAAACCGAAGTCGATGAACGCGACCTCCGTTGGCGGGAAGCGGCATACGTCGTTGCGCTTGAACGGATCGGGGCAGCGAAAGAGGCGCGTGGTCTCTGGCCCTGATTCTCTACCACAGGTTTCACTTCTCGAGGTACTCGGTCTCCGCGGAGGCCTGTAGGGGCTGGGTGCCGTAGTAGAAGTCGGTGATGTACTCGCCCGGCTTCTTCTCGAACAGCGGGGCCTCCTCGGGGTAATTGAGATACTCCTCGTCGAGACGCGTCATCAGGCCGGGGAGATAGGTAATGCCCGACTCCATGAAGACGATATCCAGATCGGGGAACTTCTCCGGGACGCCCTGGCAGACTAGACTGACGATTGGGACATGTCCGACTCGAGGAAGCCCAGCGTGTGCGTCTTGATCATCTTCTGGTAGCCCGCGCGGACGTACTCGTCGAGGCCGGCGCCGCCGGTGTGGAAGACCGCCGGGATGTCCAACTCCCCGCAGCGCTCGTAGAGCGGGCCATACTTCCGGTTGCCTAGCGGCGGCGTCGCACCAGCGGTGACGAAACAGGTGCCGACGTAGGCGTCGTCATTCTCGATGCGGTCGAGAATCTTCATCGAGGCGTAGACGTCGCCGTACGGAATCGGGGCCAGGCCGTAGATTCCGTCATCGGGGTCGAGGATCTCCTCTCGCATGTACTCGACGTAGGCCTTCGCGAACGCGCTCCTACACGGTGGCCACACGGAAGCCGGATTAGACCGACTCGAGGCACTCGATCTTATCCGTGTCGACGAAAACGGGTATCGTCTAACGCTATCGTTCCAAACCAGCGCCGAACGCCGCAATCCGGTTGCCCCGACCATCCTCGAGGAGAGTCAGACGCTACTCGATGTAGTCGATGCATTCCTCGAGACGATCTTGCCACCAGATCCCTCGCGCTTACTCGATCATTCGGCAGTCGGTCCCTGGCTACAAATCGCAGCTGCACTCACAGCGACAGGATCGACCAAAAGCAATCGAACCGTACGGATGGGCCCACCGCTCGAGCAGCAAGCGCTTTGCGCTTGACACCCTCTTGCGCCTGAACAGTCGATGGTAGCACGGTTCCTTTATCTGAATTGTACACGCTAAAGCCCCGTCCTTTAGGGTGGAGAGACAGCGCCGTCGTCGTCTTGCAGTCGTCGTATTGGAACCCACCTTTGACGACGTCTCGGTTCCGGTAGCTGGGCTTGATGAATCCCGCCTCACCGCTCGGGACCTTGTACTCTGTCCACCCGCGAGAACCTGGACGAACTCGAGGAGGCCGATGACGTTGAGTGACGAGAGCGCACACGCTACGGGCGCTACTGAACGCGAACTGCACAGCTAGATATCGCTACTGTCTCCCTATCGAAAAATCACAGTTCTATGCTCCAGATGGCGAGGATGGAGAGTACCATCGCTCTCACCCCACCAGCTACTGCCACGATCGACGGTCGGCGGTGAGCATGAGCGATGATCTCGAGGATCCGTCCAACGAGTCGATCTCGCTACCGGATTGCCCACTTTGCGGGCAGTCGGTCACAACTGTGACGATCCGAGGACCGATGGAGGCCGTCGCGGCCCTCTGTGGCTGTCGCGCGCTACCCGAGGTCCTGCTCGTCGATCCCGACGCCGCGACCCGAACGATACCGCGACCGCGACCGACGGCGCTCGCACCCGACACGACTGACGACGGGAACTGAGACGCGCAGCTTACCCGTCTCGCTTCTCCATCGCGTCCTCGAACATCGCCTTCGCCCGCAGTCCGCCCGCCTTCACGTAGTCGATGTCGACGCCGGCCAGCACGAAGTCGAAGCCGCGGTCGACCCACCGTTCGATCTCGTCCTCCTCGAACGCGAGCGTCGCGACGGGCTTGTTGACGGCGTGGCCCGCCTCGAGCACGCGATCGACGGCCTCGACGAACTCGTCGCCGTCGGTTTCGCCAAAGATGCCGAGCGCGGCGGAGAGGTCTGCAGGGCCGACGAACAGGCCGTCCAGGCCGTCGACGGCGGCGATCTCCTCGACGTTCTCGAGGCCGGCTTCGGTCTCGATCTGGGCGATCGTGACGAGGTCCTCGTTCGCGCGCTCGAGGTACTCGGGAAACGCCTCGCCGTACTCGGTGCCGCGGCCGTAGCCGACGCCGCGGACTCCCTCGGGCGGGTAGCGGGTGGCCTCGACGAGCGCCCGCGCGTCCTCGGGTGTGTCGATCATCGGGGCCATCACGCCGTCGACGCCGGCATCGAGGACGCGTTTGATCTCCGTTGGATCGTTCTCCGAGAGGCGGACGATCGCCCCGGGGTCGGGGTCGACGTCGGCGGCGTCGATTGCGCGAGCCATCTCGGTGATCGTCTCGATCGAGTTCGTCGAGTGCTCGCCGTCGATCATCACGGCGTCGAACTCGAGGCAGGCGCTGAGTTCGGCGATCGCGGGATCGCTCAGCGCGACCCAGGTCCCGACGAGCGGCTCTCGGTCCCGCAGGGCGGAGTGGAACGTCATGCCGCCCTGTTTGCCGATTCGTGAAAAAAGGTTACCGGTGGCGGAATTGTAGCCGCGTGCGGTCGCAGTCGAATCGCAACTCCGCCACCTTCGAACTCACTTCGCGCTTCGTCTTCCTCGACAGAGCGGGTAAAATAACTATTAGGTGCGAGAAATTTATGCACGATGACACGGTGCGATCACCCGCTGGCACCCGTCGGCACCGTTGTCATCACTCCTCGACCGACAGCAGCACACCGAGTTGCCTCTCGGCGCGTCCGTCACTCCCCGGTTCGTTTGCCCCACCGAGCGAACCGCGGCGCGCCGATTTCCGTTTCCGTCGTACCGCCGATTCTCATTCCGTTACTTACCCGTCGCCGGACAGTGTGGATGACCAGTCAGCCGAATCTGCACGAAATAAAAGAGGTGACACGCCCGATGCAGAGTGACTACGAAGATCTGGATGATCCTGAAGGACTCATCACCTACCTCTATGACCGTGACGAACCGGAATTCGCTCGGCAGATCGCGTGGGGGTTGTGGCGATCCGGGAAGGATAACGAAGACATCCGCCAAAAGTGGGAGAAGGTCCGACGACTCCGGGAACAACGACTCGAACAGGTAGACGACCTTGAGACGTATTCTAATGAAATGCAGTGGTTTGTGGAGTGGTTGCCATTGATCCAAGACAAGGTCAGCCCGGACGACCTTACCGAGTTGATCGAACGAACGTTACCGTTCATCGCTTCAAAGCGTCGTACTTAGAAGACTCCCGTATGCAATCCGGTTCAGTGAGGAGACTGCGAGACTACTCAGACCTGCCTTGGACCACTCTGATATGAGAAGTGATGCACTTGATGTCACTGAGCAGTTCGCCGCAGATGGAGACGAATCAACTCGTGATTTCCTTGACAAAAATACGTAACCAGACAGCTTCTCTGATTTACCTTAGAGAACGACCGACTCGAGAGATTGTGTCGTTGCTCCACGCGCTGACCGGCTCGCCGTACGCTGCTTCCCAAGCACTCCAGCAACTCGCCAGCGAAGACGACAGCCGAGAGCTCCGACCGGACGAACTCCGCTATGCGTGGGAACGCTCGAGTCCGAGCAGTTGCTCCCTGATCACCCACCGGCCGTTGGTCGAATCATCCATACGCTTCTCACAGCCGAAAACCGCCTGTCACAGCGGGACCTCGCCGACCAAGCGGGCGTCTCAGCACGGACCATCCGGAACTATCGCAACCGGCTCAAGGCGTTCGCTCTCATCCAGATTAACGAGACCGGGTACCGCCTAGCACTATCGTTCCAGACTCTTCCGAACGCCACGATCCCGTTATTCCAACCGTCCTCAAAGAGAATCAGACGCTCCTCGACGCCGCCGATGCGTTTCTCGAGTCAATCCTCCCGCCAGCGCGATACGGTGATCCCGACGACCCACTTGGCAGCGTACTGTTCTGGCCACCGGACCCCCAGCGATTACTCGATCATCACCGAGTTGGATCGTGGCTGCGACTCGCAGCTGCGCTCACAGCAACAGGATCTATCGGGAATAACCGGGCGGTGCAAATAGGCCCACCGCTCGAGCAGCAAGCGCTTTGCGCTTGATCCCCTCTCGCGCCTGACCAGTCGATGGTAGCCCGGTTCTTCCCTTCAGAACTTTGTCTGAAACTGAATCGGGTGGTTCGGTAAGTACGTGTGCGAACTAATCACCGAAATTATGAGATTCATATAAACTATTCAGTGGAATTGACTGTCAGAAGTCAAATATCCATTAAATCATTTGGACCAAATACCGATTAGATTCCCTGGACGGTCTCAATAACACCCATTGATTCGAGAATCATCCAGAGAAGGAACAGCCCGTACAGTCCGAGGAAACCGTATGCTTCGCGATTGGTAAGTTCGAGGTGAGTCCGAGTAAACACGATAAATACGAGCGTAGCGAACGCGAGGAACCCCATCGTTGGAATCGCCGCGAGGAAGTTGATGGTCGCAGACCCCGCTAAGAGGACACCGACGGGGATAGCGACCAAGAGGTTAAACGTATTACTTCCGAGGACGTTCGTAAGACTGGTAACGCTGTCGTCATTCTGAGCGGCGCGAACGCTGACGAATGCGTCGGGCAGACTCGTTCCGGCAGCGATAACGGTCAACCCCCACAGGAAACTCGGCGTGTCGAAGATCGCTCCGAGTGAGAGGGCGGCACGGACGATTCCCTCAACGCCAACGGTAATGACGAGTAGACCTACTACGAGCGCTCCCCATTCTCGGGCTGGACGTACATCGAGAGAATCGTCAGCGACGTGTTCACTAGCATCCTGCTGGTGGAGAAAGACGTAAATTCCGTACGTGGCAAGTGAGAGCAGAGCCAGCGGAGGTGTCAGGATCGCAGCACGGTTCGTTCCCCCTGGAACGTAGGTCGCACCGAGTGCGAAAGTGATGAATAGGACGAGAACGCTGATGACGTAGAACTGCGCGTCTTTGTGAATGAGGTCGCGGGTCGCTTCCAGTTCCTCGCTAGAGAGGGCTGAAAGAGCTGGAATCACGAGGAGGTTGAAGATGGCGCTCCCAACGATTGCTCCGACACCGAGGGAAAACTCGCCGTGAACGACCGTACTGATGACGATGGAACTGATCTCGGGGAAACTCGAACCGATGGCAACGACGATGGCACCATGGACGGCGACAGGTAACCCATAGTGCTTACTCAGTCGCTCTGCCGCCTGCTCGAAGTATCCGCTTCCTTTCCAGATGACGAGTGTTGCGACAACTACGAGAACAAGGGAGCCGAGCAGTCCTGGCATCGATTATCGTTTGTCGACACGCGATGAAAGATGTGTTTCCTTCGAACGAAAGTGAATGACGCCGAGCGAGGACCGCCGTGTAGTTCTCCCAGCCCACCATTCACGACGGGGACGTGGTCTGGGTTGCCAGGGGCATCTCGTTAGTCAGGTGCGTGACGCCCTTGACAATGCGAGTTCTCCGCATCCAAGCTGTGGAATGTCGGACGCTACTACATCCAACAACGGTGGGACGAAGACGGCGAGATACCCGACGAAGCAGCGTTGAAGTCGGAGTTGAAAGACCACGAGCGCTCGAGAGACTGTTTCGTTGCTCCACGCGCTGACCGGCTCGCCGTACGCCGCTGCTCGAGCACTGCAGCAACTCGCTCCCGACGACGAACACCGAGAACTCCGACCGGATGAACTCCGTTATGCCCTGGGTACGCTCGAACCCGAGCAGTTACTTGCCGACCTCCCACCGGCCGTTGGTCGAATCATCCACACGCTTCTCACTACCGAGAGCCGGATCTCACAGCGGGACCTCGCCGACCGAGCGGGCGTCTCAGCACGGACCATCCGAAACTATCGCAACCGGCTCGAGGCGTTCGCTCTCATCCGGATTGACGAGACCGGATATCGTTTGGCGCTCTCGTTTCAGACGGCTGTTGAACGCCGGGATTCGGTTGTTCCAACTGTCCTCGAGGAGAACCAGACGCTCCTCGACGCCACCGACGCCTTTCTCGAGACACTCCTCCCGCCAGCGCGATATGGTGGTCCCGACGACCTACTCGGTAGCGTGCTGTTCTGGCAACCGGATCCGTCGCGATTACTCGATCACCACCGAGTCGGCTCGTGGCTGCGACTCGCAGCTGCGCTCACAGCAACAGGATCTCCCGGGAATAACCGAGCGGTGCAGATGGGCCCACCGCTTGAACAGCAAGCGCTGTCTCAGACACCTCCGTAGGATTTAGCTCCTCGGAGCAGTCCTCCGCTGGACACACTCAGGGGGAGAATCGATTTCAGTTACAAGATGTCTCTTGGAGATGCTCCTCCCCCCAGGCATCCATCGCGTTGATTACGGGTTCGAGTGAGGAACCCTGTTCAGTCAGGGAGTACTCGACCCGGAACGGCTTTTCGCTCACGATCGCTCGGTTCACGAGTCCGTTGTCTTCCAAATCCTCGAGGCTGTTCGAGAGGACGGTACTGGATATCGACTCGATTTCGTCTTTGAGCGCATTGAACCCGAGCGGGCCATGTTCGAGCAGGCGGTGGACAATAACCGGATGCCATTTCTTCCCGATGAGATGGGCTGTACACGTCACGGTACACCAGTCATCGTCAGCACACCACGATGCGATGCACTCCTCTTCTTCGAGTGCTCTACTCATTCGTTGCTAGTGGTACTGGATGTGGAGCTATTAGTATACCGCTACTAAGTCAGCGTTCCTGAGTTGGTAGGTGATACACAGCCACTTAGCTAACAGTACTCCATTAGTACCAGCTTCGCTTACACTTATCCGAGGTCTTGGACACCTCTAAGTATGGAAGACACCTCTGTCGATCGCATTCAGTCACTGCAGCAGTTAATTCCAGAGTGGATTCACAGCGGTCTTCGTCTCGTTCTTGTCGCACTCGTCGCGAAACCAGCGCTGAGTAAGTTCGTCACCCACGAGAATTCGGTTTCATTCTTCGATGCGGTCGGGATACCCTCCCCTCAACTGATGGTCATCATTGCAGGCATCATCGAAGTCGGAGCAGTTTTCCTGCTGCTGGCTGGCGTCGGTGAGCGCCTTGCGGCTGTGTCACTCATTCTAGTGATGCTCGTCGCGATACTGTACGTCGGACCAGACTGGAAGAACCTCAGCGTGTTGTTCGGAGCGCTCACACTTCTCGTCCTGAAGACTGATATGGACGCCGTCTGGCAGCCTGCTAATCGACTACTCGGTTAGGTCACCCTCACGTAGTGTGGGTTGGTGACTCCGTCAGTCCGACCTTGTCTTAGCCTTATTTAGTTGCCCACGGTCTCTTCGTGTGTGACACAACACAGACTGAGAGCGGGATTCGGCTACGGTGTCGCCGCGACAGTTGTGATGTCAATTCTCATGTTTCTCGCAGTGGTTTCGGGGAAATCCCCGATGTCACAGCCGATCCCAAAAGCGGTGGTCACACAACTCTTCGGCAGCTATCTCCCGAAGCCGATGCTGATGGCACTCGCGATCGGGCTCCATCTCGGCTATGGGGGCGTATTCGGCGCTATCCTCGCATGGATTGCTCGCCCCGTGACAATCCGGAATGGACTCGCTCTCGGTGTCGGCCTTTGGGCGTTGATGCAAGTCACGTTCCTGCCGTTCCTCGGTTGGGGACTATTCGGGACGGAGATCACGCCGGCAATAGCCGTTGCCACGTTCGTTCTACACCTTGTCTACGGTGGCGTGCTCGGCTGGGCGTTGGATCGTGAACTATTGTCGATGAGCGGAGAATCGCCCACAACCGCTGACTGATGAGAAATCGGTTAGCCCACGCTAACCTGGTCAGAACACCCTTGTCTTAACTTTACGGTGATTCCTCCCTGAGAAGAGCATAGGCATGACCTCAGTTGAAATCAAGTACTGCGTACCCTGTGGACTGCTTAACCCCGCAATTGAAACGCAGACCCGACTCCTGAACGAATTTGGACAAGAGCTGGACAGCGTCACCCTGATCCCCGGCCATGGAGGGGTATTCATTGTGACCGCCGACGGCGAGACCATCTGGGAGAAGGGGGTTCACGGTGCTGACCTCGACTTGGAGCTCATCGTGGACGCAATCAATGATAGGCTTCTATCAGAGGCCTAACCCTCTTTAAATTCCATGCTCGAACTCTATCAGGCGGAGAGTTGTCGGTATTCGAAGAAAGTTCGCAAAGCGTTGACCGAGCTTGGTGTCTCGTACGTCATCCATAACCCGCGAACCACCGCAGGCAAGACGCGAAACGACAGCATGGCCGTCCCCAGCAATAGCTGATGATTCACACCAACACCAACGGTCAGCGATTCGTTCGATACATTGCCGCACCCGCCTTGGTGATTTTTGGGTTACCAACCCTCCTCAGAATCACAATTCAACGCTGCCAGTGACTTCTCTATGATACGACTCTCGAAACAGTGGATTCAACACAACCAAGTCGGATTATACGCCGTCGCCGTCCTCCTTGCAATCGGGGTCGGCCTCGGGCAACCGAGTGCAGGCTCACTCTTGGAACTGCTTATCAATCCCATCCTGGCGGTGTTGTTGTACGTAACCTTTCTGGAGATACCGTTCGTCCGGATCAGACGAGCGTTCCGGAATGGGCGGTTCATGATAGCTGCTTTCGGAATGAACTTCGTGGTCGTCCCAGTGGTTGTATTCGGTCTCACGCGGTTCCTGCCGCAGGAGCCGGTGCTGCTCGTTGGGGTGTTCATGGTATTGTTGACGCCGTGTATCGACTACGTCATCACGTTCACGGATCTGGCAGGTGGTGACGCCGAGCAGATCACTGCCGCGACGCCGGCGCTGATGCTCGTGCAATTGCTGTTGCTCCCCGTGTACCTCTGGCTGTTCATGGGCCAGCAGGTGGCTGAGTTCATCGAGGCTGGACCGTTCATCGAGGCGTTCGTCGTGATCATTGCGCTGCCGTTAGCGCTCGCCTGGGCGACCGAACTCTGGGCAGATCGGTCGAAACGTGTCGAAGAGTGCCAGGACGTAATGAGATGGTTGCCGGTGCCGATGATGGGTGTGACGCTGTTCGTCGTCATCGCCTCCCAACTGCCACGTGTCCAGAATTCGATCGGTCAAATCGCGGCTGTCGTTCCGGTGTACGTAGTGTTCCTCGTCATCATGCCCCTGCTCAGTCGACTTGCTGCCGGACTTCTCGGGATGGATGTCGGTGAGAGTCGTGCTCTCGTGTTTACATCCGTGACGCGAAACTCACTAGTTATTCTGCCGCTGGCGCTGGCGTTGCCGTCAGGGTATGCGCTCGCGCCAGCGGTCGTCGTGACGCAGACGCTCATCGAACTGACCGGGATGGTCGTCCTGACGCGAGTTGTTCCGGGATGGCTCCTGCCGAACGCACCATCCCAGACTCCGTCAGGCACATAAACTGCGAATTTCATTCACTTCTCCCCAGACGGTGATGCCGCCGGCGTAATGTTCTGATTAAGCCGGAACAGGTTCCGGGCATCGTACTCTTCTTTCAGCGTGACTAGCCGGTCGAAGTTCTCTCGGCCGGCCGCCGACCGCACTAATTCTTCGCCTTCCTCACCGAAGCCGGGGAAGTTCAAGTACAGACTGCCGTCAGAGAAGCGATGCATGTCTGCCCAGTGTTCGCGCGTCCACGCGACGATTTTCTCGGTGTCCGAAGGGTCTTCCCACGTCGAATCCAGACTCAGCATATACTTCGTACTCCGGTCCCCGTAGGCAGTCTCGGTTGCGCCCACTCGATCCATTTCCCCGCCCTGATGCCAGATCGGAATGAGGATTCGTGGGTCAGGACGATCCTTGGCGACCGTGACGACAGCATCGATGATCTCATCATCGAGCCGGTCAAGATTAATCGACTTCCAGTAGTGACACAGTTCGCCCTCGGGAAAGAACGGATCGAACATCGTCTGGACCTGCGTGTACGGCGCGGCGACACTCAGATCCAGAAGTGGCTCAGCGAGTTCGCGCAGCGGCTGGAGCACGCGCCGTCCCTCTTTGACGGGGCCGCAGTGCATAGCGGCGACGGTGACGATGGGCTCACCGTGCGTCTCGTCGGGGAAATCGGGAACAGCAGGAACAGACCAGAAGATCGCCTCTGAGGAAACCTCCTCCGGGGCGTCCGCCATGAAGTCACGCCACGAAACCAGTACCTCATGGGCCGTCCCGAGCGGGTACATCGTCGCAGCGAACATCACTTCGGGACCGACTGGATGGAGTCGATACTCAAAACTGGTGACGACCCCGAAGTTGCCACCCCCACCACGAATTCCCCAGAACAGCTCGGGATTCTGGGTCTCGCTCGCGGTGAGGAACTCGCCGTCGGCGGTCACGATGTCCACTGAGACGAGGTTGTCGATGGATAGCCCGTACTTCCGGCGAAGCCACCCCATCCCGCCGTTGAGGGTCAACCCCGCAATGCCGGTTATCGACACGACCCCACCGGGCGTCGCTAGCCCGAAGACCTGCGTCTCCCTGTCGAGTTCGCCCCACGTTACGCCCCCTTCGGCTCGAACGGCCCCGGCGTCGAGGTCAACGTGAACGCCCTTCATCCGGGAAAGGTCTATCACCAACCCGCCATCACAGACAGCTGTCCCGGCAACGTTGTGGCCACCGCCGCGGACGGCAACCAGCAGATCGTTCTCTCGGGCGAAGTCAACGGCATCGATGACGTCCGCCACGCCGGTACACCGGGCGATAAGGGCCGGATACTTGTCGATCACTCGGTTCCAGACGGCGCGTGTCTCGTCGTACTCGCCGTCGCCCGGACGAATCACGGCCCCGTGAAACTCTTCGACGAACGCGTCCACGGTGGCGTCGGAGAGGAGCGTTCCTGACCACTCCACGATAGACCCGTCCTCAACGCTGAGGACTTCGAGGCCCGAGAACGTGACCGCTCCGTCCTCTCGGTCTGGATCATGGCCCAGGAAGTAACCCTCTGGGGTGGCGTTCCCGGACACCTGAATCGCTACCGTTCCGTTTGCGACGGTGGTGTCGTCTATTGTCAGTTCCAGTTCAGCGGCGGCGTCCGTGTGGCGTGTGACGTACCGTTCGTACGCGTCAGGGCCGGTTCCAGCGGTGGGCTCCGACGAGTCGTTGATGACGCTGTCGTCGGCATACAGGTCGGCAATTCGGTCACGGTCGCTCTCGTTCCAGGCCGCATCAATGAGAGTGCAGCCGAGCGTTTCCTGGTCGACCGGGGTGGCCGTGTCTCGGTGAGACATGATTGAGGCTACGATTGAGGAATATATGTAATCAACTAGTGATATTTTCGGCCAAGCTGAGACCGTCTCACCTCCTGAGACAGACCTATTGTAGCGGACGGTGAATTCATGGGTATGATGACGGCCGAGTCCAAGGAAACCGACCGGCTGATCGACATGCTCCGACGCTCGGCGCTGCTTGAGGAACTCCAGCAGGAGGCACTCGACCGAGGCGAGCTCCAAGATCGGCTGGGTGTCTCGAGGGCCACCTGCCACCGGCATACACGCACACTCGACGAGTTTGGCGTTATCGAGCGAGTTGATGGTCGTTTCCAGCTTACCGATGCGGGGCGACTCCTCACGGACGCGCTCACCACGTTCAAACGAGACGCCGGGTCGGCACTCCGGCTCGCACCCGTCTTGGATGCGGTGAAGGATGCACCAGTTGAGATCGACGCTGAGGCGTTCGCTGACGCGACCGTGACGAGCGCCGAACGTGGTGATCCCTACAGCCCAGTGGCACGATTCGTCACCCTAATGCAAGAGACGGAGACGCTCTATGGGTTCGACGTAGACGGGATCGCCCCGCTCTATATGGAGGAAATCAAGGACCGCATCGTCAGTGGAATGAAAACGGAGGATCTTGTCCTGCCCGAAGCCGCCAAGAACGCCCTCGACGAGTATCCGGAGAAGTGCATGGAAGCGTGCATGAGCGGCTATCTCACGATCCAGCTGCACGACTGTCTCCCGTTTGGCCTCGCTGTGTTTGACGATCGCGTCGGGATCGGCGTCTGTGAACCGGACGCCAGGCAGCTTCGCGTATTCGTAGATACGGGTTCACAGGAAGTGCGAGAATGGGCCGAGGCCGTCTATGAGGTGTATGAATCCGAAGCAGTCCTGATGGAGGAGTTTACACATCAGGAGTTCCATGAGGCCATGGAGCGGGGAGGGCTGGAGCTTACGATGTGAACCGAGGTACGTACTCAGCTTGGTCGAACGACGTGCTCTCTCTCACGCTTTCGGCCAGTCAAGAGATTCTTTAGAAATTGATCTCCGTTTCTGCATACACCCTCTGTATCTCGCACGTACCCCTAGACAACGGTGCGGTAGTTCGTCCAGTGTCTGCTGAATACACAGCGCGTATCTTGCAGCGGATCGACTTCGTTTCCCTCGCACTACTCTCTCGCTTGTTAATATCTAGCTAGGTTCTTAGCCTAGATCGACGAGATGGACGACGTCCGAGTCGACCCGACAGAACAGACAGTACGCGTCGGAGCGGGCGCCACGCTGGGTGACCTCGATCACGAGACGCAGCCGTTCGGGCTCGCCACGCCCGGTGGTGTCGTCTCAACGACTGGTGTCGCCGGCCTCACGCTGGGAGGCGGGATCGGCTGGCTCAGCCGGAAATACGGCCTCGCAATCGACAATCTGCGATCGGTCGACGTCGTCACCGCGGACGGGGGGTAGTAACCGCGAGTGAAGATGAACACGAGGACCTCTTCTGGGCTATTCGCGGCGGAAGTGGGAATTTTGGGATCGTCACCTCGTTCGTGTTTGACCTACATGAGGTCGGGTCGGAGGTGCTCTTCGGGCCGGCTGTCTACCCGTACGAGGACGCACCCGACGTCCTCATGCACTACCGTGAGTTCGCACACGACGCGCCGCGAGAGTGTTGTGTCTGGGTGGACAGCGTGGCGGCGCCGCCGCTCCCGTTTCTTCCGGAGGACGTGCACGGAACGTTGGTCCTCCTGGTCGTGCAGTTCTACGCTGGCGACCCTGAAGAGGGCGAGAACGTGCTCGAACCGCTCTGCGAGTACGGTGACCCCATCGCCGACGCTGTCGCGCCGACCAACTATACGGAGGCCCAGAGTCGCTTAGACGACCTGTACGGTGAGGGCGAACGGAACTACTGGAAGGCGCATAATTTCACGGAGCTCACCGACGAGGCTATCGACACTATCGTCGAGTACAGCGAACAGGCCCCTACCCCGCAGTCAGAAGTTCTCATCCGCCAAGTCGGAGGCGCGGTCAACGACGTTCCGTCGGACGCGACCGCGTATCCGCATCGGGAGACCGAGTTTATCGTGACCGTCGGTGCACACTGGGAAGCCCCGTCGAAAGACGACGAATGTATCGAGTGGGTACGAGAGGGCTTCTCCGTCGACCTCTTCGCCGACGCGGTGGTCTCCTACCCCGGACCAGGTTACCCTTACGAGCCCGTCGAGCGTCTCAGTCAACTCATCGCGTCGACCTCGTCGTTGCGCGGGTTCGACAACATTGTTTACAAGTCGAGCAACCTCGAGACGACCTGCGGTGCGGTCCTCGAGGGAATGACGTTCGAGTACGTGTTCACGCCCGAGGTCCTGGAGGGGATGTTCGTCTGGAACCCGGACCGAACCATGGAGGTCACCTCCTGCGAGAACGCGACCGTCCTCGTCCACAACCACCTCCCCGATGGCGACCGCTGCGGCCTCGGCATCGTGGACGAACGGGCCGGTATCTGTTGCCACGACGTTGGGACTGGGACGCTCGTGGCGGTCATCGACACCGACGCCCCGGAGGCCCGTGATTAGGCCATCTCGGTTTTCGAGCAGGTGCGCGCAGAGGCGACCCCGGTAGACCCCGCCGGCTTCGAATCCCTCGCGCCGTCCTAACACCGCTGGCGACGACCACCACCATCGGACTGGCAAACCAGTCAGTCGAGAGCCTCTCACGTAGCAGGCACCCGGCTTGCCTAGGATTTCAGGGCGTGAAATCCTGCACGCGGCATCATCATCTCCCTCCGGCGCGTACGCTTATCGAGGAACGAACACATGACCGAACGACACAACACCGTCGTCATCGGCGGCGGCCAGGCCGGACTGGCGACCGGATACTACTTGCAGCAGCACGACCGGGACTTCGTCATCCTCGACGCGAGCGACCGCGTCGGCGACGCGTGGCGGGCCCGCTGGGACTCCCTCCGGGTGTTCACGCCCGCCCGTTACTCGAGCCTACCGGGGATGGACTATCCGGGCTCACCGTACGCCTTCCCCACGAAGGACGAGGTGGCCGACTACCTGGAGACCTACGCCCAGCGGTTCGACCTACCCGTCGAACTCGGTGTCCGCGTGGACAGGTTGGAACGGAGCGGCGATGGCTTCCTCGTCACCGCGGGCGACCGACGGATTGAGGCGGACAACGTCGTGGTAGCGATGGCGAGCTATCAGGTCCCGACGGTCCCGGATTTCGCGGCGGAACTTTCCGACGACATCGTCCAGTTGCACACGAGCGACTACCGCAATTCCACTCAGCTCCAGGACGGGGACGTGCTCGTCGTCGGGGCGGGCAACTCCGGTGCCGAGATCGCCCTCGACGTTGCCGGCGCTTCGCGCCGGCTGCAAGCGAGACGCTCCGCGTCTCGCCCTGTTCACGGTGCCTCCGGCGCCGTGAGCCAGAGGTCCCTCCGGGACCTCGCTGTCGCCGACGAGCACGAAACGTGGCTGTCGGGCCGGGACGTCGGCCACGTGCCGTTTCACATCGATTCGTGGGTCGGCCGTCACCTCGGGGTCCCGTTCGTAATGCGCGTGCTCTTCCACCGGATATTCACGACGGGGACGCCGATCGGGCGCCATATCCGCCCGAAGGTGCTCTCACAGGGCGGTCCGCTAGTGCGCACGAAGCCGAGTGACCTAACCGCGGCCAGCGTCGAGCGGGTGCCTCGTATGACCGGCGTCCGCGACGGTCGCCCCGTCGTCGGGGACAATTACGTTCTCGACGTCGAGAACGTAATCTGGTGCACTGGCTTCCGCCCTGACTTTTCGTGGATAGACCTCCCGGTTTTCGATGGAAAGGAACAGCCCAAGGAGCCCGTCCACGTGCGCGGTGTTGTCCCGGACGAGCCGGGGCTGTACTTCGTCGGCCTATTCTTCCTGTATGCGATGACGTCGGGGCTGTTCACCGGCGTCGGCAGGGATGCGAAGTATGTCGTCGACCACCTGACGTCGACGGCGCGGCAGCAGCGGCCTCGTCCGAGAGATGCCGGATCGGTGGACGGACTTCCACAGCACTCGTAGCCGAGTTTGGCGTCGGCCCCCAGTCGAGGGCCGCCCGTCGGGAGTCCATTGGCACGAGCCTGGAGAGGCTCACATTGTACACACGACAAGGGCTAAGTAGTCTAGCTCACATTGTACACATAATGAGTGGCGACAAGAAGCGCGTCCAGTTCCGAGCACCGCACCGGCTCATCGATCGCACCGATGCTCTCGCGGACGTGCTCGGGGAGGACCGGACAGACATCCTCGTAACTGCGCTTCGCGAATACCTTCAGGAGGCCGCTCACGACGATGCTCTCACCCAAGAGATCGCGGCCGCCTACTACGACGACGAGATTTCCTTCGAGCAACTCAAAGCACTCGTCGGTGCCGAAGAAGCGGCGAATCTCCGGGTGTTGAAACAACAGCTGGACGAGGACTTTATCGACGAGGTCGCTGACGCATAGATGTCGCGGCTTGTCGCAGACTCCTCCGCCCTCGTCAGTCTTGGGAACGTTGCAGCCAGCGATCCCGATCCACTCTCAATCTGTCTGGCCCAATACGAGGTCGTCGTCCCAACGGCGGTCATCGAGGAACTTCGGGAGATCGCCTCGTACGATGACGCACACGGTCGTGCCGCAACCGACGTGCTCGAGCGAACTGAGACGCTCGAGACACGGTCAATCGACCTCGACGCCGAATTTCCGCTTGATGACGGCGAGAACGCTGCTGTCACCCTCGCGAATGAACTCGATGCCACACTATTTCTCTGTGACGAGTTCAACCAACTCGGCTTGATCCACGCGTCACTCACTGATACTCGTCTCGTAACGACGCCGACGCTGCTCTCGGTCCTCGTTCAAACTGAGCAGCTGTCAGCTGCCGATGCTCGGATGCTCCTTGACGAGATCAGTGACGCCCGCAGTTGGGACGCAAACAGCTACGTACAACGGGCCCGCTCGCTGCTCGAGGAGTCTTGACACCGACGCTGTCGCCCTCGAGTTCTCAGTTACCTCCTCTTCTCCCCATCCGTACTGAGGGTGTCAGAGAACGATCCACATACCGTTCTTTTCACCCACTCTGGAGCAAACTATCCGTTCACTACACGTGCGAATATAACTTGCTATCCTCCTTCTATCACCAAATCACTATGGTGCAGTAGCAAAGACAATCGATCACTTAATTCCTCTTGCTTGAATAACTTTAGTGAATGCCAGGGTTGTGGATTCGTTTTACAGGCGATAAGCGATGCTGACCCCAATCCACTACATTGGGATTTATGCCCAGACTGCGGTGGTACCGATTTCGCCCTTATTGATACGTAACTTCCCTGTATCTGCCAATTAGAGCGATCGGTCGATGTTGTGAGTGATACAGCCGACAACGAGTTCACGGAACTGCTTCCACCAGTGCCGTGAGCGAACGAATGCGCCATATTTCCGTTTGAGGCGGGAGTTTACCGCCTCGTTCTGACTGCGCTGACCATAGAGATCGGCATCCAACCGAGCGTTCCACGCCTTGTGAACCGGCGAAAACTCGCGGTGTTTGATAAGCGGACGAACATCCCTCTCATGGACTAACGCGCGAATCTTCTGGTCCTCGTATCCCTTGTCGCCGAGGAGAATCGCCACCTCATCGGTATTCCGCTTGATGAGCGACGGCGCGATCTGAGAGTCGTGCTTTCTGGTCGTCGTCACGTGCAGATCGATAATCGCGTTCGACTTCGTGTCTACGAGGAGCGTGACTTTCAGCTGCTGAATTATCAACTTCGTTCGCTTCGTGTAGTGTTTTGAGGCGTAGTTACGGTCGAAACCGGATGCATCGATACCGACGACACCGTTGGTTGGGAGGAGTGCGACCGAGAGGTTGAGCAGGACACGCCAAACCGCCATATCGAGCCGATTGAACGCTTTACACAACGTCGAAGGAGAAGGGAGTTCCTCAATGTCGATAGCGCTCCGAATCCGAGGCATCTCGATAAGTTCGTCGAGAAGCGTTCGGTACGTCGTGTTTTTCCGAACTTTGAGACAGAGCAGGACAATGTGTTGATGGAGTGTGTACCGCCGTTTTGAGAACTTCGAGGGTACCGAGCCACAGTTCGCCGGGCTAAGTGAAATGCCTGCTCAACAAACTGGAGCAATCGTGACTTCGGAAGGGCCTGCATTCGCTCACACTACCGGTCGAACCTGTAACCCTCTGAGGATTTCAACAGAGCCGGATTTTCGTATTTGCGAAGGCGCGTTTCGAGTTCTTCTGTCCGCTCATCCTTTTGATCAACTTCCTGTTCGAGTTCTTCGATCCGTTGCTCAAGTTGGAGAAGCCGAGAAAGGAGCTCTTCCTTGGTGAAATTGTCTGCGTTCACAGACTCCACCAACTAGTAGTGACAGCAGAGGCAACGGGATGGGCTCCGCTGCGGAGCCCATCCCTGAGAGCCGCATCCAATCTCTGCTGCCTGTTCATATCATGTCCGTTGAACGCTTCTTACGAGTCAGTATCGAAATCAGCTCGGGCTAAACACATGTAATAAAAGAATATTTAAATCATTCATTTTATGTAGGGATAGCTAGCAGAAATCTTATTACAGATGTGAAGAAATTCTTCATCGGATGTTTGAAAACCGCCGCTACGATGTCAACCGACGATCTGTACTGAAATCGACAGCCGCACTTCTTGCAGGGAGTACCCTCGCTTCTGTCCCTGTCCAAGCGGATCATTATGATTCAAAAATTCATTATGAACCCGAACTGGACGAGGACAATCTCATGGAACTTTCAGTTCAAGACCATGAGGTTCTTGGAGATGGAGTAAGATTCGATCTTGGTGAATATGATGGTTATATTCGCCTGTTCGACGACGACTTCGCCCGTGTTTCGATTGTAGACAGAGACGAAGAAGAGTACGAGTCCCGCGGTATTGCTAACGGCCGTGAAGATTGGGATGCACCGAACTTTAGCGTTGACGAGACCGCGGATACCATTGCGATCGGTACAGAAACCATCACTGTCGAGGTCAAGAAGGACCGCTTCGGTGTGAAGTTTCTTGACGAAGAGGGTAATGTCGTCAACGAGGACTACCTTGACAAAGGAACGGCGGGCTATGAAGGGAGCAAACCCTACGCGTATAAGAAAGCCGACGTGGACGAGTCCTTCTACGGCTTTGGCGAGCAGCCCGAACTAACCCTTGACCAACGGGGCAAGAAACTCGAAAATTGGAACACCGATCAGTACGGCTACGGAGATACCAACGACTACGTCTACACGTCGGTTCCTTTCTTCGTTGGTCTCAAGGAGACGGGTGCGTACGGCCTCTTCTTCGATAATCCTTCGCACTCGGTCTTCCATATGGCCGACGACCCAGACACCTCGGAAAAGAGCTCCAATTCTCAAGCGGAAGAAGACTACTACTACTTCCTAGCCGATGGCGGCCAGTTGACCTACTACTTCGCGTACGGGCCTGAGATAAGTGACGTTCTCGAGCGATATACGGACCTCACAGGGACGATCAGCCTTCCGCCCAAGTGGGCTATCGCGTATCATCAGAGCAAATGGGAGTATAGCCCAGAAGAACTTGCCGAGGTGCCCCAGCGGTACCGCGAGGAGGAAATCCCGCTGGACGCGATGCACTTCGACATTGGTTACATGGATGACTATCGCGTCTTCACCATTCAGGGGGCACACCGAGAGGCACTTCACACGCTCAACGAAGAGGTGCCTGAGCTCAAGACAGTCGCGGTCAACGACCCCGGCGTCGCGGTCGACAAAGAGGCCGACGTTGATGGCGATGGCGAAGACGAACCCTATAGGCCCTATCTCGAGGGGACCGAGAACGAGTACTGGACCAAGAACGTCAACGGCGATACGTTCTACGGACCGGTCTGGCCGACCCAAGACGTCGCAGACGATCCCACGGACGCGGTGTGGCCGGACTTCTCTCGTAGCGAAGTCCGCAGCTGGTGGGCCGACCAGCACAATGTGTTCTTCGATGCCGGCTTCGACGGAATCAAGAACGACATGGGTGAGCCGGCGGTGTTCCAGGAGAACGACAAGTACGATTGGACGATGCCGGCGGACAATATCCACGGTACGGGCGCAGATACGATGCTCCATGAGGAGTATCACAACATGTACGGGTTCGACTACGCCCGCGCGTCTCGCGAAGCCTACGACATCTACAAACCCGATCAGCGTCCCTTCCTCCTGAACCGAAACCTGTACGCCGGCGGCCAGCGACTCGCGGCGATCTGGACTGGCGACAACGTCAGCGAATGGTCGCACCTGCGGATGTCGATCCCGATGCAGCTGAATCTTGGTCTGTCGGGAATGGCGTTTTGCGGCCACGACGTTGGCGGATTCGCCGGACGGCCCACACCCGAGCTATTCAAACGGTGGATGGAGATGGGTGCGTTCCTCCCATACTTCCGGAACCACACCGATACGCATCGAAAAGCCGATGGAGAGGCCGACGTGCGCAACCAACACCCCTGGACATTCGGTGAGGAGGCTATCGAAATCAGCAAGAAGTATATCGAACTGCGCTACCGACTGATGCCGTACCTCTATAACGAATTTCAGGCGTCTGCCGAAACCGGCAAGCCAATCCAGCAGCCGCTGGTCTACCTCTACCAGAATGATCCGGATACTCGAGATATCATCGACCAGTTCATGTTCGGTGACAACATGATGATCGCACCGGTCGTCGAGCAAGGGGCAACTTCGCGCGAAGTGTACTTGCCCGAGGGCGAGATCTGGGTCGACTTCTGGACCAATGAGGTCTACGACGGTGATCAAATGATTACCGTCGATGCACCAATCGATCACCTACCGATTTTCGTGCGGAAGGACTCGATCGTTCCGATGCGCGAGGTCCAGCAGTATACTGGCGAGAAGTCGCTGACGACACTTGAGCTCCGCACCTACCTTGATGACGAGGCTGCCTACTCATTCTATGAGGATGATGGTGAGACCCGCGCCTTCGAAGATGGAGAGTACAACGTTACTCACTTCTCTGTCTCGGAGAACAACGACGGTGTTGTCACCTTCGAGCGAGAACTCGATGTGCAGAATTACGACTCGGAACTCTCGTCGTACCTGCTAAACCTTGATCTCTCGGAGGCTCCTCGGAAGGTTCAGGCCGCCTCCAACAAGTATGAGGAAGTCAACGCCGATGATGTTGAGGATATTCCTGAATCGTTCGCCTACGATGCTGATGCAGACGCAGTGTTGGTCCACATCCCTGCTGATGAAGAACGAGATGTGAAACTATTCTTCAATGGCGGTGACAACCCCGGGCGCGGTCGATAAGCACCCTCATACAAGGCTCGTGACATCCTCCTCGCCGTAAACGGCGGAGAGAATGTCACAAATGTGTCCCAACAGCTTGAAAATTCGGTCACTTGAAGTCACACGTTTCACTACCTTTGTTATCTGCGTTCGCTTCGCTCGAGACAACCTCTGGCGAGTAGTCGATCGGTCATTCGTTTTTCGATATTCCGTTCCACGAGAACGCGTTAAGATGGAGATCATCGTCGACACCTATGGTTCAGAAGAGCAAGCGATGGAGTGGTATGCTTATCTGGACGATACGTTGGACTTTCCCTTTGAAGCATGCTGTATCACTGAGCGAGAAGAGTCGCCCTTGGAGGACACCCTCGTGTGACGAAAGGGCGGCTCCCGGTTCCGCACCGCCAGTGATGACGTTGACGACTCCATCAGGAACACCGGCATCCCGACAGATCTCCGCCAAATGCAGCGCGGAGAGTGGTGTCGTCGGTGCTGGTTTTACAACGACTGTATTTCCGGCAACAAGCACAGGTGCCACACCTCGAGCTGCAATACTGAGGGGAAAATTCCAGGGAATGATCTGCCCACTAACACCGTACGGCTTCCGAATCGTCATGTCGAGATTTTCCCGACCTCGAGGAACACGTTTCCCCTCGAGTTTGTCGGCCGCACCAGCATAATAATCGAAGTAACGAACTGCATCGTCAACGTCGCTCCGAGCCTGGGTAAGAGGTTTACCCTGATCCTGGCACTCGATTCGAGCTAGCTCTTCCGTGTGGTCTCGAATCTCATTTGCAACCTGATAGACGATCTGGCCACGTTCAATAGGCGTCTTGGATTGCCAGTCTGAAAGTGCTCCTCAAGCAGACTTGATCGCTCGATCAACATCGCTAGCCGTTGCCGCTGCAAACTGTGCAATCGGTTCCTCAGTTGCAGGGTCAGTAGTTGTGAGATTGACGGTGGATGATGCGTCAATACTCTCTCCGTCGATGAATAGCTGATAATGTTCTTTTTTCGTGATTGGCATGTTCTCTCACCAGGAGTCACTAGATTTTGATCCAGTAGAGGTCACTCTGGATAGACCGATGAAATTGATTCTGATGAGTATAGTTATAGCATATCTGCACTGTAAACTATATATGGTTTATTCTATTGCTTTAGTTAAATAGATTCTAGATCTTAGTAACTACCTCAGATTACTAAGCTGCGAGAGCTTCAATTAGATTTTATATGTGTGTGGTAGTAGCACAATTGCAGAACACTCCAAGGTAGTACCTGTCAAGATGTTCTGCACATCCAATCGTCCCTTGTGAATTCACCTGGTCGTCCCTCACGGTGTTCTACCGTCACCGTGGGGCTTCTTTGATTGGAGAATCAAAGTTAGCTATAATTCCTGTGAAATTGATAGAATCCAGTCAGTAGCCGACTCGAACGTTCAGCCACATCTTTATTTGCAAGATATTTCATCATCTAAATTTGTTCCTTATAAGTGCACCTTAGGCAGGTTGATAAAAAGATATCTAACGGTGATAATCAGACAATTCGGTTGGTTAACCACAAGTAGTTCATTTCTAAGCGCTAGTTAAAGCTAAATCGGATATATGTAATTAGAATCGATTAATATATCTATTCTTAGTCACATATCTTTATGTACTGGATGCCGATTGTTGGCATGAAATGTCGACTGAATCCCAGTCAGCCACTGAGCGGAAGAGTGATATCGAACAACGTCATCAAGAGACCGCAGCGGACGTCGTTCCACCGAATCTGAAACTTTATATCGGTGGCGAGTGGACGACAAGTTCTTCGGGAGAAACATTCGAAACCCGAGATCCAACAACCGGCGACTCACTTGCAACAGTCCAAGCAGGAAACGACAAGGACATCGATCGCGCAGTCGAGGCGGCATGGACTGCTTACGACGACACTTGGTCGAACTACTCGGCGGCGGATCGCCAGCGTGTTCTCGAGGAGATCGCCGACAGAGTCGAGCAAAGCAAGGAGGAATTCGCGCTCCTCGAAACGCTCGACAATGGGAAACCGATCAGTGAGTCCAGAGTCGATATGGAGCTGGTCGCTGATCACTTCCGCTATTTCGCTGGCGCAACCCGTGTCAACGGCGGGGACACCATCCCAAGTGGTGGTGAGAGCCAGCACGTCCAAACGATCTCCGAACCGTACGGTGTCGTTGGCCAGATCACACCGTGGAACTTCCCACTGTTGATGGCAGCGTGGAAACTCGGCCCAGCGCTCGCTGCAGGCAATTGTTCGGTGCTCAAGCCGGCCGAACAGACACCGTTGACAATCCTCAAGCTGATGGACGAAGTCGACGACGTACTTCCCGATGGGGTCGTGAACGTCGTTACCGGCTTCGGACCTGAAGCTGGCGAACCACTGGCGAAACATCCAGATATTCGAAAACTTGCCTTCACCGGATCAACCGAGATCGGTAAGCAAGTAATGGCACAGGCTGCCGAGAACGTCCACGACATCACGCTCGAGCTTGGTGGAAAAAGCCCGCTGATCATCTACCCTGACGCGGATCTTGAAAAGGCAGTCAACACGACGATAACAGCCATCTTCTACAACACGGGTGAGTGCTGTTCCGCGGGATCACGGCTGTTCATCCACAGCAATATCAAAGAAGAGTTCCTCGACGCTCTGGCGTCCACTGCTGAGGACCTCGTGATTGACGATCCCCTTCTCGAAGAAACGACTCTTGGGCCGAAGGTGACCGAAGAACAGGCCCAGAATACGCTCGAGTACATCCAGGAAGCTCGTGACGCTGGTGCCGACTTCATTACCGGCGGTGACGTACCCGACGACGACGCTCTCGAAGAGGGAAGCTTCGTCTCGCCGACGCTGATCGACAATATTGATCACAACAACCGTGCCGTCCAAGAGGAAATCTTCGGCCCGGTTCAAGAAGTCTTCGAGTGGACCGACTACGAGAAGATGATCAAACTGGCGAACGACGTCGACTATGGGCTCGCAGCGGGTATCCTCACAAACGACCTGACGAAAGCTTATCAGACAGCGAAAGATATCGAAGCTGGGACGATCTGGGTGAACCAGTACAACTCCTTCCCAGCTGGACAGCCCTTCGGCGGCTACAAAGAGTCCGGTATCGGCCGTGAAATCGGATACGAGGCACTCGCCGACCACTACACACAAACGAAAACCATCAACATCGGTCTGCAGTAGGCGATGAGCGAGCCGGGCTCAATCCCATTTTCTAAGTGGGAAGGCGAGTACGTCCGCCATCTTACCGTCTCACCCGACGGTAGTGTCTACGTTGTCCCGTCCGGGACTCACGAGCGCTTGCATCAGAGTATAATCGGTGACTCGATAATAGGAGAGCAGTTCGATGGGCCGAGTGGGACGAAAGTCGAACTTGCGCTTACCGGTTGGGTGCAACTCCAGAGCGATCAGCTGATTGATCGAGTTAACGTCGACGCTCCCAACGGATTTGACCAAACGGAACTTGTCCGAACGTTCGCCAAAATGCACGAGGCTGGATCAATTGCCGTCGCATTTCATCCGTCTGGAGAGGTACTCACGAGTACAACCGATGAGTTGGCACTCCCTGGGAACGGGGATCGTGTGCCGGTTCCATTAGAGAACGAGAAATAAGCAACAAATGAGTGACGAGGACCAAACGAAGCCAGAGAAAAACGCTGTCGACAACTCAACCGAGGCAGGACGAATGCTCGCACGAACATGGGCAATCGCATCGAACTATCGCACACCATCGGACTATGGAATCCCACCGGCGCCTACATTCACCGCTGAACGTCGTGCAGATGGCACTCTTGTGCTGCTTGCGTGTCCCAACTCAACGGAGCCGGTTATGACGGCTGAACACTCAGTAAAGATCCGACGATAAGACCCTACAAACTAACGAAACAAGATCTATTGATCTAATTTTACGATGTACTTTTCAGCTATCTATATAACTATATGTGGTTATGCTCCCCGATCTCCCACCGACAGTTGGCCGAATCATTCACACGCTTCTCACAGCCGAAAACCGCCTGTCACAGCGGGACCTCGCCGACCAAGCGGGCGTCTCAGCACGGACCATCCGGAACTATCGCAACCGGCTCGAGGCGTTCGCTCTCATCCGGATTGACGAGACCGGATATCGTTTGGCGCTCTCGTTTCAGACGGCTGTTGAACGCCGCGATTCGGTTGTTCCAACTGTCCTCAAGGGGAACCAGACGCTCCTCGACGCCGCCGACGCATTTCTCGAGACACTCCTCCCGCCAGCGCGATGTGGTGATCCCGACGACCCACTCGGTAGCGTGCTGTTCTGGCAACCGGATCCGTCGCGATTACTCGATCATCCGACGGTCGGCCCGTGGCTGCGACTAGCAATTGCACTTACAGTATCAGACACCCTCGAGAAGAACTGGGTCGTACAGATGGGCCCACCGCTCGAGCAGCAGCCGCTTTCTTCTAGAGCTACATAGGATATAGACCATTGTTCCGCCTCGTCTTCTCCCCATTTGTCCGATGTGGTAGCATCAGTTCTTGAACTCGGTGAGTTGTCTGGCTAGTGAACGTCGAGATCTGGATTTCCGCACCGAGTTAACCAACATACAACCTACTGTGTTGGTTAACTGAGGGGTCCTGTCTGTTTTGTATGCATCAATCCGAGCTCTCACAACGCTAAGAAATATATTTTCAGTGCCTTGGTATATGTCCTAACATCATTCTACCAACGGGCAAGGTTGAGAACTAAAGTGGGGCGGCTACCCCTGTCCGACCATCGTCTCCTCGTCCTCCCACTCCCGCTCACGGAGTTCGTACTTCTGAGTCTTTCCAGTCGCCGTCTTCGGCAGCTCGTCGACAAACTCGACGCGGTGGACGACCTTGTATCCGGCGAGCCGCTCGCGGGTGTATGCCGTCAGGTCATCCTTGGTGACCGGCGGATTCTCGGGATCGCCGCTCGCCGGAACGACGAACGCCTTCGGCGTCTCGCCCCACTTCTCGCTCGGCGTAGGGATGATCGCCACGTCGGCGACGTCGGGGTGGTCGAACAGCACGTCCTCAAGTTCGATGCTCGAGATGTTCTCGCCGCCGGAGACGATGATGTCCTTCTTGCGGTCCTGGATCGCCATCAGCCCGTCCTCATTGACGACGGCCAGATCGCCCGTGTGGAACCAGCCCTCGCGCTTGTCGTCGAACGACTCCTCAGTCTCCTCGGGTTTCTCCCAGTAGCCGTCCATCACCTGGTTGCCCCGAACGACGATCTCGCCGATCGTCTCGTCGTCCCAGGGCACCTCCTCACCATCGTCGTCAACGACCTCGACCTCAGTTGCGAGGGGGGCGATCCCCTGTCGCTTCTTCAGCGCGAATCGCTCCGCGCTGTCCTCGTCTATCAGCCGCCGGGTCGCGGAGGTGCCGATCAGAGGGCCGGTTTCGGTCGCGCCGTAGAGCTGGCGGAAGTGCCAGCCGAACTCCTCCTCGACGGTCTCGATGATACTCTCGGGGGGAGCGGCGCCAGCCGCAGTGACCCGCATCGGTGCGTCGCCCGTCGTCGGCACGTCCTCGTCCATGAGGTACTCCTCGAACAGCGTCAGCACGGTCGGCGCACAGCACAGGAAGGAGACGTCCTCCTCGCGGATCTGCCGGAGATTCGTCTCGGCGTCGACGCCGCGGGTACAGACGTGTTTCGCGCCAATTCCCGTGATCGCGTAGATGTGGCCCCAGCCGTTGACGTGAAACATCGGCAGCGTCCAGAGGTAGACGTCGTCGTCGGTGATCTCGTGGTGGATCGTCACCAACTGGGCGTGTAGGGCCTCAGTGCGGTGGGTCCGCATGACCCCCTTCGGATCACCTGTCGTCCCCGAAGTATAGTTGATCGTGATGACGTCGTCCTCGCTCATCTCGGGACGGTCGTACTCAGGCGAGGCGTCATCGATGAGGGTCTCGAAGTCCTCCCACTCCCCGTCACATCCATTGAGGGCATCGGCGTCGGTCGCGATAAAGGTCTCCGTCGGCACCTCGTCACGAACGGCGTCGATCCTCTCGGCGTACTCGTAGTCCGCGATGACGGCGTCGACGCCTGCGTCGTCGAGCATGTATTCGTAGTCCTCGGACGTCAAACGATAGTTCAGCGGCGTATGGATCGCCCCGAGCTGCATAATCCCATAGGCCGACTCGAGGTGGTAGTGGGTGTTCGGGTCGAGCACTGCCACCCGATCGCCCTTCTCGATGCCCCGCTCCCGGAGTACCGCAGAGAGTCGATCAGCGCGATCGCCCAAGTCGTCGTAGGTGTAGCGTTCGCCCGTCGTCGCGACGACGGCCTCCTCGTCGCCATAGTACTTGCGCGCCCGGTCAAGAAAGTCTGTTACGAGGAGTGGGACCTCCATACACGTGGTTCTTGAGTAACGTTCATTATATTCCTTGCGGACGGGTCAATCAGTGCCAAAACCGAAACACGAGCCGAACCGCGGGCGCGGTTACCCGGAATCTACTGCTAGCCGACTCGCCGCTCCGCATCGTTCCAGTACCTCTCACTGAGGGTACTAACTAAACAGCTCGAAAATCCACCAGCTCTAATTAGCCTAGACTCGCTCAAAGTTTAGACGCGTCTAATTTATATATTGGAAGAGCCAACTAGCGCATATGGGTATCCGTAGGCTCAACCAGCGGAGGAGATCATGCCCTCGATAGATTACGATAGTGCAGCAGACGTCACAGAACGTCTCGAACAGCGATTGATCGAATCACTCACCGGTGAAACGAGCGTCAGTCGTCGCACAGTACTCGGCAGTCTCGGTGTCGCCGGGAGTGCAGCAGTCGGACTCGGGAGTACCCAAGCAAGTGTGTCGCCCGGCCACAACGACGAGGATGGACACGGCAACTTCGGCACGGTGGGCGAATACCAGGATCTGGATTTCGACCCGCACGAGTTCCTCACCGCGTTCAACACCGGAGACAGCGGACAGGATAACGTTCCCCAGCAGATCTACGAGGTGGATGGCCGAACCATCCGGGAGTTCGAAGTAACTGCCGTCGACACGACGATTACCATCGCGCCGGGCGTCGAGTTCCAGGCATGGGCGTACAACGGCCAGGTGCCGGGTCCGACGATCCGCGCCGTTGAGGGAGACCTACTCCGGATCAAGTTCACGAACTTGGGACGGCATGCTCACACGATTCACCCGCATCTGAAGAACCTCAACCCGCGAATGGATGGAATCCCTCAGAACGGGCCAGGTGTGCTCGATACGGGGGAATCCTTCACCTACGAGTGGATCGCCCAGCCCGCCGGCACACACTTCTATCACTGCCACTCGCTCCCGCTGAAAGAGCACATCCACCGCGGACTCTACGGCACGATCATCGTTGATCCGGACCCCGAACGCGTTAGGGAGAACCCACGCGACTACGTCAATTACCCTGGCCCGATTACTGACGACTTCCGGACACAGCTCGTCGAAGAGGCAAGGAGTCGGAATCACGAGTACGCCGAAAACGACGCCGTCAACGAGATGGTAATGATAATGAACTCGTTCGATACCAACTTCGACGGCGGAAACGAGGTCTACGCGGCGAACACACGGGCGTTCGGATACGGGGTCGGTGAAACCGACGGCAACGGTAACTGGACGGCGGGCGAGACGAAACGCCCCATCCAGATTGACAAGAACGAACTCCAGCGCGTGTACCTCGCCAATGCCACGGAGTTCGACCTCATCAATTCGTTCCACACGCACTCGCAGTTCTTCGACTATTATGACCATGGGACGACGCTGACGCCAACGCGCAAGACTGTGGATACGATCATGCAGACGCAGGCGCAGCGCGGTATCCTCGAGATCGACTACTCGGATCACGAACCCGGACTGTACATGTTCCACGCGCATCAATCGGAGTTTGCCGAACTCGGCTGGATGAGCTTCTTCGAGGTGGTCTAACATGACGGACAAAGGAGAACACTTGACGACGGACGGTGGTGTACCAGCCGAGAACGAGACCACACAGCCCCTCGGATTACCGCGGTGGGTCAGCGCGTTACTCCCGATCGTGTTGCTCGTGCTCGTCCTGGGTGTGTTCGCGTTCACGTCACCGCTTGCCGGTGTTCAAAGCGGCACACCGCTCCCGGACGTGACGGTCACGCACACAACGCTTCCGAGCGACGACACGGTCGTACTGCACGTGACGAATAACGGGCCCGAATCCGTGACGATATCACAGGTCCTCGTCGATGAAGCCTACTGGAATTTCCGGGTCGACGGAGCCGGTGGTGACCAAACGCTCGCCCCGATGGAAAGCGCACAGATCGTGGTTCCGTATCACTGGAACCCGGGGTGGGATCTCGAGGTCGCTCTCGTCCTCTCTGACGGATCGACGGTCCATAACACGATCGTCGCTCCGAGTCAGTCACCCGGATTTAGCCTCAGTCTGCTCGGGACGCTTGCAGTCATCGGGCTGTTCGTCGGTGTCATCCCGGTCGCACTCGGGATGCTGTGGTTCCCCTACATCAAGACGATGAGCGATCGGTGGCTGCACGCCGTGCTCTTATTCGCGGCCGGCGTACTGAGCTTCTTGGCGTTCGATGCCGGGTTCGAGGCGTTCGAACTCGCCGAGCGGGTTCCAGGCGCGTACGAGGGCAACCTCCTGGTCGTCTTCGGAATCTTTGGCGCACTTCTTCTGGTCCAGGCGATCAGTGCGTGGCGTGAGGGCCGTGTCGCCGCTGGCGATAGTCGGGCGAGTAGCGGTCTCTGGATCGCCTATCTGGTCGCGGTAGGGATCGGTCTGCACAACCTCGCGGAGGGACTTGCTATCGGGAGTTCGTTTGCACTCGGGCGCGTGTCGCTCGGTGCATTCCTCGTGATTGGGTTCATGCTCCACAACGTGACGGAAGGCCCGGCCGTCGTTGCACCGGTTGCCCGCGGAAAACGCCCGTCGCTCAAGCACTTCGCCGCACTCGGCGTTATCGCCGGCGCACCCGTCATCCTCGGTGGCTGGATCGGTAGTCTCGCGTACTCGCCGACGATCGGCGCCTTCTTCCTCGCGATCGGGGTTGGTGCGATCCTGCAGGTCAACTGGGAGATCGCGCGAATGGTTCGGGATGCGGGCGGTCGCGTGGCCAGCGCCACGAATCTGCTTGCATTCCTGTTCGGCCTCGGCGTTATGTACGTGACCGACCTCCTCGTGGCGCTCTAATAGACATCGCCCAATTCTGTTACAATGTCGCTCAAGTATTACGATCGGCGGACGGTGTTGCGACTTAGCACTGCCACCCTAGCGACTCTCAGCACCGCTGGATGTTTGAGCGGGCAGGCATCGTCGATCCAGACCATCACGATGCCCGACAACCACACGTTTGAGCCGAAGACTACGACGATCAAATCTGGGGAGACGGTAACGTGGACGAACGAGAGCGACATCCAGCACACGGTCACAGCGTACGAAGACGAGATTCCAGACGAGGCCGCGTACTTCGCAAGTGGTGGCTTCGAGTCAGAGCGTGCTGCGAGAAACCGGATCAACGAGGGGCTCATCGCTCCGGGCGAGGACTACAAGCACACGTTCGATCAACCCGGAACGTACGGATACTATTGTATCCCACACGAGAGTTCTGGGATGGTCGGAACGATTCGGATCGAATGAGCCACCTCAAGCAATAGAAGACAGGTATCCGGCTGGAGAATCGTTGCTCCTCTCGCATCATTCGAGAAGTGCGCGGCAGACACCCTGTAAAAAAGTCACAGCCTACCGCATGCCCCGCCGATTGAGGACGTTCGATGAGATTCGCGAGCGCGTTGATCCCGACGAGCACGACGCAAAAACGCACGTAGCCACGATCTGGTACGACCTCGACGCTTGGGAGTACACGAGTGAGTATTCCGTAGAGGGAGATCGGTGACGGTTGAATCCCCCGACGAGGGCGTCAAGTGCCTCTGACGTTAATTCGTTATCACCACCCCCTCCGTATCTTTCGATACCACTTCACCAAGGACTCTCGAGTCTGGTCGCAAGACAGCGGTAACAGACGGACGATCGATGCCCGAACGGACAGGATCGCGGCGAACGCCCAGCACCGCACCGTGGCCGCCGCTGCTGGCGAACGGTGGACAGTCGGCCAGGAACACGCAAGATGGACAGTCCACTCAAGATCACGCGAGGAAGACACCAGATTTGGCCCTGTTGAAATCCTATTCTTCAGACGTGATGTTGTCTGAAACAGCTGTTATACAGAGATGCTTACTGACCGCTGGGATTCCTGCCAATCAGAGTATCTGTTCGAAGAGTCGTGATGAATACAGAGCGCGGATATGGCACGGAGTGAGGAGCAACCAAGGTAGAAGGTCGAACGCTCAATACAGGGCAAGAATATCGTATTAGACAGATGGATCTACATAGAACATGATATAGTTGAAAGAATTCTCACGTCCCTCCGAGTATTTCTCTACCGCTTCACGTTGGGGGGTTGCATCCGATTTGTCGCGGAGAAAAATAGTGGAATTTCTTACGCGCTATCTTCCGGGGAGTATTGAGAGGTGACGATCTTATTGGAGTAGGCAGTGGTCTCGTGGCGAATCGGCCGGACTTCTTGCAAGGCGTCATCGGCATACCACTCCCTCGCTGCTTGAACGGATGGGAATTCCAAGACGCTCGTCACGTCATGACCCCATTCACCGTCAAGCACGGTCGGATTAAACGAGAGAACGAGCGCCTCGCCGCCATGCGCGACAATTGTCTCTCCAGCAACAGGAAGATATTCGTTCATAAACCGCTCCCTGTCGGTTACCCCCTCGACAGTAATCACATATCCCTTCTGGGATTGAGCAGATTCGCTTCTAGTCGTTTCGTCAGTCTGCGATTCCTTCGCACGGCCACTCGCTGTTGCAGACGGGAGCATTCCGAGTGCGCCTGCTGTGACCGCCCCCGCTTTCAACAGCGTTCGGCGCAAGACGCCGTCTGGATTCGGTTCGTTCGTCATGATCACATTCTCCTACGGCCACCGCTGGTTCTTATCACCGTACGTCGGTTCGTGTATTCCTGATCACTTCTCTTTCGGCTATCCTTCGATTCGCTTTTCCTCGTATTCGATGGTTGATTCTCACCCCCCTGTTCCTTGGTGGCACCTACCATCGCGAGATTCATAGCCCTACTCGATGGGGAGTTTTCGAGCCCCTGCACCGATCTTCACCCCGCGCACAAGCTATTAGCAACTCTGGGACATAGCGACCGACACAAAGGGGGAGATATATGCCAACATCCGACACGAATGAGGCGCTGGAAGAGGTCCAAATCTTCGTAAATTCGCCATACAGCATGCGGGTGTTCGAAGCACTCATCGACGGGTCGACGACGGGTCGCGCCCTTGCAGAACAGACGGGAGCTTCACGGTCTACCGTTACCCGCATCCTCAACAAGGGGGAATCACAGGGATGGATCGACTCAGAGGGCAGTCAATACGAACTCACGGACAGGGGAGAAACCATGACCAACGAGTTCCACGACTACCTACAGACCGTCAAGGGTATCCGGCATCTCGGAGAGATGATCCGATTTCTTCCGCCACCTGCTCGTGAACTTGATCCACGGCATTTCCGTGATGCCGACATTATAACGCCGACCGAGACGAATCCCGTTGAGCCGTTCGATTATTTAGCGGAGTGGATCCGTGCTGCGAACAAGAAGCGGTCGCTTGTCCGACTTGCCGTCAGCCGGTTTGTGAAATTAATCCACGATCAGTCGATGCATGGACAGTTAGATTCTGAATCCGTGATCGAAGCCAGTTGGTTCGATACTCTTGGCGAAGAGCCGAAACAGATACCAATCTGGCAGACACGTGCAGAGAGAGGCGATGTTCTTTTGTACGATGGAGAAGTTCCAATTAGTTTCCATATAATCGATACAACAGTCGGATTCTGGTTGAGCGAGGACGATCAGAATGGAGTTGAAGGGTTGGTGGTAACTGATGATCCAGTTGTTGTCTCGTGGGCGAAGTCACTCTACGAGGACTACCGTGATGAGGCTGAGCCTCTCAACCCGACGATGTTGCCGGAGGCCTAACACGTGGTGCGCTCTACGGCGTTAGGTAGCGGACGCAGTTAATGAATACGCGCTGTCTATCAGCACGACTCAGTCAACATCTCCGATAGATGGTAGAAGCATCAGCACTAAGTTCGCAGATCTATAGAACGGCTGGTTCAGTAGGGCGGGCGTGAAACAAACGAGATCGTCGTGCTGAACTCCTCCTCTATATTCAGCAGATGACTTTTGGTAGATTTCGGATAGATCGATAGCCACTTTGGCAACTGCTTGCCCTATACTGAACACTCCACTATGTCAGAGAACGCAGTGTCTTTCACAAGGATGAGACAGAAATGGCCGCTCAGTAGATGTGCTTACTGACTGCCGCCGGTTTAACAGATTTGAGTGATATTCGGGGCCGTACTGAATAGAAGGTATAAATTCAGCCGAATGATTCGACGAAATCACTCACGATGTGATTGAATCGTTCTGGTTCTTCGACGGTAATACAGTGTCCGCTTTCCTCGAAGCGTTCAAATTGAGCATCCGGAATGAGTTCCGCAACGTACTCGACGGATGCAACGCTCCGCCACGTTTCGTCCGCCCCGGCGCAAACTAACGTCGGGACATCAATTTCGGGAAGCACGTCTCGGTAATCACGCGTCAATTCGAGAAGCATTGCCCCTTGAATTGGAGGCGGGGTCCGAGATCCTTCGTCAAACATCATGGTCCGCAGTTCCCAGGAGGGTGAATCTTTGAGCAGTGCGTCTATTGATTGATCGGTGAGATCCAATGGATTCGTCTGGATACGAGCGAGGGTTTCCCTGAGCCCTTCCACGGTGTAACTGCCGTAGTCGTAACCCTCCCGTTGTAGCGGCGATGGTTCCATATCGACATCGATCAATGCGAGTAATCGATCTGTGCCGAACTGATCGATGTACTCCCACGACACTATCGCACCCATCGACCAGCCGACGAGAACGATGTTATCGAGATTGAGCTGGTCGAGAAACGCACGTAAATCCTGTGCGTACTGCGGTAGTGTATGCCCCAAGTCCGTCTTCTCGGACCGACCGTGGCCTCTGAAATCGAACGCGATCGTTCGGTACTCGTTCGAGAGGCCGGTCAACTGCGGTTCAAAGTACCTGAGACCATCTCCCCCACCGTGGAGGAAGACTATTGGTTGGCCCGCGCCGTGATCCTCGTAATAGAGATCGGCTCCGTTGCACTGGATGACTGGCATAACGCTGAATATACACCGTACTAAGGGATAATCATAGTGGGCAAGACAACAGAAATACGCTGAATAGGACTTCTGTATTCAGCACGCCGCTTCTTACAGCAGTCTGAGGGTTTTCTTGACGGAACTGAATACAGGGCGCGTATCTTTCAAATCGAGTCGACGAACCGGCTCATGACCCAATTGAACCGTTCGGGTTCCTCGAAACACGGGCCGTGGCCGCTGTCTTCGAACAGTTCGAACTGGGCGTCTGGGACGAAATCCACGACGTTTCTCACTGACGCGACGGTCCCACGTGTTGTTTCTTCCTCTGCCCCGGCGCACACCAACATGGGAACATCTATCTCGGGGAGGACGCGTCGGTAATCGCGTGTGACCGCATCGATCAGGATGACGGTCCCGATCGAGGCCGGCGTCCGGGAGATCTCGTCGAACTGTAACGTTTTCGTCTCGGCGCTGGGATCCTTGAAGACCTGCTCCGTCATGCGTTCGATGATGCTCGTCCGGTCTCCCTGGACCAACGCGAGCGTGTCCTTGATTCCTTCCAGGTCGGTGAGTCCGTGCTCGTAGTCATCCCACTGAAATCGAGATGCTTCCATGTCGACGTCGACCAGTCCTCGTATCCGTTCGGTGCCGAATTGATCCACGTACTCCCACGAGACGAGCGCGCCCAACGACCATCCAACGAGGACGACATCATCGAGGTCTCGTTGTTCGACGAAGGTGTGAATATCGCGGGCGTATTGGGCGACTGTGTGGCCCAGTTCCGTCTTCTCCGACCGGCCGTGCCCCCTGAAATCGACGGCGACCGCGCGGTACTCGTCCGAGAGACCAGCTAACTGTGGCTCGAAAAACCGCAGACTGTGCAACACACCGTGGAGAAACACGATTGGTTGGCCCTCGCCGCGGTCTTCGTAATAGAGGTCGGCCCCGTTACACTGGGCGTACGGCATAGCGATGATCATTCGATGCACTCAACGATAAGTCTACCCCGCAAACTACCGAAATACGGGGAATAGAGCCTCTGAATAGAGAATGCGTATTCTTCACTAAACTGGTCATGAGCACCGATACCCATTATACTGTGGTACACCTACACACACCATGGATACTGCCATCGAAGAAATCGAATTTCTCGCCCGGTCGAGTCACCGCATCGGTGTCATAGAGGGCCTGACCGAGGGACCCCGCGAGGGTAGGGAGCTTCGCGCCGCGACGGGGGCCTCCTCACCGACCATGAGTCGAATCCTCACTGACTTCGAAGATCGTCGATGGATCGTCCGGGACGGCCCGACCTACCAACTGACACGGCTCGGCGAGTTCGTGGCAGATCGATTCCTCGATCTCCGCGACGCGATGGAGGTCGAACGCAAGCTACGCGATGTCTGGCAGTGGCTCCCGCGGGAGATGGAGGGGTTCTCCGCCGACCTCTTCGCCGACGCGGTTGTCTCCTATCCCGGTCCGAAATACCCGTACGAACCCGTCGAACGGCTTACCCAGCTCATCGAAGGAACGAGCCGAATGCGCGGGTTCGACAGTATCGTCTACAAATCGGTTAACAACGAGACGGTCTGCCAGGCTGTCCTCGACGGCATGGAACTCGAGTACGTGTACTCGCCGACCGCCCTCGAGGGGACCGTCGCGTGGAATCCCGACCGAGTCATGGAAGCCGCCGCCCGTGAGAACTGCACCGTGTATGTCCACGACGACCTCCCCGACGGGAACCGGTGTGGGCTCGGTATCGTGGACGACCGCGCCGGCATCTGCTGTCACGACGCCGAGACCGGGGCGCTGACAGCTGTGATCGATACGGACGCACCCGAGGCACGCGAGTGGGCCATCTCCACCTTCGAGCGGGTCCGCCGAGAGGCCGAACCAGTCGGGCCGGAGGCGTTCGAGACGCTGGTCCCGTCGGACCTCCTCCCGTAGGTCGCGTCGGCGACTGGTGGGCGCGCGTTTAACGACCAGCGATTTGCCGGATATCACGGTGTGGACCGGGCATTCAAGACGATTCACCGTGTCAGACCATTTCCGCCCTACCGCAGAACCGAAGCCGCTCTTCACGGGATGAAATCTTTCAGCGGACATTTAGACGTGGTCTGCCGGCGTACCTCAATCTGAGGTATCATGACCGAACAAGCAACAATACAGGAAGCATGGACCGAGATCGCCCCGGGGTATGACGAGTACGTAACGCCATCGAACATGGCTTTGGCGGAGGCAGCCCTCCAGCGGGCCAGGCTCCGATCGGGGATGCGGATGCTGGACGTTGCGGCCGGCAGTGGTGGATTGAGCATTCCGGCGGCTCGCGCGGGGGCGCAGGTGCTGGCGACAGACATCTCTCCCGCCATGGTCGAACGACTCGAAGCGCGTGCCCGCGAGGAGGGGCTCACGAACCTGGGGGCCCGAGTCATGGACGGCCAGGCCCTCGACCTCGAAGACGACACCTTCGACGTCGCCGCATCACAGTTCGGCGTCATGCTGTTCCCCGACCTGCCACGGGGACTGAGCGAGATGACGCGTGTTACCAAGCCCGGCGGCCGCGTGGTGCTCGTTACGATGGGTCCACCCTCGGAGGTCGAGTTCCTTGGATTCTTCCTCGGCGCGGTGAAAACGGCCGTCCCCGAGTTCACGGGCCTCCCGACGGATCCACCGCCGTTACCTTTCCAGGTATCGGATCCCGAGATACTGCGCGAGGAACTGGCCGACGCCGGATTGACGGACATCCGCGTGGAGACGGCGAACCACCGGTTAGAGTTCGAGTCCGGCACGCAGATGTGGGACTGGGTGACCGCCAGCAATCCGATCGGGGCGGAGATGGTCGCCGACCTGACGGCAGAGCAGAAAGCCGCGGCCCAGAAGGCGCTGGATAACAAGCTGCGCGAGCGGTCCGGGGGGAGCGGCCCCGCCGTGTTGAACAACTCGGTGAACATCGGTATCGGGACGAAGTGAGTTGACACTCCGATGAAATCAATGTCCATACAGGACCAACAAACGACGGACGCTCGGGAGCGGCTGCTGACCGAACTTCCTGTCACGGAGCGACGGCTGCAACTGGCTGGTGTTTCGACCGCCGTTCTGGAGGGCGGTGATGGTCCGCCGATCGTCCTGCTGCACGGCCCTGGCGAATCCGCGTTCTGGTGGATGCGTGTCATCCCGGAACTGGTGACGACCCATCGCGTGATCGTCCCCGACCTGCCCGGTCATGGCACGTCGGAGGTAACGAACAGCACGCTGGACGCCGACTCCGTGGTCACGTGGCTCGGCGAACTGGTCGAGCAAACCTGCCCGACGCCACCGACGCTGATCGGGCATCTGCTCGGCGGTGCCATCGCGGCTCGCTTCGCGAGCGACCGGGGTGATCGACTCCAGCGACTCGTGCTCGTGGACGCGCTTGGCTTAGGTCGGTTCCGGCCGTCCGCGAGGTTCGCGTTCGGGTTGCTCCGGTTCCTCGTGCGACCGACCGACCGTGCGTACCACAGATTTCTCGGCCAGTGTCTGTTCGATCGGGATGGTCTGATCGAGGGGATGGGTGACACCTGGGAGCCGTTCCTGGCCTATCACCTCGATCGTTCACGCACCCCGAGCGTGAAGACTGCCATGCGCACCCTCATGAAGGAGGTGGGGATGCCGATGATCCCGTCAGAGACGTTAGAACGGATCCCGGTTCCGACGACCCTGATCTGGGGGCGGGACGACCGCGCCATACGGCTCGGAGTCGCCGAAGATGCGAGTGCCCGCTACGGATGGCCGCTGAACGTGATCGACGACGCTGGCGACGACCCCAAACTCGAACGGCCTGACGTGTTCCTGCGAACACTCTACACCGCGCTCGAGACTCCCGATGATGGAGAACATGGAGGGCAGCGATGAACTACGAGTTAGCGTACAAGGTTGGCTTCCATCCGTGGGAAGATGCTATCGAGGATCCGGAGTTCGTCGAGACGATCACCGACCTGTTCGAACGCGAAGAACGTGGACGCGACCCACCCTACGGACGAGCCCTCGACGTGGGAACGGGTAGCGGGATCTGGGGGATCGAACTGGCGAAACGAGGCTGGCAGGTCACGGGTATCGACACCGTCGAAAGGGTGTTACGTCGTGCTCGTAACCGGGTCGAGGATGCCGACGTCGAGATGGAACTCGTCCTCGGAGACGTGACGGAGCTCGAAACAGCGGGAATCGACGACGAGTACCAGTTAGTGCTCGATACCGGGACCTTCCATGGATTGAACCGAGCACAGCGCGAGGCGATGGCGCGGGAGGTCGATGCGGTCGCTGGGCCCGATGCTACCGTGCTTCTCCTCGTTTGGGATCCCAAGCGGAGAGGACCGCTGCCGCGAGGGGCGACCCGAGATGAGATCGAGGCGGCCTTCCCGGGCTGGACGGTGACCGACATGGGGCCGTCACAGTTCACGGCCCCAAAACCAGTCGAATTGCTATTGACGCCAAACGAGCATTGGTACCGGCTCCGACGCGAGTGACGGGCTCGTCGTAGCAAATCTGGTTTCCGATTTCGAACTCGAAGTCAGTCAAGTGGGACCGATTGATGGATACACCCTCTATATTCAGCAGGCGGTTTTTGGCATAGTTCGGATAGATCGATAGCCGCTTCGGTAACTGCTTGCCCTGCACTTATCGCTGAGGGTGTCAAGCTTGTCACCAGTTGAGGGTTTCACCAGAGCCGCTGTTTTCAGTCGTTTGGGCGTCTCTGGTGTCCGTTGAGGTCTGCACGTGGTGACAGTCCCTTGTTGTTGCTCGAGTTCGGTGATTCGCTGGTCGCTAGGTCTGACAGTCCCCCTGTCGCGTGTTGGCCGACGCAGACGGCGCTGTGTCGCTCGTGGAGGATCCCACTGAACTGAAGCTCGCAAGTGACAGTCACCTACTACTGGCGAGTTCATGAGTGAACTCGAGTTCAGTAATACGCTGGAATACAGGGTGTCAGAGAACGTTCCCATACCCTCTCTGTGACTACCCGACAAACGGTAAGTACAGTGGACTCATCTATCGATCAAGACAGAGGGTGTCTCTTGTGGAAAGTTTCTAGATTGGCAGACGTTCAAGGGCTTGTTTAACCGAGACCTGCCGGAATTGCTGGACTATCCAGTTGTCGTCGCAGCCAAATGATGGGACGCTTACCTCGGAGTCGCCGTTTAGCGACTCGACAGTTGTTTCGAACCATTCATTTGCTGGTTGGCGTGGCTGACGTATCGAGAAATCCGCATTACTCGGACAACCGTCCGGAGCATACACGTAGCAGTGGTCTATTCGTCGATGAGCACTCTGTAGCGTAATATCATCTAAATCAAATGAATTGGTTGTCTCATTCGGGACTAGAAGAGTCGTTATCGCCCGGTCGTTGATGGCTCGCAAGAGGTGCTCTGCAGTACGGTTGACTGAAACGTTCTTGTGGTCGGGATATATGTCAAGCATCCGGTAATCCGCTGGGTTGCCGGTCGTCTGGAAGGTATAGTAGTCCGGATACTCGAAGAAATCTTCTTCGCGGGTTTCTCTGAGATAGTCGTAGAACGCAGTGACACACGAGAGAACGAAGTTACCAGCACCAAGCCCCTCAACCCCTGTTCCCATCACGACACCCACGCGGTCATCCGATGTCACGTGTGGCATCACCGTCTCTCTGGGGACCACGTCCCCATCGACCCGGTACTCGAACGAGGTACTATCCAATTCCTTTGTCGTGTGCATCTGTCACAACTGGATGTTGGCCGCCGTCATAAATAATACCGGGAGATCTGTACTCAACTGGTCAATACGCAAGTGTAGTGAACCGGTAGTTCACTCCAGATTGGGTGAAAAGAACGTCAGACGGATCGTTCTCTGACACCCTCTGGAACACGCAAGATGGACAGTCACTTGTTGTTGCTCGAGTCCACGTGATCCGCTGTTGCCGGAACCGCAGTGTTTCGTACAAGACGGTGTGCCGATCAGAAGTCCAAGTACGACGGTTTCCCGTGTGCACGCCGGAGAACATCCCCGCCGCACGGGATCGGTGAGTGCAGGAGAAGGGGGCCAGCAGAATCTGACCGGTGAGTACTAATCGTATTCAATATCCAGTATTCGTATATCGTGTTATTTCTCTACCGGAGTCGCTGACTGTTTCGAGTCAAGACGTCCATCGTCACTCCAATCCGAAGGACTTCCTCAACATCCTCGAAATTGCGCATTCCTGCGATGAGCATCGCTTCGAAACTCAATGACCAATCCCCAGAGGTGCTTCGGCAAATTGCACGATTCGCGGAGGAACTCGCCGGATATCGCGACCGGGAGAGTTCTCGACGGTAAAGTAGGAGGTCCAGAACTAGCAGTGCTCATGCAACGTATCTATCGGCGATTGTAACCGTTTTCTGCGAGATCGCGACTTTACTCCTCCAGCGACAGGGAATATACGGGTGGCCGAATCCATCCGTTGTGAGGCAATTCGTCCCCCGTTTCTACGGACGAACAGCTGTCATAGACTGCTTCAAATACGAACGACAAGGATAGCTGTTTAAATAGAGAATTCCTGATAGCGCATATGTACTCGACAGTCGGTCCGGTATGGCAGCGGTACCGGTCGGTGCCATTGATCTATCGCATCACACTCGCGTTCCTTCTCGGATCCGCAGCGGGGATCGCATTCGGTGAGCAGATGACGGTCGTCGAACCACTCGGAGACCTGTTCTTGCGGCTGCTCAACATGCTGGTGATCCCGATCATCGTCTTCACGCTGCTGACTGGAATCCGCCAGCTATCGCCAGCTCGACTCGGCAAGATCGGGGGAGCAACTGTCGGCCTCTACGCAGTAACGACCACCATCGCAGGCATCATCGGACTTGCCGTCGCGAACGCCCTTCAACCCGGCCGTGGCGTCGAGTTTACCGGCGGTGAAGCTGAGTCCCAGGCACCCCCCTCACTCACCGAGGTCGTGCTTGGCATCGTCCCGAGCAATCCTGTCACTGCAATGGCAGAGGGGAACCTGCTCGCGACCGTCTTCTTCGTGATCATTTTCGGTATCGCGCTCACCTACGTGCGTGCCCAACAAGATGAACTCGCGGATCGTGTCGACTCAGTGTTCGAGGCATTTGAGATCGGAGCCGAAGCGATGTTTGTCGTTGTTCGTGGCGTCCTCGAGTACGGCGTGGTCGGCGTATTCGCCCTCATGGCTGCCGGGATCGGCACTGAGGGAATCGGCGTGTTCTCGTCGCTCGGTGAACTCGTGCTCGCTGTCGCAATCGCAGTTGCCATCCACATCACGTTCACGTATCTACTGCTTCTCATGGGCGTGGTCGCTGACGTCTCGCCGCTCGCCTTCCTCATGGGCGCGAAGGACGCAATGGTGACCGCCTTCGCCACCCGCTCCTCGAGTGGCACACTTCCAGTGACGATGAACAACGCCGAAGAGGACCTCCGTATCAAGGAGCGTATCTACTCGTTCGCGCTTCCAGTTGGTGCCACAGCAAATATGGACGGCGCCGCCATCCGACAAGCGATTACCGTCGTCTTCGCCGCGAACGTGGTCGGACAACCACTCGCGTTCTCCGAGCAAGTACTCGTGCTGGTCGTCGCCGTGCTTATCAGCATTGGCACCGCCGGCGTCCCCGGAGCAGGGATTGTCATGCTCACCGTCGTACTCAATCAGGTCGGTCTTCCGCTTGCGGTGGTCGGATTCGTCGCCGGTGTCGACCCGATCCTCGGTCGTATCGCGACGATGAACAACGTGACCGGTGACCTCGCGGTTTCGACTGTCGTAGGCAAATGGAACGACGCGATCGACTTGGACAACGGCGTCTGGACGCAGAAATCAGCGGGCAGTGGAAATATCGTCTCTAGCGATGACTAGATGCGGGGTAAAGCGTTACTGCGGCGATAAATAAGACGCAGTCCGGCAGAAAGGCATTTCGGGTGTGTAGGTGGGGATTAGGTTGGTTCTGTCCCCTCAATGGGTATCATCGCCGGGATTCCGTTCCCGGGCATTAGACCTTCGGGAAAGTCTTTGGTAGTCACTCAGTATTCGAGATAGTTTCCTCGAAGACTGTGGGTTCTCAGAGTCTGTCCCGCTCGCTTATTGGTCATTCGCTTCTGGCGCTGAAACTACTCGCTGACGAACCCCACGAACTCCGATAACCGACAGTCCGTTTTTGGGACTGGCAGTGCTGCCGCGTGCAGGTCCGACGAACACCCGCGACATCACGCAATATAAGGACATCCACGCCGCTGCCGCGAGCAACGTCCTCACGGCTCGCAACCACTACACCGTCGAGGACCCCTATAATCGTTCTGACACCCCGGACTCGCGGCCGACGTTCGGCCTCGGCGACGGAGAGAGCGATGGAATCGTCCTCACGAACGCACTCGACGGTGACGGCTTTCTGACCGACGAATTCGGTGGACGAACTTCCCGCTCATCCACGCGGTTCTCCAGGGGCCACGCATCGTTCCGACGCCGCGACTCATCTGTGACTACGCCCGAAACGGACACATGACCTCCGAGGAGGCGAGAACGCTGATCACGGTGATCAGCCCGCATCGAAGCTGGGATACCAGCCCGCACGTCGCCCAATTGCTACAGCGCCTCGAGGAATAGCCATACTGCGAGTGTCCGGGAGAAATACTAGAATTAAGGATGAGCGGAAAATCGAGCTGGTCAATCACTCCTCGCGTTTACCGTACGTTTCCTCACCCCAACCATAGTCGGACGCTTCGTCGTTCCGTTCGAGGTAGTCGTCCAGTTCCTCCTGTACCGCTCGGCCGAGATCCGCTAACTCACCGTCGATCAGTGAAACCGTGCTCGAATCGAGCGACTCAGTCGCGTTTCGCTCCCGCCAGTCGTCCGAAATCGTTGGGGCGTCGAAGCGAAGGCGGTCTTCGGTTGGGTCCCAGTAGAAGTCGAACGCCTGGAACAGGCCGAGGTCGCTGACAATTCGAACGTGCTCTTCATCGAGATTCGTGTACTCGGTCCACTCGTTGAACCCCTCCTTCCATGCACCCTCCTGAAGCAGGTCTTCGATGTCCTCGCGATAGAAGTCCTCTGACCCGAGCGTCTCTTCTTGCCACTCGAACTCGCGGGGCATTCCTCGGTTCGAGAGGTCTGGTGGTTCCGGGACCGCTGTATCGAGTGCCATACTAGTGGTTTCACTGGAAACACAATAAAGCCCATCGCAGGTCCAAACGAGACGGAACAAGACGCCTCTCGCAAGAAAACATCCCGTACAGGATAGAGGGTGCGTATCGGTTACGCTTGGAACTTGATAGCAGTCAGTGCAACGATCGCCCGTGATCGTCGGTCTATATCCCGAGCCACTCGTCGTTTCGGACCTGATATCCGTTCTTCCGACAGAACTTCGCCGCTTCTCGGCGTACCGCCCGGGACGTCGGGAGCGTTTCTTTGTCGCGGATTCGCTCGACGATCCAGTCGCCGATGGCTTGGATCCCTTCATCGTCGTCATCGGCGTCGATCGCTTTGAGTTCCCGGAAGGTCTTCTCGTACGCCTTGCGCTGTGTCCAACTGAAATCCGAATTCCGGAGCGTCTCGCTGGCTTCCACGACCCGTTTCATGGCCGCGGCGACTGTCGGCCGCTGTACCTGCACCCGAACGGCAGCTGGAGAGTCGAACGTCTCCTCGTCTGTCTCCGGGACTAGTTCCTCGATACTGTAGCTCCCCTCGGCCGATCCGAGCTCACGATCGCCGATCGCCTCGACGACCTCGATTCCCGTCGCCGGGAATGTCAGCTCTTCGAGTTCCGCCTCAAAATCGGCGAGTTGCTCCGCTTCCACCGGTGGCTCTATTTCGTCCCCGCGCTCCAGTTCTGTGGCGAGCTCACGCTCTCGCTGGCGTCTTTCAGCGTCGTGTGCTTGCTTGTCTCGACCGCGCTTATCGTCTGCCATCCTCGAATGTTGGCTCTCCAGTCGGATAGCTCTGTGGCCGACAAAGAAACCGTGCTATCAGCTACTGGAAGTTTTCCTGTGTCCACCGAGGGGCTCGGCTACCGGTACGTTCGGTGATGACTTTGACACAGTCAGGGACATCTATCGACTCGACAGCGACGAACCCCGACGACCCGAACTGACGCCTACAGACGACACCAGAATCCTCGCCTCGTCGATTACGTGCTCATCGGGTCCGACGCACCCAGATACTCTGTCCGTGGAAAATTCTCGGTAGATCACGAGCCACTGCGTTACATCGGTTCCCGAACAGTGCTAGTCGTCTCTAACTGTGTCCGCTATACGCACGAGCTCTGCCTTCTTGAACGGATTCTGTGTGCTATCTGGAGCATCGTCATCGAGTTCACCGATCTGATAGAGAATCCCGGCTCGCATCTGCGGCTTCGACGGAAGAGAATTCGCGTCGATGTCGTAGTTTACGGCGTCGCAAATGGCCGCGAGATCTTCCTTCGTGAACGTGGTCGAAACCTCGCGTTCGAATCGGCCAGTTGCCGTTCTGATTTCGTTCCTGAGTTCGTGAACGGTCGGTGTCATACTGGCCGTAATGTGGAGTAGACGTGTGTAAATTTCGGTCAGGATCAAACAATGCTCGAGTGGCCGTCGGAGCCGCCCGTTGGGTCAGTCTGCTGGAGGTCACAAGCGCTCAAATTGTTAGATTGTACCCCTCAATGACGTTGCTCACGCCCGGTACTGGACGGTTATCGGTGTCCGCGATGCGACGAGGATCAGTGCGGCGCTAGCTGTGCTGCCGAACTCGAGCGAATTATCGGATCGCACACCAGCGGAGATCTGCTACGACGTCTCGCGCTCTGCACACGGTCGCTTACCGGTTCGCCGAGGACCGAACCGTCTGCCACCGAGCAGCCGATGGCAGTGAGCGGTCGGTCCGTGACCACCTTACGGGGCTCGTCCAGCCTCTCGCATGTACCCGTCGAGGGTCTCCGCCAGTTTCGCCGCGAAGGCCTCGTCGTTGATGTCGGTCTCCATCTCGAGGAGTTCGACGTCGTCTTCGAGCGACGACCGGAGCGCGTCGAACAGCGCCGCGTCGGCCTCGGGATCATAGAAGTCCTCTCCCTCGACGTCGATCGCCGAGACGCCCTCGAGGGGAAGGACGAGCGCGGTGGGTCCGGTCGCGTCGTTGAGCTTCTCGGAGATGATCTCCCCGAGTTCGGCGTTTTCCTCGGGCGTCGTCCGCATGAGTGTCACCTGCGGGTTGTGAACGTGGAACTGACGGCCCTCGAACTCCTCGGGGACCGAATCGCGAGGGCCGAAGTTGACCATGTCGAGCGCGCCCGTCGACACGACCTGCGGGATGCCCTCGTCGCCGGCCGCCTCGAGTCGGTCCGGACCGGCGCTCAGGACGCCGCCGACCAGTTCGTCGGCCCACTCGGTCGTCGTGACGTCGAGCACACCGTCGACGACACCCTCCTCGACGAGCGATTCCATTGCGCGCCCGCCGGTCCCGGTGGCGTGGAAGACGATCGCCTCGTAGCCCATGTCCTCGAGTCGCTCGCGGGCCGCCTGCACGCAGGGCGTCGTGACGCCGAACATCGTCATGGCGATCGTGGGTCGCTCTTCTACGTCGACGTCGGGGTCGTTCGAGACCATGCCGACCATCGCCAGCGCGGCGTTGGAGATGATCCGCCGCGAAAGTTGGTTCAACCCCTCGATATCCGCGACCGAGTACATCATCGTGACGTCCCGGGACCCGACGTAGGGCTCCGTATCGCCCGACGCCATCGTCGAAACCATGACCTTCGGGACGCCGACGGGCAGCGCCCGCATGGCCGCCGTCGCGATCGAGGTGTTTCCCGACCCGCCCAATCCGAGGACGCCGTCGAGGACACCCTCATCGTGGAGTCGCTGGGCGACCTCGGCCGCGCCATCGCCCATCGCCTCTATCGCCTCGCCGCGGTCAGCCTCCTCGCGGAGGTGCTCGAGGGTCGTTCCCGCTGCATCGGCGACCTCGCTCGCAGTCGTCTCCGGCTCGAATCCCGGTTCGCCCATCACGCCCGCGTCGACGACGTGGACGTCCACACCCTGGGCTTCGAGGACGTCCCTGGCGAAGCCGATCTCTTCCGCTTTCGTATCCAACGTTCCGATGATGACGACGCTCATGGGTCTGAGTCGTTCGAAGCGGCGGTTTCCACGCTCGGGAGTTCGCCGGCGGGGACGACCTCGCACTCCGGCAGCTCCCGCAGTTCGGCTTCCGGTCCCGGCGGCGCGTAGACGGCCAGAAGGAGCAGGGGCTCCCAGCCGGTATTCACCGTCCCGTGTTCGACGCCCTCCGGTACGAACACCAACTCGCCGGCCGCGATTTCACGCGTCTCGTCGCTGATCTCCTGTCTTCCCTCTCCGCGCAGAACGTAGAGGATCTCGTCGCTCTCGGGGTGCGTGTGTCGCTCGTGGCCTTTCCCCGGCTCGAGTTTCACGACGCCCGCGCTGAAGCGGTCACCGCCGGTAACGTCAGGGGTATGCAGCCACTTGAGGACTCCCCAGTCGAACGCTAGACTCTCGACGTCATCCGGTTCGACGAAGTACTGTGGGTCCGTCATGGTCGGAACTCGATCGATTTGAACTCGCGGGCCTGGTTCTCGATGGCCTCCTCGGTCGGCAACCGCTCGAGGCTGGACGCGCCGAAGAAGCCGGCGACGCCCTCTGTGTTGTTCAGGACGTACTCGGCGTCGTCCGGCCAGGCGATCGGTCCGCCGTGGCAGATAACGAGCACGTCGTCGTTGACGTCTTTGGCGGCGTCGTGGTGGGCCTGCACCCGTTCGGCTGCCGCATCGAGGTCCAGCGCCGTTTCAGCGCCGATGTCGCCCGACGTCGTCAGTCCCATATGCGAGACGATCACGTCCGCGCCGGCCTCGGTCATCTCGCGGGCCTGCTCCTCGGTGAAGACGTACGGACACGTGAGCATCTCCTGCTCGGCGGCCTCACGGATCATCTCGACTTCCTTGTCGTAGCCCATCCCAGTCTCCTCTAAGTTCCGGCGGAACTGGCTGTCCTCGTCGATGAGACCGACGGTCGGGAAGTTCTGGACGCCCGAGAACCCGCGGCGCTTGAGATCTTCGATGAAGACGTCCATCTGCCGGAACGGATCGGTTCCGTTGACCCCCGCCAGTACCGGCGTGTCCTCCACGACCGGCAGCACTTGCCGCCCCATGTCGACCACGATCTCATTGGCGTCGCCGTACGGAAGCAGACCCGCAAGCGAACCACGGCCGTTCATCCGGTACCGGCCCGAGTTGTAGATGATCAGCAGGTCGACGCCGCCGCGCTCGGCGAACTTCGCCGACATCCCCGTCCCCGCTCCGGCGCCGATGATCGGCTCGTCGTTCGATACCGTCTCCTCGAGTCGTCGGACCGCTTCCTCGCGCATAAACTCCATGACAAATGTTGTCGACCACATGACAGCTCTTTAAGCTTTCCTCGACCGGGAAATCAGTGGGCGGTCGCCGGACGGATCGAAGACCGCTGCGACGCAAGCCGTTCGCGTTCGGAGCGAGGGAGTTGGAGTCCGTCGGGCTGATGCTTCTGGCCGGAGCGATCGCCGCGGCGTTCCAATAGGTTGGCGACTACTTCGCCATCGAAGCGTGCAGCACGGTCGGCTTCGCCCTGATTTTGCTCTCGTCGTCCGCGGTCAGCGGGGCCGTGCCCTACCGTACGATCGCGACGATGCGAGAACGGTCGAAATCGTCCGCGACGTCTGCAGACTAACGCCACAGCGGGCCGCTCTCCCCCGTCCAATCTCGGCTCATCGACATTGCACAATATTCACACAACCCTTATACCGGTACGAACCCTCTCTCGAGGTAGTAACATGGCTAACTCGATGGCAGAGCAACTACAGCAGGACATGGAGTGTGAAGGGTTGCTGGAGTGTATCCACGGGCTCAAGCAACTCGACAAGGAGTGCTTTCGCGTGCTGGTCGAGAGCGAGGACGCGCTGACGATCGACGAGGTCGCCGAACAAGTCGACCGCGAGCGCTCGACCGCGTACCGCTCGATCCAGCGGCTGCTCCAGAGCGGGTTCATCCAGAAAGAGCAGATCAACTACGATCAGGGCGGCTACTACCACGTGTACTATCCGACGGATCCCACTCAGATCGCAAACGATATGCAGCGGATGTTAAACGACTGGTACGCGAAGATGGGGCAACTCATCCAGGAGTTCGAGGACAAGTACGAACACGCCGAGGCCGACACCGAAATCCCCGCCCAGAGCTAATCGTCCAGTTCGTCCAGCGCCCGGTCCTCGCGCTCTTCGAGCCGTTCTCGTGCTATCGATACCGATCTTCTCGCCGGCGTTCGCTAAATCCAAAGATGGTGACCTACCAGTAGTTGGTACCACTCGAGGCCGGTGGCTACTCGATCGACGAATCGCGAACCCGCCGGGCACTGAGCGAGGAGATGGATGTCCGGTTCGCCGAGGAGGGTTCAACCTACGAGGTCGTCAGTGAGAGCGGGAACACCTACACGGTCGATATCGAGGCAGAGACGTGTACCTGCCCAGATTATAACCAATGCCAGCCCACTGATGGTTGCAAGCATCTCAGACGTGTTGATCTCGAGATCCGAACTGGGATCGCCCCCGCTCCGGATGGGACGTTCAATCGAGAACAGTAGTTAATAATACGATTCTTTATCAGGTCGGTTAGGAAACTCGCGTTCAGTACAGAAAATAGACTGATCGATATATGTGACCCCAATCTTTTAAGTGGTCGCCTAAAACAGTTTACAATGTCTTCGAACGAGGAGGGAGAAGATGAGCGGGTTAACATTTTATTGGTTGAACCAAATCCCGGAGACACACGTCTCTTCACGGAATCCTTCAAAGATGCCAAGCTCAAGAATAGTCTCTACACCGTCTCTGATGCTGACGCTGCCCTTGATTTTATCAATCAACGCGGTGAGCATGCAGATGACCCACGTCCTGATCTGATCCTGCTCGAGCCGAAGTTACCCGGAGACAGAGGTATGGATGTATTGTCTGAACTGGATAATGAGCCAGCAGTAAGTGACATCCCTGTTGTTGTCCTCACGAGTTCGGAGGTAGGAGAGGGTATCGTCAAATCGAAGGGCGTTGATGCGGATCACTATGTTCAAAAGCCAGTTGAGCCGGATGATTTTATCGAGTTCGTACAGGAAATTGAGGACTTGTGGATAGCACTCATCCAAGAGAAGCCAACAGAGAACTGAGTATCCTGCCGGTGACTTAGCACCCGATTGAGTGTGCCCAGAGACAAACGTTCAGTTCGCACGCATACTTATCGAGAGAGATTGTTTCACACTTCTAAGGCATGAAGGAATTGCGCTACTATTTATTGCTACCCGTAACCGCAAACGAGGGAACTCAGCGTCTGCTCGAGCGTATGCGGGAGCCTGCCGATTCGGCCGCGGTCGACCGACGTCAGGGCGGAATGCCGTAGGTGTCGTCGTCGAGGTCGATCATGTAGACGTTGTCCATCCGATCGATCTCGTCGATGCGACCGACGTCGTCGGCCTCGAGTTCCCACTCGAAGAGCTCGAGGTTCTGTCGGAGATGCTCCGCCGACGTCGACTTCGGAACCACGACCACGTCCTTTTGGAGCGCCCACTTCAGGGCGACCTGTGCAGGGGTCTTCTCGTAGCTATCGGCGATATCGTTCAGTACCGGGTCGTCGAACAGTTCGGTTCTGGCCAGCGGCGCGGCTGCCTCGACGACGATGTCGTTCTCCTGACAGTACTCGAGCAACTCCTCGCGGTAGTACCACGGATGGAGTTCGATCTGGTTGACCGCGATCGGCACGTCCGCGACCTGCTGGGCGAACATGAGCTGATACCGGCTGAAGTTGCTCACGCCGACGTTCCGAATCAGCCCCTCCTCGTGGGCGCGCTCGAGCGCGTTGAACGTCTCCCGCAGCGAGATCGCCGGGTTCGGCCAGTGGATGAGATACAGGTCGAGATAGGACGTCCCGAGTTTCTCGAGAGAGGCCTCGAGGGACTCGAAGACGTCGTCGTAGTGCAGGTTCGACGGCAGCACCTTCGAGGTGAGGAACACGTCCTCGCGGTCGTGTTCGGCGAGCACCTCGCCGATCTCGGCCTCGTTTTTGTATCCCTCCGCCGTGTCGATGTGCGTGTAGCCGACCTCGAGTGCGGTTTCGACCGACTCGTTGACGGCGTCGCCGCTGATGTCCCACGTGCCGGCGCCGACGACCGGAATTTCGTCGCCGCTCGGAAGCGATTGAGTTGGTACTGAGTCCATAGAAGTTACGACTCGACGTTTTCAACCAACGCACAAAACAGCTACGAACCAGGGGTATTTCGCGGGTTCATCGTCCGTACGGGTGACACGAAGAATTGAGGTATGATCTCATGGGCCAAGGGACTTGGCAGTTCGATACAGAGAACACAGTCTTCTACAGACGAACACGGGAGTGCTTCGAGGGGAGACCTCAGGGAGGAGTCTCTAACAAAGGGTTTTACTCGAGACAATAGTAGTATCTCGTATGACACGGGATCGGACTGCGAGGCACCGAGCGAGGCTGCTGGCGACGCTGCGACTGCAGTATCCGGACGCGCTCGCCGAGAGCGGCTTTCGGTTGCTCCATCCGGAGACGGGCGAGCCGTACACGGACGATCGCCGCCATCTCGTCGCTACCTGCCGTTCGATCGCGAATTTCTCGGTCGGTGCCGTCGTCGACGGTCCCGAGTGGTGTCTCGATGCGGCCGAACACGGACTCGAGTTCCTGCGGGAGTCACACCGCGCTGCCGACGGCGGCTACCACCTCGTCGTCGACGACGGCGGTGAGCCGGTCGATCGGACGCGGTCGGCGTACGGACACGCCTTCGTGCTGCTCGCGTACGCCCGCGCTGCGGCTGCCGGTCTCGACGGCGCCGTCGAGGACCTCCGAGCGACGCACGAACTGCTCGAGGAACGCTTCCGCGACGATGCCGGGTTATTCCGCAGTGACTGTGATCCCGATTGGACGGAGCGGGAAGCCTACCGGGGCCAAAACGCCAACATGCACGCCTGCGAGGCGTATATCGCGGCCTACGAAGCGACGGGCGAGAGCCGGTACTACGACCGTGCGCGCCACATCGCCGAGACGATCACCGACGACCTCGCGGCAGCGACGGACGGACTCCTGTGGGAACACTACACCGACGAGTGGATCCACGAGTTCACCTACAACGAAGACGAGCCGCGCCACCAGTTCCGTCCGCCGGGCTACCAGCCCGGACACCACGTCGAGTGGGCGAAGTTTCTCGGGTTGCTCGATCGCTACGGGTGCGAAGACGAGAGTATAGTCCCGATGGAGGGGCAGTACGCTCGCGCGAGAGAACTATTCGATGCCGCCGTCGATCTCGGCTGGGCCGACGACGGATTCGTCTACACCGTCGACCGCGACGGTGAACCGATCGTTTCCGACCGCTACGGCTGGGCCCTCGCAGAGGCCCTCGGTGCCGCGGCGGTGCTCGCCGAACGCGCGGATTTCCACGGCGACGAGGAGGAGCGTGACCGCTTCCGCGACTGGGAACGGCTGCTCGCCGACTGCGCCTCCGCGTATCGCGGTCCCGCCGGACTCTGGTACGAGAAGCGGCTGTCGCCGGAAGACGGCGGCGATCCGATCGGGCCGGAGCCGCCGGGCGTCGAATCCGACTATCACCCCGCGAGTGCGTACTACGAGCGGTGGCGATCTGCGCGGAAAGTAAGTGACCGTCAACGACCGTGATCAGACCGATTCGAGGTGCCCGACGACCGCAAGAGTGACCTCCACGCCACCAACGACCTCTTCCATTACTGCGCAAACCGCACCAGCGAGTGGGCGTGGCGCTACCCGGACGAGGACTGCATCACGAGCAAGTCAAAAGCCGAAGACGCCCTCTATGAAGACCTCCGCGAGGAAACCGACTATCTCCACGCCAACCTCGTCCAGAAGGCCATCAAACGCGCTATCAAAGACATCGACAACGCGGTAGACAGGCTCGCAGACACGGAGAGAGTAGAGCCTATGGTGGCGTCTGAGGCAGTGCTCGCTGCTTGAGTGACGGCCCCATCTGAAGAGTTCGAGTGTCCTCGATGGCTTCTGTCGCTGTGAGCGCAGCTGCTACGCGCAGCCACGGGCCGACCGTCGGATGATCAAGCAATCGTGACGGATCCAGTGGCCAAAAGAGTGCACTCCCAAGTACGTCGTCAGGATCACCGTACCGGTCTGGTGGCACCATTATCTCGAGGAGTGCATCAGTTGTGTCGAGTAGCGTCTGGGTGTCCTCGAGAACAGCTGGAACAACAGGATCGCGGCGTTCAGTAGTTGTCTGGAACGGCACCGTCAATCGGTACCCATTCGTATCGATATGGATGAGATCGAGTGCCTCAAGCCGATCGCGATACTTCCGAATCGTCCGTGCTGAGACAGCTGCCCGCTCAGCGAGTTCGCGTTGTGAGAGTCGGTACTCGGCTGTGAGCAACGCGTGGATGATTTGGCCAACTGCCGGTGGGAGATCAGAGAGCAATTGCTTCGGCTCGAGCGTTCCCAGCGCATAGCGGAGTTCGTCTAGTCGGAGTTCTCGGTGTTCGTCTTCGCCGGCGAGTTGCTGGAGTGCCTGAGCGGCGGCATACGGCGAGCCGGTCACTGCATGCAGCAGCGAGACGATCTCTCGAGTTAGGCGGAGGTTTTTCGACTGGAGAATCCGCGTCGCAGTCGCCGCGTAGGCCGTCCGATCGACCGTCGAAAGAGAAACGTGGATTGCAAACTCAGGCGCGCCCTCAGCGACTGTTGCTGGGCGCTCGAGCGATTCCTCGAGGGGCGGGCGGAGTCGATGGATATCTTTCCCACGAACGACCAGAGAGCCAATGAGCGTCCCCAGCGGGTCGCCGGCATCGACGGTCGGCGAGAGGGCAGTCCGTCGCTTCTCCTCACGAGCTTCGAACAGTTGCCGATAGCAGGCGAATGCACCGTATCTCGACTGAAGTGCCGTCGAAATGCCGATTGCAGTCGCGAGTTCGTGGAGTGTGTCAGCACCGAGTCCACCCGGGACTCGGAGTTCCCGAGTGACATCGATCCCAAGAGCGTCGAACAGATGGATGATCGAGCCAGCAAGGCCGTGAGCCGAGCGCATGATCGATCCACGGAACCGGTCGCGATCCTCGTACTCGCCGGCCGAGAGTTTCGCGGTGAGCTCCTCAAGACGAGTTCGAAGCGGAAAACCCCCTGCTCTACCACCTCCCCGAAGGTGCTGAGATAGCCATCGAAGCCGAGTCATCGACAGGAGAATCGAAGCCCGCACAGACATGGCTCAACTTAGTCCAAGCAGCCAACTTCGGACAGCGGTGTCTTTTCGCGTGTCGGGAAGACGTTGCTCCGAACATCTGGCGTACACTTACAGAGAACGGCCACTACTCCCATCAGTGGGACGGCGAGCACGAACGATACTACAACTCGGGGAACCTCTCGATCAGCGGCGAGCACGTCTACCGACCAGCCACTGGACGCGAGACCGTCTGGCTCCATGACCAGGATTCCGGCAAGATACTGCTCCGAGACAGTGCTGGGAACGAACACGCACGCTTCCCCGACGTGAAGTCAGTGGTCTCCGCAGTCAGTCACTACCCGGCAACCGAGTCCGACATCGAGAACACCGACGACTGGGTTCCGATCAAGAAGCCGTTCATCCCAGAGTGGGAACTGAACGAGACCGCGTCGATCGATCCGAGCGAGTGGGACATCATCATCATCCCGAACGATCCCGTCGACGAAACCGACCTCGAGATCTACGAGGGCGAACCGCGACCACTCACATCGTTGATTGGGCAAGAGAGTACAGACGGGAAAGAAGAACAAGACGTACAAACCGAACAAGACGATAGAGACGGGATAGACCTCTCGGACCTACGACTCAGCAAAGACGACTAACTCGACTGCATCTGCTCGAGGATATCGACCATCTTCTCGTGCTTGTCTTGCATCTCTTGTACGGTTTGTTCCAGTCCGTCGATCCGTTCTTCGAGACGACGGACATACTCCATACTCGGGAACGACTGCCACGACTTTGACTCGAGGAACGACTGGCCCAACTCTGTGATCGAGTAGACGTTGGCCGGGATCCGTCCCGAACCCTCGGTCTGACCGACGACTTCAACCAGCCCTAGCTGCTCGAGTTCATCCATGTGATAGTTCATGCTACCAGAGGGGATGTCCGTCTGTCGCCGAAGGTCCGTCGTCGAGAGAGCATTCTGATCTGACCTCGAGAGGGCCGTGAGTAACGCCCCTCGGTCCTCCGTGATGCGCTCTGCAATCTCATCGAACTCACCCGAACTATCTGAACTCATACATTGACCACACTGTATGGCTAATATCTATCCGCTTAGTTTTTCTCCAGAGATTATCCAGCTAATACAGCACCGCCGACCATCAAAGACCCGTCCAACCACTATACTACAGCTAAGGGGAACAGAACTCGAGAGAGAACCTCTCGAGAAGCATAGAATAGAGCGAGGCGAAGCCGAGCGACAATAGGCAGGGATGTCCACCAGCAGAAACACGGCCGACTGCGAGCGGAGTGAGACCGACTGAACGGAAAACGAGACAGGGCGAACTCAGTAGTTCAACTTCTCGAGAAGAGACCGAACCTCCAAAGCAGTAGCATCGACGAGACGATCGAGACCATACTTAATAACGAGCGGGTAGAAGTGGCGGTTCTTCTCGAGGTCAGTCCCGAACTCACGTTCATACTCAGCAGAGAGCATCTTGTACTGGGAGTCCATCTCATCACGCTGCTCTCTGGAAGAGAGGTACGTCCCGACCTGTTCATCCTTGAGAGTAGGATGGTCTGACTCTGACTCCGTGGCTGTCTTGTCCGTGCTGTCAGTCTCTTCAGGCTGGCCCGTCTTTTCTGGCTGGTCCGTCTGTGCTGGTTCTTCTGGTTCAGTGCTCTTGCCCGTCTCTTCCATCTCTTCCGTCTTGGATCGATTAGACTGATTCCGTCTTTCACGAAGGCAGCTGGCATGATCACTATCACTCATGCCTCGAGCAGTTCCGAATCAGATTCAGGCTCAGTAGTAGGCTCTGGGAACCCGAACTGGTGGTCAAGCCTCTCCGCGATCTCGAGGAAGACCTCACAGATATCGGACTCCGGTCTGCACTCAAAGACCGAGGATCCGTTATCCAGAGCATCCTGGATGGCAGCGCGTTCACGAGCGTCCCACACTGGGATGTCGTCATAGGCCTCATTGATCCAGTCGACTATCTCCTGGGTACGATTCTTGCGAACGTCGATCCGGTTGATAAGGACGCCGACCTCATTAACGGTGATCTCGTAATCCCCCTCGAGTACGTCGACGTAATCAGAGAGCAGCTCGAAGGTACGCTTACTGGTAGACTCCGCCAGCGCCGGGATCAGGATGTTCTGGGTTGCATGAAGCGAGTTGTCCGTGAGGTTCCCGAGGTTAGGCAGTGCGTCGACGAGGAGGTAGTCATAGTCCGTGTCCGGATCTTCCTCGATGTGCTGTAGGAAGGAATCAAGCCGAACTCCGCCCCGTCGTGCGAGGGTAAGTTCCGGCTCTGCCGCAGTCATATCGATGTTACTGGGGAGGACATCCATCTCCTCGTGTTCCCTTCAGGAGTCGAATCTCCAATCTCGTCTTGGCCTATCTCCCGTGTAGTGTTCAGTTGGTCTTGGTGAACACTCTCTTGATCCAGAATTCCTCGAACTAATCATGTGGGAGGCGATCAAGGACCGGGCTGGGTTTAGGGTCAAGAAACTCACGAGAAGATTCGAGAATTCCATGATATTCTCCAGTCTCGCGGAACACGTGTCACAGTGAAAACGGCTGTGTGCGCGGCGATCATCCGTCACGAGGTCGATGAGGAGATCGAGGAGGACGACGTCACCAAGATCGCGACCCAGGTCCTCGGGAACAAGCGGAACGCGAACCGGTTCTTTGACGGTATCGTCTCGAACTTCTACGAGCCGACGGATCACCCGAACATCGAGGAGAGCGATATTAGCGTGGCATACTGCCCGCCGGACGTCAGAAAGCGTCTCGGTTGCGGTGAGGGCACCTATGCTTCATCTCTCGACTACGTCGGGTGTGTGTATCACGAGAACTGGTATTCGAGTCTCGTCGACAAAGTGACGGACCAACTCGAGAGGGAACCCGAAGTTTCCGTCGTTGGCAAGTCCCAAGGTCCACTTAAGCCTATCTGGGAGAATCGGGAGGTGTTCGAACGATACGTGGAAGATCTTGACGACGCCGCGGCGGTCTATACGAAACCGCTCTCTCAGGTGCTCGAGGTTCAGGATGAGGTCGACTGCGAGATTCTGTTTCCGGATCCGGCCGGCGACGATGAGGTGACATCGACGGACGAGCTCGACGTCGAGCTTGAGGCCGAGCACGAGAGCGAGGACTGATCAACCTTGGACGAGCAGACGATGGCGAGAGCATTCCGCGCAATGGACATTCCAACAGTCGTGGACAACGTTGAAGCCGACAGCGATTACCTCGAGGCGCGTGTTGGCGAGACCCTCGTCGTAGGGCCGCCTTGAGTTGGCGCTGGATCGCCATTACTCAAGGTTCATCTCCGCGAGCGCGGTCTCCTCGAAGTAGATCTCGCTCTGGACGTGGTCGATCTGCTCGGATGAATCGACGAGGATGTGCGCTTCGTCGATGTCTCGCACCTCGAGCTTTTGCCCTTGAGCTGGTGCTTGACGGCGTCGACCTTCCGATCGTCCTGCTGGTCGGAGACGCTGTTCTTGATGTAGCTCGCGATCGTGGCCTTCGGATCCGAGACGACCTGGATGCTCTCGTCGGTCGGTACCTGGTAACCGAGCGCGACTCGAGTGTTCCGGCAGCAGGTTGCCGTTCGAATCGCGGAACTTCCCGTAGATCGGGAGTCCGATCTTATCCCCGACGCTGACGGCGTTGCGGATGAGAACGCCTACGCCGTCTTTCGGGCTGATCGAGAGGACGGGCGTCAGCTGGTCGGGGATGTTCGTCTCCGTCGAGACGTACTTCAAGGTATCGCCCAGCGCGGCGTACAGCGAGAGGCTCATTTATGCGAGCACCTCGTTGATCATGCCCTGAGCGTTGAAGCGCTCGGCCGCCTCGCGGACGACGAACGCACCCGAGCCGAGGGTGAACGCGCGCTTGTTGACGACCGTCTCGCCGAGGGCCATCCCGCCGATGCCGAAGATCTCGGACGGGAGCATCGTGCCGGTCGCGGTGTCGACGAGGTACGGGGCGAGGTAGCCGCCCGCGACCATGCCAACATCCATCCACACGTCGCTGTCAGTCAGGGCCTGCGTGGCCTGATCGAAATTCATCGCCATGCGATCCGACCAACCGACCGAATTCGGATATAAGAGTGCGTCAGGTACGCAGTTAGCCGACGTAGATGGTGGCGGTCCGCGGTAATCTGCAGTCAACCGCTGTCACGAGGGGGGCCGTTCTCCAAAACTCCCGTCTCGTATTTTGAGTGAGGCTTCCTCAGATACCAGTAATCAAATCGATTTAAGAGCGGTATGATTAACAGGCCGGAGTTCGTGGTGTAGTCAAATGCGGACTCGAGAACTTCCGGAAGCGGCTCCCGGCCACTATCGCGAGTCTCATCCACATCCATACTACATTCCGGACAAGCTTCCCCTCTCAACAGGGATCGATATCGACGACGAACTCACGGACCGTATCGCCGACGCGTCCTTTCAGCTCGGCCGGATCGACGGGATCAGTCCAACCGTTGATTTCTCGCCAGTTCTCTACACGTCTCTCGTCCGCCTCGAGGCCGTCGAGACCGCCGAAATAGAAGGGGCCGATGTCGACGTGGATGAGGTATACGCCCATCACACACGGACCAGCAGAGACGAGACTGTCGACGTGAGTCGGGACTTGCAGGAGGTCCTGAACGCCGAACGCGCCCTTCAGAAAGGATTCGACGCGATCAAACAGGGCGAGCCGATAACGCTCGACCTCCTCCAGTCGCTCCATGAGTTGCTCCTCGAAAACGTCCGGAACGAAGGTGAGGTCGTGGGAGATTGGCGAACGACCGATGTCCACCTTCCCTCTCCGTACGCCAGTCAGCCTCCGTTCGTTCCCCCGCCGCACCAATCGGTTCCCGAGCTGATGGACTCCCTAGAGACGTATATCCAGATGGGCGGCCAATATCACCCGCTCGTCGATCTCGCGATTACGCATTACCAGTTTGAGACGATTCATCCCTGTGAGGACGGGAATGGCCGGCTCGGCCGCATTCTCATCGTGTTACAGCTCTGCGCTGAGGGATATCTGAGCGAGCCGTATCTCTATCCGAGCGCCTACTTGAATCGCAACAAGCAGGAATACGTCGAGAAGATGCGCGCTGTGAGCGAAACTGGGGACTGGCATGACTGGATCACGTTCTTTGTCGAAGGAATCGAGGTACAGGCGCGGGACTCGTACGAGCGAACACAGCGGCTGATAGAACTTCGACGCGACTACGAGCAACGGTATCCACACCAGAAAACGAGCCATCGCCTTGCGCGGGGCGTCTTCGACATGCCGTACTTCACTGCCAGCGATGTTCAAGATGAGTTCGATGTCAGTCGACAAACCGCGTATAACGCCATCGAGGAGTTAGTATTCGACGGTATCCTCGTCGAGACGACTGGTAAACAGCGGAATCAAGAGTACAAAGCGATCGATATCTTCGACATCCTCGAGAGACCGCCGGATCACTAACTTGGAGATCGTGGGTTCATTACCCGCTACGTTGGAGAACGGAGCCGCTACGGGTGTCCTCGAGGACCTGCTCGAAGTCCGCCATCAAGGCCCCAACGACATTGGCCCGCGAAAGTTCGTGACCGCGCCGGTCCTCGAGGTGGTCTTGAATCCGTTCGAACTGATCGGCCTTGCTCTTCCTGTGCTCCGGCGGGAAGATCCGCAAACTGGCATCGAACACTGCTTTCGTCGATATTGTTCGTCGATTCTGATACGGAAATCACGTGTGACCGGGAGCCATTGTCTGCTTCACCATTGTTGTTCGTAGAATCATTGTCACCGTTTGATTTTCGAGGCGTACCGACGGGAGACAAAGTGAAGGAACTACGTCCATCGACCGTATTCCAGTCACACAATGGGATACGAGTACACTGGCGACGCCCACCTCGAACTCGTCACGGCCTACGAAGCGGACGAATCACCGTTTCCGACAGACGATTCACGAGTGTATCCGCGCCGGGAGTTTCTGCGTGACGAACCCCTTCTACTCAAACAACTTCTGTTCCCCCGATGCTGGAACGGGACGGACTTGGTCGACGATACAGCCGAAGCGAGACGCCACTTAACAGCGCTCGGCACCTGCATTCGGAAGGGAATCACGGCGTATTCGAGTCGCGACGCGGACGACCTGACCGGCGTCGTCGATGGGATACTCGACCGACTGCCGGAAATCCGGCGCACTCTCAAGAAAGACGTCGAGGCGGCGTACAAGGGCGACCCCGCGGCGAAAAGCTACTGTGAAATCATTCGGTCGTACCCAGGCTTTCACGCCATCCTCACCCACCGGGTTGCACACCGCCTCTACGAGGCGGACCACGTCAAGTACGCGCGCGAACTCGCCGAGTACTCGAAAGTCGAGACGGGCATCGACATCCATCCCGGCGCGACAATCGGCGACCACTTCTTCATCGACCACGGGACCGGCGTCGTCATCGGTGAGACGGCCACGGTCGGTGACTGGGTCCGAATCTACCAGAACGTGACGCTGGGGGCCCTCCACTTCGAGGAGGAGGAGGGCGAGGAACACATGCTGGCGAAAGATTACAAGCGCCATCCCGACATCGGCGACCACGTCGTCATCGGCGCCGGGAGCAACGTCCTCGGGCCGGTCGATATCGGCGACCACGTGAGTATCGGGGCGAACTCGTGGGTCACCGACGACGTGCCGAACGACACGAGCGTGTTCATCTCCGACCATCCCGAGCAAGAGCGGAAACCGAACAAGTAGCGCTGCACTAACGGTATGACTACCCCTCCGCAGGAACGTCCCCGAGAACGGCGAGGCCGTCGATGGGACTCGTGGCGAAAAAGATGGCACCCTCGACGAGTATGGGTGGAATTGTTATCGGGTGGAAATTATATATAGCGTAGTTCCGACGCACGTCACCCGTTTCGCGGTCGAACGCGGTAATCGTCTCGCCGTATCCGGAGTCGCGGTACTGGGAGCTGTCGGCCGTGGCAACCACCATTTCGGTCCCGACGGCGACCCCGGCTCCGTAGACCCAGCCGTCGTGCAACCGCCGAGTCGTGCCGGCCTCGATATCGACCGCGAGGAGGCCGCCCTGGTTGTACGCGACGAACGCGGTCCCACCGTCCGCGGCGACTGTCGTTTCGCCGCTTCTCTCGTAGTCCTCAAAGACGGTGGTCTTACTGCACCTCGCTCCCGTCGCCCGGTCGTGGACGACGAGCGTGTTCCCGTCGGCGGCGTGAGGACGCCTTTGTCGAGCATGTCGCCGACGACGTCTTTGAGGGTGCTCGCGAAGAGACGTGGACAGAGTTCGAGGACCAGCTCGATGTCAAACTCACCCCCGTACTTCGAAAAGAAGGGGTCCGCGACGAAGAACTCCGAGAGATACATGATATCGTCTTAGAGGTTGCACTCGACAATCTCGAGGAGTTCCCCGAACGCCTCAAAGAGAAACGGCAGCGGATGGGCTAATTCCGATGAGACGCACGACCTACATACGCTCTACGTACTGAAGCTCGAACCCGACGAAGATCCACACGCAAAATGGTATGTCGGTATCACTATTAACTACGAGCAGCGGCTCTATCAGCACAGGAACGGACAGGGGGTGATTGGTCTGATCGGAACACGATCATAGACGTTTTCACTCTCGGACGGGCAGAGGATCGGAAGCAGGCAGAAAATTCGACAAGAATCTCTGTAGGAACACTGCCAGCGGCCCGATGATACCATACTCCTTGTAATGTTCTGTAAGGATCAGGGGATCGACTCAGTTGCTAAGTTGGACTCGGGTGACTGTCGTGAGTACGGCCTCGAGCTGCGAGAGAAGTATATCGATGGAGAGATCGCTGGATCGACGGCGAACACGTACTTCGCCTACGTGCGTGCGTTCCTCTCGTTTTGTGTTCGGGCTGAACTGCTCGACACGAACCCGGCAGAGACCGAACGCGCCGAGGAGTTCCTTCCCGAAGACAAACCGACCGGCGAGACACAGTTCTGGACGCCCAAACAACGGAAACGACTCCTCGAGTACGTCGACGAACGGGTCCGCATGGCTCGCGAGGAGACGATCGACGTCCCGGTTGAACGTGCCTATCGAGACCGAACCATTGTCGTTCTGCTCGCGGAAGAAGTTCAGTTCCGAGTCCGGTCGGCTACAAAATTTACCAGTGGATTACCGACGAACTCGATGCCGATCAGATGACTCGAGAGACGTATGTGAAGTGCGGTAAAGAACTCTCGACGTACGGACTCATTGCGACATCGTGAAAGAGTCGTGGACGGGGCGGTGGGATGTACATGGAATTTACCTTCACTGGGGATCCGACGACGATGATGGACCGGCTCTGTGACGATAATCAGATCGTGTAGATAGCCGAACACGACGAGCCACTGCAGACGATCGTTAACAGCCAACTCCGAGACTTTCATAACGATTAGGCGCCGGACGGCCGAAATCGGAATCAGAATTGGTCTCTATTTTCGACTCACGACCCACACCCCCCATCATCGAAGTGTAACTGTTGACAAGTCGGTACGAGAATTTCAATCTGCGGAACTACCCAACCATCCTCCTCCCGTTATCGATGTGTAATTCCCCACGAGATCGACGAGAGAAATGCTAGAACACAAGGATCGGATAGAGAGGTCACCACGAATAGGCTGGAAGCGGTACGATTACGACGAGTTGAAGAGACTCACTCGATCGCCGGTTAGTCGACCATTCATTCTCTACTTCCAAATGGTTGTGGTGGAAATTCCGATCCGATGTATTCGAGTTTGCTGTAGTACTGAACGGACGGTACCTCGGACAAAGGAACACGACTCATCCCGCACTCGTCTCTCACGTCAAGGATTTACGGATCCGACCCGTACGCGGTACACATTCATGGGAGGTCCCGATTCCGCTCAGGACGTGACTCGCGAGGACGTCCGGAACGTATTTGCGGGGTTGGACCAGCCGTCCGCGCCGATCACGGCACCCGGAGTCGCCGATCGAGTGGCGTGTACTCCCCAGGCCGCACGCCGAGTCCTCGAGGAGCTCGCGGAACGCGACGAACTGCAGACGAGGCAACTCGGGCCGGGGACTCGAGTGTGGTGGCGACCCGAGCGCTCGACCGACGAGCGAGAGGACGGGACGGAGTTCGAGGCCTTCGTGAGCGCCGTCACGGACTACGCGATCATCACGCTCGATCCCGACGGTACCGTCGCCAGTTGGAACGAGGGAGCGAACCGCATCACTGGCTACGAGACGGACGAGATCGTCGGCGAGCACGTCTCGGCGTTCTACACCGACGCGGCTATCGCCGACGGAGCGCCCGAGCGGAACCTCGACATCGCGCGGGAGGACGGTCGAGTCGAGGACGAGGGGTGGCGCGTCCGCGCCGACGGCTCCCGGTTCTGGGCGAACGTCACCATCACGGCCGTCCGCGACGAGGACGGAACGCTACAGGGCTTTACGACGGTCACTCGCGATATGACCGAGCGGCGGGCGTACGAACAGCAACTGCAGCGAGAGCGCGACTTCACCGAGCAGATCCTCGAGACGGTTCCGGTCGGTATCGGCCTGCTCACGCCGTCGGGCGACGTCGTTCGGGCGAACCAGCGGCTGGCCGATCAGTTCGGTATCGAGCCGGCGGCGTCCGAGCCGTCATCGATCGATGCGTGGGACCTCTACGACGTCGACGGGGAGCCGATTCCGGCCGACGAGCGGCCCTGGAGACGGGTCTTCGAGACCGGGCACCCGATCGACGATTACCAGTGTCAGGTCGACGTTCCGGAGGTCGGACGCCGGTGGCTCTCGATCACCGCCGTGCCGCTCGAACACGCCGAAGACGACGAGTTGAGGATCGTCCTCGCGGTAGACGACATCACCGAGCAAAAAGAGCAAGAACGGGACCTCCGCCGCGAGTACGAACAGACCGAAAAACTCCTTCGAACGGCGCCGGTGGGGATCGCGGTCCAGAACGCCGATCGCGAGACGATACTGGCCAACCGACGGGCCCAAGAGACGTTCGGACTCACGGAGTCGGAGTTCACCGACAACCCGGTGGATACCGGCGAGTGGAAGATCTACGACGCCGACGGCGAACTCCTCGGGCCTGAGGAGACGACGTCGGGCCGCGTCTTGCAGACGGGTGAGCCGATCTTCGACGAAGAGCTGATATTCGAACCGCCAGACGGCGAACGGCTGCACTTCCGCGTCAATACGGCGCCGGTCTTCGGACCGGACGGGGAGATCGAGCGCATCATCACGGGCAGCAAGGACATCACCGAACTGAAAGAGCGCGAGCGACAGCTCGAGCAACGAAAGAGCGAACTCGAGACCGAACTGAGCGAGATCCTCGACCGGATCTCCGATGCGTTCTACGCCCTCGACGACGAGTTCCGATTTACCCACCTCAACGATCACGCCGCCGAACTCGTCGGGCGACCGAAAGCGCAGATCCTCGATCAGAAGGTCTGGGACGTCGTTCCCGACGGAACGGAAGACCGCCATCGGGAGGCGTTCGAACGAGCACTGGAGACACAAGAGCCCGTCACCTTCGAAATCTACGTGGAAGACGACGACGCCTGGTTTGAGTTCAACGCCTACCCCTCCGAAACGGGGCTCTCGGTCTACTTCCGCGACGTGAGCGAGCGCAAGGAGTACCAGCGCAAACTCGAGGAATCCAACGAGCGGTTAGAGCAGTTCGCCTACGCGGCCAGCCACGACCTCCAGGAGCCGCTGCGGATGGTCACCAGCTACCTGCAACTGCTCGAGAGTCGCTACGCCGACGAGCTCGACGGGGACGCCGCGGAGTTCATCGAGTTCGCCGTCGACGGCGCCGAGCGCATGCGCAAGATGATCGACGGCCTGCTCGAGTACTCCCGGGTCGAAACGCAGGGCGAACCGCTCGAACCGATCGATCTCGGCGAGATAGTCGACGATGCGATCGGCAATCTGCAGGTGAAAATCGAGGAGACCGGCGCCGACATCACGTTGGATTCGCTCCCGCAGGTCCGTGGCGACGAGAGCCAGCTCCAGCAGGTGTTCCAGAACCTGCTGTCGAACGCCCTCGAGTACAGCGGCGACGAGCCGCCGCGGGTCCGAATCTCGGCCGACCGACGGGGCTCGAGGTGGAAGATTTCGGTCCGCGACGAGGGGATCGGAATCGAGCCCGAGGACCAAGACCAGATCTTCGAGGTGTTTCAACGACTTCATGGCCGCGAGGAGCATCCCGGGACCGGTATCGGGCTCTCGCTTTGCCAACGGATCGTCGAGCGCCACGACGGTGAGATCAGTGTCGACTCCGAACCCGGAGAGGGGACCACGTTTTCGTTTACGCTCCCGGCCGCGTGAGCGACTACCAGCAAGCCGCTCGGATCGGTCATCTCACACACGAGCGAAGGCGTCTATGTCGTCTCAGGCTCGTTCTTCGGGAGTGTCTTTCGTTCTGAGAGGTAGTACAGTACCACTGCAAATCCCCCCGCAGGGACGATCACACCCAGCCAGTACAGCTCCGGGTTTTTGAGATCGAGCCGTTTCGCATCGAGGTACATGAAAATACCGATAGGAAATTGAATAGCGAGTGCACTGATCAATAACGTAACGACGAGATCGGGCATAAATAATAGTCGACTGTGCTGTGTATTGAGTGTGCCTGTTGAAAAGCGAGTGACGTTGACGAGACGCTCCGCGTTCTCGTTCGCGCACGAGAGCGACGCTCTCGTGAACGCTGTCTTCCCTCCGTACTCGCACCTTTGGGCGTCGTCAGAAATCACAGATTTCTGACTGCCAAGCAGAAGGCAGCGTGTTCTGACGACGCTCGGTGAGGAAGGGAGAGTAGCGTCTCAATTCAGCGAACTAGCGCAGAGGCGGACAACCAACTCACTCGTTGAGGAGAACAGCGAGACTAGTCGAAATCGTATCCCCACTCGCGAAGCTGATCGGCGACATCGTCGATACGCTCGAGGCCGACGAGCAACGCGGCTTCGCGGAGATCGGCCTTTTTGACCGATTCACCGAGCACGTCTTCGATCTCTAACCGCGTGTCGCGTTCGCGGTCGAGAGAGGACTTCTGGAGGTGCAGTTGGACAGTCTTCTTCCGCCCGTCCGTGATACTATTGCGCTCGTAGATCCACGGCAGGCCACGGCTGTCCGTCGCCGTCTCGCCGTCCGTCGTCGCTTCGCTAGCAGTCGTCGTCTCGCTGGCCGTCTCTTGGCCCTGCTCGCGATCGGCAGTCTCAGCAGACTCGGACTCGTCTCGAGACTCCGAGTCGGTCGACTCACTCGCCGACGCCGACTCGGTCTCGAGGTCGTCATCCGCATCGCCAGTATCGCTGAACGGATCGTCAGCGCTCGCGCCGCTCTTGAACCCAGTCATACTGTCACCTCGTCCTCGAGCGCACCGGGTTCGGGCGGATGCGGCGCTTCGATTCCGCGTTGCTCCTCGAGATAGCGGGCGAGGCGATCGAACTGGGCGAGCGTCTCGAGTTCGTGATCCCGCGGATAGTCGCGGTGCTCGCGCTGGTACTCGAACGCCGAGCACTGCTGCTTCCAGCAGCCTTCCATCAGCGATGTTCGGTCGCCGATCACTTCGGGAGTCGGGAACGAGATTTCCTCGAGCAGTTCCGTCTGGTCGTTCGTTCCCTTGAATCCGTTCGGCACTGCGGCGAGGACGCCGACCTCGATACCCATCTGATCGGCGAAGTTCGTCGCGAGTTGCTGGAGGCCGTCGACCGACGCTTCGCCCTTCGCAGAGGGCTCGACCGGGATCACGAGGTTCCGCGTGGCGTAGATCGCGTTGTAGAGGTGATCCGACTCGGTCGCCGGCGGGTCACAGATCAGGACGTCGTACTGCTTGGCGATGTCGCCCTCCTGAAGAACGCGCTGGAGTTGGGCGTAGATATTGTACGCATCACCGAGCTTCTCGGCTTGCTGTTTTTCGCGCGTGAGGAAATCGGAGAGATCCGAGAGCAGGTTGTGTTCCGGAATGACGTCGATCCCTTCGGCGGACTGAATCAAATCGTCGAACGAGCCGCGAGGACTGCCGACCATGTGACGGACGAGGTTGTCGGCCTCGTGATCGGCGCGGTCGTCGTCGACGCCGAGCAGTCGGCTGAGGTCGCCGTCCTGCGGATCCAGCGGGACGACGAGAACGTCGAGTCCCGCTCGAGCGTGCGCGGCAGCGAGGTTCGCTGTGAGCGACGATTTCCCGACGCCTCCAGCCTCACTGTAAACCGTGTACGAGAGCATAAGAAACCCTGATGGTCTACGTTGATATGAATGTTCTCCAAATAAGCCATACGTATATGATGTCTAAGTAAGACCCCTACGAGCCCTGTCTAAGAGACTTATCTAAGAAACTTAGACCTATTACACATACCCCCATCTCATCGACGTATGATAGGCAGTACTAGTCGCAACGCCAAAAAAGGAAAATATCGGACTTGCTCATCAAACTAAGATGTCTAAGAAACGTGTCTAAGAATCTTAGATGGGGTATACACACCACTATCTCATCTACAACCAGTAGACAGCACTAGTCGCAACTCCGAGGGAGAGAACGTCTCTGGCTCATCCATCGAACTAAGATGTGCACTGTACAGTCGGTATTCTCGCCTCGCTTCGGAGTTATCCCACACCATCAGCCACAGGACTTTCCTAAGAAACATATCTAAGATACGTAGATTAGACTATCGTAGTTCGACGCTAGCATCTTCTCGCAGCTGGTCTCGATCGACCGTCATCACTCGACCAGCGGATCGGTATTGACAATCGAAACGTCGTCTCCCTCGAGCGTCACGTCGTAGGCGCTCCGGAAGCCCGCGTTGAGACAGGGCGTATCGGCCACGGTCGCGACGCCCTCCCGTTCGTGAACGTGGCCGCACGCGACGAACGAGATATCGCACTCGTTGAGCACGTTCTTGAGCGCGATCGATCCCCAGTGGCGGCCGCCGATACGCGGGACCGACTCCGCGACGCGGTCCAGGGACGTGTCGAACGGCGGGACGTGGGTCAGCGCGATCCGCCCGGCGTTCGTCTCGCTTTCGCGCCCGGTCGCGAGCGACCGGAGCGTCTCGTACCGATCGGTGTAGGTAGCGAACTGGTCGTCGAACGCGTCGATTCGCTCGCGTAACTCGGCGAGGGTCGCGTCCGCCTCGTCGCGGCCGGCACGCTTGAGCGCCCGCTCAAGCCACGCGTCCGGATCGTCCGGTTCGGTCACCGCGTCGGGATCGTAGCGAACCTCCGGGCCGGCGTCGAACGTCTCGCTTCCGAGTCCGAACGCGCAGTATCCCTCGAGTGGATACGTCTCGCGATGGAGGTTCCGCACTCGCGTCGTCTCGCGGATCAAGTCAGCGTGCCGTCGATAGTCGTGGTTGCCCGGAACGGTCAGGACCAGAACGTCGAGATCGTCCAGCCGCCGAAAGAACGCTTGCGCTTCCTCGATACCGACCAGTTCCTCCTGCTGCGGTTTCCCGTCCGTTACGGTCACGCTGGAGTGAGCAACGTCGCCGACGGTGAGGGCCGCGTCGAACCGATCCCACGAGGGGTGTGGCTCGGCGTCGAATCCGTCCTCGCCGAGGTGGAGATCGCCGAGTACGAGCAGTCGCATGGAACCGCGCCGAACGACCACCGCCAGCGTCTTAATACCGCGTCGGAATCGGCGTTCTTTTTCCGGGTTCCGGCGTGTTGACGACCGATGCGTTATTTCGAGGACATCGAAGTCGGTACGGTCGAGTCGTTCGGCGAGTATCACGTCACGAAAGAGGAAATCGTCGAGTTCGCCGAGCGGTACGACCCACAGCCGTTCCATATCGATGAGGCGGCCGCTGAGGAGTCCGCGTTCGGCGAACTGGTCGCGTCGGGGTGGCACACCGCCGCGATGTCCATGCGACTGTTCGTCGACAACTACCTGCAGGAGTGTGCGGGAATGGGCGGTTGCAGCGCGGACAACCTGCGCTGGGAACGACCCGTCAGACCGGACGATACGCTCTCGCTTCGCACCGAAGTGCTCGATACGTGGCCCTCGGAGAACGATCCGCGCCGCGGCTACGTTACGTAGAGAGTCAACGTGGTGAACCAACGCGACGAAGTCGTCCTCGACTACGCCGTCACCGGCATGATCGAGCGGCGGAATGCGGGTGGATAACACCGGTCGGAGAACGAGAAGGAACGAAGCCCTGCTGCGACGAGTGACGAGATGCCTCGAAGCTACCGCGTTCTGCGATCCCACCGAACAGATTCCGAAACGAGGCGAGGTACTATTAGACTGCGTCTCGTAGACGACTACGATGAGTACGGCCCTCGACGTCTCGAAACAGTGTACGTTCGCGTCGGCGATCGACGTTACGACGATCCTCGAGCGACTCGAGATCCAGTTTCTCGACGTCGACGACCGTCGGGCGATCGTCATCTTCGCCGGTGCGATTCTCAACCTCGAGTGTCGGACGGGGACGCTAACGGAACTCACCAGCGCGGAGATAACGGTCTACGACCTCCCCGTCGACAGTCACCGCAATTCCGACAGCGACGGCGATACCGCGCGGAAACTCCTCGACGACTTCCACGAACAACTCGTCTCCGCCGATCACTCTCCGTAGGTGTACACACGCGCCAATCACTCTCCATCAGCACAGACGTGTATCCCGAACTGTGAGGTGTGGCCCGGACCAGTGAGGAGCGCGATCCGAACCGATGTTACTGTTTCTTCGCTGGCGCGATTCTCGACCTCGAGTGCCGGGAGGGCGAACCGACTGCCCTCGAGCGGGCGGAGATAACCATCTGCGATCTCCCAATCAATAGCGGTAGTACGTCCGGAAGCGAGTACGATACCGCGATGGAACTCATTGACGAGTTCGTCGATCAACTACTCACAACCACTCGGTCGCTGTAGGCAGTACTCTCGACTACAGTAGCGCTGCAGGTCGGTTTCACGCTCCGCCGTCGTCTGGTCGTCCTTCGTTCTCTGATCAGGGAAGAGCGGCGGAGAAATCAGTGCTCCGACGCAGTGAGCAGCGGCGAGCGACTGCTAACGATCGAGATCGACGTGAGAAGAATCGGCGCGAGGTACTCGTCGCCTTCTAGTAACGTTTCAGGTCGACAACCTCATCAGTATCGACGTGATGATAGGGAGCCAGTCGCTTGTATTCTCGGACAATTTGAGGGAGAAGTGTCACTTTGAGATGTTGTAAATATTCTATAGAAGAACGATATCAGTTGGGAGCCATCAACAGTTCGTAATTGGATTGAGAGGGACGATCTGCGGTCGATAAACGAACACCGATCGGATCGCATTGCGATCGACGAGACCGTGGTCCGACCTAACGAACAGCGCTATTGACTATCGCTGCTGTCGACCCGAAAGAGCGATTTCCGCACCTATAACGCTATTCGACGCAAAATACGGCACTACCCTGGGTATTTCTGAGCGAGCGTGCACAGAGACACACGACGTCTTCGGCGTCGTGTCTCTCGTCGAGACGGCGCCGTGACTCGGAGGCACTACTTCACCGTCATGGCCTCGACCTCGATACGGAAATCGAACCTGCCAAATATAACTGGGAAGAGATAGGTATCCGGACCTTCTAGTTTAGAATCACCGATCCGGCGCCCGCCAAACGTAGCTACAGAGTACGCGTATGTTTGGTCAGTGAACTCGATCGACGCTCGCTGAACGGCCCTCAAAACGGCAGAATGGTCGTTGTTCTGTACCGACAGCTATGTCTGTCCTGGTAGAGCGAGCGGGACGGCGACATACGTCACTCGAGCGAATTCGTCTGGTTCTGCATTACCTTACCGCAATTTGGACAGTTAACGGGATGTGACGCTGCTTTTGCGATTTCACCGCACTGCAAGCATTCGTATGTCGATTCGGTTTCAGCGTCCTCTTGAACGTCGAACATCACCGTTTACTGGGACGAAGGTGCATATAACATTTAGTATAATAGGGGATGGAGCAGACCTAATACAAATTCGACTTGGTTTGTTTGGCAAAGAACGCTCACGGAGTTGGCGAAGGCACAAATGCAGTTCAAATCGCGGTTTCAACCGATACCGTTTATCGCACAATCGGTAGCGCCCGCGAGGGTCAACTGAACGGGGAGTCTAAAGGGATAGCCGCGAGCAGGCAGACGAAGTATCGAAACTCAAGCTGTCACTCCCCACGTGATGCGATCCCACGTCCGTTCGTAGATGTAGTACGTTCCCGTTTTCAGGAGGTTAGTTACGAGTCCGATATTCAACGCGGCCCCTACGTCACCGACGATCAACCAGGCGACGGTTATCGTGATTGAGAGCATAAATAACCGATAGCAGAGCGTTTTGACGAGCGCCCGCTTCCGCGCCTGAATCGCAGATCGTGAAACGGTATTCTGTACCATACCGAGTCTTCGGAGAGGAACCCAATAAGTAATCGAAGAAGGTAACATACTTGCCCATACATAACCAGAAGCGGTTTCGAGCGGAGTTCACCTCGGGATTGCTGTGCGTAGTTGGTCCGAACGGAGTCCATCGAGACTCCGACGAACGTGAGATAGAAGCGTACTCGAGAGGCCTTCGTCGCTGGTATTGTCTTCCGAAGGAGAGTCCAAGTCCGATCGCAGAGCTGTGCGATATTTCGGCGTTTGGCAGAGTGTGCCGGCATCGACGCGATCCGCACGCAGTGCACTCGTGTAGTGCCAGTATCCGTCGAAGGACAGTCGGTTCGCTCAGGACCGTTTTTCATTCGTGGATAAAACGCGGCATCGAGCTATCCACCGCTAAAGCGGTGGGTCCAGCGTGGACTCCCGTTATAACCGGCAGCGACGGTAGGAGAATAATGCAGTCTCGCGGGTCTTACGGCTCTTCTTCTACGAGATACAGACACCGATTGATGATGAGATTGGCGATCGTATTGCTGTCCATGATTTCAGTGCTGGCCTCACTCGGATCCCCGCCCTTCGAATACCGCTTCACTTCGAACGAATCTAGAGCGTTTCGGTTCTCCGTAACCGGTTCGATTACCTCGATCAGTTCGTCGTCGACCTCGTTACGGAGAGTGTCTCCGGGTTCGAAACCGACCACGGGGATATCGGTTGGCCAGTCCCACTGAAAGTTTCGAACGTACTGGTCGAACTGCCAGACCAATTGCTCGACGTCGTTCTCTTCGTTGACGGTATTCTCGGTCGCGTGCTCGAGATTGCGGTCCCAGTAGTCGATGGTGCACTCTTTCAAATCGGTCTGGAGAGTATCTTCGACGAGTTTCTCTTCGATCGGATAGCCGATTTCGATCGCGATGATCGCGTGCTGGTCGAGATGATTGAGACACCGTTGGCACTCCATCTCGAAGATAGAGAGATCTACCGGGTTTTCGAGAGTGAGATGAGCGAGTTCCTTCCCACAGTTCGGACACCAGAGAAAGAGAACGTCGTTGTCCGCGCGGTACATCTCGTTAAGGACGGTCAGTTCGTCGAAGGCCTTGTCTTCGGGCAACTGTCGCTCCTCTTCTACCGTGTCCGCTTCGTCCTCGATGTTTTGTCCCGCGAATTTCGCTAGCTGTCGATCCTTCAACAGAGCTTTGATTACCGAATCGTGTGACGAGTGTGACTCCTCTTCGAGAATTTCCTCGATCCGTTTTTTCGTCCAATCTCGCACTCTGATTGTCGCCATTGTGTGAGGATTCTTCACGCATCTCAATAACGTTTCCCATAATTTCGTTCCCCATATAGAGAAAGCAACGGGGAGATGTACGAAGAACGTAAACCGATCCGCTGAGGCGATCAAAATCGGTATCAGATCAATTAGAAGTGAGACGGAGAACAATCAAAGCGGGACAGAAGCGACTATTCGGCTCTCGGCCGCGTCCGTCGGGCACTACGACGCTCAGTTCGGAGTTGCCGAGCTACTGGAGTCGATTCGTCTCCGTACCTCCCTCGGAGTGACGCTGATCTGCTCGGCGCCGATACGCTGCGTAACGAGATCGATCAGGGCAGTTTCTTTGAGGAGTCGACGGGCGTGATTCTGGTTGACGTCTAGTCGGGTTTTGACCTCGTAGATAGTGGTCGACTCATTGACGATCGTCGTGAGTTCATCGACGGTCAAATCCTTGGGAATCCCGAATCCGTCTGCGATGAGCGAGTTGTCACCGTCTTCGCTGGTCGACTCGGTGAGGAGTTCGGCAACGGACGTATCGCCAATGTCGGTTGTGGCCGCCTCGCCGTCGCCGTTTTCGGAAGCATCTCCGTGACCGTTTTCGACATAATCGTCCTCGCCGGTGACGGGTGGAGTATCCGACTCGTCAGTTTCGATCGTCGGTGATCGTTCGCTCGTCGCCGTTACCGAAATTCCGGCCTCAGTCGAGTCTTTCGACGGATCAGCATCGAATGTAACGGTGCTCTCGTCCCCGACTGTCTCTAACGGAGTCCCGTTCGATTCACTTGATTCCTCTTCCCCGGCCGAGTCTCCACCCGATAGATCGCGTTCGTTCTGATCGGGGGAAGTATGTTTGTGTATTTGTCTGGTGTCGTTCGGGTCGTGGATATCGTATTCGACCATGTATCGACGGACCGTCTCCGAGGTGACGTCGGCGCCTAGTGCTTCGGTCATCTCCGGGAAGGTGTCGTACTCCTCGTAAACGGCGCGTAGTGCGTCCGGGTCTTTGTACGCCGGAACGGTACTCGATCCGGTTAACTCCGAGGACGTGCCGACGTCGGTCGGTGAGGAGCCGTAGCCATTCCGTGCTTCCTCGACGGATACTGACACCACGAGCTCGATATCCATGTACTGGTCCTCGAGGTCGAAATTCTCCGCCCGAATCGAAACGCCGTCGCGTAACTCGACGCCGGCGAGGACCGGTACCCCAACGGTCAGTCTCGCGGTTATTTCGTCCCGTTCGCCGATCGTCTCCTCGTCGATTTCGATGTTCTTGACCTCGGCTTCGTCCGTCTCTAGATGTTCGAGTAGCTCAGTTAGCTCCCCAAATGCGTCACTAACTACCATACGGTAATCCTCAACACACCACCACTATTGCGTTCACCTACCGGCAATAATTTCCTAATTATCCGCGATATCACAGTATCGGGTACGTTGAGAGGCAATAGGGGGAATCAAGCGGAGAACGAACACGCACTCAGTCGGTGCGAACCTGTCTGTTCGTCGCAACGGACCAGTTACTGGGGTCGATCTCGCGACCCTCGAACGACGTGTACTCCGGATAGGCAGTGAACACGAGATAATTCGTCCGCTCGTGGAGGTAGTCGATGAGGGTGTGCAGGTTATCGTCCGCTAGTCCGCCGACACCGTCGACGAGCAGGAGCGGCACCGTCTCGTCGACGTCGAACGATTCGTAGCCCGCGAGCGCCGCCACGAACCCGATCAGTTCGAGTTCCCCCTCACTGAGCGCGTCTAAGCTGGCTTCTCGACCGTCACGGGCGACGACGAGATCGAAGTCGGCGGTGAGACGGGCGGTCTCGAACCCCGTCCCGAACCGAGAGAGAATCTCGTCCATCGCCTCGTCAAACGCCTCTCGAGCGCGTCGTTTGATCCGATCCTTCCGGTTTCGGAGTTCTTCGATCTCGGTTCGGATCTCCTCGCTCTCGGATTCGAGCATCTCGACCTGATCGGCCCGCGTCTCGAGTTGCGACAACTCGTCTCTGGTGTCCTTGAGTTCGGCTTCCCGGTACTTGATCTTGCTCTCGACGTCGGAGATCGCTTCGACGGTCTCGTCGACGGCATCGGAGAGTTCTTCGGCATGTTCCTGCGCGTTTCGATATCGTTTCTCCGCCTCTTCGAGGCTCTGACGGCGATCGGCGAGCGTCTCCTCCAGTTCCGTTATTTCGCGTTCCAGATCCCGTTTTCGACGCTTCGTCTGATCGATCTCTTCGCGCCGCGTTTCGAGTTCCTTGACCTTCTCGTGGTACTGCTCGGTCCGGGCCCGCAGCTCGGTGATCTTGTCGCCCAGATGATTGAGCCGTTCCTCCATTTCCTCACGCTGTGCCTCGTTCCCGCAGGTCCAACAGACCACGGTGTCCGCAGTTAACTCGCGTTCGACTTCCGTCAGGAGATCCAGTCGGCCCTCCTTCAGGACCATCTCGTTCGCCGAATACACCGATTGCAATACCTCGGAGTCTCGTTTGAGCTGTTGGAGTTGCTCCCGGGCGGACGCGAGTTCGCTCTCGACGTCGTCGTCCGCCGGGATTTCGATCGACTCCAGCTCGGATCTCCGCTGTTCGAGGCGCTCTTCGGTTCGTTCGATGGTCCGTTCTAATCGCTCGATCCGATTTTTGGCCTGGCTCCGTTCCGTCTGTACTTCGCTCAACTGTTGCTGTGGCGACTCGTCATCCTCGTCGTCGCTCGTCCCGTCGTCAGCGTCGCTAACGGCGATTTCATCGCGCTTTTCGCGTAACTCTTTGATCTCCTTCTCGAGTTGCGTGACCTGCTCCTGTACGCCGGGTAGGCGTTTTTTCGCCTCTCTCGCCTGTGAAAGCTCCGACTGTATCTGCTCGCGCTCGCGTTTCAGATCAGCGATTTGCTCGTCTATGTTCTGAAAGTCGAGTGGGCGCAGGAGGACGTCCTCCAGGTTCTTTCCCCGTCGAACCGCGCTACGAACCACGTTCCGTTCGTCGAGACAGGCGAACAGTTCGGCTCTGATGACGTCGTACTCGTTTTCGAGATACGGGGTGCCGCTCCGACGCACGGATCCGTTCTCGCGGACGAGCTCCACCGCGATCTCGCGGTCGGGCGTCCGTAGCTGCACCCGACCGCTGTCCTCGTTTTCGGTGAGTTCCGTCGACGTTCCGAGCGCCGTCTTGATGGCTTCGATGAAACTCGACTTCCCCTGCCAGTTCGATCCTCTCACGGCGTTCAATCCGGGCTCGATAGTCGTCTCCCCGTCCAGTATCCCAGCGATGTTTTCGATTTCGATATTCCAGGTCATGCTCAGTCGGAAGTGGCGTGCGTTTGATCGTGCTGTTCGCAGACGTAGCCTCGCTCGACCGCTACTTCGAACGGGACACGAGTCGGACAGGATTCACAGCTGAGTTGGATCTGTACCTCGACGTTCGATGACTCGATCCCGTCGATCTGCCCTTTCGTTTCCAGGGATGACAGCGCTCGTTGGGTCTTCTCCCTGGCGACCTCGCGAGCCATCTCGATGCTCTCGCGTTCCCACTCAGTGTCGGCCGTTTGCGGGTCCTTGTCCCCATCGAGACAGTCCCGAAGGTGGGTTCTCATCGTCCCGTACGATACCATGCTCTCACGAACCCGTTCGGCGTCAATCCCGTCCGACTGCAGGCTCTCGACCATCTCCTCGCGGAGGAGGTCGTCGTCGCCGCGTAGCGCCTCGTAATCGCTGTCGACGCGAGCCCCCAGCGAATCGCGACCGTGATCGTCGTACACTTGCTTAAGGAGGCGCTTGTTGAACCACTCCGCGAGCGATCGATAGCCCATCGGCGTCCGACCATCAGCACCCGTCCACCGAGCGAGGAGCCCGTCGTCGATCGACTCGTACGCCGGATCAGCGGACCCCAACCCGTACCGCTCCACCGCCGTATCTACTTTGCAACCCGGATCAGTTGGCATTATCCGTTCTTACCTATCCACCGCTAATAAATCTTGACGAAGCGTACACGGGTCGTACCGATCCCGCGTTCGATCGTCCGGAGCGATACGGAAGAGTGTTTAACAGACTTAGCCCGTTAAGGACGGCGAGTCGGGAGGACGGATGCGGCCGATTAGAGTAACAACCTTAGTCCGTTAACCGATACCCGTATCACAACGTTCCGTCGGCAGTGCGGGAGAGGGCGTATCCGCCGTCGAACTCGAGTCAAAGGCGCTCCCAGAGTTCGGCGCTCGCTTCGCCGACGGTCTCCATGTCCGCTTCGTCTACGCCGCGTACACCCCGGTCCGGGCTATACGCGATCTCACCGTCGATGACCGTCCGCGTCACGTCGGCCCCGCTCGCGGCACTGACGACGTAGTACGGTGCGCTCTCGGGAAGCACGGGGTTCGGCCCGAGGTCGAGCGAGACGAAGTCGCCGCGCTTGCCGACTTCGATGCTGCCGATCCGATCGTCCATTCCGAGGACGCCCGCGCTTCCGATGGTCGCCCACTCGAGCGCTTTCGCTCCGTCGAAGCCGCTCGGATCGTTCTCCTTCAACTTGTGAATGCCGACGGCCGATCGCATCGTTTCGAACATATCGGGGTCCCAGCCATCGTCCCCGATGCCGATCGTCATGTCGTGCGCTTCCATCGTTTCGACGTCGGCGATTCCGACCGCGTTGTTGATATTCGAGTACGGGTTGTGCGCGACCCTCACATCGTTTTCGGCGAGAATCTCGAGTTCGCGTTCCGTGGAGTGGACGCAGTGGGCGGCGATGACGTCCGCCTCGAAGAATCCCATCGAGTCGAGCGCGGGGACGGGTCGTACTCCGTACTCCTTGATCGATTCGTGGACGTCGACCAGACCTTCCTCGAGATGGATCTGGATAGGCCGGTCGTCGCTGACTGCGCGCCGGACGCACTCGTCGACGACGCTCTCCGTGTTCGTAAACAGGGTGTGGAGACAGTAGTGGCCGGTGACGCCGTCGTACTCGTCTTCCGACTCCCGAATGTACCGCTGGTTCTCGCTGATCCCCTCGATGGCCTCTTCTTCGGAGTTCCGTGCGGTCGTTTCGAACGTTATCATACCGCGGATCGGCGTCTGCGAGACGCCGTCGGCGACGGCGTCGAGCGCCCCGGGCAGCGTGTTCGGCCCGGAATAGTTATCACAGAACGTCGTGACCCCGCCCCGAACCATTTCGGCACACGAGCCGAGCGAGGACAGCCGAGCGTCACGCGTCGTGAACGCTTCGTCGACTTCCCACCAGATATCGACCAGCGCTTCGTAGAAGCTCTCCGGGGACGCGGTCAGCGGTGCTCCGCGGATCGGAAGCGCGTACATGTGCGTGTGACAGTTCACGAGTCCCGGAATAACGACCTCGTCGCGTGCGTCGATCGTCTCCTCGGCGGACTCGTAGCCGTCGGCGATGTCGACGATTTCTCCGTCCTCGACGACGACGTGAACCTCCTCTCTGACCTCTCGCTCATCGTTCATCGTGATGAGCGTACCTGCGTTCAGTATCACACCATGGGAGATACTGTCGTACCACAAAAAGGTACCTCCCGGTGACTTCGCCGCGATCCCACATTCGGCGGCACATCGGTGCCACAAGCGGTCTCCGCGTTGGCTACCGGCGACACTCTGACGCCATATGTCAGATACAATACGGTATCGCCAACTGTTTTGGTCGTCCGTGACACGATTTCGTTCATGACGGATCGTCTCATCGAGGGCGCGCGTATCGTCAGCGCGACCGGCGTTCGGGAAGGAGCTATCGCGATCGCCGACGGCCAGATACGGGCGGTCGGCCCGGACGTTGCGAGCGAACACGGGGACGCAACCGACGTGATCGACGCCGCGGGGATGGTCGCCCTTCCGGGCGTCGTAGACGTCCACAATCACCTGCACGATCCGGAACTGTTTCCAGAGGGCATCGACTTCGCGTCACAGACGGCGAGCGCCGCGGCCGGCGGGGTGACGACGGTCGTCGAACTCCCGACGCAGACCCCGATCACCACGCCGGAAGCGTTCCGAAAGAAACGAGAGGCGTGTGCCGACCTCGCTCACGTCGACTTCGGACTGGTCGCGGGGAACGTCGAAGCGCCGGACGTTGACGTCGAGAGAATCATGGCGGAGGGAACGCGCGACTTCAAGACGTTCACGGCCGAGCCGTACCGCGCTTCCGACGGCGCGATCGTGTCCCTGATGGAGGACGTCGGAAACACCGGCGGGAAAGTCCGCGTTCACTGCGAGACGCAGGGTATTCTCGACCACGCCCGAGAGTCGATCGACGGGAACACGCCCGACGTGTACATGGATTCCCGCCCCCTCGAGGCGGAGCTCGACGCTATCAACCGCATGGGATGGTTCGCCGAGTACGCCGACTGTCCCCTGCACGTCGTCCACGTTTCCAGCGGGAGCGGGGCCCGCGAGGGCGGGCGCTTCAAATCCCGGGCGAACGTTCCGGTGACGCTCGAGACCTGTCCGCATTACCTCGCGTTTTCGAAGGACGACGTCGAGGAGAAGGGGCCGTTCCTGAAAGTCAATCCGAGTCTCAAATCACCCGCTGAGGTCGACCGCCTCTGGGACGCGGTCCGGGACGGGACGATCGATCTCGTCGCCAGCGAGCACTTCCCTACCTATCGGGACGACCGGGAGCGCGGCTGGGAGAACATCTGGGAGCCGTACGCCGGGCTGCCGAGCATCGAAACGATGCTCGAATTCCTTGTCAGCGCCGGCGTTCACGAGGACCGGCTCTCCTGGACGCGGCTTCGCGAACTCGTCTGCTCGCGGCCGGCGCGCGAGGCCGGCATCTACCCGTGCAAGGGCTCGCTTCGGGAAGGGACCGACGCGGACGTCGTGCTCGTCCGCGAAGAGAAGTTCACGGTTTCGGCCGACGACCTTCAGTACGTCGGCGGCTGGACGCCATACGAAGGTCGGGAGTGGAGCGCGCGCGTCGACACGGTTATCGCGGACGGTGATATTATCGCCCGCGATCACGAAATCGACTCCTCGCCCGGTCGAGGAACGTTTCTCGCGCGGCCGTAGCTCGGCCGAGAGTGGGGTAGTAGACTCCGACGATCCGGAATCGGTCAGTAGCGCAGCCGAGGAAGCGTGAGGCGGGACGTCAGTCTGCGCTGGTCTGTTTCGGTGCTTGCAAGTCCTGTTTTTCGTCGAGATGACGGAGCAACGTCTCGTGGACCGCTCCGTTCGACCCGACGAGTTCGTTCCGCGCCTCGTGGGCGGCGATCGGATCGTATCGGTCTCCGTTCGCGGTCGTGAGCGTGGCGCCGGCCTCGCGGGCGATAACGACCCCCGCAGCGACGTCCCATGGATACGTATCGAACTCCCACAGCGCGTCGGCGCTACCGGCTGCCAGGAAACAGAGGTTCAGCGCGGCCGAACCGAGACTTCGAACGCCGCGAGTCTCCTGGTAGCAGTGCGAGAGGAATGCCCCGTTCGGATCGTATCCGGAGAGGAGCATACACTCGTCGAGAGTCGCCCGATCGGTCGTCGAGATCGGAAGGCCGTCGAGTGTCGCCCCTTCCCCGTCGATCGCCGCGAACATTTCGTCCGTTTCGGGCGCGTAGACGACTCCCATCACGGGTTCCTCGTCCTCCACGAGCGCGATGGAGATCGAGTAGTTCGGGTTCCCGTGGGCGAAGTTCCCCGTTCCGTCGAGCGGATCGATCAGCCACGTGTACTCGCTCGACCCGACTCGCTCGTCGCTCTCTTCGGAACGGATCCCGTGGTCGGGGAACTCGTTCTCGATGACGGTCGTGATGATGTTGTCCGCTTTGTAGTCCGCCTCGGTGACGATGTCCGACTTGTCGGACTTGTACTCCACGGACTCCGTCTGTCCGTGGAGTTCTCTGAGCGCCTCGCCGGCCGCCTTCGCGGCTTCCTCCGCTACCTGCTTTGCCTGGCGGACAACCTCCCCGTCGTCTTCGGTCTCGACCAGACGGTCAGCATCGCCCCGATCGTGTCTGTCCTCGCGGACGCTCCAACCGAGCTTTTCGGAGATGGACGTGAAGAAGTCGTCGTCGTAACTCGTGTTGACGACGAGCGCCGACGTATCGGCTCCGCCGATGGTTACGACGTCGTCTTCCTCGAGACGCGACTGTACGCGTCCGCCGTCCACGAGGAGGTTCGCGGGCCCCTCGGCGACCACTTTGATGGTGGTGTCGGCGTCGACGATGAGCGGGCGAACGCCCATCTGATGCGTGTGCAGCGGGACGATCTGAAGCGACGAGTTGTTCATCGGATAGTGAACGGGGCCGCCGGCGGACAGCGAGACGCCGGTCGATCCGGTCGGCGTCGATACCGCGAGACCGCTCCCTTCGTACTCGCCGACGAACTCGCCGTCCGCGAACACTTGCAGCCGAGTGATCTTCCTGTCCACGGGATCCTCCGGCGGCTCGTGTTCGATCATGACGTCGTTGATGCCGGTGCAGTTGACTCTGTCGGCGGCCACGTGCAACTGCTGGCGCCGGTCGACCGTCGCACCCCCCCGGAGGGCTTCGTCGAGGGCGTCCGTCAGATCGCACGGCGAGATACTCGCGAGGAACGCGAGGGTCCCCGCGTTGATGCCGAGAATCGGGATCTGCTTCGGGCTGAACTGGCGGACGCCTTCGAGGTACGTCCCGTCACCGCCGAGGGTGACGCCCAGGTACTCGCGTTCCGGAGCGTACACCGAATCGATGTCGTCGCCGACCTCGACCGCGTGAACGGGTATCCCGTGGTTGTCCGCCCAAGCCTCGAGCGTCGACAGTTCCTCGTCGCTATCCGGACTGACGAGCGCGATGATCTCCTCTATCGTAGCCAAGCGTCTTCCGTACATGATTGTAATTCACCGCTAGCTATCCGAGCGCTAGCGCCGGCGATCGCGCCGACGAACGTGGGACGTGCTAGCGTCCAGCGAACCATCGAGGGAGTCCCGTATAAAAGCACTGTCGCCACGTCAGTTGTGGCGGGGTTTGCCGGCGGTTTGGCGTCAGCGGGTGGACGTGCACACCATCGACGCTCATCGCCTCGAGCTGCTCGCGGTACGTCCCGGGATTGCGTCGTATCGGGACGGGAGCCGTACTCTGTTCGACCGGCAGGGGTGGCGACCGCCGATCGAAATACATCGGACGTGAGACGAGGGCGGTCGGCCGCGACGATCAGCGCGCCCCCGACCGCCGATTCCACAGGCGCGACAGAACGTGTGTGACGAGTTTGGAGACGATGTGGCGTCTTGGAGAGGGAAATCGCTCCGCGTACGGCTCAGAAAGCGGGGCTCGCCGTCAGTGAGGCCGTTACGGGTACCGTGCGGTGTTTTTTAGTAGTAGTCTTGCTTGTGATACCGTATGGCAATGGACCATGTCACTACGTTAGAGTGTACCATCTGTGAGCGGGAGTACGACCCGGACCAGATCATTTACACCTGCCCCGAACACGAGGGCGTGAAAGGCATCCTCGAGGTCAAGTACGACTACGACGTCATCCACGACAACTTCGACGCCGACCTCGACGGGAATATCCGGAGTCAGTGGAAGTACGAGGCCTTCCTCCCGGTCGACGACGACGCGGAGGTCGTGACCCTCAACGAGGGCGGAACAGACCTATTCGACGCGCCGAACCTGAGCGAGGCTCTCGGCGTCGAGACGCTCGTCAAAGACGACGGGCGCAATCCGACCGGCTGTTTCAAGGACCGCGCCAGTTCCATCGCGGTGACGAAAGCCAAACACGCCGGCCGCGACATCATCACGTGCGCGTCCACGGGAAACGCAGCGGCCTCGCTCTCCGGGTACGCGGCACGCGGCGGTCTCGACTGCCGAATCTTCGTGCCCGGTGCCGCGCCGGCGGGCAAACTCGCCCAACCGCTCGTGTACGGCGCGGACGTGCTCGCGGTCAACGGATCGTACGACGAAGCGTACGATCTGAGCGTCGAGGTCACGGACGAGTACGGCTGGTACAACCGTAACGCGGCGATCAATCCCTTCCAAGTGGAAGGGAAACGGACCGTCGGCCACGAGCTCGCGGAGCAGTCGAAGGTCCGCGGCGACGTTCCCGACTGGGTCGTCTTTTCGATGGGGGACGGCTGTACAATCGCCGGCGCCTGGAAGGGCTTCAAGGAGTTCTACGACCTCGACTACGTCGACGATTATCCGAAGATGCTCGGCGTGCAGGCGGAGGGCGCCTCGGCAATCCACGACGCGTTCCAGGGCCACGAGGACATCGACGACATCGCGGAGACGATCGCCGACAGCATCGCCGTCGGCCGACCGCGAAACACGATCAAGGCCTGCCGCGCCCCCGAACAGAGCGGCGGGGACACCGTGTTGGTCTCCGACGAGGATATTCTCGAGGCGGAGAAGCTCCTGGGCAGCACGGAAGGAATTTACGCCGAGCCCGCGGGTGCGACGCCGGTCGCCGGCGTTCGAGAGGCCCTGAAACGGGGCATCATCGAGCGAGACGAAACCGTCGTCGTCGTTTCGACCGGCTTCGGCCTGAAAGACACCGAGAGCGCGAAGAAGGCGACCGGCGACGTCAACCGGATCGAACCGGACATCTCCGAAGTCGAAGCGCTGTTCGGCGGCGCCGAGGCCGCCGCAGCCGACGACTGATCGTCGCGCCGCCGAACCTCGTACCGATCGTTCTCTTCGTTTTGCTCCGTTACCCCTCGAAGATCCGCTCCAGAACCGACAACCGCGAACAGTCGTCCCGGGGCGTCGCCGGAAGCGTGAGGGGGTAACGCCGCGATGTTACAGGTAGCCGTCGGCGAACTCGTCGATCATCAGTTCGCGGTCGTCACCCAGGGGGTAGAGGATCGGGCACTGACAGCCGCTGTCAGCGTACTCGCGGACCTTCTCTCGACACTGCTCGGGCGTTCCGCTGGCCGTGAGCTTGTGGACGACGTCGTCCGGAATGAGTTCCATTCCCTCCTGAATGTCGTCCTTGTCCGCCGGCCAGCCGCCGATCGCCTCGCCGACGTCGTCGATGAGGTCCTGACTGACGCCGCTCGCCTTCATGATGTGGGGCTGTTGGCCCAGGTACTGCGTGATGAGTTCGCGCGCGTTGTCGAGCGCCTGGTCGACGTCGCGGTCCATCGAACAGACGATCAGCTGCGGTCGATCGATGTCCTCGAGCGAACGGCCGCCGCGCTCCGCTCCGGTCTCGAGCGCGTCGAGCGCCTTCTCGTTGTACTCGGGACTGACGAGATAGTTCATCAGAGCGCCGTCGGCGAAGTGTCCCGTGAGTTCAAGCATTTTGAACCCGGTACCGCCGACGTACACCGGAACCGTCCGAGGTCCGGAATCGCCGTGGACGACGTCGAGTTCCACGTCGCGCATCTGGACGAACTCCCCGTCGTAGGTCACGTTCTCCATGGCCAGCAGGTCCTGCGTCACCTCGACGCACTCTCGCATCGCGCGGAGGGCGCCGCTCCGGTCGATTCCGACCTTCTCCGCCAGCGGGTCCCACCAGGCGCCGATCCCGCACTGGATGCGGTCCGGGCCGGCGAGTTCCTCCAGCGTGCTCATCGTCTGTGCGATGAGCGCGGTGTTTCGCGTCCAGTTGTTGATCACGCCGGTCCCGAGCTTGATCCTGTCCGTAACGGCGGCGTACGCTCCGAGCGGCGTGACGCCGTCGCGTGCGAGTCGAGACTCCGCCTGCCAGATTTCGTCGATTCCCTGTTCCTCCGCGTACTGGACGAGCTCGAGGTTCTCCTGTAACGAATGTTTGTCCTGCAGGTAGATGCCAACACGGTCGCCTCTGTCGAACACCTGTTTGCTATCGCTCATTGGAAGTCCGGTAGCAAGTAAACCGACACTTGATAAATAAGTATGGGTGAGAAACACAGGCAATGGTGGCCACGCGACCGCGGATCGGTCCGGACCGAGTCGTCGATGGGACCGCCCGGGACGGTACTGTACCGGTAGCGTCGCCCGGCGAAGACCGCGCGTCGCTACTCGTCGGACGACCGGTCGAGCGACGGGCGCGAGCGGCCGTCCCACTCGTCGGTCGAGCGCAGGATCTCGCCGTTACGGACGTCCGTCGTCGCCCCGTCCTCGACGGCGATCGCTCCGCCGACGAGTACGTAGTCGAAGCCGTCGGTGTACTGGATCGGGTCCTCGTAGGTGGCGTTCTCGGACACGGCGTCGAGGTCGAACGCGACGAGATCGGCGACGTACCCCTCCTTCACGTAGCCTCGATCGGCTAATCCGAGGATATCGGCGGGGTGACCGGCGGCCTTGCGCGCCATCAGCGACGGCGATAGCACGTCGCGCTCGCGGACGTACCGCTCGAGGATGCGGCCGAAGGTCCCGACGGCTCGCGGATGGGGTTTCCCGCCGAAGATGCCGTCCGTGCAGAACGTTCCCCGGTCGTCCGCGAGGAACCGTTCGATGTCCTCCTCCGCCATGACGAAGTCCGCCATCGTCACGTCCAGGTTCTCCTCGACGAGGAGTTCACACAGCGTATCGATCGGGTCGAGGTTTCGTTCGGTCGCGATCTCTTCGATCGTGTTCCCCTGATAGTCGCCGCTCGCGGTCCGGGTGATGAGGATGTTGTCCCACGTGCCCGCCGCGCGGGCCAAGTTCTCCCAATCGCCGGGGGACGAGATATCCTCGGCGAGGCGCTCTCTGACGTCCGCTCGCCGCAGCCGTTCGAGGATGTCCGACGTCTCTCTCCGACGGGCCCACGGCGGCAACAACGCGGTGAGCATCGTCGATCCCGCCGTGTACGGGTACTGATCGAACGAGACCCGCTGTCCCGCGTCGACCGCGTCGTCGAACAGATCGAGGACGTCCGCGGAACGCCCCCAGTTCCGTCGGCCGCCGACTTTCAGGTGTGAAACGTGCGCGTGACAGCCGCCGCGACGACAGATTCCGAGATAACGGTCGATGGATTCGACGACGTGATCGGTCTCGTTCCACACGTGAGAGATCATAAACGAGTCTCGAGTCGCGAGCGTCTCGGCGAGCGCCTCGAGCTCCGGGTCGCGCCCGTAGGAACTCGGTGGATAGATCATCCCCGTGGACATCCCGAACGCGCCGCCATCGATAGCCTGATCGAGCCGCTCTTGCAGCTCAGCGATCTCCGCCGTCGCGAGTTCTCGGTCCTCGAAGCCGGAGATGTGAGACCGAAGGTTCCCGTGAGGGGCGTAGTGGGCGGCGTTGACGGCCGGCGCTGCCTCGTCGAGTTCGTCGAGATACTCGGAGACGGAGTTCCAGGGCCAGTGCCGATCGATCGTTCCGTCCAGCGACTGGATGCGCTTCTCCCACTCCGTCTTCAGTTCATCCGGCACGGGAGCGACGCTAACACCGTCCTGTCCGAGGACTTCGGTGGTGATTCCCTGCGTGAGTTTCTCCTCGGCGGCCGGCTTGGTCATCAGTCGCAATTCCGAATGGGCGTGCATATCCACGAACCCCGGAGCGAGATACGCGCCGTCGAGATCGATAACCCTGTCGGCGCCGGCCGGTTCGTCACCGACGCGTTCGATCCGATCGCCATCGACCAGAACGTGTGCGGTAAAGACCGGCCCGCCGGTGCCGTCGAGAACGCGCGCGTTTCGAAACTCTACGGACCCCGTGCTAACAGACGACATGTCTCGAACCTCGTGGATGGGCCGTTTGATTCTTTCGGTGATTTGGCCCGCATCTGGCGCGGCTGGCTCGATATCCGTCTCGTCCCTCGCCGGAATGTTAAAGTTCGCTCCGCTGGTGGGTTTCGCCATGGTTACCGCGAGTATCGACGAGCGGCGATTCCGCCGCCGATTCGACGAATTCAGCGAGATCGGTGCGACCGAAAACGGCGGTGTGAACCGCCCGAGCTTATCCGACGAGAACAAAGAGGCTCGAGACACCCTCATCGAATGGTTTCGGGACGCCGGCCTGACGGTTCGGATCGACGAGATGGGGAACATCTTCGGGCGGCGGTCCGGAATGGATTCGGACGCCGACCCGGTCGTGTTCGGCTCCCACATCGACAGCCAGTACAACGGCGGACGGTACGACGGCGTGATCGGCGTCCTCGGCGGTCTCGAGGTCGTCGAAGCGCTCAACGACGCCGACGAAACGACGGAGCGACCGCTCGAGGTCGTCGCGTGGAGCAACGAGGAGGGCGTCCGGTTTCAACCGGATATGCTCGGGAGCGGCGTTTTCTGCGATATCTTCGACCTCGACTACGCGTACGAGCGCGAAGACAAGGACGGCGACACGTTCGGCGAGGAACTCGAACGCATCGGATACAAGGGCGACGAACCCTGCGAAGCCCACGATATCCACTGTTACTTCGAGATGCACGTCGAGCAGGGACCGTTCCTCGAACGGGAGGACCTCCCCGTCGCGGCCGTCGAGGGCGTGTTCGGGTTCTCCTGGATGAACGTCACGTTCGAGGGGCAGGCGAATCACGCCGGCCCGACGCCGATGAACATGCGCCACGACGCCTTCGTCGCGACGGCCGACGTGACCGACAGCGTTCGGCGGATCACGGCGACCGAAGGCACCGACCTCGTCGGCACCGTCGGTAGCGTCGACGTCTGGCCGAACGCGATCAACGTGATCCCTGAGAGAGTCGAGTTCACCGTCGACTTCCGGTCGTACGACGACGAGGTCGTCGACGCGGCGGTCGAACGGATCCGAAACGAAATCGCCCACGCCGCCGAACGAGAGGGACTCGAGTACGAGTTCGAAGAGATCATGCGCATCGACGCCGATCCCTTCGATCAGAGCTGTATCGATACGGTCGTCGATGCCGCCGAAACGGTCGGTTGCGAGTACACGCGTCTCGTTAGCGGCGCCGGCCACGACGCCAACTACCTCAACAAAATCGCGCCGACGAGCATGATCTTCGTCCCGAGCGTCGACGGTATCAGCCATCGGGAGAGCGAGTACACGGAGTGGGAAGACGTCGTGACGGGGACCGAAGTGCTCCTCGAGGCCGTCCGGTCGAAGGCGACGGTGTAGGCGGCGTTTCAGTGCGGCAGCTCACGGCGGCCCCGGATCCACTTCGGATCGTGCTTCCGTCGTTCCAGCCGGCACTTCTAGTCTATCGGTCACACCATCCTCGCCCGAAGCCTCGACGCCAGCGCGTCGCTCATCACCACGAGCGCGAACACCGCAGCGATCGCCGTGACGAGCTTCTGATACTGTAGGCGTTGGATCGAGATGACGAGATAGTAGCCGATACCGCCGGCGCCGACGAAGCCGAGGATCGTCGCCGAGCGGATCGTGCATTCCCACCTGTAGAGCGTGTACGACGCCACCGTCGCTGAGATCTGTGGCACCATGCCGTGACACACGGCCTGGAACCGCGTCGCCCCGCTCGACGCGACCGCTTCCGTCGTCATCGGATCTGTGTCCTCGAGGAAGTCCGCGTACAGTTTACCGAGTACGCCCGCGTTGTGAACGCCGAGTGCGAGCGCGCCGGCGAACGGTCCCAGTCCCACCGCGGTGACGAAGAGAAACCCCCAGACGAGGCCGGGAACCGACCGGAGGAAACTCAAGACCACCCGAGCGCTTCGGTGCAGGACGTACCCGAATGCGACTCGCGAAGAGGACGCGCCGGCGTACAGCGGTCCCTCGTGCGTCACGGTCGACGCGCTCGCCAGGGCGAGCGGTATCGCGAAGACCACGGCGAGCGAGGTGCCGACGATACTGATGGCCAGGGTTTCGACGACCGCCCACAGCAATCCGTCTCGGAGCGTTCGACCGAACAGAAAGTCGCGGCCGACCTCGGGCGGGAACCCGTCGGCCACGAACGCGACCATCTGGTCTCGCGCCGCCGACGATAGCAGTAGTAACGGATCGACGCCGACGATCCAGCTGGCGACCGCCAGGACGACCGTTACCGCGAGGACGCTCGACAACGACCGCTTCGAGAGCAGCGTGCGAGTGCCACTCGGATCGACCTCGGCGTACCGTTGAGCGTCTTCAGTCATGGATATCAGCGCTGACGAGCGGCGATCCGGGTAGGGCCGGGGCGGAACGATCAGCAGATGCCCCCTCGGCGGGATCGCATGCGCTCGTTCTCACGTCGATCCCACGTGAAAACGTATCAATGTTACCCTGGTACCGGCGCCGCGCTGAACGGACTCTCGGACCGGCGCCGGCTGACGGGAGCGCCGATACCAGCCGTGACGAACGGAAGTCGGGAGTCCGTCAGCGGCGCGACGGCGACCGGTTCGCCGAGCAATGTCGACCGGGACGAGAGCGGTCGGTAGCTACTCGAAGCGAACGCCGACGTCGTGCATACCGTCGTTGTTCATCGCGAGGTTGATCAGAAGCGGCGTCAGACTCTCGACGACGCCGGTGTTCGCGAGCGGACCGCCGTCCAGCGCGCGGAGGCCGTCGATGTCTTCGGCCAGCGCCTCGACCGTCCGCTTCGCCTCGCCGTCGTCGCCGGTGACGATGACGTCGGCCTCAAGGTCGTTGTCGAGGTCGCTGAGTGCGCCCGCCGCGAGGTTCTGGAACGCGCTGACGACCGGGACATCGACGGGAGCGACGTCGTCGATAGCTTCCGCGACGGTTCCCGCTTCGGGCGGATCGTAGTGAAAGCCGGCCGCGTCGCGGGTCATCCGGACCGCCGGACTGACGAGGATATCCCCCTCACCGAGCACGGGGGCGACCGACTCGACCGTACTCGACGCGTACTCCGGTGGTACGCTGACGACGACAACTTCGGCGAACTCCGCAGCCGTCTCGTTACCGTAGCCGGCGACGTTCGGTGTGGCGCCAGTCTCTTTCAGTACGGAGCGGTATTCGTTCGCCTTCCGCTCGGCCCTGTCGGAATCCCGCGATCCGATGATAATCGAGTGGTCGGTGTCTCGAGCCCAGCGCAGCGCGAGTCCTTCGCCGATGTCGCCGGTGCCTCCGAGGAGTGCGATCTCCATACCGGGACAACGCGGAGTCCCCTTCAAAATCTTATCCGTCGCAAACGAATCGGGTTCCCTGGAAAACGACTGGTACTGCCACATTGCTGTGCCAACGGACAATCCACCGTTGTCGATACCCACGGATTGCGGACACGAGAGGCCACGGCCGTAGCAAGCGTCCGCTCGACCGATTTCCGGTACAGGGCCGTTTTCGACCAGCCGTGTGAGTCCCACCCATAGATATATGTGTTGCTGTCTCCCATCCTACACCACGACGTGCGTGTGCTAGAGGCACACGTGCACCAATGGAGGAATTTCCGTGGAAATCCAACTAACGATCAACGACGAACCGACGACCGTGGAGGTCGAATCGGACGAGGATCTGGCGACGGTACTGCGACGGAACGGCTACACGGGCGTGAAGTGTGGCTGCGACGGCGGCGCGTGCGGGGCGTCGAAAGTGTTCGTCGACGACGAAGTGAAGATGGCCTGCGGCGTGGACGCCCGGAGCGCGGAGGGAGCGGAGATCGAGACGATCGAGAATCTCGGCACGCAGGACGACCTCCATCCGATTCAAGAGGCGTTCGTCGACCACTTCGCCGTTCAGTGCGGCTTCTGCATTCCCGGGATGATAATAGCGGCCAAGTCGCTGCTCGCGGACAATCCTGACCCGACCGAAGCCGAGGTGCGCGAAGCCATCGACGATAACCTCTGCCGATGTACCGGCTATCAGAAACCCGTCGAAGCGATCCTCGACGCGGCCGACCGAATGCGCGGCGAGCGGTCGGTCGCGGCCGACGGCGGCTCGCGGATCGAACCGGACCAGACCGACTGCACCGCTCACGGCGGTGATCCCGATGAGTGACGAACCGAACGACCCACAGACGGACGGCGGTACCGCGTCGGAGCCGGCCTCGAAAGAACCGAAGGAGTTCGAGGAACACCCCCTCGAGTGGGACGAACCGGAGAACAACGACAAAGCCCCGGAGGATCGAAAGAGCGTCTCCCGACCGGCGGAAAAGTTCGACGACCGAAAGCTCGTCACCGGTCAAGCCAAGTACACGGCGGATTACGAACAGCGGTTTCCGGACCTCGCTCACGCTGCGGTCGTTCGCAGCACGGTTCCGCACGGCCGTGTTACGGCCATCGAGACGGACGAGGCCGAGGAAATGGACGGCGTGTACGCCGTCCTCACGCCGTGGTCCGACGCCGCTCCGGACGCGAAGTACACGAGCGCCGGTCAGTCCTACCCGGAACCGAGTCCGTGGGACATGAACGTGCTCAACGAGCACGTCCGCTACGTCGGCGATCCGATCGCGGCGGTCGCGGCCGAGGACGCGGCCGCTGCGGCGTCCGCGGTCGAATCCATCGAGGTCGAGTACGAGGAGTACGATCACGTCGTCGACCCCGAGGAAGCGTTCGACGAGGACGCGCCGCAACTGTTCGACGACGACGAGGTCGAGAACAAGATCGTCGGACACGACTACGATCGTAACCGGATGTCCAACATCGAGGGCGAGATCGGCGACGTCGACGCCGCGATCGACCGCGACGACGTACACGTCCACGAGACCGAGTGGGAGACGATCCGCCAGTCCCACGCGCAAATCGAGAAACACACGTCGCTCGCGTACACCGACGAGGACGACCGGAAAGTGCTCGTCACGAGCACGCAGGTACCGAACCACACCCGCCGCCAGCTGGCGCACCTGTTCGATATTCCGATCCGGGACATTCGCGTCAAGAAACCGCGCGTCGGCGGCGGCTTCGGCGGCAAGCAGGCGATGGTCGTCGAACCGCTCCCGCTCGCGCTGTCGCTCGCGGCCGATCGTCCCGTCATGTACGAGGCCTCTCGCGACGAGGAGTTCTACGCGATGCGCTCGCGCCACCCGATGACGGTCCGTGCGCGTACGGCGGTCACCGACGACGGTGAAATCGAAGCCATCGACCTGTACGCGCTCTCGAACACCGGCGCGTACGGGAGCCACGGCATGACGGTCGCCGGTAACGTGGGCAGCAAACCGATGCCGCTGTACTCGAAGGTACCCAACGCCCGCTTCGAGGCGGATATCGTCCACACGAACACGCCGCAAACCGGCGCGATGCGCGGGTACGGCGCGCCACAGGGGACGCTCGCGCTCGAGGGCCACCTGGACGAGGTCGCTCGCGATCTCGACCTCGATCCCATCGAATTCCGACGCGATCACTACATGGAGGTCGGCGACCTGGACGAAATCGCCGGGATGATGGGCGGCGAGGGCGCGGAGCGTCGGATCCGCTCCTGCGGCCTCGACGAGTGCGTCGAGCGCGGGAAGGCGGCCATCGGGTGGGACGAACTCGAGCAGCCGGCGGAGGACCATCTCCACCGCGGTATCGGCATGGCCCTGTCGGCACAGGGGACCGGCGTCGCCGGCGACGAACTCGGCGCCGCGCAGCTCATGATGAACGAGGACGGGTCGTTCCACCTGCAAGTCGGCGGCGTCGACATCGGCACGGGCGCGGACACCGCGTTCATCCAGATCGCCGCCGAAGTCCTCGGGTGCGACGAGGACGACATCATCGTCAAATCCTCCGACACGGACAACACGCCGTTCGACTACGGCGCGTACGCCTCCTCGACGACCTACATCAGCGGGATGGCGGTGAAGAAGGCGGCCGAGGACGCCAAGGAGCGCATCCTCGACTGGGCGTCGCGGATGCTCGACGAACCCGCGGAGAATCTGGAGACGCGCGACGGCGAGGTCTACAGTGAGGAGACCGGCGACGCGGTCACGCTCGAGGACATCGGCTACGAGTCGGTGTACGGCCACGACGATCGTGAACACATCCTCGGCAAGGGGACCCACTCCACGGAGGAGAGTCCGCCGCCGTTCGCCGCACAGTTCGTCGACGTGACCGTCGACGAGGAGACCGGCGAGTTCGAGGTCAACGAACTCGTCGTCGCCGTCGACTGCGGCGTCGCGATCAACCCCGGAATGGCGGAGGGGCAGGTCGAGGGCGCCAATCACATGAGCTTCGAGATGGCCGTTAGCGAGGGAATCACCGTCGACGAGCGGGGCCGCGCAGAAGTCTCGGACTTCGACCAGTACGGACTTCCGTCGGCGACGGAGACGCCGCCTATCGAGAGCATTCTCGTCGAGACGCACGAACCGACGGGACCCTTCGGCGCGAAATCGGTCGCGGAAGTGCCGACCAACACGGTGCCGCCCGCGCTGAGCAACGCGATCCGCGAGGCCGTCGGCGTGCGTATCAACGAGATGCCCATCACCGCCGAGAAGATCAAGGCGGCGCTCGAGGAGCGCTGACGTCCGCCTCCGACGAAAGCCGTGGGCTTTCGCCTCGCTACCGCTGTATCGGTGTGTTCCGTCCGCGTGGAACCTGTGTCGACGTTTGTCCAATGTGTCCGCTGTGGGTGATCCCGATCCGAGCGGCACGGCGTTATCTTCAGTGAGAGAAGCCCGCGACTGAAGTCGTGGGTGCAGTCACGCTTCGTTCGTGTTGCCGTAGCGCACGCAACGAGAGCCGCTCGAACGAATCCGACCGTAGAGGGCCGTCTTCGCCGCTATCGTCCGTTCGACGCGGCGACCACAGTTATTTTCACGCCTATTCATCGAAAAACCTCAGCAGCTATTTAGGTACGTGGGAGTGATGATCGGACGAAGGGAGAGTATCTCTCCCACGGTGAGCCCCATGCAATTGGAACTGGAACTGAACGGTCGACAGCGGACGTTCGAAGCGGCGAAATCGGACATCCTGCTCGATGTACTACGGCGGAACGGATACACCGGCCCGAAACGCGGCTGCGACACTGGCGCGTGCGGGATGTGTACGGTCCAGATCGACGGCGAACCGGCGATGTCCTGCGTCACGCCGGTCGCGAACGTCGCCGGAGCGACGGTGGAAACGATAGAGGGACTGGGAACGCAGGACGACCTCCACCCGATTCAGCGGGCGTTCGTGGACAACTCGGCGCTCCAGTGTGGCTTCTGTATCCCCGGGATGATCATGCGGTCGAAGGCGTTACTGGAGGAGAATCCCGATCCGACCGAAACGGAGGTGCGAGAGGCGCTGGAAGACAACCTCTGCCGGTGTACCGGCTACAAAAAGATCGTCGAAGCGGTCCTCGACGCCGCGGACCGGATGGACGGTGAGTCTCCCGCGGCGACTGACGGCGGGGAACGCATCCCGTCCCGGACCCCATCGACGTGTCCGCGTGAGGAGGGGCGATCGCGATGAGCAACCTGGAAGAGACGCAGGGACGGAACGATAGACCCGACGGCGTTCGGGCGGAGGAGGTGGCCTCGGAAACGGACGCGTCTCCGGGGGAGGACGAGGTGGCCGAGGACGACCGGAAACCCCGGGAGGAACGCGAACATCTGACCGAGAACGTTGAGAAGGACGACGCGCGGAAAATCGTCACCGGAGAGGCCCGCTACACGGCCGATTACCGCGATCGCTTCCCCGAACTCGCCGAAGGGAAAGTGATCCGAAGCGACATCGCGCACGGCTACGTCCGCGACATCGACGTGAGCGAGGCCGAAGCGATGGACGGCGTCTACGCCGTGATCACCCCGTGGGACGACGTCGTCCCCGATAAGGCGTACTCGAGTTCGGGCCAGTCCTATCCCGAACCGAGTCCCTGGGATCTGCGCGTACTCCGCGAACACGTTCGGTATGTCGGCGACCCCGTCGCGGCGATCGCCGCGAAAGACGCGGAGACGGCCGACCGCGCCGCCCGGACGATCGACGTCGAATACGAGGAGCGAGAGCCCGTCCTCGACCCCGAGGAGGCGATGGAGCCGGACGCTCCACAGTTGTTCGACCCCGCGGAGGTCGAGAACAAACAGCGCGGCGCCGACTACGAGCGAAACCTCGAGTCTCATTTCGAGGGCGAGCGGGGCGATGTCGAGCGGGCGTTCGAACGAGCGGACGACGACCGGGTGATCGAGACGGAGTGGGAGACGCCGTACCAGTCACACTGCGTCCCCGAACCGCACACCACGATCGTCCACACGGACGAGGATGACCGCTACTCGTTTATCACCGCGACGCAGGTCCCGTTCCACACCCGACGCCAGATCGCACACCTGTTCGACGTACCCATCCGCGACGTCCGGGTCACGAAACCGCGCATCGGCGCGGGGTTCGGCGCGAAACAGGAGATGGCGATCGAACCGATCGCGTTCGCGCTCCACCTGGCGGCGGACAAGCCGGTCAAACTGGAGATGACCCGCCGCGAGGAGTTCTACGCGCTCCGGTTCCGCCACCCGATGCGGATGCGCATGCGGACGGCGGTGGACGACGACGGAACGATCGAGGCGATGGATCTGTACGCGCTATCGAACTCGGGGGCGTACGGCACCCATGGGATGACCGTCGCGAACAACGTTGGAACGAAGCCGCTGCCGCTGTATCCGCGCGTTCCGAACGTCCGGTTCGAGGGGGACGTCGTCCACACGAACCTTCCGATGGGCGCGGCGATGCGCGGCTACGGCGCGCCGCAGGGCCACTTCGCGGTTGAGGCGCACATGGACGAGGTCGCTCGCCGGCTCGACCTCGACCCGATCGAATTCCGCGAACGCAATGCCGTTCGCGAGGGCGACGTCGACCGGAACGTCGCCATCCTGAAAGACGACGAGAAGTTCACCCGAGAGATACGTTCTTGCGGGCTCCGCGAGTGCATCGAACGCGGGAAGGAGGCCATCGGTTACGACGACCTCGACCGACCCGAGGAGGCGCACCGCTCCCGCGGCGTCGGCGTGGCGCTCATCGCGCAGGGAAGCGGCGTCGCCGGGAGGGAGCTCGGTGCGGCCCAGATCAAGATGAACGAGGACGGTTCGTTTCACCTCCAGGTCGGCGGCGTCGACACCGGCACCGGCTCCGACACGATGTTCAGCCAGGTCGCCGCGGAGGTTCTCGGGTGCGAGCCGACGGATATCGTCGTGATCTCATCGGACACCGATCTGACGCCGTTCGACTACGGCGCGTACGCCTCCTCGACGACCTACATCAGCGGCCAGGCCGTCAAGGAGGCCGCCGAAGACGCCAGGGAACGGCTGGTACACTGGGGATCGAAGATGCTCGACGAACCCGTCGAGAACCTGCGGACGGGCGACGGCGAGGTGTACAGCGAGGTAACCGACGAGAGCGTTTCGCTGGAGGAGATCGGGTACGAGGCGACCTACGGCCACGACGACCGCGAACACATTCTCGGGAAGGGAAATCACTCGACGGACGAGAGTCCGCCGCCGTACGGCGCCCAGTTCGTCGACGTGACCGTGAACGAGGAAACCGGCGAATACGACATTAATAAGATGGTGTTCGCCGCCGACTGCGGCGTCGCGATCAACCCCGCGCTCGTCGAGGGGCAGATCGAGGGGGGAGAGCACATGAGCCTCGAATTCGCGACCAGCGGCGGACTGACGTTCGACGAGGAGGGGAACCCCGAAGTACTCGGTTTCCGCCAGTACGGCATGCCGCGGACGACGGACCACCCGCCGATGGAGACGATCATCGTCGAAACGCACGAACCGACCGGACCGTTCGGTGCGAAATCGATCGCCGAACTCCCGACGAACGGCGTTCCACCGGCTCTCAGCAACGCCGTCCGAGACGCCGTCGGCGTCCGGGTCAACTCCCTACCCATCACGGCCGACGATATCAAACGGGCCCTCGAGGAACGGGACGGGTAGGAGCCGGTCGACGCGAAGCGGACGTCCGAAACACCAGCTCTCGGCGCGGGTATCGTGATCCGTACTGTTGCCGACCGAACTATTATTATAGAGACACCGCTATGCTAGAGCATGGCTTCCATTGGGTTCCTCCTGACCGGTGGTCCGTTCGACAGCGAACGCTGGCGAACGGCGTACGAACTCGGGAGAGCGGCGCTGAATAAGGGCCACGAGGTCACCTTCTTTCACTACCTCGACGGGGCGCTCGTTCCGGTCGAGGATCAGACGTTCCCGGACTGTTCGGACAGCGGGCTGTACGACGAGATGCCGACGGAGAAGTTTCAGGAACTCGTCGCCGACGGTGCGGAGGTGATCTGTTGCGGCCTCTGCGTCGACGCTCGCGGTATCGACGCGCCGAACGACTACCCGGACGGCGTCGAGGTCGGACTCCTCCCGGATCTGGCGGACATGATCGGTGAAGCCGACCGAGTGATATCGCTATGAAACGCGACGTCGTCGTGTTACTGACTCGAGCGCCGTACGGACGCGTTCACGTCCCGGAAGGGATGCGGGCGGCGCGGGGCGTCGCCGCGGGATTCGACCACCACGACGTCACCGTGGTCTTCACGGAAGACGGCGCGTACGCCGCCCGATCGGACGTGGATCGAGACGCGCTGAACTTACCGGGACACGTCGCCGATCTGCGGGACCAGGACGGAGAGATGATCGTCGACGCCGCAGCGATGGCGGAGAGAGAGATCGCCCACGACGAGATCGCCCACGACGTGAGCGTTCGTTCCGGCGGTGACGTGACGACGCTCATTCGGGAAGCCGATTGCACGCTTGACTTCTGACCATGCTGTACCTGATAGACGAACCCATGGCCGATATCGGACTTCGAACCGCGGCGGACGATCCGGACGCCGCCGTCGTCCTCATCCAGGACGGCGTGTTCCTCTCTCCCGACCTCGGTTCGGAACTCTACGCCGTCGAGAAGGACGTCGACGTACGGGGCGTCGATCTTCCGGACGAGATCGAGCGGATCACGTACGGCGATTTGATAGAGATGATCGTGGAAAACGAGGTGAAAAACTTCGTATGAGCGTGTTCGAGCGAGTCAACGAACTGATCGAGAGCGGCGAGCCCGCCGCGATGCTGACGATCGTGAACAAGGACGGGAGCGCGCCCCGGGACATCGGGGATCGGATGCTCGTCACCACAGACGGCGACTACGGTACGATCGGCGGTGGAACGGTCGAGCACCTCGCCACGGAGGACGCTCGAGCGGTATTGGCGGGGAAGTCCGACGACGGCGTCCGGACGTACGAACTCGAACCCGGCGGTAACACCGGCATGGTCTGTGGCGGGTCGATGGACGTCTTCATCGAACGTATTCGCGGACGGGCGCGCCTGTACATCGCCGGCGCCGGCCACATCAGCGTCGAACTCGCGCCGCTGGCGGAGCGGTTGGGCTACGACGTCACGGTAGTCGACGACCGCGAGGAGTACGCGGACCCGGACGCGTTTCCCGACGACACGGATGTCGTCCACGGGAAGTACGGAGAAGTGCTCTCCGAGCTACCGATGACCGAAGAAACGTCGGTCGCCGTCGCGACGCGGAGTGGCACGTACGATCAACGCGCCGTCGCCGCTGCGCTCGACGGAAACGCCGGGTACGTCGGCCTCGTCGCCAGCGACACGAAGACGGAACACGTCGTCGAGTCGCTCGCCGAAAAGGGGTACAGCCGCCGCGAACTCGCACGGGTCAGAGCACCCGTTGGACTCGATCTCGGTGGGAGCGGTCCGGAAGACGTCGCGCTGGCGATACTCTCGGAGGTGAACATGGACCGATACGGGGTCACCGGACGGCGCGCGACGCGGCTGAATCTCGACGACCTCGTCGTGGTTCGGGGCGGGGGCGACCTCGGGAGCGGAGTCGTCTACCGACTGCACCGGGCCGGCTATCCGGTCGTGGTGACCGAGGTCGAGCGACCGACCGTCGTTCGGCGGGAGGTGGCGTTCGCGACGGCGATGTACGAAGACGACGTATCGATCGACGGCGTCGACGGACGGCGAGCGGCCGACGTGGACGAGGCGATCGGAATCCTCGAGGACGACGCGGTTCCGGTCCTCGAGGACCCCGAGGCGTCGGTCGCGTCGGAGCTCGACGCGGCCGTCGTCGTCGACGCGATACTGGCGAAAGGGCGGCTCGATACGGGTACCCGCCGCGACGACGCGGACGTGGTCGTCGGGCTCGGCCCCGGATTCGAAGCCGGCGAAGACGTCGACGCCGTCGTCGAGACGGATCGGGGGCACGAACTGGGTCGCGTCCTCTACTACGGACGGGCGAGACCGTACGACGGCGAACCGGGCGAACGACGCGGCTTCACGCACGAACGGGTCCTCCGCGCACCGAACGAGGGCCTGTGGGAGCCCGCCGTCGAGATCGGCGACCTCGTTTCGGCGGGCGAGAGCGTAGGTCACGTCGGTGGCAGCGCCGTGAACGCGGAAATCGACGGCCTCGTGCGCGGTCTCGTCCACGGCGGACTCGAGGTCGGCGACGGGACGAAGCTCGGGGACATCGATCCGCGCGGCGACGACGTCGACCCGACGAAAATTTCGGATAAAGCGCTGTGTCTCGGCGGCGGCGTCCTCGAGGCCGTTCTCAAACTCCGCTGACTACCGGCGTCCCTACCGTTCCGCTCGAGCGATCGGCTCTACGGTCGGATCGCGGAGCGAAACGCCGTCGCCATCGGTGACGCGTCCGATCTGACGGTAGAAGACGCCGGCGTCATCGAGGCGCGATTCGAGAGTCGCAGTGTGCGACGGGGGAACCGACAGGAGCAAACCGCCGCTCGTCTCCGCACTTTCGCCGTCCTCGAGGCCGTAGCCGAACAGCGCGGAGAGTCCCTCGGTTCCCTCGATGACGGGCAGACGGGTCACCTCGATCCCGACGTCGGCGTTGTCGGCGAGCACCTCCGCCTGTCCGACGAGGCCGAACCCGGTTATATCGGTCGCCGCGGACGCGACGTCGCGAGCGGCCACTGCGGCGGCACGGTTCGGGGTCGTCATCCAGGCTACCGCTTCGTCGCCGATCGTCCGGACGGAACGTCCCGCGGCCTCCGCGACGACATCGACGAACTCGTCGTCCGAGACGCGCAGCGCTCCCATCGCCGACTGCGTTCCGAGCGGTTTCGTGAGGTAGAGACGGTCACCCGTCGTCGCCCGCTGTGAGGTCAGTAGCTCCTCGGGCGGCGCGGTCGCGGAGACGGCGCCTCCGGCGAACGGCCACGGACTGATGATCGTGTGGCCGCCCGCGACTACGCCGCCCATGCCGTCGATAGCGTCGGCGATGCCGGCCAGGATCATCGGCGCAGCGGTCGTCAGTTCCTGCGGGAGACCGAGGACGGCGAGACAGTCGAGGTTGTCGACGGCCCCCGTGGCGAAGGCGTCGCTCGCGGCGTTACACGCCGCGACGCGGCCGAAGTCGTACGGGTCATCGATGATCGGCGTGAAGAAATCGACCGTCGAAACGAGCGCCAGATCGTCGGTCAGTTGCCGTGCGGCAGCGTCTTCACCGACGCCGAACAGGAGTTCGTCCCGGGATTCGGTCAGGCCCGCCTCTCGAAGGAGGTCGTCGAGGTCGCTCCGGCCGACCTTGCAGGAACACCCGTGAAGGTCGGCGTACTCGGTCAGACGGACGTCCGCGACGTCGGAACGATCGGTCATCGGCTAGGCCTCCGGTATCTCGGCGCCTTCGGTCACCTCGATCCGCAGTTCGAACGCGTCCCCGTCGGTCCCGTCTTCGGTCTTCGCGACGGTGAATCCGCGTTTCCGACACATTCGACAGAGGTTCCGTTCCGCCGGGGGATAATCGCCACGGACCAGCAATCTGTCGCCGACCTCCAGTTCGGAGAGCCGCTTGCGTACGATCAGCGCCGGCCGCGGACAGACTTCTCCGCTGACATCCACGCGCGTCATGCGTCGATGTATGCGAGTGACTCGCAAAACAGTGTCGGCTCAATGTGCCGCGCCGCGGGCGACCCGCGCGGCACAAACCTATTTTCGCTCCCGGGACACAGTGACGGTATGCGACTGTCCGATGCGCTGGGCCTCGGCGACCGGGAGCTCGTTTCGTTCGTCGGCGCCGGCGGGAAGAAGACCGCGATGCACCGACTCGCGACGGAGGGTACCGAACGCGGGTATGACGTCGGGTACACGACGACGACGAAGATGCCGCCGCCCGACCTCCCGCTGACGGTCGCGAACGTCGAGGCGCTGCCGTCTAAGCTCACCGAGACCGAGCCGCCGGTCGCGTTCGCGAGAGACTGGGTTCCCGATCCGGAACGAGTCGCCCGGAAAGTTCGCGGCTTCGATCCGGAACCGCTCGCCTCGATTTTCGACCGCGGGATCTTCGACTGGCTCCTCGTCAAAGCTGACGGGGCTCGAACTCGAGAGTTCAAGGCTCCCGGCTCCGGTGAACCGGTCGTCCCCGACGCGACGACCCGCGTCGTTCCGGTGGCCTCGGTTCTCGCCGTCGGCGAACCGCTGTCGGACGCCGTCGTTCACCGTCCGGAACGCGTCGCAGCGATAACGGGGCTCTCCGTCGGCGACGCGATCACGCCCGAAGCGATCGGTACCGTACTCGCCAGTCCTCGCGGTGGGCTGAAACGCGTTCCGGACGGTGCGGACGTTACACCCGTCGTCAACAAGGCCGATACGCCGGTCCGTCAGGAGACGGCGCGACGGATACTCGAACACGCACTCGAGAGCACGACTCGATTCGCTCGAGGGTTCGTGACGTCGTTCGAACGAGACGTTTGTCTCGCCGTCGAGAGCGACGCCCCGTGACGGCGGATCGGGGAGCGTCCGAGGCGGCGGTCCGGATGCACGTCTCCGGCCGTCGAACCGCAGATTATCGAACCCGAGCGAACGCCGAGGAAAGGCGCCGTCTCACCGTCGCTCGGAGCGCTCTTCGTCGAACGAAACAGCGACGGGAAAAGAATCACTACGGCACGTCACGAACGTGATCGTATGCCAGATCGTTCGGAGCCGAATCCCATTTCCGGCGGCCGGGACGGCGACAGTGAATCGGCAGAAGTTGGCGGAGTGCTCCTCGCAGCGGGCGAGGGAACCCGCTTCGAGGGCGGGAATAAGCTCCTGGCGGAGGTCGAGGGAACACCAATCGTCAGACGGGCGGCAAAGACGCTGTGTCGGTCGTCCGTCGACGATATCGTCGCCGTCGTCGGGCACGAAGCGGACCGAGTGAACGAGGCGCTCACCGATCTGGACCTCACGGTCCGGCCCAACGAAAATTTCGCGGCGGGACAGAGTACGTCGGTCCGGGTCGGCGTCGACGCCGCGGAGAACGCGGACTGGGACGCCGTCGTTTTCATGCTCGGTGATATGCCGTTCGTGTCTCCGACGACCGTCGATACGTTGCGCGCCGCGTACGCGAACGGGGACGGGACGATCGTCGTCCCCACGTACGAGGAACAGCGCGGAAACCCCGTGCTGTTCGGTCGACGGCACTACGACGCTCTGGCGACCGTGTCCGGCGACCGAGGCGGTCGCCGCCTCATCGAGGACCACGCGAACGCCGTCCGCATCGACGTCGACGATTCGGGAGTGAGGAGAGACGTCGATTACCGAGCGGATCTGGAGGAGACCACCGGATGACGTTCCGTCGACCGAGAAACCGATTCCACGCCGGGCACGGCGCCGCCGACTGGAATACCGGCGGGTACGACGACAATCGAACCCGCGTGCCAAATATTGTCACGGGTGTGCGTCGGTGTGGCGGTTAGAGGGACTATATACTTCGCTTACGACGGTACTATCGTCGGTCGCGAGGTACCGTGCAATTACCGGACCGAGAATCGTGAGCGCAGGAGAAACTATGTCAGAAAATGCGAGCGCGGATAGCGGCGCGTCACGGTCGAGTACAGTAGCGGTAACCGAAATCCCCCACGAGGAGCGACGGTCCGTGTTCGAGTACGTGGCCGAACACGGCCCCGTCCGGCCTCGTCGTCTCCAGGAGGAGCTGTTTCCCAACGATAGGCGTGCGTTCCGTCACCACCGTACGTTGCTCGAGCGCGACGGATACCTGGTCGACGAAGGGGACCGGCTTCACGTTACCGGCGACTTGTCCCGATTGGCGGAGACGGAAACGGTCGAGCGTTCGGCCCTCGAGTCGCCCGTCGAGTTTCGGCCGGCGAACGAGAGCGAGTACGCGGAGTTGATCGACGTCGTGCGATCCGTGGCTGGAAAACGGACGCGCGACGGAGCGACGACGGCGACGGTGGCGGACGACGGAACGCTACACCGCTGCGATTCGGAGGGCGTGTGTGCGTTCTACGTGGCGACCGTCGAGAACGAGATCTGTGGGTGGGCGCAGGTCGAGACGACGGCGCAGACGCGAACTCATCACACGGCGACGATCACCGGCGGCGTCGCGGAAGAGCGACGCGGAGCGGGAATCGGGACCGGACTGTTGGAGTACACGCAGAAGTGGGTCGACCGCTGCGGCTACGAGAAACTCTATCAGCACCTTCCCGCCACGAATCAAACCGGTATCGATTTTCTCACCGACCGCGGTTGGGTCGTCGAAGCGACTCGCGACGATCACTATCTGCTGGGAGAGTCCTACGTGGACGACATCATTCTGTCCCGTGCGGTCGACAGCTGAAATTCGACGCGTCGGATTCCACTGAAGCGGCCGAGGACCCCGAACAGGAGTTCTGACAGTGACACAGTATCTCGAACTACGTCACCGTCACGTCCACGTACCGACCGTCCTCGACGTCCACGAGACCGTTGTTCGTGAGCCGGTACGACGGAATTACCTCCAACGCGAGAAAGGAGAGTTCCATCAGTCCGGTATCCGCCATTCCGAGCTCGGCGGCGCGGCTCTCTACGGCCTCGAACCGATCGTAGACGGTTTCTATCGGTTCGTTCGACATCAGCCCGGCGACCGGGAGCGCGAGCGTCGCGAACTCGTCGTCGACAGGATCGTACGCGACGACGCCGCCGTCGATCTCCTCGAGTTCGTTCGCGACCGATGCCATGGAAGCGTGATCGGCGCCGGCAACGACGCAGTTATGGGCGTCGTGAGCGACCGTTGACCCGACGGCACCGCGATCCAGTTCCAATCCGTGAACGAAACCGCGGCCGATACCCCCGTTCTTGCCGTGACGCTCGATGACGGCGAGCGAGAGCAGATCGTCACTCGGTTTCGGAGTCAAGACGCCTTCCTGTACGGGAACCTCGGCGATCATGGGTTCAGTCTGGAGGCCGCCGACGGCATCGATGACGCGGACGCGCTCGGCGCTCCCGTGGTCGTCCGCGACCGTAATAGCGAGATCCGATACCGAAACCGACGGGAACTCGACCGTATCCGTCGGGAGGTCGGTCGAGGCGGGGGCGGTACCGTCGTCCGTGGGGTCCAGCTCGCCGTCGATCAGCACACGGTCGACGCTCCACGTCTTCAGATCCTCGAGGAGCACGAGATCGGCCGGCGCACCCGGTCGTACGCTGCCAAACGGGAGACCGTAACTCTCCGCCGTGTTTATCGTCGCCATCTGTACGGCGTCGACCGGATCGATCCCCTCGCGGATCGCTTTCCGAACGGCGAAGTCGACACCACCCTCGTCGACGATGTCCGTGACCTCGCGGTCGTCCGTACAGAGCGAGAGGCGCCGCGTATCGACGTCTTCCGCGAGTGGGAGGAGTTCGGCGAGGTTCTTGCTGGAAGAGCCCTCGCGCAGGTACACCCGAAGACCGACATCGACTTTCTCTCGGGCCTCGGCGAGCGAGATACTCTCGTGATCGTTGTCCAGATACCGCGCCGCTACCTGTAGGTCGTCGCCCGTGACCCGCGGCATGTGGCCGTCGACGGTCAGTCCTCGCTCCCGTGCGGCGCGAACCTTGGCGTGGACTTCTCCGTCTCCCGCGACTAACCCGGGAACGTCCATTACTTCGCCGAGTGCGACGACGGTCGACTCGTCAAGTAGATCGGTCACCATTTCGGCGGAGAGCGTCGCACCGCAGTCCTGCAGGTCCGACGCCGGGACGCTGGACGGGGCGGTGAATCGGGCCTTCAACGGCGTCCGTTCCGCGTCCCGAATGACGGCGCGGACGCCCTCCGCTCCGACAACGTTCGCGATCTCGTGTGGATCGTGAACGACGCTCGTTACGCCGTTCGGGACGACCGCTTCCGCGTACTGTGGAAGCGTCACCATGCTCGACTCGACGTGCATGTGCGCGTCGATGAGGCCGGGTGCGACGTAGTTCGCGCGCAGTTCGCGTTCGGCAGGACGTTCGTCCAGCGCGACGATGGTCCCGTCATCGATCGCCACGGCGCGATCCTCTAAGTTCCCGGTGTTCACGTTGACCAACGTTCCGCGAACGAGGGTGTCGACGCGTTCAGTCACGATACATCACCCGGCCGTAGAGCGTCTCGCCCACCGCATCTTCGCAGCACCGGCGATAGGACCGTTCGCTGATTGCGACGCGATCGAACTGCATAGTGTACCGTCCAGTTCGACCATCAAATAGATTGTTATGGTGTGGCGTGGCATGGTTCTGGAGACGAACGCTACGTCCGCGTACGGCGGGCGGTCGAGAACGCGAGCGACCGGACCCAGACGGTGATAGAGGGCAGATCCTCCGCTCCAAAAATCGAAGTTGCCGTCTCAATCTTCGGACGGCCCAACGGCATCGGCACCCAGACCGTCGTCGAGATCGTCCGACACGACTGCGTCCTCGATATCGGTCTCCGTCTCGCGCGGTGCCAGCGTGTTGAGCAGGACCGCCGTAATGGCGGTCATGATGATCGCGTTTCCGAAGAAGATCGTCGCCTGGTCCGGCAACGCGCTGAGCGCGTCGGGGCGGACCTCGACGCCCAGTCCGGCCCCGATCGAGGTCGCCATGATTACCATGTTCCGTCGGTTCATCCGTTCGTTCAGGAAGATGAGGCGGAGACCGCTCGCCATCACCATGCCGAACATGACCAGCACGGCGCCGCCGAGTACCGCACTGGGGATGGTCGTCACGACGGCGCTGATTTTCGGAACGAACCCGAGAACCAGCAGTACGCCACCGCTGACGGCGACGACGTAGCGACTCATAACGCCGGTGAAGTTGATGAGGCCGACGTTCTGAGAGAACGTCGTTAGCGGGAACGCGCCGAACAGGGCCCCGATCGAACTGCCGATCCCGTCGACGAAGAGACCGCCCGTCATCTCGTCTTCGGTCGGGGTTCGCCCTTCGGCGGCCGTGATGCCGGAGATGTCCCCGACGGATTCGATCGCCGCCGTGATGTGAATGGCGGTGAACGTCAGGATGGCCACCGGTTCGAAGGAGAACCCGAATCGACCCGGGACGGGAACGGCGAACCAACCCGCGTCCGCGACCGGGGAGAAGTCGACGATACCGATCGCGATCGCAGCTACGTACCCGACCATGAGGCCGATCAAGATACTCAGTATCCGTAAGGTGCCGTCCGAGAAGAGGTTCAGTCCGACGGTTACGGCTATTACGAGCAGTCCCAGTCCGAGGTTGTGGTACGCGCCGTAGTCGGCGGCTCCGGCGCCACCCGCGAGGTAATCCATTCCCACCGGAATCAGGTAGAGACCGATGATCATAACGATGAGACCGGACACTAGCGGTGGGAAGAACCGTTTGACTCGTTTGAACTGCCATCCGATCAGCACCTCGACCAGCGCCGCGACGACGATAGCGCCGAAGACGGCGTCGAGACCGTATTGGCTTCCGATGGCTATCGCCGCGCCGACGAACGCGAAGCTCGTCCCCATCACGACGGGTAAGCGGGACCCGACGGGACCGATGGGGAAGACCTGCACGAGCGTCGCGAGCCCCGAGAACACGAGCACCATCTGAACCAGGAACGCCGTGTCGGCCGAACCGACCCCGACGCTACCTCCGACGATGAGTGCCACCGCCGTCGCCGGAACGATCATGGCCGCTACGTGCTGGACACCCAGGAAGAGCGCCTCGACTGCCGGTGGTTTGTCTTCCAGTCCGTACGCCAATTCGATGGATCCATCCCTCTCTGACATATGCTGTCACGTCACACAAACATGGGTTCACTATAAATAGCTTGTCGAGTGTATTCTTTCCTATATATTATCCCGCCCGTATATCTTCGGGAGCACGACGGAATTGTTCGGATGGTCGAAAACGGTACGCCGGGTCGAGTGACGGTCAAGGAGGTCGCGACGGCAAGCAGTCGGTGAACTACCCCACCCTACTCGCTCACGGCTGACGCCGTTCGCTCCTTGAGGGTGGGGCTTCCTGTTTCCACGACGCGCTTTGCAGGAACCGAATGGGTCCCCGTAGGGAGCGCAGTCTCCACAGGCGTTGATTCGGAGCGTCCCGCTCCTAACTGCTTGATACCGCGAGAAAGAATGTTCCAGGCCGCGTTCCAGTCTCGGTCGGCGGTGAAGCCGCACGACGGACACGAGTGTTCGCGGACCCACAGCGGTTTGTCGGTCGAGACACCGCACGCCGCGCACTCTTTGGTCGTTCCGGCCGGATTAACAGCAACGAAGTGCGTGCCTTCGCGTTCGCACTTGTACTCGAGCATTCGGAGGAACGTCCCCCACGCCGCTCCGGCACGGTTCCGAGAGTTCCCGTCGAGTTCGACCAGACCTTTCGCGTCAAGGTCTTCGACGGCCACGAGGTCGTACTCTCGGGCGTAGTAGTTCGAGAGCTTGTGCAAGAAGTCCCGGCGCTTTCGCTTCAGGTCGGCGTGGCATTCGGCCACGCGACGGCGTTGATTCTCGTAGTTGTTCGAACCGTGCTCTTTGCGTGAGAGTTTCCGTTGCTCGCGCTCAAGTCGGTTGCGTTCGTCCGAGAGGTCAACCGATTCGACGGCTGTTCCGTCAGTATCGTGGGCGTACTTCAGGATACCCACGTCGATGCCGACAACGCCCTCCGGGTTCTCCGGTTTCTTTGGCGGATCGTCTGGCGTTTCGACACCGAACGTAGCGAACCACTCGCCCGTCGGCTCCTTTTTCACCGTCACCTGCTTGATCGTGGCGTCTTCGGGTAGCTCTCGGTGGAAGTGAACGGGTATTTCTCCGATCTTTGAAAGCCGTAGGACAGTCTGACCGCTCGTGTTCTTGAGCTCGAAGCCAGACTGTCGGTACGTGAATGATCGGTACTCGTTCGGTGCTTTCCACTTGAGCAGGCCAACCGAACGACCATTATCCTCCGCGTCTTTGAGTCGTGAGAGGTTGTCGTACAACCGCTCAACGACGTTCTGAAGTGTTCGAGAGTACAGGTCGGTGAGGTCGGTCCACCACTCCTTGATCGACGGGAGTAGGTTGATCTCGTCGTACTTCGTTCCCCCGTCACTGTGATTGAGGCGGTGGAGGAAGTGGTTGTACACTTGCCGACACAGATCACGATGTTGGTCCAACGTCTCTTGGAGGGCGTCGGACGGATCGAGTCTGTACCGGTAATTGTAGTTCATCTACGAACGTTCTTCGATGAGTTCGTCAAGTTTCTCTTGGACGAACGACGAGAGGCTGAGGTGCTGCTCCTCAATCCACTCGTCTTGGTCTTCCCGAATGGTTATGGTCTTCCGTTTCACCGTAATGCACACAATGCACGCTATGCGTAAAACACTACCGGTACTGTTGGCCTGCAACAGAACAGTGCAAGAAACTTGTGCGGCGCTGTATCCCCTCCCTGCTCGCGCCTTCGGCGCTCGCTGAGGAAGGGGTCTTAGCACCTCAATTCAGATAAATCAGCGGTCTCTCAGCTCGTTCCGATGGGAAACTCCCCGTCCGACGGAAGTTCTGTTCGACCGAAAAACGGACGAAAAGGGTTTGTGATAATATGTATAACCCGGTATCATGGGCCACGACCACGAATCGATGCTGTCTCGTTCCGAGGCCGTGGGGGAGGTTCTCGACGTCCTCGACCGAGTGCTGTCGAACCGCGGAACGAGAGAGTTGAGCGTCGGAGACGGCGTAGCCGGACGGTTCCTCGCGGAATCGATAACTGCTCCGCGAGATGTTCCGGCTCACGACCACGCGACCATGGACGGATTCGCCATCGACGCGACCGAGTCGTATCCGTTGACGGTCAGCGACGCGGAGATCTTCCCGGAGGACGAGCCGCCGTCGCTAGCAGACGGGGAGGCCGTCCACATCGCAACGGGGGCGCCGCTCCCGGAGCGCGCAAACGCCGTGCTCAAGATCGAGGAAGCGACCGTCGAATCGGATGAACTCAGGGGGAGCGACCTCGAGCCGGGAACGTACACCTACGAGCGAGGCAGTAACGTGTCAGCCGGCGAAACGCTGTTCCGCGCCGGTGAGCGGATCTCCGCGAAGGATCTAGTCTTGCTCAGAGACCTCGGTATCGAACGCGTCAGCGTGTACGAGCCCTTCTCCGCGGGGTTACTGGCGACCGGGTCCGAGATTCACGAGGGGACGACCGCCGATCTCGACTCGCCGATGCTGGCCGCGCTCGTACGCTCGTGGGGACACAGCGCCACGATCGAGGGAACGGTTCCCGACGAGTACGAGAGGACGAGAGACCGGATCGAACGGGTGGCCCGCGAGCACGACGTGGTCATCACGACCGGCGGAACGAGCGTCGGCGAGAAGGATTACGTTATTCGGGCCCTCGAGGCGTTGGGCACGGTCCGGTTCCATCGCGTCCGGATTCGTCCCGGCAAACCGATCGCGGTCGCACGGCTCCCCGATCACGATGCGGTAGCCTTCGCGATCCCGGGGAAACCGGTCGGCGCGCACACGGTGGCGACGCTCGTCATGCGCTCGTTTTTCGTCGGCGATACGGGACCGGTACCGACGATCGATGCGACCATCACGAGCGACGTCGGTATCGGAACGGCCGGGTTCGAATACGCAGTACCGGTAACGGTAGACGACGGGAACGCGGTCCCCCTGGGTCACGTCGATTCTCCGCTCGAAGTGTACGAGGAGACGTTCGATCCGAGCGTCCTCTCGTCGAGCACGCGTGCGACTCGGGCCGACGGGATCGTCATCACGGAGTCGGACCTCTCGGCCGGAGAGTCGGTTCGCGTGATACCGTATCCGGTCCTCGAGTAAACGGTACTGTGACCGAACGGAGGTAAGCGTTCGATTTCGTCGTCAGGATCGACGATCGAGAGCCAGGAACGCGAGTCCGCCGCTGACGAGCGTGGCCACCCCCCAGAACAACAGTAGAAACCGATATCCGGTCACCGGTTCGTCGAAAGCGACGCCCGCGAAACCGGTGAACGCGATCGGACCGACGGTCTGCCCGAGCCAGAGCATACTCGTCAGGACGCCCATCATGCTCGCGCGGAGTTGACCCGAGACGAGGCCGACGACGGTCGTGTCGAGCGAGGGCATCACGAGTCCGAATCCCAGACCGAAACAGAGCAACATCACGCCGATCAGTACCGGCGTGGAAGCCGCCCAGACGCCGAGGAGGCTGATGCCGAATCCCACGAAACCGAGGGCGATCAGCTCCTCTGCCTCGAAGTAACGGGAGACACGTCCGTACTGGGACGCGATGGACGCGTTAGCGATAGAGACCGCGCCGAATAACAAGCCGATCTGCCCGGAAGAAAGGCCGTAAACGTCGCTCAGAAGCAGCGATAGTACGGTTAGAATACACCCGTAAAACAGGAAAAACGTCAGAAACGCTGCGGCCCAGAGACCGAGCGCTCGCGGGACGAGAACGACGGAAATCACCCGTGATACGTACGGTCCAATCGCAGGCGGATCGTCTACCGCGGGTTCCTCGAGCGTGAAGAGAGCGATCGCACCGACGACGAGACTGAGACCGAAGAACGCGAACGGAACGTTCCAGCGGACGGCAGCTAAGACGCCACCGAGCAGAGGATACGCGGCGGCACCGATACCGATTGCGCTTCCGTTGATTCCCATCACCGTATTCCGTCGTTCTCCCGCGTAGAAATCGCCGATGAGCGTTATCGCCAGTACCATCAGTCCGCTTCCGCCGATCCCTTGGACGAACCGAAGAGCCAGAACGCCGCGAAACGGCGGGCCGAGGGCGATACCTCCTCCGGCCAGACCGAAAAGTGTCAGGAGGGGAAGAACGACCGCTCGGCGTCCCAGACGATCGGATATCAGGCCGATAAACGGCGTCAGAAACACGCCTGGGAGCGTATACGCTGTGATTACGAGTCCTATCTGCGCATCGCTAATTCCGAATACCGAACGGAGGGACGGGAGAATAGGGCTGATCAGCGGCACCCCCATCACACCGATGAGCGAACACGCCAGCACCGTCTGAAAGAGAGCGGAGGACCAGGGAACGTCTCCTCGTACACGTCGTGCGGGCATAGTTGAACGCGAGATATCCGCACTAGCGAACTGTCGTCGCTCGCGCGTCGTGTTCTCGGACGGCAGCATCGCTTTCAACCGCCGAGAGTGGAGGCGCAGTGGTTATCATATCACGCCACCGGAGGTCACGTAGAAGTAGAGGACGAACGCTCCCGCGAGGATCCACTGTGCGAGATGGATGTCTCCGTACTCCCCCTGTGCCGTCTTGACGATCGGGTAACTGATAATCCCGGCAGCGATACCGGTCGCGATCGACGCCGTCAGCGGCATCATCACCATCGTCAGGCCGCCCGGAATGAGCCAATCGGTCTCTTCCCAATTGACCTCGGTGATTCCCTCGAGCATGATCAGGCCGACGACGACCAACGCCAGGTAGGACGCGTACGTCGGAATGGCAGCGACGATCGGAATAACGGCGAGTGATAGTAGAAACAGGAGGCTGACGACGAGGGCGGTCATCCCGGTCCGACCTCCTTCTTCGATCCCCGTGGAGCTCTCGACGTAGGTCGTGACAGTCGTCGTTCCGATTATCGCACCGAACGTCGTCGCGACCGCGTCCGCCATCAGCGGTTTCTCCATCTCGGGAAGGTTCCCGTCGTCGTCCAGAAACCCGCCGAACTGAGAGACGCCGATGAGCGTTCCGGCGGTGTCGAAGAAGTCCACGAAAAAGAACGTGAACACGACGATCGCGAACGTCACCGGTTCGATGTTCTGGAATCCTTGAATGAACGCGCCGACGAGCGGCGTAATATCGAAGTGCGGATCGGGAACCGAACCCGGGGTGAGGAGCCCGTCGTTCACTACACCGGCGAGCGTCAGACCCCATCCGGCCAGAGCCGTGGTGAGGATGCCGATGATAATCGACCCGGTCACGTCACGCGAGTAGAGTACGAGGGTAAACGCCAGACCCAGAAGAGACAGGAGTGCGACCGGGTCGGAGGCGACGTTCCCCAAGGTAACCAACGTGGAATCGTGCGCGGTCGCTACGTTCATCTCTATGAGTCCTAAGAGGAGAAGGAAGAGACCGATACCGGCACCCACGGCGAACTTAACCGGTTTCGGGAAGAACTCGATGATGTACCGGCGCGCGCCGACCGATGACATCGCCATGAAGATGACACCCTCGACGAATACCGCTGCGAGGGCGGTTTGCCACGGGACGCCGAGCGTGATGACGACGGTGAACGCGAAGTACGCGTTCAGTCCCATTCCGGGTGCGAGTCCGAACGGTCGATTGGCGTAGAGGGCCATGACGACGGTACCGACGACTGCCGCGAGGATCGTCGTGATCGCGATCATCTGAAAGACCTGCCCGTCGGAGTACCCGTCGATAGTGATGGCTTCCGAGAGGATCGCCGGGTTGATGACGATAATGTACGACATCGTCAGAAACGTCGTTATCCCGGCGATTACCTCCGTTTTCGTGTCAGTACCGTGCTCTTCGTAGCCGAAGAAGGACGCCACCTTCGACTGATTATCGGGAGAGTCTATCACACACGGTGTGGTGTGACACGGTTAGATAGTAGTTACGGATAGTATACGTAGTGGTCAGAAAGATCGACCAGTGCCATCAACGCCATAATTTGCCAAATCTGTGGGGCGAGCTCGAGTCCCATTGCGGAGTGTGTCGTATAAGTAGCGTCGAAGTGCAGAGAACGCGACGTGATCGCACAGCGAGAGAGAGAACGGATCTCACGAGAGTTGACGTTCCCTACCGGTCAGAACCCGAAGACGAGGCTATTGGATCACCCAAATTACGGCGAATTGAGAGCGTTTTCGCGAGCGATACTGCGAGCGCGTGGTCACGCAGACGGAGCGTTCGACTCGCAGCGGGACCCGTCCGCAGTTCCGTTCGACTCACAAGCGTCGCACGCGAGACAACCCATCGATCGCCGCTCTTGTCGGGAGAACGATTAAGAGACAAGATTCGGAGTACATCCCTATGAAGCGAGTTATCAACTCGACCGATGCTCCGGAAGCGGTCGGTGCGTACAGCCAGGCGACGTCGAACGGCGACCTCGTGTTCACCGCCGGTCAGATACCGATGACGCCCGACGGAGAACTGCTCTCCGACGAATCGATCGCCGCGCAGGCCGAACAGTCGCTCTCGAACATCGAGGGCGTTCTGTCGGCGGAAGGGCTGGATATGAGCGACGTCCTGAAAGTGACCGTGTTCTTGGACGATATCGATGATTTCGAGGAGATGAACGACACCTACAGCGAATTCTTCGACGACGAGCCGCCCGCCCGTAGCGCCGTGGAGGTTGCGAATCTTCCGAAGGGAGTCGGCGTCGAGATCGAAGCGATCGCGGCGAGTGACTGACGACCGGACCGAGATCGCTCAGCGAGCAACGTCTTCTGCCCGAGGCTTCGCGACGCTTCTGCGGCGGATCGTCACGGTTCCGTTCCTTCGTTCACGCGGATCCGCAGTGCGAACTCCGTCTCGGAGTCCGTCGACGCCGTCGAGATGTCGTAACCGTGTTTGTAACACGACCGCCGAATACTCCGCTCTGCGGGCGGATAATCTCCGACGACCGTGAGTTCGTCGCCGGACTCGAGTTCCTCCAGACACCGTTTCACGATCAGCACCGTCTGGGGACAGACCGTGTCACTCACGTCGATCTCCATGTGTCACAACAACGCACCCACGACCATAACGTTGATCCAGCGGCAAAATATCGCAAAGAGGGATGGCACACGCCCGTCAAGGTCTGTACCGAAGGACCCCCTTCACGGAAAGCTATTCATACGCTCTCGAGATACACGGTAACAATGACCGTGAATAGGACGAGACGTGCGTTTCTCGGAGTGGCCGGAATCGGCCTCGCCGGCGGTTGCCTCCAGAACGGGCGACGCTCTACGTCACTGACCATGGGCGTGATTCCCGACGTCGACCCCGACACGGCCATCGAACAAAACACCGAATTAGCCGAATACATCGAATCCGAACTGAACGCGTCCGTCGACCTGCGTACGACGACGGACTACGCCGGACTTATACAAGCGATGACGGCCGGTCAGGTCGATCTCGCCTACTACGGTGGCGTCTCGTATATTCTCGCCCACCATCGAGCAAACGCGAAACCGATCGTCGTGGGCAGCAAAGACGGGTCCACTGACTGGCACTCCGTATTCATCGCGCACGAGTCGACGGGGATATCCTCAGTGGACGACCTGAAGCGCAACGCCGGAGAGTTAGACATCGTTTTCGGCGACCCTCTCAGTACCAGCGGCACGGTGATGCCGACCTACTATCTGCGACAGCGTCACGATCTGTATCCGGAGCGTGCGTTCCAATCGCACACCCACGTCGGAGCGCACGACGCGGTCATGGAAACGGTCGCCGGCAGGAACAGCGATGTCGGTGCACTGAACGCTCGTATTTACGAGCGGATCGTCGAGGATCAGTCCGTCGAAGGAAGTATCTCCGAAATCTGGCGGACGCCCGGGTTCGCAGACTACCCCTGGGCCGTCAGTACCGCGCTCGACGAGGAAACCGTCTCATCGCTCAGAGATGCCTTCACGAGTTTAGCTGAGGAGGGAAGAGAAGACATATTAGCACAGCAGAACGTCAACGAGTACGTCTCGATTCGGCACGAGGATTTCGAGGAACTGGACGACGCCGTCGAGATGATGGGACTCAGGAGTGATGGCGATGAGTGAGCGACGCCACGAGTTGCAACTCGAGGGTCTGACCAAAACGCTCGACGGCGACATCGTGGTAGACGACGTGACGCTCCGGATTGCTTCCGACGAGCGGGTCGCCATCGTCGGTCCCTCGGGCGCCGGAAAGACGACGCTCCTTCGTCTCGTAAGCGGTGCAGTGACTCCGGACAGTGGTACCGTTCTGCTCAACGGGACCCGACTCACGTCCGCAGCCGTCTCCCACGCGTACCCCGGTTCCACGCTCGTCGATCGGCGTACCGCGTTGTCCAACGTGCTGATCGGCGGCAGTTCATCTCGCTCCTGGTGGCGCGGGCTGATCGAACCGCTCGTTCCACGGAATCCGGACAGGGCGCTCGAACTGCTCGACCGCGTGGGGATAGTCGACAAGGCCGATGCGCGGGCTGACACGCTCAGTGCGGGAGAACGACAACGGGTCGCGTTCGCTCGCGCGTTATTGCAGGACGCGCCCGTCATCGTCGCGGACGAGCCGACGGCCAATCTCGATCCGTCGACGAGCACGACCGTCCACGAAGTGCTCGATGACGCTGCGGGTGACCGGCTGGTGATCGCCGTCCTCCACGATATGGACCTCGCGGTCACCCACTACGACCGCATCGTCGGAATCGCCAACGGCGCAGTTCAGTTCGATCGCCCCGCAGAACGCACGACGGTCGCCGAGCTGGAGGGAACGTTTGACCGGGTCTATGCGAAGTCGTCGGCAACGCGCACTGCTGCCGAGAACCGATCGCTCGAACGCACCCACGCTTCGGAACGGGTTACGGGGTTCTGGTACGACACGCCCGGTCATCAAAAGTGAATGTGCGATGGAATCGTCTCCGCGAAACCCGATAGCGTATCCACAGAGGGACGACAACGGCCGGGCGGAGTCACGGTTTCACTTCCTTCGCCGCCTCGCGGTGAGACTCGAGTGAGAGACCGATCTCGTCGGCCCTCCGTCGAACCGTTTCCGCGTCCACCGTCGTTACTTCGCCGTCTTCCATGAGCACGTTCCCGTCGACCATCGAGAACACCACGTCCTCTCCGTGAGCGCCGAACACGAGGTGAGAGAGGACGTCGTGAAGCGGAGTCGCACGCGTGATATCCGTTCGAATGCCCACGATGTCGGCGCGCCATCCTTCGCGGATTGCTCCCAGACGGTCGAACCCGGCCGCTTTCGCGCCGTTTATCGTGGCCATTTCGAATATCTCACTCGCGGGGGTCGCGGTCGGATCGAGTCGATCCACTTTCTGCAGGAGGCTCGCCTGTCGCATTTCGGTGAACGGGTCGAGCGTGTTGTTACAGGGTGGCCCGTCGTTGCCGAGCGCGACGTTGATACCTCGCTCGAGGTAGTCCCAGACGGGGGCGATACCGCTCGCGAGTTTCATATTCGAAGACGGACAGTGGGTGACGTGTGTCCCCGTTTCTTCGAGGACCTGCCGTTCGCTCTCGTCCGTCCAAACGCAGTGAGCGAGGACGACATCCTCGCCAGTGAGACCGACCTCGTCGAGCCAGTGGATATTTCGCATCCCGGTGTCTTCTTTGACGGTCTCGATTTCGCTCTGATTCTCGCTCGCGTGCGTGTGGATTCTGACGCCTTCGTACTCGTCGGCGAGTTCGCGAGCGCCGCGCAGACACTCCTCGGTACAAGAAACGGCGAACCGAGGAGTAACAGCGTATCGGATTCGGTCGTCGAACGAACCGTGGTACTCCTCGATCAGGCGTTCCGTTTCCGCCAGCGCATCCGACGTGTCTTCCAGAAGATTCGTCGGTGACCGGCGATCCATCAGCACTTTTCCGAGGACGCCGCGAATGCCGATTTCTCCCGCGGCCTGGAACGCTCGATCCGCGTGGTCGACGGAGAGATGGTCCACGCACGTCGTCGTCCCGCTCTCTATCATCTCTAGATATCCGAGTTTCGCGGCCACTTCCATCTCTTCTGCCGAAAGCGACGCTTCCATCGGTAGAATATAGTCGAACAACCAGTCGAGGAGCTCCGTATCGTCGGCGATACCGCGGCCTAGACTCTGTACGGAGTGAATATGACCACCGACGAGGCCAGGTAGGAGGACGTCGTACTCCCGCTGATCGTGATCCGGATATCGATCCGCGAGGACCGCGTATTCTCCGACGGCTTCGATGATCGAATCGGTCACGACGACGGCACCGTCGTTGATAACGGTGCTCGAGTCGACGATTACGGTGCCAGCGAGTAACATTCGTTAACGAGAACCACCTAAATCGTCAAAAATCTTTCTTTCGCTTTTTAGTGATACGGGATAGTACCGAGTTAGGGAGAGAGCGTCCCTATATCGAATGTGTACGGAGAGAGAACATCGCGTTTCGAAGGTTTGTGAGTGGACACCATGCAGCTCGAGAGACCGCAATGTCAGGACGTTATTAACACCCTTAGTTCGTTAACCTGACGAAGGTTGCAAGAGGACCTCTAGTGACAATATATCACTCGAAATATGGAGTGGATCGAGTAGGACGTGCGTATCCGTGTACGAAATTAGCGCTGGCGATAGACTCACTGAGTACGCGATCGCAGAAGAACTCTCACGGTCGATCGATAGCCAATCAAGTTTTGCGACGCTTTCGAGTTATATATCCCGCGATCCGGTTTCGGATTCGTGTCGATCCGACATTGGTCATCTTCTTCACCAGTTCTTTATTCTTATTGAAATTCTTTGAGAAAGACTCCGGATGCTGCTTCAGTAAGCTATCTCCGAGGCTAATGATGTCTTCTGGTTCTGCCGTCATCGACTATGTTATACGATCATTATATTCTTAAGTGCTTTGATCGTTGGATCCATCGTCCGGTATACATCGTATTGATCTGTGAAAATTCGAAGTTAGTCTTCCGCTTTTGCATTTTCGCAATGAGGATTCCTACCGGTATGTATAGTGACGAAAGTCAGTCGTGGAAGGCGTGTTCGTCCACAAATTACAATACCACATAGTCAATTACCGAGGAGAGATCGGCCAACACACATTCTGTTTGGGAATGAACAGACAATAACTGAGAGGAAACGATGGGAAACTCCTTGTAGTACTGTAGGAACTGATCAACGACTGCAGTTCAATTACTACAGGTCGATAGATTTGCTAACGGAAGACGGTGATAGCGTTGGGATGGTCGGCAAACGGGGGAGACGTTAAGCGGAGACTGAGCCACTGGCCCGGTGATCAGTGAAGTGGACGTCGTAATATTCCACGAACTTGATCAAGTCGTACTGGACGAGTTCTGTGGCGATATCGGGATCAACTCCGGCGACGATCCCGTTGTCGACTACCCGTAGTAGACAGTCTTTCGCCTGTTCCGATAGCTCATCAAAGTGACAAAGATGCGTCCGCTCGCTGGGAACTTCGCTGCTATTTACGGCGATTCTTTGTGTCACGATAGCACCTCACACAAGATTTCTGGACCGAGGATTATCAATATACCGGCGACACATGGAAATCCACTGAATTGCTGATCGATCGCAAAGATGGTCGTCAACGTGTCTCTGTGATCTACCGCTGTTCAATGACGCTGTTTGATTTCCGTCACAATTAACGGATTCTTCTCGGTAGTATCGATAAGTAATGTTATTTTATATGTTTCCTATGGTCTAAGCTATTAAACTAACGGACCAATTAGTGTCAAGAACCAGGTGTTCCCGAAGAACTATTGTCAACGTAACCGTGTTATCGGTATGTCCTCGAACGCGAATGAGATTATATCTATCGGCGATTCGCTCATCGAACAATATCCAGACTCTTTCACAGAGGATTTCGAGGAGAATAAGGTTCGTGTAGAACAATTAACTAGCGTGGAAGCGAAACGAGTGAGAAACCGCATAGCTGGATACATAACCAGAAAGCAAAAAGACCGCAGCTCGCGTTGATATTCTCCCTGCCCGAAGCGGGCTTTCGCCTTAAGATACTCTTTTTATCGTCAGTCGACGTTCCCACAGTCCTCGATCGATTCGATTACGACGAGACGGAGATATGTGAGAGAACCATTGCTGGAACGATCAATCGAACGCTGCTCGGGAGGTGCACACAGTTACCGATTGGTCTTTCGGAAGGATGCTACGTGATGCGGGAAGATAAGATAGGATAGGAGACCGAAAGAAGAGAGAACACACTCACCCCACGTTTCCGACGTATCGAGACAAGGAATGAACAGAAGGATGTAGATGAACTCGCTGAACCCACACCCCCCACGTTTCCGTCGTTTCTCTAGGAAAGGTGGGGAGGGGTACCAAATAACGGCCTATTTTACCGCTTCTAAGATGAAAATGGCTGGTTCCAATACCTAGATTAAAGGAGTTAGATTGAGTAGAGTCCACTAAGCTAACTTCGTTTGTTGACGAAACAATTTCACTTCGTTTCGTCGGCTGAAACAGAGGTCTATCTATAGTCTCTCCCCTACCTGTTCTAGTTGGGTACGTGACCTCTCTATGGAGATCTCTCTTCCTCTAACGAACTCTTCAATTCCACCCACCCTCTCTCACTGAATTACGACGGAAACGTGGGGTGTGGGGGTGAATACTTCTCACTCTTTTTTGTCTCTCACGTTCCGTTAACGGCGGTATTCCGGTCTACGTCGGAAATCCGGTTATACTATCAATTGTCTTATTCCGGCGTTTCAATCCCTATATTCTACACATACTCCGGAATTACGACGGAAACATGGGGTGGGTCTTCCCACTAGTTTTATACTCCCACCGCTCACATGATCTCTTAGCAAATGACGCCTGACTCCTCGTCCGGTCCCGTCGACGACCCACTCTTCGAGTCGGGGCATCGAATCTTCTCGAACAAGGATCTCCTGAAAATCGGTCACGTTCCTGAAGCCGATCGGATCGTCGGCCGCGATGAGGAAATCTCGAAGCTAGCGAAACGTCTGAACGGCGCGGTTCACGGGTACTCTCCGGAAAACGTGATGATCTACGGGAAGACGGGAACCGGGAAGTCGTTGGTCTCGAGACACGTCTGCCAACGCGCACAAAGTGCGGCCCAGGAAGGGGTGACGATCGGAACGGCGTATATCGACTGTGCCGAAGATAATACGGAAACGCAGGCGATCTCTTCTCTCGCCGCGAAGTTAAACGACGAATCCGTCACTGATATCACCGTCCCGCATACCGGTCTCAGCACGTCGAAATACTACAAACTGCTCTGGAAAACGCTCGACGCGCAGTTCGAGTCTGCGATCATCATCCTCGACGAGATCGATTTGATGAACGACGATAGCCTCCTCATGAAACTCTCGAGAGCCGAGGAGGCGGGGAAGATCGACTGTAGTATCGGCATCATCGCGATCAGCAACAAGATTCAGTACGTCGATAACACGAACGAACGCGTCAAGAGCAGCTTCCAGCACAAGGAACTGTTCTTCAAACCCTACGACGCGAACCAGCTTCGCGAGATCATGCTCAACCGTGCGGACGCGTTCCAGGACGGGGTTCTGTCTGACGACGTGATTCCGCTGTCCGCCGCATTCGCCGCCCAAGAACACGGCGACGCTCGGAAAGCGATCGATATTCTGCGCCACGCCGGCGAGGTCGCCTACGAGGACGGCGCCGAGATAGTCCAGGAGAAACACGTTCGACAGGCCCAACAGCACGCCGAAAAGGACCGCTTCCGAGAGCTCGTCAACGGTGCGCCCACCCAGGCGAAGGCCGCGCTGCTCGCGTTGACCGAACTCAGCGTCAATTCCGACGAGGACGCGTTCCTCACGAGTCGCGTATACGACCAGTACGAGCGCATCTGTGAACACCTCGATATGGACATTCTCTCGGTTCGTCGATTCCGAGACATCCTGAAGGAGCAGGCGTTCCTCGGCGTCGTCGAGATCGAGAAGATCAATAAGGGGAGTGCGGGCGGGATCCATCTGCAAAATCGGCTCATCGAGGATCCGCAAGTCGTCCGCGAGACCATCCTCGAGGATAGCCGACTGCAAAACTGGGACAGCGAATAAGTTTCAGAGTCCTGAACACGAATCTACGACGGAAATCCGGGGTGGGGCGTCCGGAAACGACGGAAACGAGGGGGGTCGAAACGGACGACGGAAACACGGGGTGTGCTGAGATTCGTTCAGCAGTGCAGACTACATCGGAAACGACGGAAGTCAGGGGTGGGGTGTACGGAAACGACGGAAACGAGGGGGGTCGAAATGTACGACGGAAACACGGGGTGGGAACAGTTGTGAGAACCGTCAACAGAGTGGCCCCTCTTCTCGATGCACACGCTGGAGCCTCCCTTGAGTAAATACTATACGGACCGTACGTGAGTGATGATTACAATTTCTCTCATCACTCATCGAGAAACCGGCATGTTAGCGCACTGACCTCGGAGCGAAACGCCTTCATGTCAATTGGACCGCTATCGTGATACAATCGGTTGTGTTCTTCGCGACCGATATCCTCGAGGACGCGCTCGTATAGCGTCTCGAACGTCACGGGACGACCCTGCGCTTCGAGTTCGCTCGAGAGAGTTTCGAACCGTTGTTGCGTCGCATACGTTTCGGCTAGCTCTGCCGCGGATACGTCGACTGGCGCCGTTTCTTCGACCTCGTGAAACGACGGATGCAGGAGCTTCGCTCGCTGGCCTCGTTTGTTCCGAATGATCACTCCCTCGGCGGGTCCGTCGTACCACGCGGACCGAGGAACGGAATACGAGTCGGGATCGAAGTCTCGAGCGCGCCGTTCTCGCTCGAAGACGTTCACCGACTGGAGACCGAGTCGGTCGAAGATTCGCTCGACGGTATCCACTGGATGGAACCGATCCTTCGTGGCGGACCAGACGTCGAAGCCGAGGAACGACGGTGTTCGTTCCCAGTCGTAGTCGATCGTGTGTCGGTGCATCGCTTCGCCGAAGAAGACGAGGGCTTCGACGTCGTCGACGGCATCTCGAAGCGCTTCTCGCTCGAGGTTCGTTCGTACGTGACGGACGGCGTGCTGGTACGGCTCCGGGACGGCGTCCGGATCGTCGTAGACGCGATTCCGATCGCCGAATCGAATCAATCCCGACTCCTGGAGTTGGAAGCGGAACTGCGCGCCATCGACTTTCTCGATGAGCCAGAGATGTCCCTCCTCGAAGCAGCTGTCGGCAGCGTCTACAACTGGTGGTATCGATGGAAACCTCTTCATTCGGTTTCGATTCTTGCCGAGTCGTTCCTGAACTGTTCCAACAGCATGTATCGTTCTATTGTTAATGTAGTGTACTCTCGGTTGTCACTCTGTCGGTAGTTTTGTTCTTCCTCTAGCAGTACGAAGAGTTGAATCGAACCGAGAGGAAGCACGGTCTGACGTGGAAGGGAATGCTGTTGCAGGGGGTGCGGCAGATGGGAGTCGACGACGCGAGCTAAGGTGGGAAATCCACGCCGGTCATCGCGGCCATGGTTGTTTCTCAGTCGTCGGCTTCATCTCACGTTCACAACACCGTAGGTCTTGTGCAGCCCATCAGAACGCTCTGCGTTCTGAGGACATATGCGTACTGACCACTCAGGAGTTACAGTCTGCCTCCTCAACCTCATCAACGCTCGAGAGTGATACCGTGGGTCCATGGGGCCCTTCGACCAGTAGTAGATCTGTAAATACGCACTCTCCCTCACTCTTGCTGGGTACAGTACTGGAGGTGAGTTGCGCAATAGACACCTCATCCGACCCCGAGACAGTGTAGTACAACTCGTATTCTACTGCCTCAGAGGACCAATCCGGATCTATCCATACATGATCATCTACGTCAACTTCTACCATCCACTGATAGACACGTGACTCATCTCTCTTTCTACTACCACGTCTACGGTATGGGTCTCCTCTCGCTTGTTTACGACTCGAAGACTCCCAAGTTGGATTCCTGAATCGGATACAAATCGCTCTATACCCCTCCCAGGGGTGCTATCCCAAGACCACCAAGAATATGACGACGAGGGACGTCCGTAACAATCACCAGTTAGCTGTCATATTATATTAAGATACATTTACACTAGGTGTATGTGATAGATGGCGTGTATCGGCAGTGTCTAGTTAGGCCAGTTTGAGAAGCGAACAGGTCGTAGAGCTAATTTGGCCATGACGCTCGCAGACCTGTTCAGCGAGTGCTACGCGGCGGAATTTGATGAATCTTGGGAGCGCGAGCGGACGGCGACGCCCGTCAGGGTGTTCGCCGTCCACCTTCACGCGACCGGTTGTTCGCTCCGAGAGACACAATCGATTCTTCGCTTGATAGGCGTAGACCGCTCTCATCAAGCAATCTGGCACTGGGTACATCGGCTGGCTAACAGCGTGTCAGACCCGCCGACGGCGCAGCCGTCGCGGGTCGCCATTGATGAAACCGCTGTCAAGATAAACGGTGACTGGTCTTGGGTGTATGCTGCAATAGACCTAGGCTCGAGGCTCATTCTTGATGTCGCAGTGTTCGGACGACGAGGCACCGATCCAGCCGCTGCGTTCCTGCATCGATTGACCGAGAAACACGATCTCTCCGAAACAGTGTTTCTCGTTGATGGCTACGGCTATCTGACTGCCCTCTCTCGGTTAGGGCTGAGCGGTCAGCTCGACTACGTTGAGCGAAACCTGGTCGAAAAGTGGTTTCACACCTTGAAGATGAGAGTTGACCGCTTCCATAACTCGTGGGTGGGCAGTCGGACGAGCGTCAGTGAATGGCTTGAACATTTTGTACATTACTATAACACGCAACGCCCGCATCAGTCACTTAACGGACAAACGCCAGCGGAGGTGCTAAACTAGACAGTGCCCGTGTATCGTATTGATACCGGATATGAATTTCACGGCTAATTCTGAATAAAGACTGGGTCTATGATAGAAATCTACGATACATATCTTTGATTCTTAGACCTGAACCATAGATAACTCGCTTGACGAAGAAGAGGATCATACCGAACCAGTACCGTACTCGCGGCGTACGACGCTAGTTTCGTGCCGATTCGACGGCGTCGACCATTCGGCGCGCGTTCTCGGTGATCGTCGCGTAGTCCTCGCTAGCGACGGTCTCGTCCTCGACGATCGCGCTGCCGGCGCCGACGGCGACGGCTCCCGCCTCGATGTACGCTTCTGTATTCGACGGACCGACGCCGCCGGTCGGGACGAGCGGGATCTGCGAGAGCGGGCCGCCGATCGCGGCGACGTGCTCCGGGCCGCCGGTTTTCGCCGGGAAGACCTTCACGAAGTCAGCGCCCGCTTCGTAGGCTCTCAGCGCTTCGGTCGGCGTGAACGCGCCCGACGCGATGGGCGTTCCGTAGCGATTGCTCACCTCGATGACGTCGGTGTCGACGGTCGGCGTCACCAGAAACTCCGCACCGGCTAACTGCACGGCCCGCGCCGTTTCCGCGTCCAGGACGGTCCCTGCACCGACGAGTACGTCGTCGAACTGACTCGAGAGCGTGTCGATCGTTTCCACGACGTTCTCCGTGTCCGCGGTCACCTCGAGCGCCGTGACGCCGCCGTCGACGACGGCGGAAGCGACGTCGACTGCCGCGTCCGGTTCAACGCCTCGAAGGATTCCGATTACACCACTATCGACGATCTGCTCTATCTCTCGTGTACTCATACTGAGTGTCCACGGACGGGAACTACTAAATCACACTGATGTTGAGCAGTCCCCGATACGGACACTTATGTGATGATCAGGCGCAAAACCTCGCGCTTTAGCGCGGGGATACGCGCCGTCACTTGATGACGCAACCCACCGACAACAGCAGTGCTGGATGTTCTATTCCTAATCATTATCTTTAATATGTAGGATTCTATAAGTCCTTATGAACACAGTTCGATGCTGGAGACAACCCGCACCTATCGAGCGAAAATCGGTAACCACTCCCAAGTGAGTGACGACCTCGATAACTGCGGGCACTCAGCATCGAAACTGTGGAACGTCGCCCGCTACCACGCCCAACAAGAATGGGATGATACCGGCGAGATACCGTCTGAAGCCGACCTCAAGCGTGAGCTAAAAGACCACGAACGATACAATGACTTACATTCTCAGTCAAGTCAGCGAGTTCTAGAAGAGCTTGCTGAGTCGTTCAACGGCTGGTTCAAAAAGCGCAAGAACGGCGATACAGACGCGAATCCACCCGGCTACCGAAAACGAGGCGACAACCACCCACGCTCCACCGTGACGTGGAAACAAAACGGCATCAAACACGATTCCAAGCACAACAAACTCCGCCTGAGCAAAGGCTTCAACCTCAAACAGCACCGGTCGGACTTCATCCTCGTCGAATACGAAACCCGACCAGACGTAACCGTGGAGAACATCCAGCAGGTCAGGGTCGTGTGGAACGGCGACCAGTGGGAACTCCACCTCGTCTGCAAAGTCGAAATCCCCGTTGAGGACGCCCCCGGTGACAACACCGCTGGTATCGACCTCGGAATCAAGAACTACCTCGCCATCGCCTACGACGATGGAAACGCCGAGTTGTATCCGGGGAACGTGCTGAAACAGGACAAGCACTACTTCACGCGAGACGAGTACGACACTGAAGGCGAGAACGGCCCGTCACAACGCGCGCTTCGCGCTCGGCAGAAGTTGTCTCGGCGCAAAGACCACTTCCTGCACGCGCTCGCTAAGCACATCGTTGAGCGATGTATCGACCACAAGGTCGGACGCATCGCTATCGGTGATTTAAGCGAGATTCGTGAGGACGAGAACGGTGAGTCTCGAAACTGGGGCAAACGTGGGAACAAGAAACTCCACGGGTGGGAGTTTGACCGTTTCACCACGTTGCTCGAATACAAGGCGGAGGAACACGGTATTCTCGTTGACCGCACGAGCGAGCGAGATACGTCGAAGACGTGTTCGTGTTGCGGTCGGAAGCGAGACGCGAACAGGGTGGAGCGTGGCCTGTACGTCTGTGAATCGTGTGGCGTAGTGATGAATGCAGACGTGAATGGTGCAGTGAATATTCGCAGAAAGATAACTCAGAATCCTCCAACAGGGGATATGAGTAACGGTCGTTTGGCACGGCCAGTAGCCTACCTGTTCAACCAAACCTCGGGGCATTTCGTACCGAGCGAACAGGTGGATTGCAAACCGTAATATCCCAACGCTCGGGAATCCTCGCTCTTTAGGGCGGGGAGGATGTCAACGATCGATCGCGGACCCTCCGTCGGCGATGACCGCTTCGACTTCCTCTTCGGTGATCACCGCCAGATCGCCCGTGATCGTTCGTTTCAACGCCGCCGTCGCCGCCGCCCACGTCAACGCCTCCGAAACGGACGCATCGCGGACGTACCGCGAGAGGAACGCGCCGACGAACGCGTCGCCGGTTCCGATGGGATCGAGCGTCTCGGTTTCGAACGCGGACTGGCTCACGCTTCCCTCGGCGGTACTCGCGACGGCGCCGTCCGCTCCCTGCGTTACGACGACCGTCTCGCAGTCGAACGTCGTACGGAGTTCGTCGGCGATCGCTTCGCCCGTCCCGTCGACGTCGAGGATCGACCGCGCGTCGCGTTCGGGGGCGAACAGTAGATCGACCTTCGGAAGTAGCTCCTCGTACGCCGACTGTGCCGTCGATTGCGACCAGAGTTTACTCCGGTAGTTGAGATCGAAGGCGGTCGTGGTGTCGACGTCTAAGAGCTCGGTGGTCGTCTCGTACAGCGTTTCGGACAGCGCCGGCGTAATACCCGTGGTAAAGAAGACGTCCGACGAACGAATCGTGTCGAGCGGCACATCGTCGGGTTCCGTCGTCGTTATCGCCGCGTCGTGCCGGTCGTAAATGACGTTCGTTCCCCGCGGTTCTCCGCCCTCCTCGATATAGTAGGCTCCCTGTCTCCCCTCGTCGCTCCAGGCGACCGCCGGCGTCACTCCGTGCGACCGTACTTCGGTCGTCACGCGTCGGCCGAGCGACGTCTCGGGGAGCTTCGATATCCAGACCGCGTCGGCGCCGAGCCGACTCGCCGCGATCGCGACGTTGCTCTCGGCACCCGCAGTCCGAAAGTCGAGCGACTCCGCCGTTTCCAGTCGCTCTCCGCGTTCCGGTGCCAGACGGAGCATCGTCTCGCCAAACGTCGTAATCTCGGTCGTCGTCTTATCGGTGGAATCCGTCATACTGGACAGTTTGCAGTTTCCGGCGACGAACATAACTCTGGGGAATTGTTCGGATTAGCTGGTTCCAGTAGTATGCATAGCTTTGCAACCGTGTACTAGCATCAGTGAGACGGCTGCATTCTGGTATGGACACCGAGAATTCTGCTCACTGGTTGTTCAGATCAGATCTGAACGGCACCTCCACCCGTTCGCTTGAGACTCTCTTAAATCCATCACATAACCCTCGCTGAGTAGATCTACGAGCATCTAGGGATATTCATAAAATACCTTGCCATTCTCGAACTGGCGCAAATAGACCGCTCCGGCGCGTCGAACGCGCCCGCGAAGTTGGCGGTCTCGTGGAAGCTGACCTCGCCGGTGGTGCCTTCGTCTAGGAAGACGAGAACTGCCTAGCCGTGCTGTTGGAGCGCGAGCGCGCGCTCGTCGAAGCGCTGGGCTCGGACCATCTCGCGGTAGATCGCGAGCGCGGCGTCCGCGGACACGTCGAGATCTCGCTCGTCGATAACCCGATGCACGCTCTGTGCGTCGTGGGACCGCGGCGTACCGTTCGGCCGGCGGGGAAAAGAAAATACGGCAGCGCGGAGTCGGCGTCAGAGCCTACTCGTCGGCGTCTGGCAGTCGTCGGTTCGCCAGTTCCATCGGATCCGCGTCGTCGGGATCGAACGGCCGGAGCACCACGCTGAATGCGGTCGGCTCGACCTCGACCTGGTAGCGGTCGATCGGATCGGTCGGCGTCCCGCCGACGCCGGTCACGCGGTGGTCGAGATTGAACCCGATCGAGCCGCGCTCCTCCAGTTCGTACTGGTGCTCGGCCTCGTCGAGGTTCGACCACTGCTCGAGACTCACGTTGGCGTCCTCGTCGCCGGGCATCCCGAGCAGCGAGACTTCGCCGTCAGAGAGCGTCGCCCAGCGCGTCTGGGCCTTGTTGCCGTTGTCGGTCGGCGGCAGGTACGGCACGTACTGCTCGTCGACCGACCCGGCGTAGCGCCCGACCGGGACGCTCCACTTGCGGTCGGGGTAGGTCTCTAACTCGCCGCGGCCGTACCACTCGAACGCGTCGAAGCGCTCGGGCAGGTCCAGCTGGACGCCGACCTTCGGGAGCCAGCCGCTCACCGTGTTGCGCAGTGGCTCGTTCGGAACGGCTTCGACGTTCATCCGCACGTCTCCGCTACCGTAGATCCGGTAGCGATACTGCGTCTCGAAGCCCATCACCGTCGACTCGCCCTCCTCGAACGTGTCCAGTTCGTACCACAACACCGCGCTCTCCGGCGGTTCGTCGAAGCCGGACGAGATTTCACTCGGCGACAGCGCCCGGTCGTACATCCGCACCTCGTCGATCGCCGTCTCCGTGTACCGGTTCGTGTTCTCCGCGTTGTGACCGACATGAACCGGGAACGCCGACTGATTGACGCTGGTCGCGCTGTGGCCGCTACTCCCCAGCGTCTCCCCGTCTAGGTACAGCTGCAGTTCGTCGTCGGTCGCTACCCCCGTCAGGGTGTGCCACTCGTCTTCCGCCAGACCCGACGGTATCGGCGCGTTGTGCGTGATCCAGGTGTCCTGATAGATGAAGAACTGGAACTCGTCGCTGCTGGAGATCTTCAGCGCGTACTGGTGGTCGCCCTTGCTGACGAACGGGTTGTGTTCGCCGTTCGCGGGCACGCCCTTGAACCGCACCTGGATCGTGAATCCCGGCTCACCGAAGTCGACGCTGGCGTCGTTGCCCGCGTTGACGTGCTGAGACTCGCCGTCGAGCGCGACGGCCTGACCGCTCTGGCCCGAGACGACGTCCGGATCGCCGACGACCTCGCCGTCGTTCCCTTCACCAGAGGCATCCGGTGTCAGCAGCGGCGGCGGTACTTCGGTTCCCGCCGCGAAGCCGTCGACCGTGAGCTGCACCAGCGAATCATCGACCGCGTTCGTCTCGACGGAGTCGACGGAGTGGGTCAGGTCGTTGAGGCCGGCCTCGTACCACGAGAACGCGGGCGCCGAGCCCCACTGCTGGTGTTCGTTCATGATCGGCGCGCGCCACGCGTTAAAGAGCGGGCCGTCCTCTACGAGTTCGCTCCCGCCGTACCGCATCGAAGAGAGCGTCCCCGCGTCGCCGGAGACGACGTACTCGAAGCCGTCGCCGGAGATGACGATGTCGTCGCCCTCCTCGACCGAGAGCGGTGCCATGGCGTCGAGGCTCTCCGGCTCCGGTTCTGGCGCGTCGACCGGGATCTCGAGCTGCTCGAAGGCGACCTCGTGGCCGGCGTCGGCGTAGTCGGTCGCCTCTGCGAGCGCGAACGAGACGCTCAGCCGATACTCGACGCCCGGTTCGGGATCGGACGGCGCCCCGACCGGGACGTCGACGCGGCGCGTCTCGCCGGGTTCGATGTCGAGGTCGAGCTCGCCGGATTTGACGGTCTCGTCGTCGGCGGTCAGCTCCCACGACCCCTCCAGCGCGTCGAGGCCGGTGAAGTTGTAGCGGTTCGAGACGTAGACCTCGCCGTCCTCGACGGCGGCGTCGGCGACGCCGACCGGCTGGTGGCTGTGCTTGAGCTGCCACATCTCGGGCTGGGGATCGCGGTCGGACCAGACCAGGCCGTTGAGGCAGAACGCCCCGTCGGGGCCGTCGCTGTGGTAGAACTGGAACTCCTGGCCGTCCTCGGTGACGTCGTTGAGGTCCTGGTTGACCCAGTCCCAGACGAACCCGCCGACGAGGCTCTGGTCGCGGATCAGATCCGCGAAGTCGTAGGCGACGACGGCGCCGTCGGAGAGCGTGCCGTCGGCGCCGCTCGCCTCGTCGTCGCTCACGGCGCGGTCGTAGATACCGATACCGTCGACGGTGATTTCGGCGTCGCCGTCGATACCGATCCGGACGGGCCCGTCGCTCGACGGGAGGTCAGAGACCGAGTGGCTCGTCGCGGCGACCCGCTCGCCGTCGACGTAGAGCCGGAGTTCGTCGGCGTCCGCGACGCCGACGACGGTCGTCCAGTCGTCGACCCCGCCCGCGGGGAGCGACGCCGAGACCGAGTCCGATCCGATCGAGAGTACGAGTTCGCCGTCGGACAGTTCGAGCGCGTAGCGCCCCTCGTCGACCAGCGACGCGTCGGCGTCCGCGTCGACGTTCGAGACGGTGGCGCCGACGCTGAATCCGGGGTCGACGTCGAGGCTCTCGTCGCGCCGGATCTCGATCGCGTCGCTCTCGCCGAGGACGACCGCGCCGTCGGGGGCGCCCGGTTCGACGTCCGGTCCGGGGACGACCTCTGGCGTGCCGACGAGCACGCCCGGATTGTCTGCGTCGCTGCGGTCCGTGGCCTCCCGCGCGGGCGGCTTGATGTGCTCGTTCCACATCTCGTGGACCAGCCCCAGGCTGTTGCCCATGGCGTGATTGTACTCGCCCATCGCGACGGGCCGGAGCCCGTCGCCGATGTAGGAGCCGTCGGCGACCGACAGCAGGGTCCCGACGTCGGGGTACCGCGGCCCGAGCATGTCGCTGTACTCGACGTTCCAGCCGCCGCCGTTGGGTTGGTGGTACAGGATGCGGTCGGGCGCGAACCCTTCGGCCTCGCCGTCGAAGGACTCGACGTTCTCGACGCCGCTGACCTCGGAGGTGTCGTCGGGGATGTACTCGTCGGAGTCGGCCGCCAGCGACGCCATCTCCAGGTGCTCGGCGCCGGTGCCGGCCTCGTTACCGGTCGACCAGCTGAAGATCGACGCGTGGTTGCGGTCCCGGAGCACCATGCGCCGGAACTGCTCGACGGCCTGGTCGTGGTACGCGTCGGTGTGCGCGAGCAGCCCCTCCCACCAGTGGGTCTCGACGCCGACCTCGTCTTGCACGTAGATCCCGTACTCGTCGGCCAGCCGGTAGAACGACGGGTCGTTCGGGTAGTGGGAGGTCCGGATCGCGTTGACGTTGAACCGCTGCATCGTCTCGAGGTCCTCCCGGACCCTATCGATCGGTACCGTCCGTCCGAAGTCGGGGTCGGTCTCGTGGCGGTTCACGCCCTGGATGTCGACCGCCTCGCCGTTGACCAGGACCTCGGCGCCCTGCTGCCCGCGAGTCGTCTCGTACGTGCGGAAGCCGACCTTCTCGAGCATCGCCTCGGCCGTCTCGCCACGAGCGTCGACGAGTTCCAGCGCGAGCTGGTAGAGGTTCGGGTGCTCGGCCGACCACTTCGCGGGGTCGTCGACGTCGGCCTCGAGAGTGACGACGGCGCCGTCCTCGTCGACGGTCGCGGTCGCCTCGACTGTCGTCACCTTGCGACCGCGCGGCGGGTTGTCGCCCGGGCCGCGGCCGTTCTTTTTCCTATTGCCCTTCGCCTCCGCGTTCTCTTTCCCCTTCCCACGGGGTGGACCGCGACCCGGCTTCGTCCGATCGGTCTCGTAGAGGTGCGCGCGGACGGTGTACTTCCCCGCCGGAGCGTCGCCGTAGTTCGCGATCTCGGCGTCGATCCGGAGGCGGCCGTCCTCGTAGTCGTCGTCGAGGTCGGTCCGCGCGTAGAAGTCCCTGAGGTGGACCGTCGGCGTCGCGAACAGGTAGACGTTCCTGAAGATGCCGGCGTACCGGAACATGTCGATCGTCTCCAGGGCTTCGCTGTCGCTCCAGCGGTACACCTGCACCGTGACCTCGTAGTCGCCGCCGGCTTCGACGTGGTCGGTGACGTCGAACTCGGCGGCCGTCATCGACCCCGTTCGGAAGCCGACGTACTCGTCGTCGATCCAGACGAAGAAGGCCTGCTTGACGGCCTCGAAGTGCAGGAACGTCTGCCGGCCATCCCAGTCTCTCGGTACCGAGAACGTCCGCCGATAGGTCCCGACGGGGTCGATCCCGTCGTCATCGACGCCGGGGACGTCGACCGTGCCGTCCTCGCCCGGCGTGAGGTCGCCCTCCTGTCCCGGATCATAGTGTTGCCACGTGATCGAGTTGTTCGCGTAGATCCGCTGGCCGTGCCCCTGGGTCTGCCAGACGCCGGGGACGTCGATCGATCCCCAGTCGTCGGCCGCGAGGTCATCGTACGAGTCGGGGAGTTCGGAGGGGCTCTCGTGGAACGCGAACCGCCACTCGCCGTTGAGCAGCCGGACGTACTCGGACTCGGCGAACCGCGACTCGAGTTCCGTGAACGGTTCGTCCGCCTGGCAAGCCGCTCGCACCGACCCGTAGGGAACCGCGGTGGTGACGTGAGTCGGCTCGACGTTCTCCGCGACCGTCTGGGGGTCTTCCAGGTACGCCGCGAGGTTCGAGATGCGACCGGGGCCGCCCGGTCCCTCGGACGGTGCCGCGGCGTCGGACTGGGCGCTGACCCCGGTCGCCAGCGCGGCCATCCCGGTCGCCTGCAGGAACTTCCGTCGCGTCGGTGAGAGCCGACCGCGAGGTGTCTGTTCGGTCTCTGTCTCCCGTTGCTGTGAGTCGCTCATGATGATAGTATGATCGCTAGGGCAGCCCACGGCCGGTGTTCGCTGATCTCGCTGAACGCACAATCGTGGAACCGCACTCATCCTATCGTGACTATCTTTACTATATTAATATTTTACCAGACTTTCATCACGTGTGAACGTTGATGATCGCTACCGACTATTGGTGTCTGCTGCCGAATCTTTGGGTTCTCTCATGACTCATTTACTTATGATGATAAATGGATGGAGTAGATGCGGGTGCATGACGGACGGAGGACCCCTCGATACCAGGATTTCACTGATTTGTTGACGCTTCCTCGAACGCCAATTGGTTATCTCTGACACTGAGAGGTACGTCGTTTTGTCTCCTGAAAGAGACGTTCGGCAGTGTCCTGAGTTCCATGTTTTCGTATCGAAATCGGAGTCCACGGTCGTGAAGCGCAGTTTCGAGCCACGGTGCTGAAGCGACGAAAAACACGGATAACAGGTATCACCGTCTCGTCGAGCGCAACGTGATCCGGCCGGTTCCCAACTATCGGCTGCAAATCGGCTTAGTGGTCCTACTGATGGATGGTCGATCACGCCCGATCGATACCGAATCTCTCTGCAACAAAAATAGTATCCGAAAGTGACACTCTGGGCAGATAGAGCCGGATACTCAACTGTCTCAACTCGCGCTAGCGCCTCTCGATCTCCAATATCTGATCCAATCCCGCTAATAGCGTCGATGAGACGGCCGAATTTCGGTATGGACATATAGAACTCTTCCACCTCGTTTTTCAAATCTTATCCGAACAGCGTCACTCTGGGATTTATGCCATGAGTGGCCAGTGAGAGCCCGAGAATGGCGAGCATTGAGTAATATTCCGTAAGAACGATACTCCGTCGCCGTGGAGATAGAGCTACGTCAACACGTACCATATGACTACCGACACGACGATCAGGGCCGGCGTCCGCACGCGCTCCCTTTCGAGACCGCGACTCCAGTATATCCGCCAGCTCGGCGCGACGGACATCTTCGTCGACCACGCCGACGTCGACGAGGAGCCCGACGAGTTTAACGACCGCGACGCGGGCGCGACGCTCGCGGTCGGACGCGACGAGATCCCCTCGGTCGCGGCCCTCGAGGCGGCGAGAGACCGCGTCGAGGCGGCCGGTCTCACGCTGACCGGGATCCAGTCGCTGCCGTACTCGCTGTACGGCGACATCATGTTCGACCGCGAGGGAGCGGACGCGGCCCTCGAGCAGATCACGACGCTCGTTCGGAACCTCGGCGAAGCGGACATCCCGATCCTCGGGTACCAGTGGAATCCGCGCGGCGTCGTACCGATGCGGACCGGCACGGCCGACCTCCGCGGCGGCGCGCAGGGGACGGCGTTCGACTACGAGGAGGTCGACGATCCCGACGAACTCGCGCCGGGCCTCGAGCGCGAGTACACGGAAGCGAAGTTCTGGGACAACTACGAGGCCTTCCTCGAGACGGTGCTCCCGGTCGCCGAAGAGGCCGGCGTCGAGTTGGCGTTGCATCCGGTCGATCCGCCGGTCATCGAGTCGATGTGCGGGATTCCGCGCCTTTGCCGGAGCGTGGAGAACTTCGAGAAGGCGATGGGGCTCGTTCCGAGCAAGAATCACAGCCTGAAGCTCTGTCTCGGGTGCTTCTCGCAGATGGGCGAGGACGTCACCGACGTCCTTCGGACGTTCGGCGAGCGCGATCAGATCGGCTTCATCCACTTCCGCGACGTCGTCGGGACCGTTCCGCGGTTCCATGAGACGTTCGTCGACGAGGGGAACTTCGACACGACCGAGGTCGTCGAAACGTTAGACGAGATCGGCTACGACGGCGTCGTGATCCCGGATCACGTCCCCGAGATGACGGGCGACACCGACTGGCGACATCGCTCTCGAGGATACACCGTCGGCTATCTCCGCGGCGTCATCGAGACCGTTCAGTCGGATTCCTCGTAGCGAGTCGCGGAACCGATCGTTCAGACCGGTTGGTCGCCCAGCCTGTTGCGGATCAGCCAGTACGCGATCGTCGACTCGAGGCGGCGACCGTTACAGTTCTTCGAACGTGAACTGCTGGTGGGCGACGCCGCTGTGCTCCCACAGGAGCACGTTCGTCCCGGGGTCTTCGCCGGCGCCCGAGACGTCTAACCCCTGATCGGCACCGACCGGGTGGACGGAGTAGCGGAACTCGCCGGAGGGGGTGAAGATCGGCTTGATATCCCAGCGCTGGTGGTCGGCGCCGCTGTCGGTACCGACGCCCACGTTCGCGCCGTCTTCGATCTCGCCGCCCTCGACCTCGAGCACCTCGCCGGTCGCCGCGAGTTCGATCCGGTAGGCGTCGCCGTCTTCCTCGACGATCCAGCGCTGATCGTCGTCGCCGTCCCACGCGTCCATCTCGAGGTTGCCGTCAGCATCCGTCAGCGGCATTCCGGTGTGACCGGCGTCGATCCGGTAGGTCCCGGGCTCGAGGGGGTCGAGTTCGACGCCACTCTCGCTGGCCTGGGTCTGGTCGACGATGTAGGACAGCGCGACGTCTTCGCCGGGGTCCGTCTCCCACTCGAAGACGAGGTCCCAGCCGTCGCCGGTCCACTCGAAGCGGTGCGACCAGGCCGTCGGGCCGGCGGGCGCCTCCTCGAGTCCGGCGCGCAGGTCGAACGCGGCATCGAAGCGGCCGGCGATCCCGGTCACGCGGGCGGCTTCGTCCGCGCCGCTCTCGAGCGTGACCGTGCCCGATCGGAACCCGCCGCCGAGGTTGTCTCGGACGATGGTGTTCAGCGCCTCGACCTCGACGTTCGCCTCCGTTCCGGCGTCGCGGACGTCGTTGTTGACGATCCGGCCGTTCCGCCCGAAGAACTGAATGCCGTGGGTCTGGGTGGGATCGTCCGGGGCACCGTCGCCGGCAGGCAAATTGATTTCCTCGCGTTCCTCGTCGGTGAGGTCGTCGACGACGTGCAGGTTCGAGCAAGAGAACCCGTTCGCCGTCGAGAGCACGCCCGATCGGACGACGTTCTTGACGAGGCCGCCCTGAATCGTGATGTTCTCGACGTTGTCGACCTTGATGCCGTGGTACCGAGCGCCGATGATGTTGACCTCGCCGACCGTGATCTCGTTCGATTCGGTCGTGAGGTGTATGCCGCGCGGGGCGTCGCGACTGACGACCTGACCGACTGAGACGTTCTCGCAGCCGTTCGCACAGCGGAAGGTCGCGTACCAGGTCTCGGACTCGGGGTTCTCCCCGACGACGTTGTTGACCGCCGCGTTCTCGGTCTCGTTCAGGATGACCGCGGAGCCGCCCATGCCGACGCCGATCACCTGATCGATCACGACGCGCTCGGTATCGTACGTTTCGACGGCGTGGTGGCGACCGCCCTCGACGTAGACCGAACTGATGAAGACGTCCGACGCTGACTCGTCTCGAGCGCGGGCGTCGACCCGGACGCCCTCGCAGAACTTGCCGACCCAGCCCGGGTCGGCCAGAATCTCCTCTCGACTGGCGTCGGGATCGAACGACGTCGGCGGCCAGCCCGGGGCGTCGACCTCCCAGTAGTTGGCGAACCCCTCGGTGTTCTCGAACCGGATGTCGATATCGCCCAATTTGACGGAGTCGGTGTCCTGAATCCAGATGCCGAACCGCGGGTTCCCGACGATGGAGAGGCGCGGAATCTCGATCTCCTCCTCGTCGAAGGCCCGTACCGGAATGACCATCGGTTGTTCGCCGTCGTCCTCGACGTAAATCGTGCCCGCGACGTCGAGGACCGTGTAACTCGGGACTTCGAGTTGCGTGAGTTCGTCCGCCGGGCCGATCGTTCCCGATGCGGCGACCAGCACGCGCTCTTTCTCCGTTCGACCCTCGCTCAGGCTATCGACGGCCGTCTGGATCGCCTCGAGGTAGTCCTCGCCGCTGTAGACGGTCGTCTCGTCCGCATCGGCGTGATAGACGCCCTCGTCGTCCTCCCAGACGACGACTTCTGGGTCTCGCGCCGCCGTGTGGACGTGTTCGGTCTGTAGCCGCTCGAGGTCGTACAGTCCGTTGTCGCCGGCGTCGACGTCGGCGTCCCACTCGTACCACGGTTGGTTGCCTGTCGTCGGCTCATCGCCGGACCCCTGCCTGCCGCCCGCGGTCCCCGAGAGTAGCCCGGCGAGTCCGGTCGCGCCGAGCATCGCCAGCGCACCGCGTCGCCCCGTCGAGAGCGCTGTGGCGTCGGACGTGTTCGTATTCGCGATTCGATCCTCGTCTGTGTGATCGCGTTCCATCGACTTGATCTCCTTGCTATCGTTTTTCATGATATTATCTGTCGCAATCCCGCGACAGCATACTCCACTATACATCATTATATAATACTTTTGTACGTGAATTAATATTTATATAGAAGTATCGGACTGCACACTGATATAGGTCTCGACACTCCGCTCGATACGGTAATCCGTTCGATTAGCAGCCACAGTAATCGACGGACTATCCCGACATGTTTTTCCCCCGAACGGAATTCGCTATACCCTTCGGACGGAATTCGTTCGGTGAAGCCGGATGCTCGTCTCGAGGTGAATATCGATAAATCAGGTAGAACGTAACAGCCGACCGTACTACGACGGTCGGGCCCGGGACGGCGACATCGCTTTTCGAACTCTCGTTCGCTCCCACCGGATCGTCGCTCGATATCTCGAGGCCGACGATCAGCGGTCCGAGACGGCCGTCACCGTTCGCGATATAGCGGGCCCACATACCGGTTTCCCGCCCGTGATCCGGATCGATGTCGACAGCGTCCGCCCCCTCGTATACGAACGTATGGCTGTAAAAATAGAACCGACACCGTGCTACCTGTGACTAAATCCGTCCGCTATGGCCGAATTAGGCGTTCCATCTGCGATCGCTACTGACCGGCCACGTCCGCGACGGCCCTGCTATCTGTAATCCTCGCTCGTTCCGCCGGCTTGGGATCTCGAGTCTCTCGACGGAACCGGACGCGGGTGTCACTCGAGCCGTCGATCCCGCGTCTCTCGCGGTCCAAGATACGATCGGCGGTCGTCGCCATCGGTGTAGACGACCGCTCGATCGACGACAACGCTCGGATCCACCGCGTACAGCGACAGCGTGTGACGGCCGGACCGATCGAGTTCGTGGTCGGTCGTCGAATGAACGCTCGAGCGGAGCACGTTCCGCTGCCATTGCGGGTCGTGTTCGCCGCCGTTCGCGTCGAAGTCGACGACCGTCGGCGCGGCGCTGTCGATCGCGACCGCGTACCGGTGGGGCGTCGACTCGGTCGGCGCGTGCGTCGGCAGCAACTGGACCTCGACGCGAACCTCGTCGGCGTCGGCCTCGAAATCGTACTCGAGGCGCGCCGCTCGCTCGCACACTGCATCGGCGTCGATGCGTAAGCCGTTGACCGGTCGACTGGCCATCGCGGTCCCGGTCGTTCGACTGAGGCCGTCGACCGGTTCCCAGCGCGTCTTCGCCTGTTGAACGGCTGTCGGGTGGTCGGCCTCGATCGCGACGCGTCCGTTCGATTCGACGAAGACCGGCGCTCGCTCGACTCCCGGCTCGAACTCGTCGTGATCCTCGTCCGTCGTCGGCCGCTCTCGCGGCCGGATCGGCACCGCGACCTCGAGTTCCCGGCCGGCGCCCGCGATCCGAATACGGCCGGTCGTCCGCGAGTCCGGCGCAACGTCCCAGTCGACGCCGACCCACAGCCGTTCGTCTTCCTCGAACGTTCCCGACGTTCGCTCGAGGTCGATCCAGTCGTCGGTCGTCGCCGTCCACTCGATCGTGCCCGTCCCGCGGTTGTAGCAGTCGACGAACCGCCGCCGATCGACGCCCTGCACGATCGTCGGCACCCGACGGATTCGCGGACCGGTTCCGGCGACGCTCGGCGTTCCTTCGACGGCAATCTCGAGGGTCGGACCCTGCTCGTCGGTCACGCGCCCGGTCGCGGGCTGGTCGAACACCGGCAACTCCCGCGGGCTCGCGGACATCATCCCGCGCCACTTGCCGTCCGACGAGTTGTTGTACCGCGTCGTCGCCGCGTCGATGCGCTCGAGCGCCGCCCGTGATCGTTCGGCGTACGTCGCCGCGCTCGTCCGGCCCTGACCCGCGTAGAGCCGGCTCCGCATCGCCTCGAGGGCCCCCTCGTTCATCGCCCGCGCACAGCGGATCGGGTACTCGACGAGGTGGAAGTACGCCGTTCGCGATTCCTCGGGCAGCGCCTCGCCGATCTCGCTGGCCGCCTCGTCGATCCGCTCGTAGGCCTCGAGGCGTCGCCGGGCCTCGTCGCCGTCGCGGACTGCGCTGAACGTCGGTTCGTTCTTCTCGGTGTTCGGGTACACCGCGTTCCAGCCCACGTGTTCCGGCTTGCGGGCGAGCGCGAGTCGGTAGTATTCGGCGAGGACGTCGGCGATATCGTCCGCGTGGGCAGGGCCAAATTTGCGGGCGGCCCACTCGGCGAGCCAGTCGCTCGTCGATCGCTCCGCGACGCCCTCGACGTCCCAGGCCAACTTGAAGAAGTACTCCGCCTCTTTCTCCGCCGGCTTGAGATCGCCGACGTTCGCCATCCAGAGCGTGTCGACGCCGTGGCGATAGGCGCGGTGCAGTTCCTCGCGAATCAGCGCCGGCGGGATCGAACACAGCCACTGGTGGTCGTGCGGACGTCCCCAGTACGAGAGGTGGTAGTAGACGCCGTGGCCGCCGGACCGCGCGCGCTCCTCGCCGGTCGGCAGTCGCCGGAGGTAGCCGAAGTTGTCGTCGGGCCAGACGACGCAGACGTCTTCGGGCACCTCGAGGCCGTTCCGGTAGAGCTCGAGCGTCTCCTTGTACGGGCAGAAAATCTGCGGGACGGCCTCGACCGGCGACTCGTGATGTTCCTCGAGGATCTCGCGCTGGACGTCGATCACTCGTTGGAGCAGGTCGACGCGTTCCTCGAGGGTGTCGCCGCCGGGCATCCCCGAGTCGTGGATCCCGCGCATGCCAACCGTGAAGATATTCTCGCTGTCGGCGACCTCGTCGACGCGGTCGGTCCAGTACTCGCGGATCCGCTCTGCGTTGGTCGCGTAGTTCCACTCGCCGTCCGTCTCCGGGTCCCACTCGTCGACGTTGTTGCGATGCATCGGCTCGCAGTGGGAGGTGCCGACGACGATGGCGTACCGCTCGGCGACCTCGCGATTGCCCTCACACCGGTAGAACGCCGTCGTTCCCTCGTGCATCGCGGGCCAGATCGTGTTCGCCCTGAGTCGCAGGAGGAGTTCGAACAGCCGTTCGTAGGTCTTCGGCCCGATGCCGTCCGGCGTGGCCGGATCGTGCGTCTCCTGTGCCCACTCGCGGAACCCGAAGTCCTCGTCGTTGATGAACACGCCGCGGTACCGAACCGACGGCGGTCCCATCCGCTCGAGGCCCTCGGTCACGTAAAGGGCGTCGCGGTCGGGCGTCGGCACGTCGGCCCACCAGTACCACGGCGAGACGCCGATCCGCTTCGACAGCTCGTACGCTCCGTAAGCCGTCCCGCGGCGATCGCTCCCGGCGATCAGCACGCACGACTCGAGGCCCGGTAGCGGTTCGTCGACCGTTCCGACGGCGAAACTCTCCCGCTCGTCCGCCAGCGTCGCGACGTCGACGTCGCTCGACTCCAGGCATCGGTCAACGCCCTCGGAGCGACCGATCGTTCCGACGATCACGGCGGTCCCGGAGAGTTCGGCGAGCGAACCGGTGACCGCGGGTCGGTGTCCGGTGACGCGTTCGATATCGTCACCGAGATCGGTCGCCGCGACGGTCGCGACCTCGTGATCGTCCCCGTCGACGTACAGATCGGCGATCGCGTCCCTGGAGACGATCGGGACGTCGCCGTCTGCGGGGCTGTCGGTTATCATCGTGTCCACGTTCATCACCAGTACCGGGACCAGCGCTCAGTCGTCCGAACGAGCCCCTCGACGGAGACGTACTCACTCCAGATACGACACTTCTCGAGCGCGTCGTCGATCCGGTCGACCGCCGTCGGTTCGGTGTCGCGATCGGGCACTCCCCGATTCGCAGTCGTTGCCGCCAGCGTGTCCCGAGTGCGTGACATGTTGACGCACAGTGTGTCGCATCGAGGCATAAAACCACCGTTCCGTCAGGTGAACCGTAATCATGCGTCGTTCGCCATATCGGAACCGACCGGCACTGGACCGCACGGCTTGGCAGCTCTCAGTACCGATCGGTCGCCGGAAGCTCGTCTGCAGCGAACGGGTGTAGTTCCATACGGAACGAGATCGGCTCTGGCTCGAGTCGGTACTCCTCGAGCGTCGGCGGTCCGCAGCTTCCGGTCCCGAGCCCACAGTGGCCGTCGTCGAGCGAAACCCAGACGCCGTCTCGATCCGGAAGCTCGTGCGTGTGCCCGGCAGCGTCGAGATCGGCGGTACTGAAGGGGTGTGCGCTGAAATCGAACGGCGTTTCGCCGGTGACGAAGAGGCCGGTCCCGCGCTGGTCGGTGAACGTCACCCAGCGGGTGTCCGTTCGGTTCCCGCTCTCCTGGGGGGCGACGTAGGGCGTCTGCAGATCGGCGACCGAGCGACTGTACCGGCCGAGCAGGGCGGCCTCCTTGCTGTCGACGTACGACTCGCCTGGCCCGCGTCCGTACCACGTGACCCGATCGAGGTCGTCTTCGAGCGTGAGATCGAGCCCGACTCGAGGGAGCGAGGGCAGCAGCGACAGGTCTCCTTCGGGCTTGATCGCGGTGTCGACGGTTATCGCACCGGTGCGCTCGATCATGTACGTCTGCTCGACTGCGAACCCGTGGTCGTATATCGGCGGCGCGAGGCGGCCGTCGACGGTGATCGTAACGGGATCGGCGTCTCGCTCGCCCCGAACACACGTGACGTCGTCGACGCGGAACTGCAGCCGATCGAGCCCGTGCTCCCGCCAGAGCTGTTCGAACCCGACGGTCGCGAGGTCCCCCGCCTGAACGAGTTCCTCGTTCTCGTAGCGTTCGGTGAATTGCGAGAGGAGCGTCCGCGAGAGCGGGAGCCCCCCGTCGTTGTCCGTCGGCGCGCGCCAGATTCCGACCGACGGACCGTCCTCCAACAGCGACCGATTCCGGTACGCGAGCGAGTCGATGACGCCGAACGTGCGATCGAAGACCAGTTCGAACTGCTCGTTCGAAACGCGGATCTCCTCCCCGTCTCCCGCACACGTCAGCGGCGCGGCGACGCCGGTCGACGGCTGCGAAGCGGAGCCGGTCCCGGATCCGCTTTCCGGAAGCTCGAACTGCCCGGTCGCGACCGTGTGTCCCTGCGGCGCCCACGCCGTCTCGCGGGCAAGCGAGACGTCGACAGTGAGGACGTGTTCGGCGTCCGCATCGAGTCCGTCTGTCTCGAGTCCGTCCACGTCGACGGGAACCGTGACCGTCGCGGACTCGCCGGCGGCGATCGAGGGCAGCGGCAGCCGTCCGCTCTCGACGACGCGGCCGTCGGATAGCAGGCGCCAGGAGGCGCGGAGGTGCTCGAGCGACCGGAAATCGTACCGGTTCTCGACGGTGAGCTCCCCGCGCTCGAGATCGTCCTCGCGCAGGACGACCGGCTCGATGACCTTCTTGTACTCGGTGAGTCCGGGCGAGGGCTTCCGATCGGGGAAGACGAGCCCGTTGATGTTGAAGTTCGCGTCGTTCGGTTCGTCGCCGAAGTCGCCGCCGTAGGCGAACCACTCCGTCCCGTCGTCGGCCGTCCGCCGGAGTCCCTGATCGATCCAGTCCCAGACGAAGCCGCCCTGCATCCCCTCGTGCTCGTAAAAGAGGTCCCAGAACTCCCGGAGGTTCCCCGGTCCGTTCCCCATCGCGTGGGCGTACTCGCAGAGCACGACCGGATGCTCGAGGTCCGCCTCGGCCCATTCCTCGAGTTGCTCGAAGGGCGGGTACATCGGCCCGATGATATCGGAGACCGTCTGCTCCGTGTCGGGTTCGTAGTGGATCGGCCGCGTCGGATCGCGCTCGCGCGTCGCCGCGGCCATCCGTTCGTGGTGGGCCCCGAGGTCCGACTCGTTGCCCAGCGACCAGCAGATGACGCTGGGGTGGTTCTTGTCGCGCTCGACCATCCGAACCATCCGGTCGACGTACGCGGCTTCCCAGTCGGGATCGTCGCTTACGTGCTCGGTCGTCTCCGCGTGGACCATCCCGTGGCACTCGAGGTCGGTCTCGTCGAGCACGTAGAGCCCGTACTCGTTACAGAGCTCGTAGAACCGCGGATCGTTCGGGTAGTGGGCGGTACGAACCGCGTTGATGTTGTGCCGCTTCATCAGCTCGACGTCCTCCCGCATCGCCTCGAGCGGGACGGCGCGGCCGCGGTCGGGGTGGAAGTCGTGGCGGTTGACGCCGCGGATCGTCACCGGTCGGCCGTTGACCAGCAACTGTCCGTCGACGATCTCGATTTCACGGAAGCCGACCGTCTGCGCGAGGACCGTCTCGTCGTCGCCCCGTCCGTCGGAGATACCGAGCGCGAAATCGTAGCAGTTGGGCGTCTCCGCGGTCCACTTGCGGGGCTCCTCGACGGTCGTCTCGAACTCGAGGGTCGTCGCCTCGCCGGCCTCGAGCGCGACGGACCGCGCCTCGAGCGTCGTCGAGACCGGCGTTCCGTCCGCATCGCGCAGCGTCGGTTCGATTCGGGCCGTCCCGGCGTCGTCGCCGACGTTGCGTACGTCGACGGACGCCTGCAGGACGGCGTCCTCATATCGCTCGTCGAGGTCGGTCCGGACGTCCACGTCCGCGACCTGTACCGTCGGGTGAGCCGAGAGGGCGACGTCCCGGAAGATCCCGCTGAGCCACCACATGTCCTGGTCCTCGAGGTAGCTCCCGGTCGACCACTTGTAGACGCGGACGGCGACCGTGTTCTCGCCCGGCGAGACGTAGTCGGTGACGTCGAACGCCGACGGGAGCCGGCTCCCCTCGCTGTACCCGACTTCCTCGCCGTTGATCCAGAGGTGGAACGCGGAGTCGACGCCGCCGAATCGGAGTCGGATCTGGCGCTCGTCCCAGTCGTCGGGGACGTGGAACGTCCGGCGGTACGACGCGGTCGGGTTCTCGGTCGGGACGTGGGGCGGATCGAGCGGGAACGGGTAGACCACGTTCGTGTAGTGGGGATCGCCGTAGCCGGCGGTCTGCCAGTGCTGGGGCACCTCGATACGGTCCCAGTCGCCGACGTCGGCGTCCGGCTCGTGGAACCCGTCGGGCGCGGCGGTCGGCGTCTCCGCCAACCGGAACCGCCACTCGCCGTTCAGCGACGCGATCCAGGGCGAGGCCGCTCGGTTTCCCGCGGTCGCGGTGTCCGTCTCGGCGTACGGAAGGCCGTACGCGTGCGGATCGATCCGATTTCGACCGACCGTCTCCGGGTCGGCCCAGTCTCGAGTCATCGGCCGCTAGTGTTCGACGAACCATCATCAATCCTCGGTCGGGACGGGTCGAGTCCGTCGCCTCGAGCGTGACACGGGTTCGAAGCAAAACGGATTCAGTATGGCAATCGTTTTGGACCCGTGTCAGTATATCTCAGCCATGAACCCAGTCGCGGAGAATCCGCTTCGGACGCGAGCCGATTTCGAACGGGCCGTCGAGGACCTCGTCGAACCGCTGTACGAGCACGCCAGTCCCGGCGGCGCGCGGGTGCGACCGATGGCGACCGGCGCTCACTTCCCCGCCGCCGCCGCCGAACTCGAGGGATTCGCGAGACCGCTGTGGGGGATCGTCCCGCTGAGCGTCCACGGGACGTCCGATCAGTGGGACCTCGTTCGACGCGGCCTCGTCAACGGAACGGATCCGGACCACGAGGAGTACTGGGGCGAGGCGGACGACTACTCCCAGAAACACGTCGAGATGGCCGCGATCGGGCTCGGACTCGCGCTGACGCCCGACCGAATCTGGGATCCGCTCTCCGAACCGGAGCGGGAACGGCTCGTCCGCTGGCTAAACCAGATCAACGACGCCGAACTCCACGACTGCAACTGGCTGTTCTTCCGGGTCATGGTCAACATGGGGCTCCGGTCGGTCGGGGCCGACCACGACTGGGAGGGCACGCAGTCGTCGCTGGATCGACTCGAGTCGTTCTATCAGGGCGAGGGCTGGTACACCGACGGGCCGGTAGGGGACGGGAGCCCGATCGACTACTACCTGCCGTGGGCGATGCACTTCTACGGGCTCGTCTACGCCGCCGTCTGCGGCGACGAGGACCCAGAGCGGGCTCGCCGGTTTCGCGAGCGGGCCGCCGAGTTCGCGACCGAGCACGTCCACTGGTTCGACGACGAGGGGCGCGCGCTCCCCTACGGACGGAGCCTCACCTACCGCTTCGCACAGGCCGGGTTCTGGGGCGCGCTCGCGTTCGCCGATCTGAACCCGCTCCCGTGGGGCGTCCTCAGAGGGCTCTGGGCGCGGAACGTCCGCTGGTGGCTGAACCAGCCGATCTTCACGGACGGCGGCCTGCTGTCGGTCGGCTACCGATATCCGACGCTGAAGACGTCGGAAGTGTACAACTCGCCGAACTCGCCGTACTGGGCGACGAAGGCGTTCCTGCCGCTCGCGCTCGAGCCGACGCACCCGTTCTGGCAGGCCGACGAGGAGCCGCTACCCGACCGACCCGAGACGGTCGTCCAGTCCGAGCCTCGGAAGGTCATCTGTCGGGACGACGACCACCTGTTCGCGCTCTCGCTCGCCCAGGACAGCATCTACGGGCCGGAGAAGTACGGGAAGTTCGCCTACTCCGCGACCTTCGGGTTCTCCATGGCCGGGCAGAACGTGGGCCTCGGGCAGGCGGGACACGACAGCTCGCTCGCGCTCAGCCCGGACGGCGACCGGTACAAAACCCCCGCCCCCGAGTCGGTCGCCGCGACCGAAGTCGACGGGACGACCCTCAAATCGCTCTGGATCCCGTGGGACGACGTCCGCGTCGAAACCTGGCTGGCGCCGGCGCTCCCCTGGCACGTCCGAGTTCACCGCCTCGAGACGTCGCGACCGCTTCACAGCGAGGAGGGCGGATTCGCGCTCGATCGGACGGGCGACGACGATCCGACGCGGTTCACCCACGAGACCGAGGGAGCGACCGCCCGCGCCGCGTATCCCAACGGAACGACCCTCGTCACCGACCTGTGCGGCGATCGCCGGCCGGAGATCGTCCCGGAGGAACCGAACACGAACCTCATGCACCCGCGCACGGTCGTCCCGACGCTCCGAAAGCGGTACGACGCCGGTGAACACTGGCTGGCCACTGCCGTCCGAGCGACGGCCGAGGGGCCGGTCGATTTCGACCGGACGCCGGAACTCGTGGCGGCCGACGACGACCGCGTCGCGATCGAGACGGCCGACGGCGACCGACTCCTCGAGTGTTCTGCGGGCGATATTTCGGGGGCCGACGGGACGGAGTAGTCGGACTCGAGTCGATCGCACCGTCGAGTATCTTTTTGCGTTTCGACTACGTCTCCTGAGCCAGATGGCAGACGAGTTACGACAGGGGCCGAACGCCGGCCGAACGCTACCGTCGGAGTGCGACCGATACGCGGATCCGGAGACCGGCGCGCGGGTCACGCGGTTGACGAGCGATTCGAACGCCGACAGCCGACATCTGTACTTCACCGAACCGGGGTGGTACGACGACGGCCGTAAGCTGCTCGTCCGCTCGGATCGCGACGGAACGCAGCAGCTCTACTCGATCGCCCTCGAGTCCGGCGAGATCACGCAGCTGACCGACCTCCCCGCGGCGATCAGCGGCGTCACCCGCGTCGCGACCGAGTCGACGGCGCTGTTCTGGTGCGACGATCGGCTCGTCACGCTCGATCTCGAGTCCCTCGAGGTGACGCCGCTGTACGAACGCCCCGACGGCTACGCGGGGAGCATCGCCGCGGGGACGGCCAATGGGGAACGAGCCGTTGTCGCGCTCTCGGAGAAGCTCGACATCGAGGGACGGTCGGCCGATCGCGAGCAGTGGATCGCCGACCGGATGGACGCCGGTCCCCACTCGAAGGTGCTCTCGATCCCGCTCTCCGGCGGCGAGCCGACGGTCCACGTCGAGGACGATCGGTGGCTCAACCACGTCAACGCGTCGCCGACCCGGCCCGAACTCGTCACGTACTGCGAGGAGGGAACGTGGGAGGACGTCGATCGAATCCGGGTGTTGAACCTCGAGACGGACGAGACGTGGCCGGTCCGACAGACCGGAGAGGACGAGGCCGTCGGCCACGAGTACTGGCTCGCCGACGGCGAGACGATCGGCTACCACGGCTGGCGGGGTCGCCGCGACGATCCGGCGGCGTTCTTCGGGCACGTTCGATACAACGGCACGGAGCGGTACGAGTGGCCGGCGCCGGACATCTACACGCATTTCCACAGCAACTCTCGCGACCTGGTCGTCGGAGACGGTACGTACCGCGGCGCTCCGTTCGATCTTCTTTGGGAGTGGGACGACGACACCGGCGGGTACCGGACGCCGCGAAAACTGGCCGTCCACGGCTGGAGCGGCGACGATGACGTTCACCCCCACTCGAGGTTGAGTCCCGACGGAGACAGCATCGTCTTCGATAGCTCCCGCGCTCGCGACGGCGACGGCAGCGACGTCTACCTCGTCGATGTTCCCGACGACCTCGACGAACTCCCGGCATTCGAGGGCGTAGCGGAGTAGGCCATCTGCGGCGACCACAACAGTCCGCGGTCGTTCTACGGGCTCGAGGATACGCTGCAATTTTCGAGTGCGTACTGCTCGCTCGCGGCTGTAGGGTTCGTCCGTCGCGAAATCTCCCCCGCCAGTGGGTTTAGTGGGGGTTCCCCACTGGCGGGAGATGTACGAGAATAGGCTTGCCAGAGGCTATTCCGTGTACCGCGCACGTTCAGTGCGCAAATCGATGTACTCGATGGACGAATATCAAGATTTGGGTCGTTACAACATATCACCGTCTCGCAGTCGGTCGCCGATCGACGCGAACGGACGAGCGGTTTCGAGCCGAAACGGACTCCGCTATCCGTCCTCGGGATCCTGGAACTTCCAGAGCTGGTTGCTGCTGTTCGTCACGTTCCAGTGGCGCAGGTCGGCGCCCGGTTCGGGGTCGACCTCCCAGACGTCGACCGCGAGGTCGTCCGCGTGGGTCGGCTCGAGCGAGTAGCGATCGGGCGCGATCGGATTCGCCTCGAACTTCTGGTGGTCGGCGTCCTCCCACGCGCCCAGTTCGAGGTTCGTGCCGGTGTCGGTCCCGCCGTCGGCCGTCTCGAGCGCGAGCCCGCCGGCGTCGGCCGGGCTGATGCGGAAGACGCCGTCCTCGAGTTCCGTCACGTCCCACACCTGGCCGCTCGCCTCGCCCCAGGTATCGTTGTAGACGTTCGCGCCGTCGGCGAGGTCGCCGTCGACGCTCATCACGATGTCGTCGCCGTTGAGCGCCGAGGTGAGCCGGTAGGTCCCCGCCTCGAGTTCCGTGAGCTCGCCACCGCCGCCCATCGACTCGCGGGCACCGAGGTTCGCCCGCGGATTGTCGACGACGTACTGGACGTCCACGTCCTGGCCGGGATCGCGCTTCCACTCGAGGTGGAGATCCCACGCCTCCGCGTCGGCGTTCCACACGAAGTAGTGATCGAAGGCGAACGTCGCGTCCGTCGCCTCGACGGGATCGGCCCGCAGCGACGGCTGTTGGTAGCCGAACGGACTGACGCCCCCGACGGTCGCGGCGGGGTCGGCGCCGGACTCGAGGGTGACGGTTCCCTTCGCGAGTCCGCCGCCGTGGTTGCCCCGGAGGATCGTCTCGTCGGCATCGACCCGGATGTTCTGATCGGTGCCGCCGCCGCGCACGTCGCAGTCGATGATCCGGACGTTCGAGGTCTGCCCGCCGGAGACGTAGATGCCGTAACTCTGTTCGCGGTCTTCCTCCGGCCGGTCGTCGTAGGTGCGGAGGTTCTGTATCGTCACGCCGTTCGTGGGATCGTGCTGGTAGTCCGACCGCGAGTGGATGCGCACGGCCTCCCAGTCGCAGTTCTTGACGACGCCGCCCTCGATGGTGAAGTTCTGGTTGTCCTCGATGAAGACGCCGCCGCCCATCTCCGAGATGTTCACCTCTCCGATGGTGATGTCGTGGGAGCCCGAGACGCCGAAGATCCCGCGGGCGCCGCCGCGGACGACCACCTGATCGCAGGTGACGTCGTGCGTGCCGTTGGCCACGCGGAATCCGGCGTAGCCGCCGCCGGGGTCGATCTCCCGCCCGACGACGGAGCCGACCGTCGCGTCGGTGGTCTCGTTGAGCAGGACGCCACAGCCAGACTCGACGCCGTTCGCGATGACCTGGCCGACCTGGAGGCGGTCGACCGCGTACGTCTCGAAGGCGTGGCCGCCCGAGTTCTCGACGTAGACCGAATCGACCTGGATATCCGTACAGCGGACGGTGTCCTCGCCGCGGCCGTGGGCGAAGCCGTCGATGCGGACGCCGATGCCGCCGCGGGGGCTCTCGCCGGTCATCTCGACGTTCACGTTCCCGAGCCGGAGGTTCCGAACGCTCCGGAGGAACATTCCGAACCGAGGATTTCCGACGACTCTGAAGTTCGGAATCTCGATGTGTTCGGCGTCGTAGGCCGCGACCGGAACGACGAGCGCCTGATCGCCCTCGTCCTCGACATGCATCGTCGCGGGCATATCCAGCACGGTGTAACTCGGCAGTTCGATGCTCTCGATGTCGTCCGAGCCCTCGTAGGTCGGTACGTCGCCGCTTCCCTCGACCGGACCGACGGTGCTCGGCGAGACCACCGCGACCGTCTCCTTCCAGTCGCGCCCGTCGGTCAGGCTGTCGACCGCCGCCTGCGTGACCTCGATCACGTCCTCGCCGCTCGCGACGTGTCCGTCCGTCCCGTCGGCGTGGAAGACGCCGTCGTCGTCCTTCCAGACGATCACGTCCGCGTTCCGCGCTGCCGTGTAGACGTGGTCGACCTCGAGCGACCCCAGATTCGAGAGGTCGTGTCCCTGCGCATCGATGTCCTGGTTCCACTTGCGTGTCGGGCCCGACTCGCCGTGTCGTCCGTCGGCCCGGCCGCCGTCGGCTCGCGCCGTTCCGCTCCCGTACGCCGCGGCGAGACCGCCGACGCCCAACAGGCCGAGGATCGTTCGCCGGTCGAACGTCAGGCCGGACTCGTGTGCGCTCGCGTTGCCACTACCTTGCGGTTCGGTATCTCGTACCACAACACGGTGGTCGACACCCGTTCATAAATATTTATTGTAATAATATACACAATCATGGCCAGTGATGAATGGGGTATCTCGAGAGTCGGCGCGGCCGCGCCGGTACGCTTTTACGGCCTCCGAAGCGATAGCACACGAACACGACGATGTCAGGGGACCAGCCAGTAGACCTGCGAACCGAGTACGCGTCGGACCCGATCGGGCTCGATACCCCGACACCGGACCTACGCTGGCGTGTCGATACTGATCGCCGCGGAGCCGGACAAACCGCGTTCAGAGTGCTCGTCGCGTCGACTCCCGACCGGCTCTCGCCCGGCGAGGCCGACTGTTGGGACACCGGCAAGCGACCGTCGGACCGGCCGGCGGTGACCTACGACGGCGAGCCGCTCGAGTCCGGAACCGAATACCACTGGGCGGTTCGCGTGTGGGACGAGGCCGACGAACCGAGCGAGTGGAGTGAGCCAGCCCGATGGGAGACGGGGCTGCTCGAGCCCGCCGATTGGGAGGCCGCCTGGATCCGCCGGCCGGGAGACGGCGCGTTCGAGCGCGGTCGATTCACCTACCTGCGCCGTGAGGTCTCCCTCGAGGGGGAAATCGAGCGAGCCAGAGCGTACGTCTCCGCGAGCCACCGGTACGAGCTCTCGGTCAACGGACGTACGGTCGACTGCGGCCCGTCGGCGTCCTATCCGGACTTCCAATACTACAGGACCGTCGACCTCACGGACGACCTCGAGACGGGCGAGAACGCGGTCGGCGCGCTGTGCAACTGGAACGGCGCCGGACAGGGGCGACCCGCCGCCGAACCAGGGTTCGTCTGCCGGCTCGAGGTGACGTTCGCCGACGGGACCGAGCGCACTGTCGTCACCGACGAATCGTGGCGCGTTCGCGAGGCCGAATGGCGAGAGGACGCGCCGCTTCGAAACGACGAGATCGCGGAGCCGATCGAGATAATCGACGGCCGTCGATCTCCGGACGGGTGGGACGAACCGGGATTCGACGCCGGAGCGTGGGATCCCGCGACCGTCGTCGGCACCCATCCGACCGAGCCGTGGGAACGGCTCGTCGCCCAGCGATCCGAAGTCGTTCGGTTGCCGATCGAGCCCGTCTCGATGGACCGACTCGAGGACGGCTCGTACGTGGTCGACTTCGGACGCGTCTACGCCGGGCTCCCCGAGGTGCACTTTGCCGACGGAACCGACGGACACCGGGTCGCGCTCAGAGCGGGTTACCGGCTCGCGGACGACGGCTCGGTCGACGAGACGGAGGGGACCCAGTGGACGGACATGCGCTACGAGTACGTCCAGCGCGAGGGCGAGTGTCGGTTCCGTCCGTTCAACTACCTCGGCGTCCGCTACCTGCAGATCGACGATCCGGGCGAGGTACTCGAGCCCGAACAGGTGGGGCTGCTGGCGACGCGCAACGCCGTCCCCGACGAGCGGGCGGCGACGTTCGAGTCCGACGACGAGACGGTCGACGCGGTCTTCGACCTCGCGCGCCACTCGGCGCTGTACGGCTGTCAGGGGCAGTTCGTCGACACGCCGACTCGCGAGAAGGGCCAGTTCCTGATGGACGGCTTCAACGTCTCGCGGACGACGATGCGAGCGTTCGCGGAGCGCGCGCTGAGCCGACAGGCGATCGAGGAGTTCCTCCGCTCGCACTACCGGTACTGGGCGGGCGAGGGCCGGCTGAACGCCGTCTATCCGAACGGCGACGGCAAGCGCGACATCCCCGACTTCACGGTCTCGTTCCCCGAGTGGGTCTGGCGGTACTACCGCACGACCGGCGACCGGACGATCCTCGAGCGCGCCTATCCCGTCATCACGGCGATCGCGGCGTACGTCGAGCGCCACGTCGACGGCGAGACGGGACTCGTCGCGAACCTCTCGGGCGGCGAGGGCGGCCCTTACGAGGAGGGGATCGTCGACTGGCCGCCCGAGATGCGCTACGGCTACGATCGGGACTGGCCCGTCAGGACCACGGTCAACGTCCTCTGTACGAGCGCGCTCGGGCGGGCGGCCGATATCGCGGCCGAACTCGACCGACCGGACCGCGAGCGGGCGCACTACCGCGACCGCCAGCGCGCGCTCGAGTCGGCGATCGACGACCGTCTCCGTCGGGGCGACTACTACGTCGACGGCTGTGACGCGACCGAGGCGAGCGACTCAGCCTCCCAGCACGCCAACGCACTGCCGCTGGCGTTCGGTCTCGTTCCCGACGCGCACGTCGACGCCGTCGCCGAGCACGCGGCCGAGCAGGGAATGGCGATGGGACCGATGATGGTGCCGTGGCTGCTCGAGGCCCTCGAGACCGCCGGTCGCCCTGACGCAGTCGTCGACCTGCTGACGAACGCCGCGGACGACGGCTGGGCGAACATCCTCGCACAGGGCGGCACGTTCACTTGGGAGACCTGGCACTGCCGCGACTCCTCCCTGCCGGACGATCAGCGGCACAATCGCAGCGAGTCCCACGCCATGGGCGCGACGGTGCTGGTGTACATTCTGCGGACGCTTCTGGGCGTTCGTCCCGACGGCGTCGCAGGCGAACACCTCGAGATCCGCCCGCCCGATGCGGGACTCGAGTCGGCGTCCGGCCGGATCCCGACTGAGCGGGGCACCGTCGAGGTCTCGTGGAGTCGCGAAGCGGACGAGGACCGCGAGGACGGCGCGTCGTTCCGACTCGAGGCGACGATCCCGTGGAACGCGTCGGCGACGGTCGTCCTCCCAACGAGCACCGGCGATGCCGTCGCGATCGTCGACGGCGAACCGGTTCGGGGCGACGAGGGCGCGGCGACGTTACCCGACGGCGTCTCGGCCGTTCGGGAGGGCGATCGGCTCGAGATCGACGTCGAATCGGGTACCTACCGGTTCGCCCTCGAATGACCTCGTAGACGCGCCGCAGTAGACGGGTCGGACCCAGCGGCTCGGTGCCGTTTCCGTCGTCAGTCCTCGAGCAACGGCTCGAGTTCGGCGGCGAGGCTCTCGCCTATCGTGATCATCGCGTCGTCGCCGGGATGGACCAGATCAGTGGTGAGCCCGCCGATAGTCGGCAGCAGGTCTGCCCCCTCGAGCAGTGACACGTTCTCGTGGGGCGTTTCGGCGACGACCTCGCGGAGTTCCTCGCGGAACCGCTCGCAGCGTTCGGTCTCGCCGTTGCTCCGACAGACGTCCCGAGAATGAGGGAAGACGGTGATGGCGACGACGGGTTTCTCCGGATTGGCACTCGCGACTCGGTCGACCATGCGCTCGGCGCGGGCGTGAAACTCCGCCGGGTCGAACGTGCCGACCATGTTCACCGAGATCGCGAGCGTCGCGATATCCCAGTCGTCGCGCTCGGCGATGTGGTCGGCCATCGCGGCGTCGCAGTAGGCGGTGCCACAGGAGCCGAGGTTGATCGGATCGGCGTCGAGCCGACGGGCCGTCTGGCTGACGTAGGTCAGGTGCTCGGCCAGCGGCGCCGCGCCCTCGGTGATCGAGGTGCCGTACGCGAGGTAGCGCCGATCGGGCAGTTCGTCCTCGCGGGGCGACCGGACGTCGCCCTCGAGGCCGTGATAGGCTATCGGCCCGCTGCGGTGCTCGCCCGATAACTGGATCCGACAGACGCGGGGATCGAACGCGAGGTCCTCGACGGCCGACGGCTCGAGGTCGGCGAGTTTCTCCGGCATCGAGATCTCGATTTCCGTCGGCTCGGAATCGACGACGGCCGTCGAACCCTGAATCGGGCCCCAGAAGACGCGGACGGTGCTTTCCTCGGCGTTTTCGTCGGGAATCATCGAGAGCGTCACCGTCGCGGAGCCGTCGGGGACGAACCGGAGTTCGACGCCCGCGGGGCGGCGCATCCGCGACTGCGCGCCGTCGTTCAGTTCCGTTCTGACGGCCTCGGGAACCCGTTGCAGCAGTTTCCCGTCTCGACCCTCGAGCGATCGCACGTCGCCGACGTTGTGAAACTGGATCCCGTCGTGGCGCATGGCGGACACGTTATCCCGATCCCATATCAAATACGTGGTGGCTCGAGTCGCGGTCGTGTTCGTTCTCGCGCTCGTGCGATACGAGCGAGGCGGACCGCTCTCGGATCGACTCGGACGTCGATCGCTGGTGGTCTCCGCCGTCGACGTTCGCGACCCGGGACGTGCCCGCCGCGATCGATTCGTCCTAGCTGCAGTAGGTGTTCCCGCTGACGTCCGTACTGTTCGCGTACGTCTCGACCGCTCCGCTGGCGTTGTCACAGAAGTGGTTGTCGACGATCGCGTTCGATTCCGTGTCGGGTCCGGTCTCGTAGACGCCGTACTCGGCGTTGCCCGTGATCTCGAGGTTTCGGACCGTGACGTCGCTCGAGTGCGGATGATCGTCGCTGGCCCGCGAGTCGATCCGGATGCCGCTGCTCCCGGTGTTCGTGACGGTGCCACCGTCGATGAGCAGATACCGAGTGTCCTGGACGAGGTTCCCGCCGTTGCCGTCGAGATAGACGTCGTAGATCTCGATGCCCTCGCTCCCGGAGACGGTGAAGATTCCGCGACCGCAGTCGACGGCGTCGACTCGATTGACGACGATCTCCGGTCCGGCGCCGTTCGCACATCGGAAGCCGGCGTAGCCGCCGCCCTGATCCGCTCGCGTGGCATTGACGTAATCGACCGTCGCGTAGGCCGTGTCGTTCAACAGCAGTCCGCAGCCACCCGTGTCGACGGTCTCTACGGTGCCGATCGTGACGTCGTCGACGCCGTAGGTCTCCACCGCGTGGTGCTGGGATCCCTCGACGGAGGCGTACTCGAGCGAGACGTTCTGACTCCGGCCGCCGTCGCTGTCGTCGATGCGAACCCCGATTCCGACGGTCTCGGTGTCCCACAGCGACATGTTGATGGTCCCCAGCTGGACGTCGGAACAGCTCTGGATCCAGATGCCGTAGCGGGGATTCCCCTCGATGGTGACGTTCTGTATCTCGATCGATTCGACGCTCTGTGCGCGAAACGGCACGATCAGATCCTCGCCGGTATCTTCGACGGAGATCGTCCCGTTGTGTTCGATGACGGTGTAACTGGGCAGATCGACGGCCTTGACGTCGCCGTCCCACGAGTGGGGGCCGACCGATCCGGAGTTCTTGACGAGCACCTTCTCCTTCGAGGTTCGACCGGTGGTGAGGCTATCGACGGCCGCCTGGATCGCGTCCATGTGGTCCGGCCCCTCGTACACCGTCCCGCCGTTCGCGGCGTACCAGGTGCCGTCGGTCTCCCAGACCTCGGCGTCGTGGTCGCTCGCCTGCGCGGTACCGACCGCACCCGCTGCCAGTCCCGTGGCTGCGAGCGATAACGTCCGGCGGCGCGTTACGCTCGGCATCGGCGTGCTCGAGTCGGCGGACTCGGTCTCTTCGCTGGTACACTCTCGTGTGTCGTCCTGTGACATGGTTGCACTGATAGCTATCGTGGACAGTATTGTTAAGCTTTATTTCTAGAATATAATTATTATATCCATAGTAAAATCCGAACCGATTCGAACAGCGAATATATACTTTCTCAGGCGAGCACGCGTTTCCGTTCGATCGAGTGTGGACTGCCGGAACCGGTGAACAATACTATGTGTCCTCCGGAGAAAGGGGTGCTCATGCAATCGATCTCGTTATCGGGACCGTGGGCTCTGCGGCTCAATCCCGACCGCGACCGACACGTCGTTGATCCGCCTGACGACGTTATCGACGGGACGATGTACCTTCCCGGATCCACCGACGAATACGGCTACGGGACAACCGTCGACGATCGACCGCGGGACCACCTCCAACGGACGCATCGATACGAGGGGTCGGCGTGGTACCAGCGCACCGTCTCCGTCCCCGATTCCTGGGCGGGCAAACGCGTGACACTAACGCTCGAGCGAACCAGACCGACCGAGGTCTGGGTCGACGGGGAGCGTATCGGCTCGCGAGTGTGCCTGAGCACCCCGCACGTATACGATCTCACCGAGGCGATCGGCCCCGGCGAGCACGAAATCGCCGTTCGAGTGGACAACGCCGACGACTCGATGGATCGTCCGGGAGTCAGGCGATCGCACGCGAGCACTGAACACACGCAGACCAACTGGAACGGCATCATCGGGGACCTCCGGCTGGAGGCGACACCGAACGTCTGGATCGAGAGCGTCGACCCGTTCCCGGAACCGAGCGAGAACGCCGTCGACCTCGAGATAACCCTCGGGAACGCCACGGAGACCGATTTTCAGGGAACCGTCTCTGCCGCTGCCCGGAGTACGACCACCGATGAGATCCACGTCGCGGACACCGTCGATCGCCCCGTCTCGGTCAGTGCCGGCGATGGCTCGGCGCCGGGTCGAACGACTCTCGAGTTCACATACGATCTCGGATCCGACGCGCTCACCTGGGACGAGTTCTCGCCGGCGGTCTACGAGTTGACCGTCTCGCTCGAGACGGCAGGGGACGAGAACGCCGCCGGCCACGAGTTCGAGACCGCGTTCGGCCTCCGCGAGTTCGAAGCCGACGGCACGCAGTTCTCGATCAACGGGACGACGATCTTCCTGCGCGGCCGGACGGACTGCTGTGTCTTCCCCGACACCGCGTACCCGCCGACGACGGTCGCCGAATGGGTCGATCACATGGAGACCGCCAGAGCGTACGGCATCAACCACTATCGGTTCCACAGCTGGTGCCCGCCGGAGGCGGCCTTCGAGGCGGCCGACCGCGTCGGGATGTACCTGCAACCGGAGTGTTCCCAGTGGAACAACGGCACCTCGCTCGCCGACGCCGACGACTACGAGTACTACGAGCGGGAGGCCGAGCGCATTCTCGACGCCTATGGACACCACCCCTCGTTCGTCTGCTTCACCCTCGGCAACGAAAATCGGGGCGACGAGGAGCGAATGACCGAACTCGTTCGCCACTGTCGAGCGCTCGACGACCGACGGCTGTACGCCTACGGGGCGAACAATTTTCTTACCTCACCGCACCCGGGAGACGCCGACGACTTCTTTGTTACCGCCAACGTCCCCGAAGACGCCGAGGCCAGTCACTGGGACGTCGATCGAACGCCCATCCGCGGGACCGGACACGTCAACGATTCTCCGCCGTCGACGGCCGTCGACTACGAGGACGAACTCGAGCCCTACGATCTCCCCGTCGTCGGTCACGAGATCGGCCAGTACCAGGTCCATCCCGACTACGACGAGACGCGCAAGTATCGCGGCGTCCTCCGGGCTCGCAACCTCGAACGGTTCGAGCGCTCGCTCGCCGATCGCTATCTCGAAGGCTCGGACGCGGATTTTCGGGCCGCGTCCGGCGCGCTCGCAGTCACCTGTTACCGCGAAGAGATCGAGGCCGCGTTCCGAACGGCGGGCTTCGGCGGCTTTCAATTGCTCGGCCTCGACGACTTTCCGGGCCAGGGGACCGCGATGGTCGGGATCCTCGACTCCTTCATGGAGTCGAAGGGACTGATCGAGCCCCACGAGTGGCGTCGCTTCTGTAGCGCACGCGTCCCGCTCCTCTCGTTCGACCGGTACACCTTCACGACCGACGACGCGTTCGAGGCCGAGTCGCTGCTCGCCAATTACGGCCCCGGCCCGATCGCGGACGCGACCGCGACCTGGTCGATCGCCGAACTCGACGGCACGGAAACCGCTTCCGGAGCCCTCGAGCGAGACGTCCTCGAGCAGGGGGAGCTGACGTCCCTCGGGACGATCGACGCCCCGCTCGAGGACGTCGACGCGCCTGCCCGGTTCGAGGTAACGCTCGCGGTCGAGGGAGCGGACCTCGAGGACGGCTCCGCCGTCGATCTCCGGACGACCTACCCGATCTGGGTCTATCCCGAGACACCCGAAATAGCCGCCAACACAGACGATATCGACGTTTCCTGGCGCTTCGACGAGCGAACTCGCACGCGACTGGAGGACGGCGAGACGGTCCTCTTACTGCCGGAACCGAGCGCGCTCCGGTACGGTCTCGAGGGCTCGTTCCAGCCGGACTTCTGGAACTACGAGATCTTCAAGCAAAACGGAAAGCCGGGGACCCTCGGAATGACGACGGACCCCGATCATCCGCTGTTCGACGCCTTCCCGACCGAGGACTACGCCGACTGGCAGTGGTGGCCCCTCCTGCGTCACTCGCGGCCGATCGTTCTCGACGACGCGCCCGCCGACTTCGAACCCACTGTACAGATAATCGATACGATCTACCGGAACCACAAACTCGGCGTCTACTTCGAAACCGCCGTCGGCGACGGAGCGCTCGCCGTCTGCACGCTGGATCTCTCCGGGGACGCTCCCGCCGTCCGGCAGTTTCGACACAGCCTCGAGTCCTACCTCGCGTCCGAGGCGTTCGATCCGGATTCCGCCCTCTCTACCGGCGTCCTCGACAGCCTCCTCAACGCCGGACGGGACGACGAACGCGACTACGGGGACGACGCCGGCGCGTGGGTCGAACGCAACTGACAGCTGTCCCGAGCTATCCCCTCAGTGCCAGTAGCGGCGCTGTTTCAGCGAGTATCGAGTTCCCCACGTGCTGATATCTCCGACGAGAATTGTGACGGTGAACGCCGCTCGAGCGACGAACGCGAAGCGGCGTTCGGGCCCGCCCCTGGACCTCCGCGACCGTTCTGCGGTCAGCCCTCGAGGACGTCGGCGTTCTCGAGGTCGTAGTCCCGGAGGTAGTCGCGCTCGAGGGCGACGAGGTCGGCGAACAGGTCGCGGGCCTCGTCGCGCTGAATGGTGACCAGCGGTTCGTTGAGGAACGCCTGGAAGGCAAGGTCCAGATCACCGGCGAAGCCGGCCTCGATAAGCGTCTCCTGGTTGTGCACGGCCGTCAGTACCATCGACCGCACTTCGCGGGGGAGTTCGCCGGCGGTGATCGGCGCGACGCCGCCGCCGGTGATGACGGCGTTGGTCTCGACGACGGCGCCCGTCGGCAGGTCGGGCGTCTGGCCCCGATTCGGGTGGTTGACGTGCGTCTTGATCGGCTCGAGTCCCTCGAGCGCGCGCATGATATCGACGACCTCCTCGCCGGACTCGGTGAACTCGAACTCCTCGTCGCCGGACAGGTATCGTTCCATCTTCGCCGGCCCCTCGCTGTCGCCGGTCCGGGCGGAACTGGGGGTCAGCCGGATCCCCCAGCGCTGGATCTCCTCGGGCTCGTCGATGTCGAGATACCAGGGGACGAACTCGGCGAGGTGGCGGTCGCCCGCCGCGCCGAGCACCCCGAACCGGTCGTACAGATCGAAGGCGATCTGGTGGTGGTTCGTCCAGTAGGACTCGTCGTTCAGTTCGCCGGGTTCGAACCCCGGAATCGGTTTCCGCTCCTCGAGTTCGCGATCGAGATACTGGAAGAGGTCGTGTCCGTTCCAGTAGGCCTCGTCGACCCACGTGAAGTGGTTGATCCCTTTGACGTTCACGTCGATCTCGTCGGCCGCGACGTCTTCGGCCTCGTCGACGTAGCGCTCGGCGATGTCGGCCAGCAGCCGCTGGGTACCGAACACCTCGTGGCAGAGCCCGATCGCGTTGATGTCGGGGAACTCCTCGTAGAGCGCCCGCGTACAGACCGTCATCGGGTTCGTGTAGTTGATCACCCACGCGTCGGGACACTGTTCGCGGACCGTCGCCGCGATCTCGCGGTACTGCGGGATCGCTCGCAGCGAGCGCAGGACGCCGCCGGGGCCGACCGTGTCCGCGACGGTCTGGTAAATGCCGTACTCCTGGGGGACGTCGATGTCGTGGACGAACGTCTCCCCGACCGGATCCTGAATCGAGCAGATGACGAAGTCGGCGTCCGCGAGCGCGTCGTCGACCTCCCGACGCGCCTCGAACGTCCACGCCCCGTTGGCGTCCGACCGCTCCGCGAGGCCGTTCGCCAGCCTCGCGTTCTGCTCGGCCGCTTCGTAGTCGACGTCGTAGAGCGATACCGTCCCCGCGAGATCGTCGCACTGGAGCAGGTCGTTGATGAGCGTGTGCGCCCAGCCGTGACTGCCGCCGCCGACGTAGCCGATCTTCACCGACGAACGCGACCGCGACGGCACTCTCTCCTCGAGTCGATGCATACGATGCGTACGACGATCGAAATATAAAATAGTTGCGTCGTTTGCCGCCCGCTACCGACGGCGTGATCGCACCGTCCGCTTGGGGTTTGCTCTCACTGTGACAGCGATACGCACGGAGCGTTCGGTGAGGCCGGACGATTTCAAAACACGGCTCTTCTCCCCTGTATCGGGCGAATTCAGTTCCCTGATCGAATTCGGATCGATTAGCTGCGGTAGTTTACAACTGTATGGTCGTAACACAGTGCTCGCGGACAGCCGATCGGCGCACTATTCTGTCCGGTCCTGGCGGACGGCCTTTTCTAAACACTCAGTGAAACGAGTCGCGCAGCGCTCTCTATAGTCCTCTATTATCCATCTGTGTCAGTCTCACAGCTATTTCCGGTGAGAGCGGACGCGAGGGCAGAACCGCTCGAGCGTTCGGATCGATTTCGAAGCGCGAATTCACGGCTGAGCGCGGTCTACGCGCCCCCCGAGAGGCGCTGCTGAGACCGAGTGATCGCACTCACGTCGTCAGTGCACTGAAGAAATATCCGCCGCGCTACCGCCGTCCGTTACCACTCGGCGACGCTGCCGTCGTCGTGTCGCCAGACGGGGTTGTGCCAGTCGTGGCCGACGTCGGCCTGGGCGCGGACGTGGTCCTCGTCGATCTCGATGCCGAGTCCCGGCTCGTCCGGGATCTGGACGTAGCCGTCGTCGTAATCGAAGACGGACGGATCGGCCAGGTACTCGAGCACGTCGCTGGTCTCGTTGTAGTGGATGTTCAGGCTCTGTTCCTGAATGAACGCGTTGTGCGAGCACGCGTCCACCTGGAGACAGGAGGCGAGCGCGATCGGCCCGAGCGGGCAGTGGGGGGCCATCGCCACGTCGTACGCTTCGGCCATCGCGGCGATCTTCTTGACCTCCGTGATCCCGCCGGCGTGGCTGAGATCGGGCTGAATCACGTCGACGGCCCCGTTCTCGAACACCTGCTTGAAGTCCCACCGGGAGAACATCCGCTCGCCGGTGGCGATCGGGATCGTGGTGTGGGACGCGATCTCCGGCAGCGCGTCGTTGTGCTCGGGCAGGACCGGCTCCTCGACGAACATCGGCTCGTGGGGTTCGAGCTTTTCGACGAGTCGTTTCGCCATCGGCTTCGAGACGCGACCGTGGAAGTCGACGCCGATATCGACCTCGTCGCCGACGGCCTCGCGGACCTCGCGGAGCCGCGTGACCGCGGCCTCGATCGTCGCGGGATCGTCGACACGCTCGATCTCCTCCGTCGCGTTCATCTTGAGGGCCGTAAAGCCCGCCTCGACCTGCGCTCGAGCCTGTTCGGCCACGTCGGAGGGGCGGTCGCCGCCGATCCACTGGTAGACCCGGATCCGGTCCCGGGTCGCACCGCCGAGCAGTTCGTGGACCGGAACGCCCAGTCGCTTACCCTTGATGTCCCACAGGGCCTGGTCGATCCCCGCGATAGCGCTCATCAGCACCGGGCCGCCGCGATAGAAGCCGCCGCGATACATCGCCTGCCAGTGGTCCTCGATTCGGTCCGGATCCTCCCCCAGTAGGTAGTTGTCGAGAAGCTCCTCGACTGCGGTCCGAACGGTCTTCGCGCGCCCCTCCACGACCGGTTCGCCCCAGCCGACCGTTCCGTCGCTCGTTTCGAGACGCAGGAATAGCCACCGCGGCGGAACCTCGAACAGTTCGTAGTCGACGATTTCTGTCATAGTAGCCCCTTTCCCTCCGTCTCATTTAGTGATTGCGGGACCTCGATCGCGTTCGATCCGTCGAGGCCGCGAGCACCATTTCGTCTCCCCCCGAGCACGGTCTCGTATCGATCCGGCTCCGCGCCAGGCAAACGGTGCGATAGACAGTACACTTATTTCGATGACTGATCAAACCGATGGCATGGAAAACGCACTCGTCGTCGTCGACGACACCGAGACGCACCGCACACTACTCGCGGAAGCCGGCCGCCTCGCACACGATACCGGCGCGAAACTGACCGTCCTCGGATGGATCACGCCGGATCAGGTCGACGAAACGGCGGATAACATCGAAGCGATCGAGCAGGTCGAGGGGACGTCGTACAGCGAGCCCGACCCGGCCGCCACCGCGACACAGTTCGCCCGACAGTTCGCCGAGGGCGTCTTCGACTCGTTCGACGAGTCAGTCGAGTTCACTGCCGACGGGATCGTCACCAAAGAGAACGAGCGCGCCGATGCGATCATCGAGGCCGCGGAGCGCCTGGGCTGTGACCACGTCTTCATCGTCGGTCGACGGCGGTCGCCGACCGGCAAAGCGGTGTTCGGAGACGTCGCCCAGCGCATCCTGCTCAACTTCGACGGCACCGTCACGCTGAAAATGGACTGATCGCGGGTTCGGGTCCGCCGCAGCGATCGACGGCCCGGCGGTCGTCACGCGGTCTCGAGTTCTCGAGGGAAGTCTCGCATCGTCGAACCGCGAATCTTCAAATCGCCGAATCTCGAGCACCGGACAGAACTGCACGAGCGCAGCGGACACTGCCCTTCGCGCGCACTCGATGCCCTAGTCTCGGATCCGTACCGAGAGGTCGTCGACCGCGTTGGTCTCGGCGATCGCGAGATCGAACGGACCGATTTCCGGACCGCCGAGTCGCCACGACGCGTCCCCCTCGAGGGTCACCGCGATCGGGTCGCTCCCGAAGTTCAGCACCCAGGTGTGGCCGTCGCGTCGGGCGACGCGAACGCCGTCGGGGAGCACGTCCATCCGGCGGACGCCGGCGCGGTCGAGGAGCGACCCGACGAGGTCGTTCGCGAGGTCGGTCTCGGGCCAGACACCGCAGTAGACGACGCTTCCCTCACCGACCGCGTTTCGGACGGCCGCCGTCCGTCCGCCTTCGATATCGTCGCCCGCGTACTCGAGTAGCGGCTCGGCCGCGTCGGCCTCGAGCCACTCGGCCCACGTTCGGAACGCGTACTCGGCGTTCGTCCCGTCGGTTCCGGCGACGGTCGGCTCGAACTGCGTCGGGAGCGACTCGTGTTGGTCGACGCTCGCGCCGACGAGCTCCGACAGCGGACCGGGCTGGAGATCGGGACGGAGCTTATTGTGCGCGTCTTTGACCCCCGTCCGCGGGCCGAGCAGCAGTTCGCCGCCGGATTCGACGTACGCGGTCAGGTGGTCGGCCAGCGACTCGGTCGCCAGGTGGAGCGTCGGCGCGACGACCGCGTCGTAGGACTCGAGGTCGCTCTCGGGATGGACGATATCGACCTGCACGCCGTGCGCTCGCAGCGACGCGTAGAACGACTGCAACAGCTGCCAGTAGTCGAAGTCGGGCGCGTGGGGCTGTTCGCCGAGCGCCCACGCGTTCTCGTAGTCGTGAAGCAGGGCGACGGGCGCGTCGACGTGGTCGAGGTCGAACAGTTCCTCGGCGGCCCGCGTCGCGTCGTCGTAGCCCCGATCCGCCGACCCGTCCTGCTTGCGGAGGCCGGCGTGGTACTGCTCCTGGCCCTCGAGGCAGCGCCGCCAGCGGAAGTAGACGACGGCGTCGGCGCCGTGGGCGGTCGCGTGGTGGGCCCAGAGGCGCATCGCCCCCTCCGCGGGCTGGGTCGAGTGGGGCGGCCAGTTAACGTCGCCCGGTTGCTGTTCCATCACCCAGAACGGTCGGTCGAGTACGCTCCGGTAGAGGTCGTGGTTGAACGAGAGCAGATCGGGGTTCCCCGCGCGGAGCTCGTCGGTCGTCGTCTCGCCGCCGGCCTGCTGGACGTGGCCTGTCGGGTACGAGTCCCAGGAAATCAGATCGAGGTCCTCGTCGAAGTCGTAGGTGTCCACCGACTCGAACAGGTTCATGAAGTTGTGCGTGACGAACCACTCGTCGTTCGCCTCGCGAAGCAGGTCCGCCTGCAGCCGATTGTACTTGACGACGCTGTCGCTCGAGAATCGGGCGAAATCGAGCAGCATCGCCGGATGGTCCTGCGCGGGCGTCGGCCGCGGGAGGTCGACCTGTTCGAAGTCGTCGTACTGTTGGCTCCAGAACGTCGTTCCCCACGCTTCGTTGAGTTCGTCGACGGTCTCGTACTCCTCGCGGACCCAGTCCCGGAACGCGTCAGCGCAGTCGTCGCAGTAACACCGTGTCGTGCCGTGACAGCCGTACTCGTTGTCGGTCTGCCAGCCGACGACGCGCGGATCGTCGGCGTAGCGCTCCGCCATCGCTCGGACGACGCGTTCGGTCTCCTCGCGATAGGCCGCGGAGTTGAAACAGTAGTGCCGGCGGCTTCCGACGTCCCTGACGGTTCCGTCACGGTCTCGCTGGCGGATCTCGGGGCGTTCCTCGACGAGCCACCGCGGCGGTGCCGCCGTCGGCGTACACAGGACGGCCTGCATCCCGTACTCGCCAATCAGCTCGACGATCTCGTCGAGCCACTCGAAGTCGAACGCGCCGCGTTCGGGCTCGAGGACCCGCCACGAGAACTCCGCCATCCGGACGTACTCGATTCCAGCGTCGGCCATCTGCCGAACATCCGTCTCCCACTGTTCGCGCGGCCAGTGCTCCGGGAAGTAACAGACTCCGATTGACATAGGTCAACGTTCGCACCGACCGTTGTAAACGTTGTCATGCAGGGTGGGGCGTTGTCTCCGGTACGTTCGTCTGCTCTCGTTTCCGCAATTCAGAAGCGAGTACTGAACCGCGACACCGCTTGCGACCTCGTCTTACGCATCACACCGCTACTCGAGTCTCCGCGCTCGAATCCTTCGCGATAGAATCGCTGCAGGCGGTGGGTCCCGGGGTCGGGACCACAAACTCCACCACCTCGTTCTGTCGGGCGTTACGTTGAACGGCGCCGTAGCGGTCCCACGGCGGAACTACCGATCAGTCGCGATCCGCCGAGACGGGGTCGATGTTTGGCTTCGGCGGGTCGTCCATCCCGTGTCCGAGGAAGTAACTCGGCCACGGCGGCTGGTTGTAGCCGGCGTTCTGCCACGCGAGCGCGGTCCGGTACTGCGAGTCGTGCAACAGCGTGTACAGCCGGTGGTCGGTCTCGTGGGGCGTCGCGTACAGTCGCAGTGCTTCGTCGTCTTCTCGACGCCAGATCACCTCTTCGCGCCAGTCCCCGAGGATGTCTCCCGAGAGACACGGGTTGCCCTTCGTCCAGTTGTTCGACCGCGTGCCGTCGAAGGACTTCAGCAGGTCGAGTTCCTGCGTCTCGGGGTTCCACTTCGTGAGTCGACCGACGCCGTAGTTCTCTTCCGAGTCCCAGTCGTGGTCGAGCAGTTCCCGGTGCAGATCGCCCGTCCACCAGAGCGCGGAGTTGATCGAGTCGAGCGCCGGTCCGAGTCTGTCGCCCTCGTTAGACCAGAAGCCGACCCCGTGGGACGCCCAGAGCTCCGCGCCCTCGTAGTTGGGATCGACGTCCGCGATCATCCCTCTGCCGACGTCCGCGTCCGCCTCCTCGCTCCACAGTAACTCGCCCGTGCCGGCGTCACGGAGCGTCGCCCCGTGGGGTCCCCACTCGTGTGGCTGGAAGACCTCGAGTCCCTCCCGGCTCGGGACGAAGTCGCTCACATGGAGCGTGTCGCCGTGGTTCCATCCGGTCGAGTAGAGTCCGGTACCGTCGTGGTCGACGACCATCGCGCCGTAGACGATCTCGTCTTTCCCGTCGCCGTCGACGTCGGCAGTGGCGAGCTGGTGGTTTCCCTGGCTCTCGTACTCCTCGTTGCCGTCGTCGCTGTCGAAGATCCAGCGGGTCTCGAGGTCGCCGTCGCGGAAGTCCCAGGCGGCCAGCATCGACTTCGCGTAGTAGCCCCGCGTCATGACGATGCTCGGTCGCTCGCCGTCGAGGTAGGCGACGCCGGCGAGGAATCGATCGACGCGATTCCCGTAGCAGTCTCCCCAGTCGCAGTCGTCTCCGCGCGCGGGCTCGAAGTCCTTCGTCGCGAGTTCCTCGCCCGTTTCGCCGTCGAAGACGGTGAGGTACTCCGGCCCCTCGAGGATCCGTCCCGCTTCGTTCGCGTAGTCGGCGTCGGGATCGCCGATGACCGCCCCGGTTCCGTCCGTCGCGCCGTCGGACGTCCGCACGGCCAGCTCCGCCTTCCCGTCGCCGTCGAAGTCGTAGACGGCAAACGGCGTGTAGTGTGCGCCGGCGCGAATGTTCTGCCCGAGGTTGATCCGCCAGAGGTGCTCGCCCTCGATCGTGTAGCCGTCGATCAGAACGTCGCTTGTGTGACCCTCGAAGGCGTTGTCCTTCGCGTTCGACGGCGACCACTTCTGGACGATGTCGAGCGTTCCGTCGCCCGTGAGATCGGCTACGCTCGCGTCGTTCGCGTGGTACGTGACCGTCTCCCCGTTCTCGCCTTCGACCGGATCGGGTTTGTTCAGCGGGATTTCCGTGTACTGGTTGTCCCACACTTCGACAGACTCCGACATGCCGGGTTTCCGGCCGCCGTCTTTCCTGCCGCTGGCTCGACCGTTTCCGACCGCTCGAACCGCGTACGTCGAGTCCGTCGTTCCCTCGGGATCGAGGAAGTTCGTGCTCTCGGTGATCGGTTCGTCGTTCACCCGTTCACCGTCGCGATACACGTGGAATCCCAGATCGGCGGGTTCGGTTCCCAACAGCCGCCAGCGGACGAGCACTCCATCTTCCGCCGGAACGGCCACGAGGCCCCGGCCGAGTGCCTCCATCTGACGCGTCGACTCGTTCTTCTCGTCGCCTTTTCCGTTTCCAACGGTGGATCGGCCGTTCCGACCGCTGGCAGTCGCCGCACCGCTAGCCGCGAACGCTGCCGTCCCGGCCGCCACTCCGCTCAGAATCTCGCGTCGGTACCGTCGCAGTCGCGTCTCATTCGTGTCTGGATTAGTCATTGTCTTTCACACCGCACTTTCTTCGTCCATATCGTACTATATAAATATTTTTGAAGTTGAATATAATTGCTGTAGAAACTTTCAAAACCGGTACTAACACCGATTTTGTTGGTAGCCAACGTCGGGATCTCCCGCGCTACACTCGAGCGAGTCGGGATCGCGGACTCGAATCGTCGATAGCTGAATGGGGCCGAGCTGGCGGCCCACCCTTCGTGTACCGTACTGGCCACTCAGACGCGTGGCATCGGATGACTGTGGATCGCGACGCTACGGTACGCGTCCCGTTCAGCCATCGTCGGCGGAGACGAGTTCGATATCGGGTTTCGGCGGGTCGTCCATCCCGTGTCCGAGGAAGTAACTCGGCCACGGCGGCTGGTTGTAGATCACGTTCTGCCAAGAGAGTGCAACCCGGTACTGCGGGTCGTGCAATAGCGTGTACAGCCGGTGGTCGGTCTCGTGAGGCGTCGCGTACAGTCGCAGCGCCTCGCTGTCTTCGGTCCGCCAGATCACCTCCTCGCGCCAGTCGCCGAGGATGTCCCCGGAGAAACACGGGTTGCCCTTCGTCCAGTTGTTCGAGCGAGTTCCCTCGAACGACTTCAACAGCTCGAGTTCCTGCGTCTCGGGGTTCCACTTCGTGAGTCTGCCGACGCCGTAGTTCTCTTCCGAGTCCCAGTCGTGATCGAGCAGTTCCCGGTGCAGATCGCCCGTCCACCAGAGCGCGGAGTTGACCGACTCGATGGCGTTCTCGCGTATCTGCTCACCGTGCGCGGTCCACGTACCGAGGCCGCCGGTGGTCAGGGGCTTCACCGCCCAGAGCTCCGCGCCCTCGTAGTCGGGATCGATGTCCGCGATCATGGCCCGGCCGATGTCCGCGTCCCCTTCGCCCTCGCTCCACAGTAACTCGCCCGTGCCGGCGTCGCGGAGCGTCGCTCCGTACGACCCGTACTCGTGGGGCTGAAAGACCTCGAGTCCCTCCCGATTCGGGACGAAATCGCTCACGTGAAGGGCGTCGCCGTGGCCCCAGCCGGTCGAGTACAGTCCGGTGCCGTCGTGGTCGACGACCATCGCGCCGTAAACGATCTCGTCTTTCCCGTCGCCGTCGACGTCGGCGATGGAGAGTTGGTGGTTGCCCTGGCTCTCGTACTCCTCGTTGCCGTCGGTGCTGTCGAAGATCCAGCGGGTCTCGAGTTCGCCGTCACGGAAGTCCCACGCGGCCAGCATCGTCTTTTCGTAGTAGCCCCGACCCATAACGAGGCTCGGTCGCTCCCCGTCGAGGTAGGCGGGCGCGGGGAGGAAATGATCGACGCGATGGCCGTAACAGTCGCCCCAGTCGCAAGCGTCTCCACGTGCGGGCTCGAAGTCTTCAGTCGCGAGCGCTTCCCCCGTCTCGCCGTCGAAGACGGTGAGGTACTCCGGTCCCTCGAGGATACGCCCCTCGTCGTTCGCGTGATCGGCGTCCGGATCACCGATGACCGTCCCGATTCCGTCCGTGGCGCCGTCGGACGTCCGCATCGCTACTTCCGCCGTCCCGTCGCCGTCGAAGTCGTAGACTGCGAACGACGTGTAGGCCGCGCCGGCGCGGATGTTCTGCCCGAGGTTGAGTCGCCAGAGGTGTTCGCCCTCCATCGTGTAGCCGTCGATCAGGACGTCGCTCGTGTGACCCTCGAAGGCGTTGTTCTTCGCGTCCGATGGGGTCCATTTGAGGACGATATCGAGCGTTCCATCACCCGTGAGGTCGCCCACGCTCGCGTCGTTCGCGTGGTAGGTGACCGTCTCGCCGTCCTCGCCCTCGATCGGCTCGGGCTTGTTCAGCGGGATTTCCGTGTACTGCTCGTCCCACACCTCGACGGACTTCGACAGTCCCGGTTTGCGATCACTACCGTTTCCGTCGTGGTTCCCTCCGCCAGCTTGACCGACGCCGACCGGTCGAACCGCGTAGGTCGACTCTCTCGTCCCCTCGGGATCGAGGAAGTTTGTGCTCTCGGTGATCGGCTTATCGTTCACTCGCTCACCGTCGCGGAACACGTGGAACCCCCGGTCGGCGGGATCGGTTCCGAGCAGTCGCCAGCGGACGAGTACACCGTCTTCAACCGGAACGGCCACGAGGCCCCGGTCGAGTGCCTCCATCTGACGTGTATGCTCGCTCGTATCGGTACCGCTTCCGACAGCAGACCGGCGCGTCCGACCACTGGCGGTCGCTCCGCCGACACCGCTGGCCGTGATCGCCGTCGTTCCGGCTGCTATTCCGCTCAGCAACTCGCGTCGGTACCGTCGATACCGTGCCGTATTCGCGTCTGAATCAGTCATTATCGCTTACACTCCGATTTCTCAATTTACCATCTATTATTAGAAGTTTACGGCGAAAACCGCTGTCTGAAAGTCGCACTGTGCTCGAGGCGTCTCTGAACGCTCGAACGTGCGGCCGGACGGGGACGCATCGCCGTTCGATTACGCACACCCGCGGGACGCTAATCGGTTCGAGGGCGCCGCCCGACGGACTCGTTGGTTGATCGAACGCGACAACCGTGCGATGAAATTACACAGTAACACTTGTGTCGGCCGAGCGAAAACAGGGACCGACATGGCAGAGGAAACCCTCGTCGACGCGTTCTGTCGGTTCCGTCATCACTTCCGGCTGCTGTTCATGGTCTCGCTGCTGTCGCTGATCGTCCTCGGCGCCGCGCTGGGGGCCATCGAGCGGGGGACCGGAACGTACGTCATCACGATCGTCCAACTCGTAACGTTTGCTGTGATCGGCACCCTCTCGTTCGGAATGATGGTGGTCTGTGCGCGACGCGCCGACTGATTCCGTCAAAAAATACATATAGTTAGGTAGTAATGGTGGGACCGTAGTCATATGAGACACAATCACACCCGCGTAAATAGACGGCAGTTTATCGGCGCGAGCGCCGGCACGGTCGCCGCCACGTTCGCGGGCTGTCTCGGCAGCGACAGCGACTCGACGGAGTTCGTCACGGCGTTTGCGGGCGGCCGTCAGCCGACACAGGTTCACTTCAACCCGTGGAACGCGTCGGACTACGCACAGACATACAGCATCTACTGGCTTCAGGGAACGGTCGTGACACACGCCGACGGGACCGTCTCGACCGATTTCTTCGAGGACCTCAGCGTCGACGGTCGGGAGGTCACGCTCGAGTTCTCGGACGAGTGGAGCTACTGGAACGGCAACGACATCACCGCCGAGGACTACCTCATCGAACAGGAGATCTGGCGCTACCAGGATCCGGAGGCCTCGCCGATCGAAGGCCACGAACTGGTCGACGAGTACACCGTCAAGCGGATCTACAAGGACGATATCTCGCCGACGATCGCGAAATCGAACGCGGGCGCCGGCACCTCCGCGCCGAAGTCGGTCTTCCGCGAGTACTACGAGCGTTACGAGGACGCCACCACGGAGAGCGAGCGGGAGGCCGTGACCGACGACCTCCTCCAGCTGACGATCGACACCGAGGAGTTCGTCGAGGAGGGGTACGGGAGCTCGCTGTTCAAGATCGAGGACTTCAACTCCTCCGAGACGCTGGCGACGAAGTGGGACGATCACCCGTGGGCGGACCGAACGGACATCGAACAGATCCGCGTAAAGCCAACCGAGGGGACGCAGGTCGAGCAACTCGAGAAGAGCGACGAGCTCGACATGACCCAGTACATCACCGAGGACCAGCGGTCGGACTACCCCGACAACATCGAGAACATCTACGAACTTGACCACTACAGCTGCCGGAAGTACATCCTGAACTGGAACAACGAGCACCTCGCGCGGCGGCCGGTCCGGCGGGCGATCATCTCCGCGATCGACATCCCCTCGATCGTCGACGCCGCGAACCAGACCGGGTTGATGGCGACGCCAACGCAGGTCCAGACGGGGATTCGTGCATCCATCGAAGAGAAGTACCTCGGCGAGGACTTCGTCGACAGTCTCATCGACTACCCCGTCGAGGCCGACGAAGAGACGGCCGTCGAGTACATGGAGGAGGCCGGCTACTCACGTGAGGGCGGCGAGTGGATCGGTCCCGACGGCAACGCGACTGACTTCACCGCTATCACGCAGGCGGGGGTCAGGAAGTCCCAGCCGATGAAGGTCTTCACCGACCACCTCAACGAGTTCGGCTTCAACGTGGAGATGGAGGCCGTCGGCCAGGACTACTACTCGCGGGTTCAGGAGTGGGAGTTCGATATCGCCTGGATGTGGCACGTCGCACTGCCGTACTGGCATCCCGTGGCGTACTTCTCGAACGACTTCTACGGTCTCCTCGCCGGCGACGTCACCAGCGACAGCGACACGGGTCCGACCGGCGTGCCGTTCTCGCTCGAGATCCCAGAGGAAGTCGGCGCGACGGAAGTCGGGGGCAACGGCGTCGAGATCAACCCGGCCCAGCTCATGGTCGACCTCGAGGGCGCATCGTCCGAGGAGGAAACGATCGAGCTCACGCGAACGCTCGCTCAGTGGGTCAACTACGATCTGCCCGTGATCGTCCACTTACAGGAGAACCGCGGCTTCGCCGGCGACGTCGAGAACTTCGACTTCCCGAGCGAGGACGACTTTCGCATGGATCGCTCCAATCCGGGACCGAACGCGCTGCTGAACGGCCACATTACGACTAACTAACCGACTCTCACCGCCTCGAGATTCGGTGGATCCGCAAACCCGAACGCTTTACCGCGCAGAATTCCCCGTCTGAAGGCCGAGAAGGACGCCAACTGTGAATATTCTGCCTGAGACCACCGTCACTACTCGTAACCGAGACGGTCATCTGCTGAATAGTCTCATATTATGTACTATGATATCTATGATATCTTACCAAAATCTACATAAGGATGGGTCGTAACGGATACCCCGTGGGAAAGATGATCAAGGACCACAGTCATTTGAGTAGACGTAAATTTGTCGGGGCCAGCGCCGGAACGCTCGCTGCGACGCTCGCTGGGTGTGTCGGTGGCGGCGACAACAGTACGGAGTTCGTCACGGCGTTCGAAGGGGGTCGTCCGCCGACGGAGGTCCACTTCAATCCGTGGAACGCCTCGGACCACGCACAGACGTACAGTATCTACTGGACACAGGAAACGCTCGCGACGCATTCTGACGGGACCGTCTCGACCGATTTCTTCGAGGACATCAGTGTCGACGGCCGCGAGGTCACGATCAAGTTCTCAGACAAATGGAACTTCTGGAACGGCAACGACATCACCGCCGAAGACTACTTCATCGAGGCGGAGCTCTGGCGCTACCAGGACCCGGAGGCTTCCCCCCTCGAAGGCCACGAACTGGTCGACGACTACACCGTCAAACGAATCTACAAGAACGAGGTCTCGCCGGTTATCGCGAAATCGAACGCGGGTCTCGGGACGAGCGCCCCGAAATCGGTCTTCCGAGAGTACTACGAGCGCTACGAGGACGCGGGCGGAGAAAGCGGCCGCCAGGCGGTTACCGAGGATCTCCTTCAGATGACGATCGATACCGAGGAGTTCGTCGAGGAGGGATACGGAAGCTCGCTGTTCAAGATCGAGGACTTCAACTCCTCCGAGACGCTGGCGACCAAGTGGGAGGACCATCCGTGGGCCGACGAAACGGATATCGAGCAAATTCGGGTCCTTCCGAACGTCGAATCGGGGACGCAGGTCGAGCAGCTCGAGAAGAGTGACAAGCTCGACATGACTCAGTACATCACCGAGAGCCAGCGCCCGGACTACCCCGACAACATCGAGAATATCTACGAGTTGAGCCACTACAACTGCCAGAAGTTCATGCTGAACTGGAACAACGAGCACCTCGCGCGGCGGCCGGTTCGCCGCGCGATCATCTCCGCGATCGACATTCCCGCGATCATCGACGCCGCGACGCAGACGGGAATGCTCGCGAGCCCGACGCAGGTCCAGACGGGAATCCGAGAGACCATCGAAGAGGAATACCTCGGTGAGGACTTCGTCGACCAGCTCATCGACTACCCCGTCGAGGCCGACGAGGAGACGGCGATCGCCTACATGGAGGAGGCCGGCTACTCGCGGGAGGGCGACGAGTGGATCAGTCCCGACGGCAACGCGACTGACTTCACCATCATCACGCAGTCCGCCGTTTCGCAGTCCCAGCCGACGAAAGTCTTCACCGACCACCTCAACGAGTTCGGGCTGAACGCGGAGATGGAGGCCATCGGTCAGGACTACTACTCGCGGGTCCAGGAGTGGGAGTTCGACATCGCCTGGATGTGGCACGTCGCACTGCCGTACTGGCATCCCATGGCGTACTTCTCGAACAACTTCTACGGCCTCCTCGCCGGCGACGTCAACAGTGATAGCGACACGGGACCGACCGGCGTGCCGTTCTCGCTCGAGATCCCCGAGGAGGTCGGCGCGACGGAAGTCGAGGGTAACGGCGTCGAGATCAACCCGGCCCAGCTCATGGTCGACCTCGAGGGCGCATCGTCCGAGGAGGAGACGAAGGAACTGACCCGAACGCTCGTCCAGTGGGTCAACTTCGACCTACCCGCGATCATCCACTTACAGGAGAGCCGCGGCTTCGCCGGCGACGTCGAGAATTTCGACTTCCCGAGCGAGGACGAGTTCCGAATGGACCGTCCGAACCCGGGACCGTTCGCGCTGCTGCGAGGACGTATTTCGACGAATTAGACTCGTCTCGACCACAACACCCCTAATAACAGGATATAGGACATGCAAGGGAATTATTTCGCGAAGCGCGTTGGACAGGCGCTGCTGACGTTTTTCGCGACAGTGACGCTAACGTTCGTTCTGTACCAGATGATGCCAGGTGGCCCTGCTCAGGCGCTTCGAAACCAGATCCTCGCCCAGCAGATGGGCTCGTCGAACACGATCAGTCCGGAGCAGATCGAACAGCTAGTCGAGAACTATACGAATCTCGAGAGCGACGCACCGATTTACGTACAGTATTTCCAGTACATGAGCAGCGTCTTCCTCGAGTTCGATCTCGGCGAGTCGCTCTACGAGGATGCCACCGTCACGTCGCTCCTCGCCGAGCGACTCCCGTGGTCGATGCTCATCAGCGTCTACGCGATGGTCATCGGCTACACCGTGAGCATCGTGCTCGGCGCGGTGATGGCCTTCAAGGAGAAATCCAGGTTCGACTCGGTGTCGTCCGTCGTCGTTATCGGGCTCAACTCCACGCCGTACTACGTCGCGGGGATTCTGTTCATCTTCTTCTTCAGCATTCGGTACCAGTTCTTCCCGACGGGCGGACGAGTCGGACTCGGTATCGAAGAGGGGTTCAACCTGGCGTTCATGCAGAGTATCGCGCTCCACGCCGCGCTACCGATACTGTCGATGAGCGTGCTCGGGCTCGGCACGGCGCTGACGATGCGGGGCAACTCCGTCCGCGTCCTCGGGGAGGACTACCTCCGCGTCGCGGAGCTGCGCGGGCTGCGTAACTCCCGCATCGCGACCCAGTACGTGGGACGGAACGCCATCCTGCCGATGTACACGCAGTTCATGATCGGCATCGCCGGCGTGCTCAGCAGCTCCGTCATCGTCGAGGAGATCTTCTCCTACCCGGGCGTGGGACTGCTAGTGTACGACGCCATCCAGGTGAGAAACTATCCCGTGCTCATGGGATCGCTCATCGTCTTCACGCTCGTGACGATCGTCGCGATCCTGATCGCGGATCTGACGTACGGCTTCATCGACCCCCGAATCTCGGCCGGAGGCAACAATGAGTAACGAACGACCCGACGACGAACTCGAGACGCTGTTCGACGCGGACATCGACCGAGAGCCGACGCCGCGGTCCCAGCGGCTCAAGCGACAGTTCGACCTGTACGTCGTCGCCCCCGCCCGGGTGGCGATGACCGACTGGCGAGCCGTCGTCGGGACGGCGATCATCACGATATTCTTCCTGATGGGAACTGTCGGCGTCTGGCTCGTCGACAGACCGACGAGCGGGGATGCGCCCGTTCTCGAACCGCCGTTCCAGAACCCCAACTACATTCTCGGGACGGACACCTTCGGGCAGCCGATCGGGGCGCAACTCATCCACGCGACGCCGGACATGTTCCGAATGGTGTTCGCCGGAGCGGTCGTGAGCGTCGGGTTCGCGGCGCTGGTCGGCATCCTTTCGGGGTTCCTCCGTGGCTCGAAGATCGACACGATACTGATGTCGATCACCGACATCATCATCACCATCCCCGGACTCCCGCTGGTCATCGTCCTCATCGCGATCTTCCAGCCCAGAGACCCGTACGTCATCGGCGTCTTGCTCGGGCTCGACAACTGGCCCGGGCTGGCGAGGACCGTACGCTCACAGGTGCTCAGCATCCGGGAGGAGTCGTACGTGGAGGCCTCGCAGATCATGGGCGTCTCGACGGGGACGATCCTCCGCCGGGACGTCCTCGCCCAGCTGATGCCGTACATCACGGTGAACTCGGCGCTGGCCTCTCGACGCATCATCTTTGAGTCCGTCGGGCTGTACTTCCTCGGGATCCTCCCGTTCACGACGTTCAACTGGGGCGTCATGATGAACATCGCCTACGAGGGGCAAGCGCTGAGTCGGCCGGACATGTACCACTTCCTCGCGTTCCCGTTACTGACGATCTTCCTGATGTCGTTCGGACTCGTGTTGTTCTCCCAGGGGATGGACAGCGTGTTCAACGTCCGACTCAGGGCGCGTCACTCGTCGACGATCGACGACGACGGAGGTCCCGAACCATGAATCGGTCAACGACTGGATATAACGGTAGTACTATACTACTGTCCGCAATTCACTCCGATAAGACAACGCATGAGTAACACAGACACGATCGTGGAGGTCCGCGACCTCAACGTCACGTTCCAGATGAATCGCGGGCAGTCGCGGGTCGTCCGCGACGCCGACCTCGACGTCGCTCGCAACGAGACGCTCGGCATCATCGGCGAGAGCGGGAGCGGGAAGTCCATGCTCGCCTCGTCGTTTCTCAACGCCGTCGTCGAACCCGGCGTTTCGACCGGCGAGGTCACCTACCACCCCGAAGACGGCGAGCCGGTCTCCGTGCTGGAACTCTCGGAGTCCGAACTGAACCGGTTCCGCTGGGAGGAAGTCGCCATGGTGTTCCAGGGGGCGATGAGTTCGTTCAACCCCGTCACGACGATTCGAACGCACTTCCGGGAGACCCTGCAGGACCACAACCGCGACATTCCCGCCGGCATGGACCGCGCGCGCGAACTCTTGGAGAGCGTCTACCTCGATCCGGATCGGATCCTCGACTCGTACGCCCACGAACTCTCGGGGGGCATGAAACAGCGCGCGCTCATCGCGCTCTCCCTGGTCCTCGAGCCGGATCTCCTCGTCCTCGACGAGCCGACGGCCGCGCTGGACCTGCTGATGCAGCGCTCGATCGTCACGCTCCTGCGCGAGCTCCAGGCGGAGTACGATCTGACGCTCGTGTTCATCACGCACGACCTCCCGCTGTTGACCAAGCTCGCCGACCGCATCGCCGTGATGTACGCGTTCAACATCGTCGAGATCGGGACGACGGACGATCTGCTCTACAACGCGTCGCACCCGTACACGCGCGCGCTCCTCGACACGACGCCAGACCTGAACGTGCCGGTCGACGAGATGAACATCATCGAGGGGAGCAAGCCGGACCCGGTCGATCACATTCCGGGCTGTTCGTACCATCCCCGGTGTCCGATGGCCGACGCGCAGTGTCGGTCCGACGACCCGCCGATGATGACAGTGAGCGACTCCCACGAGTCCGCATGTTTCTACTACGACGAGGCCGACGACGCGGTGCCGATCAGCGCCGCGCCCGATACCCCTCCGACGACCAGCCAAAGCGCCGCGACCGACGGAGGTGAGAACTGATGGCGCCGTCCGAGCCGATGCTCTCGATGGACAACGTCTCCGTCGAATTCACCGATGACGGGGGTCTGCTCAACGTCTTCGGCGACTCGGAGACGGTCCGCGCGGTCAACGACGTCTCCCTCGAGCTCGGCGAACAGGAGACGCTCACGCTGATCGGCGAGAGCGGCTGCGGGAAATCGACGCTCGGGAAGACGGCGATCGGCGCCCAGAAGCCGACCAGCGGAACGGTTAGCTATCGCGGCCAGGACATCTGGGAGGCGCGAAACGACTCCGCCAACGCCGAGATCCCGTTCGACGAGATTCGTCACTCGCTCCAGATCATCCACCAGGATCCCGGGAGCGCGCTCAATCCGAACCAGCGGATCCTCACCTCACTGATGCTCCCGTTGAAGAAGTGGTACCCCGATCTGGGCCGCGAGGAGCGAGAGGAGCGCATCCACACGCTGTTCGAACGCGTCGGGATGTCGCCGCCGAGCGATTACCTGAACCGGTACCCACACCAGCTCTCGGGCGGGGAAACCCAGCGCGCGGTGCTCGTTCGCGCGCTGTTGTTGAACCCCGATCTGATCCTGGCCGACGAGGCCATCTCGGCGCTGGACGTCTCCCTGCGCGTCGAGATGATGGATCTCATGCTCGAGCTGCAGGACCTGTTCCAGACGTCGTACCTGTTCATCTCCCACGACCTCTCGAACGCCCGCTACATCGCCGAGAAGTCCGGCGGGCGGATCGCCGTGATGTATCTCGGCGAGATCGTCGAGATCGGTACCGTCGATGAGATCGTCGAGAACCCACAACACCCTTACACGAAGGCGCTGCAGTGGGCGACGGCGAACCTCTATGAGGACGAGGACGACGAGGAGTTCCCCCTGCGGAAGATCGACGTCCCCGATCCGACGAACCTTCCCTCCGGCTGCAGCTTCCACCCGCGCTGTCCGAACGCTCGAGAGGTGTGCAAACGCCAGCATCCGGGACGAATCCACGCGGGCGGCGACGAGGAGAACTACGCCCGGTGCTTCCGGGCGGACGAGCACCACGAGTACTGGAACAGCCCCGAGATAGCCGACGAGCCGCCGGTCGACCCCCAGTGAGACCCCCTCTCGACAACACAGCAATGTCAGATACGACCGACAACACCACGATGGAACCGTCCAGCAAGTCACCCTCCAGACGGAGTCGATCCGTGAGCCTTCCCGGCAGTCGAGCGTCCCAAGTTTCGGTCGTGATCGCGATCGGCCTGATGCTCGCGGGGATACTCTTCTTCGACGGACCGATGGCAGGCGTGCTCGGTCTGTGGGGCCTCTCGCTCCTCGCCGCCACCGTCGTCGGCTCCGTCGCATACCGGATCTGGTATCACTACGGGTCGTAGCGTCCGCCGTTCTCTGCTCCCGCGGTGTTTACCGAGTCGAACGAGTATCGGTCACCTCGGTGGCGACGGCCGGATCAGGAGTAGGTCATGTTCACTTCGATGACGTTCGCAGTGCTCAGCACGGTCTTCGGAATCTCGTTCGTGAACGTCTCGTCGTTGAATCGGTTCGTCGGCCCCGAGACGCTGATCGCGCCGAGGGGAGTCTCGTCGCCGTCACAGATCGGCGCCGCGACACACCGCATTCCGGCGACCCGCTCCTCGTCGTCGATCGCGTACCCCCGATCGCGGATTTCCGCCAGTTCATCCTTCAGTTCGTCGGCGTCCGTGATCGTCTTCTCGGTCACGCGAGGGAGGCCGTGGCGGTCGATGATCTCGTCGACGGCCGCTTCGGAGCGCTTCGAGAGGATCGCCTTCCCCATGGCGGTGGTGTGGAGGTGAACCCGCTTGCCGATGTGCGTATCGAGGTTCACGGCGTCCCGGCCTTTCGCCTTGTTGAGGAAGATCCCCTTCCCGTGCTCTTCGATCATGAGGTTCGCGTGCTCTCCGGTCTCCTCCGCTAACTTCTCGATTTCGGGGGAGGCGATCTGGTACAGTTTCATCTGACTGCGAGCGAACCCACCGAGCTCGAGGAAACGCGCGCCGACGTGGTACTTCCCGTCACGCTTGACGAGGTATTCGGCTTCGCTCAGCGTCTGGAGGTGGTCGTGGACCGTGCTCTTGGGCATCTCGAGTTCGTCCGCGAGTTCGGAGACGCCGGCGCCGTTGAGTTCGTGGAGGGTCTCGATGACCCGAAACGTCGTCGCGGCGGCCTGGACCGGTCGGCGTGGTTTGCTCGACATACACTCGCATACAACTAGGATATATTTAATAGTTATCCGGCCACGCCGGACGTATCCGCAACAGTCGCCTCGGTCTCGAGTAGCGGCGGCCGCTACGCCGACCCGGCCGTGAAACCACTCTTCCCTTCGAGAACGATGGCGAGACCGTCTCTGGTAGCGACGCTATCGAAGCAGCTGTCGGGTCGGTACGTGGAAACTCTCCGATGTCACCGGACGAACCCGTACACCGGGTTCGAGTGCGATCGAACTCGACTCGGGACCGACGGATCGGACGCGTGTCGGCAGATACCAGCGAGGGAACGCGCTCGCCGCGCGATGTGGTGGTCGATGACAAGATCCAAATCCCTGGCCTCGGTTACTCACGACTACGCAATGCAGACACAGCTAGAGATGTTCGAAACGAACCTCGGGAGCGTCCGGACCGCCGTCACTCGGACCTCGCCGGCGGCGTTTCAGGAGACGCTCGCCGACGTCGTCGACGAGCCCGCGATCGGTGCGCCGCTCCCCTTCGAGGAGGTCTCGCTCGAGGGGCTGGATATCGTCCTCGAGCCGACGCCCGACCAGCTCCGCGAGGCAGCATGCGGTGTCACGGCCGCGGCGCTCGGCGTCGCCGACTACGGGACGGTCGTCCTCGAGTCGACGCCGGACGGCACCGAACTCGCCGGGCTCTTCCCCGACCGGCACGTGATCGTCGTCCGCGAGCGGGACCTCGTCGACGACATGGCCGCGGCGTTCGAACGCCTGGGCGAGCGGTTCCGCACCGGTGACGGCGACGCCGTGCTCGCGACCGGTCCGAGCGCGACCGCCGACATGGGCGAACTCGTCTACGGCGTGCACGGCCCGCGAGAGACCCACGCGGTCATCGTGGAGGACGACGCGGAATAATGTCGAGCGAGCGATCCCGAAAGGCCGAGCGGATTCGTCAGATCATGGCAACGGAGGGCGACAGCGTCGAACGCAACGCCCGCGGGTTCAACGAGGGCCGATACGAGTCCGTCGCCCGACTCGAGGACTACGACGCGTACAAGGACCGGGCGCGGGCGATCAAGGCGGACGCGATCGAGCGCCTCCCCGAACTGATCGAGCGGGTGCGCGAGACGGTCGAGGAAAACGGCGGGACCGTCTACGTCGCCGAGGACGCCGCCGACGCGAACCGGTACGTCCGCGAACTCGCCCGTGAACGGGCGGCCGAGACCGTCGTCAAGTCCAAGTCGATGACGACCGAGGAGATCGATTTGAACGAGGCCCTCGCGGCCGAGGGTTGTGACGTCTGGGAAACCGACCTCGGCGAGTTCGTTCTGCAGGTGGCCGACGAGGCACCCAGCCATCTCGTCGCGCCGGCGATCCACCAGTCCCGGGCGGAGATCGCCGCCCTGTTCAACGAGTACTTCGACCCGGATACGGAACTCGAGACGGCCGAGGAGCTGACCGCGTTCGCGCGGGAGTACCTCGGCGAGCGGATCGAGGACGCGGACATCGGTGTCACCGGTGCGAACTTCGTAACCGCGGACACGGGGACGATGGCGCTGGTCACCAGCGAGGGCAACGCCCGCAAGACCGTCGCCGTGCCCGACACCCACGTCGCCGTGGCGGGCGTCGAGAAGATCATTCCGACGTTCGAGGACCTCCAGCCGTTCGTCGAACTGATCGCGCGCTCGGGGACGGGACAGGACATCACGTCCTACGTCTCGCTGTTCTCGCCGCCGGTCTCGACGCCGCCGGTCGACTTCGACGACGACGGGCCGATCGCCGACGACTCGGCCGACCGGGAGTTCCACCTCGTCTTGCTGGACAACGGCCGAATGGACATGCGCGAGGACGACCAGCTCCGGGAGACCCTGTACTGCATCCGCTGCGGTGCCTGCTCGAACTCGTGTGCGAACTTCCAGTCGGTCGGCGGCCACGCCTTCGGCGGCGAGACCTACTCCGGGGGCATCGCGACGGGCTGGGAGGCCGGCGTCCACGGTCAGGAGTCGGCCGACGAGTTCAACGACCTCTGTACCGGCTGCTCGCGGTGTGTCAACCAGTGTCCGGTGAAGATCGACATCCCGTGGATCAACACGGTCGTCCGCGATCGGCGCAATCGCGGGGCCGAGGACGGTCGACTCGACTTCCTGGTCGAGGGGCTCACGCCGGACGAAGAGCCGGCCGGAATGGACCTGCAAAAGCGCTTCTTCGGCAACTTCGCGACGCTATCGAAACTCGGCTCCGCGACCGCGCCCGTGTCGAACTGGGTCGCGGACACGCTTCCTTCGCGGCTGGCGATGGAACGCGTCCTCGGGATCGATCGCCGCCGCGACCTGCCCGAGTTCGATCGCGAGACGTTCGTCGAGTGGTTCCGGAACCGCGACGTTCCACGGCCCGTCGACGCCGACTACCACGCCGTCGTCTATCCCGACCTCTACACGAACTACATCCGGACCGACCGCGGGAAGGCGACGGTGCGAACGCTCGAGGCGCTGGGCGTCGCGGTCGACGTCCCCGACGTCGCCTCCTCCGGCCGCGCGCCGCTCTCGCAGGGGATGATCGCCACCGCGGAAGACCACGCTCGCGAGGTTTCCGCGGATCTCGAGCCCTACCTCGAGGCGGGGTACGACGTCGTCGCCGTCGAGCCCAGCGACCTCGCGATGTTCCGCGGCGAGTACGAGCGCCTCCTCGACGAGCGGCGCTACCGGGCCCTCGCCGAGCGCAGCTACGAGGTCTTCGAGTATATTTACGGCCTGCTCGAGAACGGGGTCGATCCCGCGCCGTTGGGACACGCCAGCGACGGGGACGGCGCTGGCTCCGCCCTCGCGTACCACTCCCACTGCCAGCAGCGGACGCTCGAACTCGAGGCGTACACGACGAACGTCCTCGAACGACTGGGGTACGACGTCCTCGAGAGCGACGTCGAGTGTTGTGGCATGGCGGGGAGTTTCGGCTACAAGCGCGAGTACTACGACCTGAGCGTGGATGTCGGCGAGCGACTGGGCGAACAGTTCGAGGCGCCCGACACCGCCGATCGAACGGTCGTGGCGAGCGGGACGTCGTGTCTCGAGCAGTTGGACGGCCTCCTCGCTCGGCAGCCGCGGCATCCGATCTCGCTCGTCGAACCGGACGGGTCCGAGTGATCTCCGGACGGTTCCGCTTCCGTTTGACGAGACCGCGTCCGCTCGGCGAGTCCGCGCGATCGGGCGGATGGTTTCGCTCGCGCTCCGTCGAGAGAAAGATTCAAGATCCAGGACCGAAATTTCGAGACGATGCAATTCGTTCGATTCGCGACCGACGGCGGCGTCCGCTGGGGCGTTTCCGTCGATGACCGGACGTACGCGCTGGACCGCTTCGGAGCACCGTCACTCGAGGACCTTGCGACGCCCGGCTACCGTCGCCGCGTCCGTCGCGCCGTCGAGACCGGGGAACTCCCGGAAATCGACGAGCCGGAGACGTATCTGGTACCGATTCCGTCCGTCGAGCAGATCGTCTGCGTCGGCCTGAACTACTACGACCACGCCGAAGAGCAAGACGAGGAGATCCCCGACACCCCGATGCTGTTCGCGAAATCGCCCTCGAGCGTCACCGGGCCCGACGCGCCGATCGTCCACCCCGCGGACGTCGAGCAGGTCGACTACGAGGTCGAACTCGGCGTCGTCATCGGTCGGACCGCCTGCGACGTCTCGGCCGACGAGGCCGAGGAGTACGTCGCCGGCTACACGGTCGTCAACGACGTCAGCGCGCGCGACGCCCAGTTCGAGGACGGCCAGTTCTTCCGGGGCAAGAGCTACGACACGTTCGCGCCGATGGGGCCGGCCCTGACCGCGCCCGACGCGATCGACGCCAACGACGTCGACGTCGAACTCCGGGTCAACGGCGAGGTGAAACAGGAGTCCTCGACGGCGGAGTTCATCTTCGACGTCGGCGACACCATCGAGTTCCTCAGCCACCGAATGACGCTGCAGCCGGGTACCGTCATCTCGACCGGCACTCCGGGCGGCGTCGGCATCTTCCGCGATCCGCCGGAACTGCTCTCGCCCGGAGACACGGTCGAAGCCGAGGTCGAGGGGATCGGCACGCTCGAGAACCACGTCGTCGAAGAGTAGCGCTCAGATCCCGCACAACTCCCGCATCGCCCGATCGGTGAGCCACCCTCGGTCGTTCTTCGAGAGACAGTCGACGTGCTCGAGCCACCGCAGGCTCTCCTCGTAGCTCGCCTCGTCGCTGACGTTCGGAAAGTCCGAGCCCCAGACGACCCGCTCGCGGCCGAAGGTCTCGAGCAGCCAGCGGACGTGGTCGTGCATGTCGGCGTAGGGGAATCCCTCCTCGGAGCGGTGGACGACCTCGGAGATCTTCGTGGCGACGTCGTACTCGTCGCCGGCGAGGGGTTCGAGCGCGCCGAGCGCCGCTTCGGGCGGGACCTCGGGGCCGGCGTGACAGAAGTGATCGAGCGCGTAGGAGAGATCGGGGTAGCTCTCGACGAGGTCGACTACCTGTTCGAGCTGGTCGACGTGGGCCAGAATCTGGATCAGCGCGTCGGTCTCGCGGGCGGCCTCCCAGAACGCGGTCTCGTCGATCGCGTCGCGCAGCCAGCTCACCGTCGGATCGAACGTCTCCCACATGCGATCGTACGGGCAGATCGCTCCGAGGCGGACGCCGAGCACGCTGTCGACGGCCATCGCCTCGCGCAGCCGGTCGGCCGCGTCGTCGGCGAACGGGTCGAGCATCACGATTCCGGTGAGGTCGTCGTGCTCCTCGACGCACTGGACGGTGTACCAGTTGTCGGTCCACTCGCAGATCGGGTAGCCGACGACCACCGCCTCGTCGATCCCGACGGCGTCCATGTCCGCGAGGAGTTTCTCCGCGGTGTAGACCGCGTCGACGTCGAACTCGTCGACGGTCTCGACGAGCGGGCCGTTGACCCAGGGGTGGTCCCGATTCGGTCGCGCCCAGGCGTGGGTATGCGTGTCAAGTACCATCGTTTACAAACGATACCGTCTCCAACGCTACTAAAGTTTATGAGAAAAAACAGTCGCATCGCGACGAGGAGAGCGGTACCCGACGGTCGGCCTCAGAGCCGGACGACGAAGCCGCCGTTCTCCGCGACCGACACGCGAAGCGATTCGTCCGGCGATACCGCGCGTTCGTACTCCTCGAGACCGTCTCCCTCGTCGGCGTCGGTCGCGACGACGGCCGTCGTCTCCCCGTCGAGAAACGAGAGCGGAACCTCGATCGATTCCGCCGGACCGGCGGTGATCGAGCCGACGAACCAGCCGTCGCCTTTCCGTCGCGCGAACGTGGCCTCCGACCCGGGTCGTCCGCGGAGGAACCTCGTCTCGTCCCAGGCCGCCGGAACGGACTCGAGGACGCGCTCTGCGATCGGATACGTCTCGTAGCTCTCGATCCCGTCGGCGTAGTGCTGCAGTCCGGACTCGTAGACGACCGACAGCGCGAGTTCGTGACCCGCCGACGTCGCGCGTCGCTCGGCGGAGAACGTCACGGGCGTGTAGTCCATCGGGCCGACGACGTTGCGGGTGAAGGGGAGCGTCGCGTTGTGCTCGGGCGTGTTCGTCGTCCACTTGTAGTACTCGGCGCCGCGAACGCCTTCGTACGTCATGACGTGGGGCCAGCGCCGACGGAGCCCCGTCGGGACGGCCGACCCGTGGTAGTTCACGGTCAGTTCGTGTTCGGCGGCGGCGCGAGCGAGGTCGTCGTAGAACTGCATCCGTCCCTGATCGTCGCTGTCCATGAAGTCGACCTTGATGCCGGCGACGCCCCACTCGGCCCACCTCGAGAGGCGCTCTTCGCGCTTGGACTCCGTGTTCAGGTCGATGAAGTGGGACCAGAGCTCGACGTCGACGCCGGCGTCGTTCGCGTACGCGACGAGGTCGGGGAGCCACTCGTCGTCCCAGCCGGCGTCGACCAACACGTACTCCCACCCTCGCTCCGCGGCGTAGTCGACGTACTCGCGCTCCTCCTCGAGCGACCGGACGCTCGAGCCGCTCGCCCACCACGACCACGCGACGCGACCGGGTTCGACCCAGTCGCCGTCGATCCGCGGCCCGTCGACGAGGTCGGTCGGGAGCGTCGACTCGACCACGGTCGCGAGGTCGCCGACGATCGCGACGCGCCACGGTGTCGTCGCGGGATCGTCGGCCCACACGTGCGACGTCGGGTGGGACTCGGGAAATCCGATGTCGACGCCCGGCGCGTCGTCGCGCGTCCCGACGAGTCGGCCGGCCATCCAGTCGCCGTCGACGCCGGCCTCGCAGACGAGCGCCCAGGTGTCGTCAACGTGAAAGAGGCCGGGGAGATTGTACTCTCCGTCGACGGCTGTTACCGGGACCTGCCGGCTGTGTCCCTCGTGGTTGGCCTGATAGTCGGAGAGCCACGCGACGGCGCCCGGCGGGAACCGAAAGCCGGACTCGTCGCCCGGGTGGAGATACTCGTCTCGCTCGCCTCGCAACCGGTATCGGTACGCGATGCCGTCGTCTGCGGCGCGGACCTGGAGGTCCACCGAGCCGCCGTCGCCCTCGAACGAGAGCGTCTTCTCGACCGCTCGGTGGCGCGGGCTCGACCGTTTCCCGTGAACGAGTTCGTACGATTCGTCGATCCTTCGGGTTCGCACGTCGTCGAGTTCGAATTCCTCGGGGAACGAGCCGTACGGCGTCGGAAGCCCGTAGGGCGACGGTTCGAAAACCGTCTCTCCGGATCGGTCGACGCGCAACGTCCCGTTCGGGTCCACGTCGATCGTGATGGTACCGTCGGGATCCGTGAGCTGAACCATACGCACCGTCCGCGAGTCACCCGTATCAAAGATTCGACTTGTAGTCCGTCAACGGGGAGACGGTGCTGTTGCGCCGGTCGGACGCCGTCGATGACGGTTGATGCGACCGATGAGCGGGCGCACTTGAAGGAGAGGCGATCGCTCAGCTGTCCGCAAACGAGAAGACCGGCTTGCAGGTTTCGGACTCGAGGAACGCCTCGAACGCGGCGGTCGGCTCGTCGACGCTGAACGAGCGGTCGATGATCGCGTCGGCGTCGATCGCGCCGGCCGAGAGCAGTCGAATGGCCTGTTCGAAGTTCCGCCAGGTCGATCCGTAGGACGTGTTCACGTCGACCTCGCCGCGGACGACCGGCGTCATGAACACTTCACTGGGGGAGCCGGGGAGGCCGACGACGACGACCTGCCCGCCCTTTCGGACGTGATCGATGGCCATCTCGATACCGCTCGAGTGGCCGGTCGTATCGAAGACCGCGTCGAAGCCGACGCCGTCGGTGCGCTCGTCGACGACCTTGGAGAGGTCGTTCGTCTCGATATCGATCGTCTCGATTCCGAGCTCTTCGACCAGCGGCAGTCGATACGCCGTGTCCTTGCCCAGGCCCGAGACGAAGACGTTGGCGCCCATCGAATCCGCGACGGCCGCGACGAGCACGCCGATCGGGCCAGGGCCTTCGACGAGAACGGTATCTCCCGGCGTCACGGCGGACTGATCGAACACCGCCCGCGTCGCGATGCTGAGCGGCTCGGTGATGCTCGCGTGGCCGAGCGGGACGCCGTCGGGGATCAGGTGCAGATCGCGCGGTCGGACCGTCGTGTACTCGGTGTACGCGCCGTCGTTGTGCATGCCCGTGATCTCGAAGTTCTGGCAGACGTTCGGCTGCCCGTTCTTGCACTGGAAACACGAGCCGCAGTCGTGGATGGGCTCCTCGACGACGTGGTCGCCGACCGCGAAGTCGGTGACGTCGTCGCCGACCTCGACGACCTCGCCGGAGTACTCGTGGCCCATGGTTCGGGGAATCGGAATCCACTCGTAGCCGTCTTCGTACTTGTACGCGTGCGCGTCGCTGCCACAGAGACCCGCCGAGTGAACGCGAACGAGGACTTCGTCGTCGTCGGGCACTGCCTTCTCGCGCTCGCGAATCTCGATGGCTCTGGGACCGGTATGTACTATGGCCTTCATCTAGGGTTACCTCGCTCTGGTCGAGCTATCAATACGTGGGGGACTCTCACATATATAACTTTAGGTAGAAACACTTCCGCTCGGGGCGACGGCCTGTCTCGCCGGCGAGACACTCGAGGTCGGCCGGCGGTCGCCGTCTTCGCACCTGGTATCGGTGACCGCCGTGTTCAGATCAGCCCGTCGAAAGGGGGACGAGGTGGGCGTATCGCAGGGAGGGCGGCGTGACACCACAAACACTTATGTGGCTAATCAACACACGTCAGGGTGAGTCCTCCGGAAGTGAACGTCAATTCATGGAGATAACGAACATCACCGTCACGAAGGTCAGTACCGATTCCTGGGGCGAGTTCGTCGAGTTCCCGCTCGTCACCGTCATGAGCAAGTTCGAGGAGTACAACAACGCCGACGGCGACAACCCGCAGGCCCGCCGGAAGTGGATGGGGCCGGTCGGCGACGTCGTCGTGGAGGTCGAGACGGACGCGGGCATCACCGGCGTCGGCGTCGGCAACTGGGCGACGGGCTCGATCGAGACGATCGTCGACGAGACGCTCTCGAAGCTCGTCGTCGGCGAGGATCCCCGCGAGCGCGAACGCCTGTGGGACATGATGTACCGAGCGACGATCCCCTTCGGTCGGAAGGGGGCGGCCATCGAGGCCATCAGCGCGGTCGACCTCGCGCTCTGGGATATCGCCGGCAAGGAAGCGGAGAAGCCGGTATACGAACTGCTGGGCGGCCCGGTCACCGACGAGATTCCCTGTTACGCCAGCAACCTCCACCCGGTCGACCACGAGAAACTCGCCCGGGAAGCCCAGAACTACGCCGAGCAGGGCTTCGACGCGATGAAACTGCGGTTCCGGTACGGACCGGAAGCGGGCCGCAAGGGTATGAAGGAGAACGAGAAGATCGTCGAGACGGTCCGGGACGCCGTCGGCGACGAGATCGCGATCGCCGGCGACGCCTACATGGGCTGGGACGTCCGCTACGCCAAGAAGATGCTCAAGCGCCTCGAGCGCTACGACATGGAGTGGGTCGAAGAGCCGGTCATCCCGGACGACATCGACGGCTACGCCGAGGTCAGAGAGGCCTCGAACGTCCCCATCTCCGGCGGCGAACACGAGTTCACCCGCTGGGGCCACAAGGAGCTGCTCGAGCGCGAGGCCGTCGACATCCTCCAGCCCGACATCCACCGCTGTGGCGGGCTGACCGAGTTGTTGAAGATCGACTCGATGGCCAGCGCCCGCGACGTGCCGGTGATCCCTCACTCCGGAACGAACCCGACGCTGCACTTCATCGCCGCCTCGACCAACGCGCCGATGGCGGAGTACTTCCCGATCCCGGAGTGGTACAAGGAGCGCCAGGGCGAGCAGGAGTCGACCTACGCCGACGCCATCTATGCGAATCCGCCCCAGGCCGAAGGTGGCACCATTCCGCTGCCCGAGACCGTCGGACTGAGCTCGGCGACCAACCCCGAGGCCCTCGAGCACTACAGCGTGGAGTGATCCATGAGCGACGTCACCTTCGAGTATAACGTGCCGGTGTTCGCGGGCGCGCCGGAGTCGGGAACGGATCCCTCCCACCGCGACACGCCGTGCTACGAGGAACTCGACTGGGAGACCACGAAGCAGGGCGTCCTGAAAGCCGAGGAGCTCGGCTTCGACGCCGCCTGGGCGCCCGACCACCTCATGCTGGGTCGCGACAACGCCGAGTACGAGTGCTGGACGCTGCTGTCCGCGCTGGCGGGGCTCACCGACGACATCAACCTCGGCTCGCTCGTCCTCTGTAACGACTACCGCAACCCCGCGCTCGTCGCGAAGATGGCCGCGACGCTCGATATCGTCTCCGGCGGTCGCCTCGAGCTCGGGCTCGGCGCCGGCTGGCACGAACCCGAGTACGAAGCCTACGGCTGGGAGTACCGCGACGGCTTCGAGCGACTGATGCGCTTAGACGAGAGCATCCGCCTGATGAAGGAGATGTGGACCGACGAGTCGGGCGACGGCGCCTCCTTCGCGGGTGATCACTACGAGATCGACGGCGCCTACTGTGAGCCCGGTCCGGTACAGGACCCGCATCCACCGATCCTCGTCGGCGGCCAGGGCGAGGAGGTGACGTTGAAACTCGTCGCGAAACACGCCGACGTCTGGAACACGGACGTGTTCAAAGGGACGCCGGAGACCTTGGAACACAAGATCGGCGTCATCGAGGACCACTGCGAGACGGTCGGCCGCGATCCCGACGAGATCGAGTACTCCTGGGACGGGCACGTCATCTGTACGCGCGATCCCGAGAAGTACGAGCGCCTGCTCGACCTGATGATTCCGATCCAGTTCGAGGAGGAGTACGTCGATCAGGCCGACATCACGACCGAGGAGATCGCCAGGGACTACTTCATCATGGGGACGCCCGAGGAGTGCGCCGAGGCGATCGAGCGGCGAATCGACGTCGGCGTCACGAAGTTCCAGTGCTGGTTCGTCGACTTCCCCGATACCGGCGGCATGGAACTGTTCGCCGACGAAGTGATACCGCAGTTTCGGTAGCGACGGGTTCCGCCGCCGGTCGGCGATCACGGTTTCGCTTTCGCTTCAGTTTCTCGCCTTTTTTCTCCTTCGGATCGACGTACTCACATCTCGGACGCGTCCGACGATGCCGGTCGGCCGGTGCCGACTCGAGTATCCTCGATCGGTCGAAAGACGGGGAAATCGCTATGGCGCTCCCGTTCGATTCGTTTCCCGTATGGCACGCATTGCCTTCCACCTGAAAATCGCCGACGGACAGCGCGAGGCGTACCGCGAGGCCCACGAGGACGTTCCCGCGTGGCTCGAGGAGGCGTATCTCGAGTCCGACGCCGGACTCGAGACCTACAGCGTCTTCGAGTCGGACGGGCACGTCTTCGGGTTCATGGAACTCGACGACCCGGACGCGATTCGCGACGTGATGGAGACGAGCGACGAACAGGCTCGCTGGGCCGAGGAGATGGACGGAATCCTCGTCGACGACGACTCCGATCAGTGGATGGACGAAGTGTATCGAATGATCTGACGGGCACAGCGGATCGTTCGTTGCACGAACCCGTCGTTTCCGAATAGCCGACTGCACCGATCCTTCTTATCGAGGTCTCGATGATTACCTCCGACACGGTTGCGCGATCGGTCGACTCGCTCTCCTGCCTTCTCCTTGATATTATTTAGCACAGGCCGTCCGGTCTCGCCGGACGGAAGCAACCTCGGGGTACGAGCTCTTCTTCCGCTATGATTCGGCCGTTGGAACGAGATTCTGGCTATAAGTCGGACGGTGTTTACAGTAGTACAACCGTAATAACTTTCCGGAGAACGTTTAGAGATCGCAGCGACTGTTCCGGTGTCACCGGACGCCCGCTCGCGGTTGTCCGTCTGAGCGCGCCGAAAACGGTCTCGAAGCGCCGGATACCGGCTGAATATCCCCGTTCGCGATCGTTTTCCGCCGATGACGGACGCTGAGAGGGGTCACTTGAGACAGACTCGTCTCTGATCGAACTCATGAGAGAGATCGGCTTGACGACGCCGACCGAGCGGGGCCGGTCGTCACGTCCGTCTCATACAGAAACAGCGCGGAAACCCACGACTTTAGTCGTGGGAGGAAGCGCGTCACTTGTGAGTCTATCCACATGCATATACCAAATTGACTCCCCAACGCCTTTAAATCTCCACCCATACATATGAAATATGGGAGAAGTGCAGCGGACCGTCCTCGTCAAACTCGACGTGGATAGCGACGCCGCTACATCTCTCAAAGAGACCGTCGATGAGTTCCTGTTTGCCGCCAACTACGTGGTTGATCACGCGTGGCAGGGCGAGTACAAAACGACGAGCAAGACGACACTCCACGACGAGACATACAGCGATGTTCGCGACGAGACGGATCTGACGGCGAACATGGTACAGGCGGCGCGGAACAAAGCCGCCGAAGCCGTCAAGGGCGTCGTCGCACGCTGGAAACAGGGCGAGACCGCGGGCAAACCCCACTTCACCAGCCCGCATCTCGTCTCTGACAAGCGCTCGGCCACGTTCCACGACGATTAGGTCTCGCTCTCGACGGTCGATGGCCGCATCGAACTCGACTACGTCCTCCCGGACGACTCCCGCAACACGCCCCACTTGAAGTACCTCTTCTCCGATGCGTTCGAGACCACCGGGGCGGAACTGCATTACAAACACGGCGAGTGGATGCTTCACGTCCATACGAAAGCGGAGGTGGAGCCCGACACGTCGGTCAAGGCGACGACCGAGCACCCAACGGTCCTCGGCGTCGACCTCGGCGTGAACAAGTTCGCCGTCGCCTCGACGGGACGCTTCTGGGACGGCGGCGAGTTCGATCACTGGCGGCGCGAATACGAGAAGCGCCGCGCCAGCCTTGCACAGTGTGGCACGCGCTGGGCACACGAGAACATCCAATCGGTCGGCGAGACCGGACGATTCAAACAGATGCTCCACGAAATTTCCAACGAGATCATCGACGAGGCCGTCGAGCACGGTTGTACGGTGATCGCGTTCGAGCAGCTCACGGGCATCCGCGACCGCCTCAACGCGTCGTGGGGGCACAAATGGGCATACAACCGCCTGTATGACTTTGTCGAGTACAAGGCCGCCCGCTACGATATCGACGTGGAGATGGTCGAACCCGAGAACACGTCGAAACGATGTTCGACGTATGGGTTTACGCACCCGGACAACCGCGATGGCGAAGACTTTGCGTGCCAGAAGTGCGGCTACGAGACTCACGCGGATTACAATGTGGCGAAGAACATCGGTCTGCGGTATCTCCGTCGGAACCAAACCGGCTCCGATGGAGGCGCACCCGTAGGTGTGCGCCTAAACAGCGGGATGTTGAACGAGAGTGGCGAGTACATCGCCCGCCTCGGTTGAGGCTGAATCGGGAGTCCACGCTGAAAAGCCCACGACTTCAGTCGTGGGTTACTTACCGAGTCATCGTCTGCCACTGTCGTCTCGGGATCTCGTGTTCGAGCGGTTGGTCTCGTTGAAACCGCTCGATGTCGTCGATGACGGTCTCGGTTAGCGGGCTGTGGATCTGGGATCCGCCGACGTGGGGGGTGAGCAAGACGTTGTCGAACTCTCGGAACTCGTGATCGGCGGGGAGCGGCTCCTGATGGTAGACGTCGAAGACGCCGGAGAGCCGACCCGACCGCAGTTCCTCCACGAGCGCCGCTTCCTCGACGATCTCGGCGCGCGCGGTGTTGACGAACAGCGCCCCGTCGGGGATCTGCGCCAGTCGATCCGCGTCCAGCATGCCGATCGTCTCGTCGGTCCGCGCCGCGTGGACGGAAACGACCGCTGAGTCCAGCGCCGTCTCGAGATCCGTCAGCGTCGCGAACGGATACTCCGCCAGCGCTTCCGCGTTCACGTAGGGATCGTAGATACTGGCGGACACGTCGAAGGGGGCCAGGTGGTCGAGCAGTTTCCGACCGATGGTCCCCAGCCCGACGAGTCCGACGTCCTTCCCGTGGAGGGTCCGAATATCGACGTCGTCGGCACCGAACTCGCCCGCTTTCATCGACGCCTCGAGTTCCGGAACGGCGCGCAGTTTCGCGAGGATCGAGCCGAGCGTGTGTTCCGCCGTGTGGTCGGCCATCACGTCGTTGGCACTCACGACGGGAATCCCCGCGTCGTAGACCGCTTCGGAGACCAGCGTCCCGACGCTCCCGCCGGTGTGGGCGATCAGTCGCAGATCGTCGGCCGCCTCGAGGACGTCGGCGGTGACCCGCGGACTGCCCCACCCCGTGACCAGTACGTCGACGCCGTCGATGCGGTCACGGAGGGCGTCCTCGGAGAGGTCGTCGGTCGACGGATTCCAGGCGACCGAACCAAGCGACTCGAGTCGGTGGCGGACCTCGTTCGGGAAGAAGTCGTCCCGAAGTTCCCCGTCCGGTAGCGTGACGAAAATTTTCATATCTCTCGTAACTCCTTCGATACTATAAACGCAGGGATTCGTCCGCTCACCGCTGGTCGCGGAACCACTCCACGAACGCCGGAAGGGCGACGTCGGGATCGGCGAGCGAGGGGTGCCATCGCTTCTCGTGTTCGAAGACGAGCCAGCCGTCGTAGCCCCGCTCGCGGAGCGCCTCGACGACGTCGGCCATCGGTAGGTCGCCCTCGCCGGGGACCGCGTACACGTAACCGTCGTCGGTCGCGTCGTGATGATCCGGGTCGTAGACGGCGTCTTTCACGTGCACGTACTCGATCCGGTCGCCGAGCGCGTCGAGGGTCTCGCGCGGGGATTCGCCGGCGAGACGGACGGTGTGCGCGGCGTCCCACAGGACGCCGACGTCGTCCGCGGGAAGCTCGTCGAGGAGTCGCTGACAGTCGTCCGAGGCGGTCCAGGCGTCGTGCGTCTCGAGGATCCACCGGACGTTCTCCGCGCCGTCGATCGCGAGGATCTCCCGCATGGTTTCGCCCCCGAAACGCGCGAGGTCGGCTCTCGAGTGGGCGTCGAGGTCGCCGCCGCCGAACACGCGGATTCGGTCGACGTCGAACGCGTCGGCGACCTCGATCAGCCTGCGCGCCTCCGCCACGCGGGCCGATCGGTCGCCGGGTTCACAGAGGCTGATGCTCGAGCTGAGGGCGCTGACGCTCAGCCCGGCGGCCTCGAGTCTCGACCGCGTTTCGTCGGCTCGATCGGTAAACAGGGGATGGCGCGTGACGTCGATCTCGTCCCGGTACCCTCGGAAGTCCACGCCGTCGTAGCCGGCCTCCCGGCCGACGGACAGTATTCGCTCGAGGTCCCAGTCGGGGCAGCCGAGCGTCGACAGTGCGAGTTGCATGGCCGACACAACTTGCCGATCGCACTAGACTTTTGTGAAACGGTACGGGCTCACACGTTCGGTGGCTCCCAACGGTTCGTGCGCGAAGGAGCAGCTATCACCACGAGGTTTATTGGCACACCGTCGTTCCTATCGCGTATGCCGACGGCGCACGACCACGACTATCCGCCGCGCGAATGGACGGTCGGCGGCCTCCGAGACGCCCTCGACGGCCCCGGGGAGGCGTTCACGCTCCCGACGTACGACGACGAAGCGGCGTGGACGGCCCTCCGCACGGACGAACTGACCTGCGAGCCGGTCGAGGCGCTGCTCGACGACGCCGAATCGGCTCGCGACGGCGAGATCCCGTCGCTCACGGCCAGTCAGTACCTCGACTACGAGCGCACGGGAGATCGGTCGCGCTACGAAGCCGCCGCACGCGAACGCCGGCGTCGTCTCTCCGCGCTCGTCGTCGCCGCGTGCGTCGAACGCGACGACGACTTCGATCCGATTTTGGACCACGCGTGGGCGCTCTGCGAGCAGGCGACGTGGACGTGGCCCGCACACCTCGGAGACGAATCTCGGGAGGGGCTCCCGGGCGCCGTCCCGAGCGAAGAGCGGACGGTCGCGCTCTTCACCGTCGGCGCGGCGCTCCTCCTCGCGGAGGTCGACGCGATTCTCGGCGACCGTCTCCATCCCGCGCTCCGTGAGCGCATCCGCGCCGAAGTCGATTGTCGCGTTTTCACTCCTTACGAGGACCGCGACGACATTTGGTGGACGACGGCAACGAACAACTGGAACGCGGTCTGTAGCGCGGGCGTCGCGCTCGCCGCGCTACACCTCCTCGACGACGCCGGCCGGCAGGCGCGCATCGTCGAACGCGTCGCCGACGGTCTCGGCCACTACCTCGACGGCTTCGGCGCCGACGGCGGGACGACGGAAGGAGTCGGCTACTGGAATTACGGCGTGGGCAACTACGTCGCGCTCGCGGACGCCCTCGAGAGCGCGACCGACGGCTCGCACTCGCTGTGCTCGCCCCCGAAACTCGAGCGTCTCGCCGCGTACCCACTCGCCGTCGAACTCAGCCCCGGACGCTTCGTTCCGTTCTCGGACTCGGACGAGGAGAGCGTCGTCGCGCCGCGCGCGGCCGCGTGGCTCGGACGCCGCCTAGAGAAGCCGGGACTGGCGGCTCGCGGCCGGTGGGAGATGGCGCGCCGCACGGACGCGTTCGCCGGCCCGAACGTCGCGTCGCTGCCCGAGATCGTCCGCGACCTCCACTGGACGCGGACGGTACCCGCGTCGTGGACGCGTTCCACCCCGCCGACCCGTCGATACTTCGGGGGCTGTGAGTGGTGGATTACGCGGGCGAGCCCGGCCGATCCGGACGGTCTCGTCGTCGCCGCGAAAGCCGGCCACAACGGCGAGTCGCACAACCACAACGACTGCGGCTCGTTCGTCGTTCACGCGAACGGCGAGTCGCTCCTCACCGATCCGGGGCGTCCCGAGTACGACCGGGACTACTTCGGTCCGGCCCGCTACGAGTACATCACCGCGCGCTCGCTCGGCCACTCCGTTCCGTACGTGAACGGCGTCGAGCAGACCGCCGGGGAGGCGTTCGCCGCGTCGGTACTCGACCGACGCTCCTCGCCGACGGTCGACGCGTTCGAGATGGAACTCGCCGACTGCTACCCCGAGGACGCCGGTCTCGAGTCGCTCCGCCGGACCGTAACGCTCGACCGAACCGACGGCGTCGTCACGGTCGGCGACGACGCGGTGTTCGCGAACGCGGACAATACGTTCGAGTCCACGCTCGTCTCCGCGTTCCCGATTCGAAGCGACGAGCGAGGACTCGTCGTCGACGGCGAACGCGGTCGTACGCGGGTGACGCCGGACGATTCGGACGCCGAACGCAGCGTCGAACGGCTTACGGACGCGATCGAGACGGCCGACGGGACGCGCGACGTCTGGCGCGCTCGCATCGAACGGACCGTCAGTAGCCGCGCGACGTCGCTACAGCTACGGATCGAACCCGAGAGCAGAGAGTAAGTCATGCAGTCACCGTAACCGTCGACGCCGCTCGCTTGAAAACGGGATTCGGGCACTACGGGGCCCGCTCACGTCGATATCACCTCGACTCGCTCGCGCTCGTTCGTTGAGGGGACGGTTCTCATTTCGACGACGTTGTCAGACTACGCTTGACAGTTCACGTCGATGTACTTTCACGAACGCACTTCGCGTCTACGACGGCGGAAGCCCCGCTAACCGTCGATGCAGGGCGCCAAGAAGCCGATACCTGCTCATTGCGACGACGCCGATACCCCACCAATCTTTTCTAAGATCAAAATCTATGATCCACAGCTCATATTCTTAGATAAGAGTATGAGACAACTCTTTCACGGAGAACGGTCCCGCCGGTGAACCTCTCACACCGATAGCTCCTCTCTGTTCGGCATTCAATACTGACAACTGAGTAAACATTGTTACTCGAGTAGTGTACCGATAGTTGAAGTCGATACTGCTCCCCCTAAATAACGGTAATCCGCCACATTTGTCTCTCCCTTTTTCGTCTTGCTCCGGCTCCGAGAACGAGGGCGGTTAGCGACAGTGATGAGTCACGGCTCGCTACTGAAAACTACGGTAGTAGCGCTGTCGAACGTTCTTTGGAGGGGCCGAATAAACGCACTCGATACACACCCGTTTGCCGCTCGATTCGGCTTTCGGCTGTCGAAATTCGTCCGGATCACCGATGGTGGCCTACCACCGCTGTTCCTCGACCGGGTCGCAGACTCGCCAGTTGCGCTCCGATCCGGACCTGGTTAGTGGCGAATCGTCGGTCGAGCCGATGACTCCATTCTGTGTGGTCGGTTATGCACACTGCGTACCACATCTCTCGAAATATCGAACAGTATTCGAAAGCGAGAGCTGAATACGCAAAGCCACATCTATATAAATAAATTTTCACTATATTTCGTATTCCCGCAAAACTGAGCCGAACTGACCGTCCTCATTCGACCTCCCTCGAGTCTCGGCGAAGCGCCTCGAACTCGTCGCGCACCTCCGCGGCGTACGCATCGACGACGTGCTCGAGGATCGTTTCTCCGACGTCGGCGGTCGCGGGACGCGCGTCGCCTAGAACACCGTTCGGCGAGTAGGCGTCGATGCCGTCCCGGTACAGTTTCGCCGCCGACACGGGACCGTCGTATCCGTCGGGTGCGCGGTCAGCGCGAACGGCGTCGGGATCGACGGCGAGCATCACGGCCGTCTCGACGGCTCCGGCGTGGACGACCGGCTCTCGGTGGTCGATTCCGGCTCGATCGAGCCCCTCGTTGAGCAGCTCGAGGTACCTCCCGAGGTCGTCGATGGCGACGACGTCGACGTCGTGCGAGCAGGCGAGTTCCGGGTGAGCCGCGGCGACGCTCGCGAAGCTTCCGCCGTGGCTCGGCAGGAGGACGACCCGTTCGAAGCCGCTTCGCTCGAGGGAGGCGACGTAGTCGCCGAGCAGCGTCCGGAGCGTTCGGGGCGAGATCGAGACGGTCCCCGGGAACGCCTCGTGCTCGCGGGAGGGGCCGAACGGGATCGCCGGGCCGACGAGCGCGTCGCCCAGCCGGTTCGCGAGTCGCTCCGCGATGGCGTCGCCGATCGTCGTGTCGGTCCGCAACGGGAGGTGGGGACCGTGTTGTTCCGTCGCTCCGATCGGGACGATGACCGTCGTGCGCCCATCGTCGATAGCCGTCTCGACGTCGCGCCACGTACACTCGGTTAGCGCCTCGACTTCCAGATGAGTCATACGCACTCGTTTCGCCGCCGTCGCCAAGTAGGTTTTCGCACGCTTCGCGGGCAGTCAATCCGCCGTCGACGTGCACGGAATCCGCCGATACCCGACTCACTCACGTCGCGAACCCGCTAATCGTTGCACGGGACGCGCATCCGCCCCACATTATATATACGGGGCCGTCATCTGTGCGAGTGTATGTCACAGACTGCGTCAGACGAGTCTCGGACTCCGTCGGATCGGTCCCGGAATGACTCGGACGAACACGACGCCGAGAACGACGGGAACGCCGAGGAGACTCCCGAGATCGAGGAGGATCTCGTCTCGGAAGAGCTCCGGATCGACGGGATCTGCGGCGTCTACTGATCATGAGCGCCACGATCCGCATCCCCGACCACGTCAAGTATCGCCGCGAGGCGGAGTCCGGACTGGTGTACGATCACGAGAACTACGGCTACGAGGACGCGTCGCTCTACGAGGTCTCCGAGACGGTCGTCGACGTCCTCGAGTTCGTCGGCGACGGGCGACGGCGCGACGAGATCGAACGGGAGTACTCCCCCTCTCTCGTCGAGCGACTCGTCGACCGAAACTTCCTGGAGACGCAGTGATCATGCCGAGTGGACCACTCTCGGCTCCCGTAACGATCACGTGGGAAGTGACGCTCGGGTGCAATCTCCACTGCGACCACTGCCTCTCCGGTAGCGGTCCGGGCCACCAGCAGCCGGACGAACTCTCGACCGAGGAAGCGATGGCGTTCATCGACGAACTCGACGAGATGGACGTCTTTCAGGTCAACATCGGCGGCGGAGAGCCGTTTATTCGGCCCGATATGCTCGAGCTGCTCGAGGAGCTGACGGACCGGGATATTTCGACGTGCGTGAGCACGAACGGCACTCAACTGGACGAGGAGACTCTCGATCGGATCGAAGCGATGGATCCGCTCTTCCTGCAGGTGAGCATGGACGGCCTCCGGGAGGCGAACGACGCGATCCGCGGAGAGGGCGTCTACGACCAGATCGTCGAGACGCTCGAGCGCCTCGAGTCCCGGGACATCGGAACGACCGTGAACACGGTCGTGACACGTCAGAACGTCTACGACCTGCCCGACGTCTACGACCTCGCGGAGGACCACGGGGCGGGGCTGCGGCTCAATCGGTTCCGTCCGAGCGGTCGCGGCGAGGACACGTGGGACCGATTCCGCCTCGAGCAGGAACAGATCGAGTACCTCCACGGCTGGCTCGAGGAGCGCCCCGACGTCCGCACGGGCGACTCCTTCTTCTACCTCAACGCCCTCGGTGAGGTCCGGAACAATACGCTGAAGGAGTGCGGCGCCGGCTCGATGACGTGTCTCGTCGATCCCGTCGGCGACGTCTATCCCTGCGCGTTCACGCAGTGGGACGGCCTCGCGTCCGGCAACGTCACCGAGGACGGATTCCAGGCGGCGTGGGACGACATCGCCTCGCTCCGCAATCGGATCGACGACAACGAGGGGTGTCCCGCGGTCGCGATGGGCAGCGACGATCCGAACGGCGAGGATCCGCAACTGCGAGCCATCCTCTCCGGCGACTGATCGCACCCGCGCATGTCCGACGACGCCGATTCACCGCGCGGGTCGCGACTCCCGGCGGGGACAGGACGGTTTACAGTCAAGACACCACGATGCTCCCGGATACGGATGTGAATTTCATGCAGGTCACGATAGACTCGTCACTCGACGATTCGAACGACGCGACCGGCCGATATCGGCTGTGGGACGGTGTCTCTTGTCGGGGGTCGGTGCTGTTCTCGAGGCGTCCCCTCACGGTGACGCGACTCAACGATACCGGCGCTACCGCCGTCGCCGCCCTCGACATCGACGCGTTTCGGTCGCCGGCCGCCGTCGCCGCCGAAATTGACACCGACCCCGACGCGGTCGCCCGGCTGTTCGAGCGGTTGCACCGCCGCGGCTTCCTCGAGTGGGCGCCGTCCCGAGACGAGTCGTACGCGCCGCCGGTCTCGGTCGTCGTCACGGTCAGGGACGCTCGCGACCACCTGGTCGGCTGCCTCGACGCACTCGAAGCCCTCGAATATCCCGAGTACGAGGTCGTCGTCGTCGACGACGGCTCAACGGACGGGACCGTCGAGGAGGCCCGTGCACACGAACTCGCCGACCGGGGGCGGCTCCGGGTCGTCCCCGTCGGATCGGCCGCGAACCCCCTCGGTATCGGCGCGTCGCGCAATCGTGGGGTCGACGCAGCGAGCCACGATATCATCGCGTTCACCGACGCGGACTGCCGTCCGCGGCCCGACTGGCTGTCCGCCCTCGTCCCCGCGCTCGCGGCCCACGACGTCGTCGGCGGGCGCGTTCGCCCCCGCGGCGACGGCCCCGTCGACGCCTACGAGGGGCAGAACTCATCTCTCGACATGGGCGCGTACGCGGCCCGCGTCGATCCCGACGGCGCGACGCCGTACCTTCCGACGGCGAACCTCCTCGCCCGCCGGGAAGTGCTCGAGCGGGTTCCGTTTCCCGAGCGAAGCGTCGCCGAGGACGTCGACGTCTGCTGGCGCGCCGTCGACCGCGGCTACGACGTCGTCTACTCGCCGGACGGCGTCGTCGAACACGACTACCGCGCGGACCTGCGCTCGTTCGCCGCGCGGCGGAGCGACTACGGCGCCTCGGAGGCGTTGCTGGCCCGGACGTACCGCCGCGGCGACAGCGTCCCGATCGGGATCGGCCCGCTCGTCGTCGGGATCGTCCTCCTCGCGCTCGCGGTCGGGTTGGTGACGCTCCCGACCGCTCCGCTCGCGCTCAGGGCGATCGGCGCGCTGCTGGCGGTCGGCGTCGCGGTCGGCCCGCTCCGACGCTACCGCCGTCTCCGGCGCATCGTCGACCCCGGAACCGTGCTCCGGAGTCGCGCTCGCGGACTCCTCTCGGGGACCTACGCGGTCGCGACGGAGGTGACGCGGTATTACGCCCTTCCGCTGGGAACGGTCGCCTTCGCGGCGCTACTGGTCGGTCGGTCGACCCTCGCGGTGACGATCGCCGCGGGCGTCGCTCTCGCGGTCGCCTTCCCCGCAGCGGTTGAGTACGCCGTCGAACGGCCGCCGCTCTCCCCGACGGCGTACGCGCGCTTCTACGCCGCGGATCACTTCGGCTACCAGCGCGGGGTCTACCGCGGCGCCGTCGCACACCGGACGCTCGCCCACCTCTCGCCCGCGAGGCGGTTTCGGCTTGCCGGTCCCGGCGCCGGAGTGTTGACGACGGCGGCAGACGCGGTCGCCGCACCGATTCGCGCTCGGACGAACGGGGAGGCGAGCGTTCGAACGGTCAGTATCGACGGCGTCGCGGCTCGATTCCGCCTCGACACGTCGACTGAATCCTGGTGGCTCGAGGACGAGACGCTTCGGGGGGAGCGGCCGGTACTCGCGGACCTCCTCAAGCGGCTCGGTCCCGACGACGCCGTGCTCGACGTCGGCGCTAACGTCGGCCTCTACGCGTGTTTCGCCGGGCGGATCCTCTCGGACGGACGCGTCGTCGCCGTCGAACCCCATCCCGGGAACGCTGATCGCCTCGCGGAGAACCTCGGACTGAACGGCGTCGACGCGAGCGTCACGCGGGCGGCGCTCGGGGCGACGGACGGGAGCGGGCGACTCGACGTTCCGGCGGATCGAGTCGGAGCGGGAACGAGCGTCCTCGCCGCGGACAGCGCGGATTCGAGCGCGCAGTCGACCGACGCTGATCGCGTTCCGGTCGACGTCGCGGCGGGGGACTCCCTGCTCGAGCGCACCGATGTCCCGTCGCCGACGGTCGTGAAGATCGACGTCGAAGGGGCCGAAATCGAGGTGCTCCGCGGACTCGACGAGACGCTCTCCGCGTCGGACTGCCGACTCGTCTACTGCGAGATACACCCGGCTGCGATCGGCGCGTTCGATGCGACCGCGGACGACGTCGAGGGATTCCTTCGCGAGCGGGGCTTCGCCCTCGAGCGAGTACAGGAATGGGATGACCGGTACCTCGTCCGGGCGATCCGCCGGTCCGACGACGGCGAACCGAACTGAGCTGACGGGTACCGACTCTGCAACTGGACGCCTTCGGCCTGGACGGGTGCCAGCTAGCCGGCGCGGCCGCGCTCAAAGTAAGTTGTTCTCTCGAAGGTATTCGACGACGCGTTCAGCCGCCTCTTCCGGCGGGGCGTCGACCACTTCGCCGGTCGTCTGTCCCTCGGCGGTGCCGCGCCCGAGCATCCGGTAGATGCGCTCCTCGACCGTTCCGCCCCGGGGCGGCTCCCCGCGGCCCCACCGCTCGTTGGGGACGACGCGTTCGATCGTCGCCGCCCCGACGCTCATCGAGAACCGGCTCTCGCCGGGCACGACGTCCTCGAGCGGGATCGTCTCTATCTCGGCCCGACGGCCGGAGACGGCCGTCTCAAGGGAGGCTCGGCGGGGGTTCGCGAACCCGCTATCGATGCCCAGCACGGCGGGCAATTCGACGCCGAGGACCTCCTGTCGACCGACGTCGAGTTTGCGCTGGACGGCGACCTCGTTGGCCCCGAACTCATCGTCGGCCAGCACCTCGTCGGCGCCGATGGCGGTGATTCGGGTCGTGCTCGGCCAGTCGAGAGTCTCCGCCGCGAGGCCGGCCACTTCGACGTCCATCAGCGGCGAAAATTCGCCGACGTACAGCACGTCGGGGTCCTCGCGGGCGGCCACGCGGGCGAGCACTGCGGCGTACTTCTCGGCGACGGTCTCCTCGATCGGGTCGAAGGAGACGTGGATCCCTCGATCCGCGCCCGTCGTGAGCGCGGTCCTGACGCACTCCTTCGCCGGCTTCCCGCCGATCCCGACCGCCACGACGGTTTCTGCAGTCCGGAGGGCGGCCTCGAGCGCGACGCGGTCGACGATGCTCGCGTGCCAGCGGTACGGCCGCGCCGTCCCGCCCTCGTCGATCAGCCGGTGTGGCGACGGTCGCACTCCGACGACTGCCTTCATCGTCTCGTCTCCCTCCCGCCGACCGGTATCGTCGGTTCGGCGACCGTGACGCCGTTCTCGAGCGACACGGGAATCACCCGAAGTCGAACTCGACGCCCTTTCCGCCCTCGGCCTTCGACCACGAGACCGCCCCTTTTTCGGAGTCGTTGGCACAGAAGACCATGCACGCGCCGCACTCGATGCAGGGCTCGTAGGCGAAGTAAATGCCGCCCTTCCGTTCCTCTTGGTAATCGAAACACTGCGCGGGACAGAGGTGGAGGCAGGGCTTGTCGTCGCACGTTACGCACTCGTCGTTGTCGACGGTGATGTGGGCCTCGTCGCTGACGTCCCAGTTCACCGTCTCGAGGCTGTCTTGGACACTCATGAGCGATCGATCGACGTCCGTTCGGCAATTAGTTGTGTCATGTGAAACCAATCCACTCGCGTCTCGACGCTCCACGCCCAGCGTAATCCGTTTTGCGGTCGCCGAAGTCGCCGTCCCGCTCTCGAGTCGGCCTCACAGCGACCGGAACGCCCGGTAGCCGTCGTATAGGAGCCCGCGAACGGTGGCGTCGCTCCGGCGGAACGCGTTCCAGGCCTGTCGCCACGTCAGTCCCTCGGCGTCGGTGCTCGAGGAGTACATCCCCCGGAGCGTTTCGGCGGCCATGCCGGGGTACGCGCCGTACATGCGCTCGTTCTCGAGGAACTCCGGGAGGTGGCGGTGCTGTTTCATGTCCCTGAGGACGTAGGAGTTCTCGAGGCGGCGATCGTAGCGCTCGCCGAAGGCGGTCCAGTCGCCGTCGCCGCGACACTCCAGCGCCGACGCCGCCGCCGCGAGCCCGCTGGTAATGCCGTAGTCGAGCCCGCGGAAGGTGTACCCTTTGTTGAGGACGAGGCCGGCGGCGTCCCCGACGAGGGCGACCCGCCGATCGTATCGGTCAGGGAGCGTATCGTACGAGAATTCGGGGACGAGAATGCCCTGGTACTCGTCGAGGACGTCGCCCGCCACGTAGGGACGGACTGCGTCCAGTTCCATGAACTGCTCGAGCAGTGAGTACAACGGCGTCCCGGTCTTGCCGTACCCTTCATCGCCGAGGTGCCGCAGCACCTCGAGGCTGCCGACCGCGCCGACGGAGATCCGGTCCTCGAACGTGTAGATGAAGTAGCCGATGGTCGGCGCGCCTTCCGGGAAGCCGGTGTAAACGTAGGCGGCGCCCTCGTCGCCGTCCAAGCTGAACCGCTCGTTGATCGTCTCGCGGTCGAGCTGGATCACCTTCTTAACCGACAGGGCCATGTCCCGGTTGTGCATCGTGCGCTGGATGCCCGTCTTCCGACCGACGGTGGTGTTGACGCCGTCGGCGCCAATCACCGCCTGACACGCGATGTCGCCGCCCTCGCGGTCCGTGTGGACGACGGCCCCGTCGTCCGTCTGCGTGACGTCGATGACCGTCGTCTCGGGGACGAAGACGGCCCCTCGCTCCTCGGCTTTCTCGACGAACCAGCGATCGAACTTGCCGAGCATAAGGGTGTAGTTCGGCTCCTCGCGGAGCTCCTGATCCCGATAGCTGATCCCGACCTCGGCGTCCCCGTGGAGCAGCTTGATGTTGTGCTCGACGACATGGCGCTCGAGCGGTGCCTCCTCGGGATACTCTGGGACGAGGTCGTCCATGATCTCCCCGTAGAGGACGCCGCCGGTCACGTTCTTCATTCCCGGTTGCTTCGCTCGCTCGACGAGCGCGACGTCGACGCCTTCCTTGGCGAGCTTGTACGCCGCGGCCGTCCCGGCGCGCCCGGAGCCGACGACGACGACGTCGAACGCGATATCGGCACTCATCGCGTCACCTCCTCGGGACCGGCGACGTCGGTGTCGGTTCCCGCGTCGTCGCTCGCCGCCCTGATCGCTTCGGCGATGACCGGTCCGTACTCGAAGACGTCGCCGACGATGCCGAGGTCGGCGACGTTGAAGATGGGGGCGTCCGGATCGACGTTGATCGGTACGAGGTGGTCGGCGTTGACCGAGCGCATGTGGTAGGAGTCCCCAGAGATCGCACACGGGACGTAGAGATCGACGTCGATCTCTTTCCCCGTCACGCCGATCTGGCGGTCGTAGGGGACCCACCCCTCGTCGGCCGGCGGCCGGGAGGCGCCGACGGACGCGCCGAGCGAGTCCGCCAACTTCTCGATCGCGTCGAACCCCTCGGGACCGCCGAGACCGTAGCCGCCCGCGACGATCCGCGGCGCGCGAGTGAGATCCCGTTCGGGCACCTCGAGCGTGTCGACGCGCCTGATCGCCTCGTCACCCTCGAGGTCGACCCGGTGGGTCCGTTCCGGCGGCGCCTCGTCGGGGCCGGAGTCGGGCGGCGACTCGAGGACGTCCGCGTTCAGCGAGACGACCGGCGGCCCCCGCTCGAACGATATTTCCGCGTAGGCCCGCCCCTCGTAGGCGGTCCGTCCGGCGCGGAGCTCGCCCTCCCGAACGCGGAGCAGGCAGTCGGTGACGCAGCCGCCGCGGAGCCTGCGCGCCGTCACGGCCGCGAGTTCGTCGCCGTCGGGCGTGCTCGGGAACAGGACGGCCGTCGGTCGTTCTCGCCCGCCGGTAGAGACGTCGCTTTGCTCTCCGTCGCCAGACGCGTCACCGTCTCCATTCCCCGCGGCACGGGAGAGCGACCGGAGCGCGTCCGCTCGCGCATCGACGCCCGCCGATCCCGACCGGAACGCGCCCCCCTCGCGGACGAGGCGAACCACTTCGTCGGCCCGACCGATCGCCGGCGCGTCCGTCTCGACGAGTCCGTCGAAGGCGATGCCGACCACGCGCGGGCGCTCCTCGGTCGCCCCCTCCGCCTCGAGGCGATCGGCAAGCCGGTTCGCCTCGGCGACCGTCGGGTCGTCGCTCGATCCCGGGACTGCCCAGATCGGCCCCGTCATTCGCCCACCCTCCGTGCGAGCATCTCGCCGTCGAAGATCGCCTTGTCGATGAGCCGCGGCGCGACGCAGTCGCCGATCCGGTGAACCGAGTCGGGATCGTCGACCCGTTCGCGCAACGCGTCTGCGAGCCCGGTCCGGGCCTCCCGGCGCGCCGCGACGACCAGCGAGTCGGCCGTCATCGTCGTCATCTCCTCCGAATAGACGTTCAACAGCTGGGCCTCTCCGTCCTGGAAGCCGATGATGGTCGTGTGCTCGATCAGCTCCGCGTCGTGCTCGTACAGCGTCTCGAGGAACGGTGGCACGTTCGTCCCCTCGAGGCGATCGCCGGGGTGGTAGGAGGTCGTCACCAGCGTCACGTCGTGGCCGTCGACCGCCAACTGTTCGGCGAGGCCGACGCCGGCGGCGTGCTTGTTGGTGTCGAAGACGATGACCGACTCGCCGACGGTCTCGCCCCGAAGCACGTCCCACGATCGGTGGACGTTTCGCCCCTCGAACTGCGGCGACTGCTCGCGAGCGCCGGTCGCGACGACGACATCGTCCCACCGCTCGTCGTCGACGTCGCTGGGGGAGACTTCGACGCCCCGCTCGACGGTGACGTCGCGGTTCTCGAGCTGGTTCAGCAGGTTGCGGACGGCGTCGCCGAACTCGCGGCGGGAGTCGATCTCCGTGGCGATGTTCGACTGCCCGCCGAGGGTGTCCTCTTTCTCCCGGAGGGTCACCCGATGGCCGAGGTCCGCGGCGGTCACCGCGAACGAGAGGCCGGCCGGCCCGCCGCCGACGACGAGGATCCGCCGCTCCGACGGCGCTTCGTCGACGTCCTCGATGTGCGGAATGTTCGTCTCCCGTCCGGAGCGCGGCGTCTGGATGCAGCCGACGTGGCCATTCGTGTGGATCCCCCCGAGGCAGTTCTGGTTGCAGGCGATGCAGTGGGTCACTTCGTCGTCGGCACCCCGACGAACCTTGCGGACGGTGTCGGCGTCGCAGATGAGCTGGCGACACATCCCGACGAAATCGGCCCGCCCCTCCTCGAGGATGTCGTTTCCCTTCGTCAGGTCGTTGATCCGGCCCGAGGCGATGATCGGGACGTCGAGTATCTCCCGGGCTCCGCCGTAGTACTCCTGAGTGTATCCCAGGGGCGCGTGCATCGGGGCGTCGGTGATGTAGAGCTTCGAGATGGTGGCGATGTCGGAGTCGACGAAGTCGATGTCCGGGTTGAGATGACGCATGACCTCGACCGCGTACTCGTAGTCGTAGCCGCCGTCTTCCATCTCGTCGAGCGTAAGCCGGACGCCGATCGGGAACTCGTCGCCGACGCGGTCGCGGATGGCCTCGACGACCTCGTTGACGAGGCGGACCCGATTCTCGACCGAGCCGCCGTACTTGTCCTCGCGGCGGTTGTACTTCGGCGAGATGAACTGCCGGAGGATGCCGTCGTGCCCGGCCTTCAGTTCGACGCCGTCGAGCCCGCCGCGTTTCACGTGCTCGGCGGTCTTCGCGAACCCGAGTTTGATCTCCTCGATGTCCTCGATCTCCATCCGTTTCGGCATCTCGTAGCCGTACTGGGTGGGCACCGCCGAGGGCGCCCACGTCTCGCGCATCGCGTACTCGCCCGAGTCCTCGCCGCCCGTGTGCTGGAGCTGAGCGAACACCTTCGTTCCGTGTTCGTGACAGGCGTCGGCGATCATCTCGAGGCGCGGGATAACCTCGGGATCGTACCCTGTCGCGTACATCGGGTTCGAGGAGCTTGGGTGGACGAGCATGCTCGAGGGGCCGACGATGAGCCCGACGCCCCCTCGAGCCCGGGCCTCATAGTACGCCGCGTCGCGCTCCGTCGGGAGCCCGTCCTCGGCGAACCCCGTCTCGTGGGCGAGAAAGACCGTCCGATTCGGGACGGTTACGGGGCCGATCGACTTCGGTGTGAAGAGCAGTTCACTCATGGTGGCCGTTAACTACCGCCACTGAATAGCAGCACGGATAAAGTTCTAACGCCGGATTCGCTCTCCCCGCCCGCAATTCGGCGACAGCGATTTATGCGCCGAAGTGCGACAGATACTATCATGGCCGGATCGTATCCGTTCGCCGCGCTCGTCGATCAGCGACCGATGAAGCGAGCGCTCGCTCTCGCCGCCGTGAGTCCGGAGATCCGCGGTGTTCTCCTTCGGGGCGAGCGCGGGACGGCGAAATCGACCGCCGTCCGCGCGCTCGCCGATCTCCTCCCCGAGCGAGCCGTCGTCGCGGACTGCCCGTACGGCTGTCCGTCCGGCGCGCCGGCAGGGCTGTGCGACTCGTGTCGCGAGCGCGTCGACGCCGGCGAGAATCTCCCGACGGAGACGCGGCCGATGCGGGTGGTGGATCTCCCGCTGAACGCCTCCGAGGACCGCGTCGTCGGCTCGATCGATCTCGAGCGAGCGGTTCAGGCCGGCGAGCGCGAGTTCGAACCGGGCATTCTGGCCGAAGCGAATCGGAACGTGCTGTACGTCGACGAGGTGAACCTGCTCGACGACCACATCGTCGACGTGTTGCTCGACGCGGCCGCCATGGGAGAAAACGTCGTCGAACGCGACGGCGTCTCTCACCGACACCCGGCGGAGTTCATCCTCGTGGGGACGATGAATCCCGAGGAGGGCGATCTCCGGCCACAACTCCTCGACCGGTTCGATCTCGTCGTCGCCGTGACCGCGAGCGACGACCCGGACGACCGCGTCGAAATCGCCCGGCGGCGCGAGGCCTTCGAGGCCGACCCCGAGGGCTTCCGCGAGCGGTTCGCCGACGAGCAGTGCGACCTTCGCGAGCGCATCGCGGCCGCTCGAGACCGACTCCCAGCCATGACTATCGACGACGAGGTGCTCTCGAGCGCCGCCTACGAGGCGGTCCGACGGCGCGCACACGGTCTTCGGGCCGACGTGGCGGTCAACCGCACCGCCCGCGCCATCGCCGCGCTCGAGGGCGACGAGGCTGTGACCGAGGCGCACGTGACCGAGGCCCAGTACTTCGCGTTCCCCCACCGGGTCGAGGGCGTCCCGGAGATGAACTTCGGCGAGGGCGTCCTCGGCGAGCAGGGCGACGACGAGGCGGAGGGCAGCGATAATGAGACCGACCGAGAGTCGGACGAGGATCGGGACGCCGCCGCCGCGGCCGGTGGGATCCCGATCCGCGGCGACGAAGCATCGTATCCGGTCGATCGGACGGCGATCCAGCCGCCGCGGGATCGTACCATGCGCGAGGCACTCGCGCGGCGGACGCCGTCGAAGGTCGACGTTCGGAGCGGGCGATACGTCCGCGCTCGGGACAGCGAGTCCGTCGACGACGTGGCGATCGACGCGACGCTCCGGGCCGCCGCCCCGCACCAGCCCGCCCGCCGGGAGACCGACGACTCGTCTTCGGGAATCGCCATCGAACCCAAGGATCTGCGCCAGAAGATCCGCGAGCGCCGGGCCGAGGCCCTCGTCGTGTTCGTCGTCGACGCCAGCGGCAGCGTGATGAGCGGGCGGCAGATGTTCGAGACGAAGCGGGGGATCCTCTCGCTCGTCGAGGACGCCTACCGCGCCCGCGATCGCGTCGCGGTCGTCGTCTTCCGCGAGGAGGGCGCGTTCACGCTCGTCGAACCCACCCGGAACCTCTCGGCGGCGCGACGGGCGGTCTCGAAGTTGACTGTCGGCGGCAACACGCCGCTGGCGCACGGCCTCGTCGAGGCGTACGAACTCGTCGAGCGCGAACGCCGCCGGGACGAGGACCTGTATCCGCTAGTCGTGCTGTTTTCGGACGGCCAGACGAACGTCGAATTCCGGGAGGACGGCGACGCGAAGCGCGACGCGTTCGAGGCCGCGGCCATGTTCGCGGACGCGGACGTTCCGTCGGTCTTCGTCGATACCGGCTACCAGATCGACACCACGCCGGACGAGATCTGGACCGAGCGCAAGGCCGAGCGCATCAAGCGAAAGCGCGTCGAGCGGAACCTCGACTACGCGGCGGCCATGGATGCGGACTACCTTCCGCTGGTCGACCTCCCGCGTGACACCGTGTTACCGGACGACGTCGAGGTGCCGTCGGCGTGACCCCCCTCGAGACGCCGCGGTATCGAGAGTCGCACCGAACGACCGAACACCGAAGCGCCAGCAGTGACCCAGTAACTCCATGACCGATCACGACCACGCCGACGTCTCGACCGCACCGACGACCGCCCGCGACGCGAGCGCATCGCGAACGTTCCCGTTTACCGCCATCGTCGACCAGGAGGAGATGAAGCGGGCGCTCGTACTCAACGCGATCAACCCTGCCATCGGCGGCGTTCTCCTCCGGGGGGAGCGCGGGACGGCGAAGTCGACCGCCGTCCGCGCGCTCGCCGAGGTACTGCCGGACCTCGAGGTCGTCGCGGACTGTCCGTACGGCTGTCCGCCCGACGTTCCGGCAGAGATGTGCGGCTCGTGTCGCGAACGCGCCGACGCCGGCGCGGAACTCCCTGTCGAGACGCGGTCGATGCAGGTGGTGGACCTCCCGCTGAACGCCTCCGAGGACCGCGTCGTCGGTTCGATCGACCTCGAGCGGGCGGTCCAGGCCGGCGAGCGCGAGTTCGAGCCCGGCATTCTGGCCGAGGCTAACAGAAACGTACTGTACGTCGACGAGGTGAACCTGCTCGACGACCACCTCGTCGACGTGTTACTCGACGCGGCCGCCATGGGCGAAAACGTCGTCGAGCGCGAAGGCGTGTCGTACCGTCATCCGGCGGAGTTCATCCTCGTGGGGACGATGAACCCCGAGGAGGGCGACCTTCGACCCCAGCTGCTCGATCGATTCGGTCTCGTCGTCGATATCGAGGGAGTCAGCGAGGCAGACGACCGCGTCGAGATCAGCCAGCGACGCGCGGCCTTCGAGGCCGACCCCGAGGGCTTCCGCGAGCGGTTCGCCGACGAGCAACGCGACCTCCGGGAGCGCATTGCGGCCGCTCGTGACCGACTCGACACCGTCGAGGTGCCCGAGGACGTCGCCAGACTCATCGCCGGCGTGAACGTGGAACTGGACATCGACGGCCACCGCGGCGATATCACGCTCCGCCGGGCGGCGCGGACGCTCGCGGCGCTGGAGGGCGAGTCGACGGTCACTCCCCGCCTCGTCAGGCGAGTCACGCGAACGGCGCTCGACCACCGACTCAAGCGGCTCCCGTTCGAAGAGGAGGAAACGGACGCGATGGCGGCCTTTCACGACGTTCGTGCGGAACTGGGACTCGAGGACTGATTGTCGTTACTGATTCGCTCGAGGACCGATTCGACGTTTTCCGACGCTCGGTTGCCGTCGTGGGGTCGGTACTGACTCCGAATTGCACCTCCGTTCGCTCCGGAGTGGACGACGGTCGTTTCGGGTATTATTTGATCTTGAAATATGTCGTTCTAATATCAACATCATGTTTATATCACTCGGTAATGTCGGTGTATTGTGGGAACAAATGACATGGTACGTGAGTGGGTATCCAACGCTCGGCGACTCGTGGACGATCGACCGTCGAGCGGGAGGCTATCGGCGACACTCTACCCCTGTCATTCGTTCCACGGAGGAACTCAATGCCAACGTACGACTTCGATGACACGGTGGCGTTCGTCACCGGCGCCGCCCGCGGTCAGGGAGAATCGCACGCAGTAAACTACGCCAAACACGGCGCAGATGTCGTCATCACGGACATCTGCGAAAACATCGATACGAACCCGTACGAGCTCGGAACGCGGGACGAACTCGAGGACACGGCGAGTCGGATCGAAGACGAGGGCGGGAACGCACTCGTCCTCGAGATGGACGTCCGCGAGGAAGACGAGGTCGAGTCGGCCGTCGACGAGGCGCTCGACGAGTTCGGGAAGATCGACGTCCTCGCGAACAACGCGGGGATTTTCAACGCCTCGGACCTAGTGGAGATGGACGAGGCGATGTGGGACGACATGATCGACACCAATCTCAAGGGCGTCTGGTTGTGCTCGAAACACGTCGGGAAACACTTCGTCGACCGCGGCGACGGCGGCAAGATCGTCTCGACGTCCTCGACGGCCGGGCTGACGGGCGCGCTGTCCTCGGGTCACTACGCGGCGACCAAACACGGCGTCATCGGGCTGACCAAGACGCTGGCGCTGGAACTCGCGGAGTACGACGTTAACGTCAACGCCGTCTGTCCGACCGGCGTCGACACGCGGATGATCTCGGGGTACACGGAGGCTTACGGCGAAGAGATGCTCGAGGAGATGGGGGAGATGACCGGTCCGTTCAACCTCTTCGGCGACGGCGGCATGATCGAGTCCCAAGAAATAAGCGAGGCGTACCTGTGGCTGTCCAGCGATGCGGCCCGGTACGTCACCGGCGTTGCGCTCCCCGTAGATGCCGGGTACACGGCGAAATAACGCTCACACGGGCGATCAGGAGAACACAATGGTTCAGTACGATTTCGACGATCAGGTCGCATTCGTCACCGGCGCTGCACACGGGCAGGGTCGATCGCACGCCCAACACTACGCCAAACACGGTGCGGACGTGGTCGTTACCGACATCGACGACGGGATGGACTCGGTGCCGTACGAGCTCGGCACGGAGGACGAACTCGAGGAGACGGCGAGTCTCGTCGAGGACGAAGGCCAGGACGCGCTCGCGGTCGAAATGGACGTTCGCGACGAAGACGAAGTCGAAGCGGCGGTCGACGAGGCCCTCGACGAGTTCGGGAAGATCGACGTCCTCGCGAACAACGCGGGGATCGGAACCTTCGGCGATCTGGTCGAGATGGACGAGACGATGTGGGACGAGATGATCGATACCAACCTCAAAGGCGTCTGGTTGTGCTCGAAGCACGTCGGAAAACACTTCGTCGACCGCGGCGACGGCGGCAAAATCGTCTCGACATCGTCGATCTACGGGAAGGTAGCCGGTCCCGGATCCGGCCACTACATCGCCGCTAAGCACGGCGTCCTCGGGCTGACGAAGACGTTAGCGCTCGAACTCGCGGAGTACGACGTCAACGTCAACGCCGTCTGTCCGACCGGCGTCGACACGCCGATGATCAGCGGCGTGCTCGAGGCCTACGGCGAAGACGTCCTCGACGACGTGATCAGTGTCACTGGCCCGTGGAACCTCTTCGAGGAGGGAATGATCGAGTCACGGGACATCAGCGAGGCCTATATGTGGCTCTCGAGCGACGCGGCCCGCTACGTCACCGGCATCGCGCTGCCGGTCGACGCGGGAATGCTCGCAAAGTAACCATGCCAGAATACGACTTCAGCGACACGGTGGCGTTCGTCACCGGCGCCGCGCACGGACAGGGACGATCGCACGCACAGTATTACGCGAAACACGGCGCCGACGTCGTCGTCACCGATATCGCCGGCGGAATGGATTCGGTCCCCTACGACCTCGGCACGGAGGACGAACTCGACGAGACGGCCGGTCTCGTCGAAGATGAGGGCCAAGAGGCGCTGGCACTTGGGGTAGACGTCCGCGACGAGGACGACGTCCAGTCGGCCGTGGAGGAGGCGGTCGATCACTTCGGTCACATCGACGTTCTCGCGAACAACGCGGGGATCGTGACGATATCGGACATGGTCGAGATGGACGAGCTGCTGTGGGACGAGATGATCGACACCAACCTCAAGGGCGTCTGGCTCTGCGCGAAACACGTCGGCAAACACTTCGTCGATCGCGGCGACGGCGGGAAGATCGTCTCGACGTCCTCGACGGCCGGTCTCGTCGGCAATCCCGGCGCCGGACACTATTCCGCGGCCAAACACGGCGTGATCGGACTGACGAAGACGCTGGTGCTCGAACTTGCGGAGTACGACGTCAACGTCAACGCCGTCTGTCCGACCGTCGTCGGCACGCCGATGATCACCGGCATGACCGAGGCCTACGGCGAGGAAGTGCTCGAGGAAATTGGAGAGCTGGCCGGCCAGTTCAACGTGTTCGAGGACGAGGATCCGGCGATCGAATCGCGGGACATCTCGGAAGCGTACATGTGGCTCTCGAGCGACGCCGCTCGCTACGTGACGGGCATCGCGCTCCCCGTCGACGCGGGAATGACGTCGAAATAGCGGCCCGCACGCTTTTTTTGTTACGCCGAGTCAGGACGGGGGACTGAAGTCACGGCGCGTCGATGCCATCCGCAGACGCAGCGGACGCCGTAGCCGTGCGTCGTTCGCGTCCTCGAGTCCGTCCCGAACTTACAGTTCGAGTTCCGTCGCGTCGCTGACTTCGAACTGCATGACTTCGGGCTCGCCGGCCAGCAACTCGGGAAGTTTCTCTTCCAGTTCCCGGAAGTGTTCCGTCTGGTTGTGCGCCGCGAGTGCCTCTTCGTCTTCGTATCGCTCGAAGAATCGAATCGTGTTCTCGTCTTTGACGTCGACCGCCGCGCGGTAGTCGATCATTCCGTCCTCCTGATTCGACTGCTCGACGAGCGTTTCAACTAACTCGAGCGCCTCGTCCCGCTTGGCGGGGTCGACCGGAAAGCTCGCGTGGAGTACGATCATTCCGCACGAGTATACTCCTCCGTGTACGAAGTAATTTGGGTCGAGAACGAGGATTTCGCTCTCACTCCCAGGGCAGACGCGGATCCTCAGCGCTCCAGTACGACGCCAGTCCGGTGGCTAGCGCCACGCCGGCGACGAACGCGACGGCCAAGGTAGACTTCCTCGGCCGCGTCCCGGAACGTCCAGGCGAGCGTGCCGGCGACGGCCGCGTTCGCGCTCCCCCAGAGCACGTTGAGCGCGGCGCTCGAGTCCGATCCGAACGGCGTCATGTGACGCCGTCCGGTGATCCCGCGGACGACGTGCGGGATCGCGTTCGTGGCGAACAGTCCGATGAGGGCGTACACGGCGAACTCCGCGAGCGTTGCCATACCATCTTCTTGCACGGACCCGGTCAAGAATTCACTGTGGGGTGTTGATACGATCCCCAATATTCACTATCGAGCGCGTTGGTCCCTAACTGTGCCGACCTACGACTTCGACGGCGAGGTGGCGTTCGTCACCGGGGCCGCTCGCGGACAGGGCCGCTCGCACGCGGTCGCGTACGCCGAGCACGGCGCGGACGTCGTCGTCGCGGATCTGGCCGGGCAATCGGGCGCGGCCCAGTACCCGCTCGCGACCGAGGCTGATCTCGCGGAGACTGTCAGCCGCGTCGAGGCGACCGGTCAGCGCGCCCTCCCGGTTCGGATGGATGTCCGCGACGAGCGCGACGTCGAGGCGGCCGTCGACGAGGCCCTCACCGAGTACGGCAAGATCGACATCCTCGCGAACAACGCGGGGATCTGGCACGTGGCCGACCTCGTCGAACTGGAGGCCGAGCACTGGGAGAAGACCCTCGCGACCGACCTGAAGGGCGCGTGGCTCTGTGCCAAACACGTCGGCACCCACTTCGCCGACCGCGGCGACGGTGGCCGGATCGTCTCGACGGCGTCGACCGCGGCCCTCGTCGGCACGCGGGGGTCCGGCCACTACGCCGCCGCGAAACACGGTCTCGTCGGACTGACGAAGTCGCTGGCACTCGAACTCGCGGAGTACGACGTTACGGTCAATGCCGTCGCGCCCACGGGCGTCGCCACGCCGCTGATCGACGGCATCCTCGAGTCGATCGGCGAGGCGGCGCTGTCGCGCGTCTCCGACGCCAGCGGGTCGATGAACGTCCTCGACGAGCAATTTGTCGACCCTCGAGACGTCAGCGAGGCGTTCCTGTGGCTCTCGAGCGACGCCGCCCGGTGCGTGACGGGAGCCGTCCTACCGGTCGACGCAGGAATGACCGCGAAATAACGAGGTGACTGAGCACTACGTCGGACCATGACAGGCGACGATTCCCGCTCGCGTTCTGACGCGACGGAGGACGGGCGTCCATCCGCCGGGAATGATCGCGACTCGAACCTGACGGACGCCGCGAGTGAGGCCGCCGAGCGCTCCTCGCCCATCGACGATTCGGTCGTGCTGATCACTGGAAGTTTGTCCGGCATCGGCCACGCGACGGCCCGCGCGTTCCGCGCTCGAGGCTGGCGCGTCTGGGCGACGTCTCGGGATCCGGCCGACGTGGCCGACCTCGAGGCCCGCGGCTGTCGAACCGCCGCGCTGGACGTGACCGACGGCGATCAAATCCGGACGGTCGTCGACCGCCTGCTCGCCGCGGACGGACGGATCGACTGTCTGGTCAACAACGCCGGGTTCGGGCAGGCCGGAGCCGTCGAAGACGTCCCCGACGAGCGCGTCCGCGCTCAGTTCGACGTCAACGTCTACGGTCCGCTCCGACTCGTCCGCGCCGTCCTCCCGCACATGCGCGCTCAGCGGTCCGGGACGATCGTGAACGTCTCGAGCATCATGGGTCGCGTCTCGTACCCGACGCGTGGCGTCTACGCGGGGTCGAAACACGCGCTCGAGGGGATCACCGACGCGCTCAGAAACGAGGTCGCCGGATTCGGCGTCGACGTCGTCCTCGTCGAGCCGGGAGCCGTCGATACCGGATTCGACGACCGCCTCCGGCGGACCGACGAATCGATCGACCGTACGGCGGCGTACGAGCGCGCCTACGCGGCGATCGATCGGGCGCAGCGTCGGGCCGGTCGGTTCGCGACCGACCCGGCGGACGTCGCCGACGTCATCGCAACCGCTGCGACGGCGACCGATCCCGACCACCGGTACGTCGTCGGGCTCGACGCCCGACTCGTCCTCCTTTCGCGGCACCTGCCGACGCGACTCACGGACTGGTTGACCCGACGGTTGGTCTCCCGAATCGGCTGATCATCGCGGGACGGTCGTCAGGTCGTGACCGCTGCGAGACGGACGTTACAGCCGCCGTGCGAGCCGTTCGCCGTCGTAGTACGCGCGATCGAGCTTCCGCGGCGAAACGGCGTCGCCGATGCGGTAGACCGAGTCCCGGCGCTCCTTCAACTCGAGGTAGAGCCCTTCCTCGGCCCGTCGGCGACCAGCGACGACGACGGTGTCGGGCGTTCTGGTCGTTCGATCGCCCGTCAGCGTGTTCCGCAGAGTCGCCGTCCCGTCGGTACCGACCGCCTCGAGGGTGTGGTTGCCGGTGAACGTCGCTCCCTGAGCCTGCAACGCAGAGACGAACCCGGGGAGGTTCGGCTGTTCGGTCGTAAACCCGGGGTAGTGATCGGTCGCGACGATCTCGAGCTCCGCCGCGTCTTCGAGCAGTTTCAGCCCAGTCTGGAACGCGATCACCCACCGGTTGTCGTCGAACAGGAGGACGTCGTCGCCGACGCTCGCACCCTCGAGAACGTCGAACGCGTCGACCACCTCGCTGTCGAAATCGTACTCGTCGAGGCCGGGACGAGTCCCGCCGGTGGCGACGACGACGGCGTCCCACTCCGGTTCGAGCGCGTCGGCGGTCACCCGCGACTCGCGCTCGACGGTCACGCCGGCCTCCCGAACCGCTGCCACGAGGTCCTCCTCGGCCCGTTCCAGCAGATTGAGCGGGCCTTGAGCGGCCGTTTGGAGTTGACCGCCCAGCTCTGCGTCGGCCTCCCGAAGCGTCACGTCGTGGCCCCGTCGGGCGGCAATCGCCGCGAAACGCATCCCCGCGGGGCCGCCACCGACGACCAGCACGCGTTGGTTCAGCGCCGCCGGTTCGACCTCGTCGAGCGGCGGCAGATCAGTCTCCCGTCCTGTTCGTGGGTCCACGACGCACTGAACGTGCCCGCCGTGGGCGTGCCCGTAGACTCCCTCGAGGCACTTCTGATTACACTCGATGCACCGGTCGTGTCGCTCGCCGTCGATGAGCTTCTGCACGGTTCGCTCATCGGCGAGCAGCTGCCGGGTGAACGAGACGAAATCGGCTCCGGCGTCGAACAGCGACGCCGCGTCTGCGGCTCCCGTACGCGGCTGGCGACCAATGACTGGGACGTCAACGAGGTCCGCGGCAGTTCGGATCGGCTCGAGCAGGTCCGGGGCCTGAACGGACAGCCCTGCGTGGGTTCGGTCGTACGTCGCTCGCGTCCCGACCGTACAGGAGAGGTAATCGAGCCGCTCGAGCAGGGGCAGGAACTCGGGGACGTCCTCGAATTCGTACCCGCCGTACTCCAGTTCCGCAAGGGAGAGGTGAAGCCCGACGGGACCGCTCGTCGCGTCGCTCACTCGCGCGATCGCCTCGTTGACGAACCGGACGCGGCTCTCCCAGTCGCCGCCGTACTCGTCGGCGCGGACGTTGTACCGGGGCGAGAGGAACTGGCGCAACACCGAGAACGCACCCGCGTTCAGCTCGACGCCGTCGAATCCCGCCTCCTCGAGGTTTCTCGCCGCGGCCGCGAATCCATCCTGAACGGCCCGGATTTCGTCGCGGTCCATCGCCTTAGGCATCTCGTAGGCCGCGTCCGACGGGGACGCCGACGGTGCCAGCTGCGCCTGCATCTCCCAATCTCCGCCCTCCTCGCCGCCGGTGTGAGTAAGCTGACCGACGATCGCGGACCCGGCCTCGTGGACGGCGTCAGCGACCGCCGCGAGCCCCTCGATCGCGTCCTCGTCGTAGGCGTCGATGTAGGACGGCCCGCTCGCCGACGGGTGGACGAGCATCTGCGCGGGGCCGGCGACGAGCCCGGCGCCGCCGGCCGCTCGAGCGCCGAGGTGGGCCGCGAGCTCCGTCGTCGGGGCGCCGTCGTCGACGAAGCGCGTTCGCACCGGCCTGAAAACGCCGCGGTTGGGTATCTCGAGGTCGCCGATCCTTCCCGATTCGTGCAGTTCCATGGTGGGTGGTATCACACGCCGTCCCTTGAAAATGCCGACTGGCGAGGCCATTCGGTACTCCCGTGAAAGCGCTAGAGCACCACTGCTGACGGCGCGGATGGTCCGCTTCGGTCGGGCTACTCGGTCGCATCGATTTCCGATCGACTGGTCATCCAATCGGTCGCTTGCTCGAGTCGATCGGCGTCGTCGCTGGAAAGGGTAATCCGCTTCCGATCGGCCCCCGGATAACAGCCGACCGTCACGTCGAATCGGTCCCGAACCGTCTCGAGCAGTTCGTTCAGGTGACTTTCGGGCTCGCTCGAATACACCGTCTCCGTCCGTCGTTCTCCGTCGAACTCGTCGACGATCGCTCCGAAGGTGGCCTTCATTTCGGCCGGGAGTCCGGGCACGATGTAGACGTTCGCTATCACCCAGCCTGGAGCGATTCCCTCTTCGTTCGGCACGATCCGTCCCTCGGAGGGATACCGCGCCGCTTCCTCGAGATCGAACTCGAACTGGGGATACTCATCGCGGATGTCGCTGACAGTCGCCTCGACGGCCGATCGCACCTCGTCGTCGCGCTCGAGCGAAACGTCGAACGCTCTCGCCACCCCCTCGAGCGTCACGTCGTCGGGGGTCGATCCGAGGCCGCCGGTGACGATCGTCGCGTCGAACCGGTCGGTGAACTCTCGTACTGCGGTCGCGATGAGCGCCGCGTCGTCGGGGACGACGCGTATCTCCCCCACGACGACGCCGCGGTCGGCGAGTCGCGATGCGAGCCACGTGGCGTTGGTGTTCTCGACGTCGCCGGCCAGCAGTTCGTCGCCCACGGTGAGGATCGCGGCGTTCATTCGTCCGTCCATTATCCACGGGGACGAGTTTGAATGTTACCCCGCGCCACCGTGCGCGGGGAATCCTGCTCTCACGAGGTTAGGCTTCCTGTTTCGATGCCGTGACTTGCAGACAGACGCTGAAAGTCAGCAGTATCCGTAGCGGTCACAGTCTCCACAGGCGTTTCTTCGGGCCATCCCAGCCCTAGTTCAGAAAAGCCACGTTGTAGGACGTTCATCGCCGCATTCGCGTCCCTATCCGTTTTAAAGCCACACGACGGACAGGAGTGTTCACGCACCCAGATCGGTTTCGGCGTCTCACCGAAGCGTTCTCAGAACGGCTAAAACGGAAGCCGCGGAGGGACCGAGCGGGACGGTTACTTCGCACTGAGCCCCGCGTCGACCGGCAGTGTGATCCCAGTCACGTACCGGGACGCGTCGCTCGAGAGCCACATATACGCTTCGCTGATATCTCGTGACTCGATCATGCCGCCCCCGAAGATGTTCCACGGGCCGGTGAGTTCCACGACCTCGTCGAGAATCTCGTCGCCGTACACCTCGACGAACTCCTCCATCATCGGCGTGTCGACGCCGGTCGGTGCGACGGCGTTAACGTTGATATCGTATTCGGCGAGTTCCAGCGCTAACGTCTTCGTCAATCCGTTTACGCCGTGTTTAGATGCAGTGTAGTGTCCCTCCAGGAGGCCGCCGACGAGCCCGTATCCGGAGGACGTGTTGATAATCTTCCCGCCGTCGCCGCGCTCGATCATGTGTTTGCCGACGTGTTTCGCACACAACCAGACGCCTTTGAGATTCGTGTCGAGAACCCTGTCCCACTCCGCTTCGCTCATCTCCACTGCCTCGGAGAGCGTGAAGATGCCGGCGTTGTTCGCGAGGAAATCGATTCGGCCGAACTCCTCGATCGCCTGATCGACCGCCTCCTCGACGTCTGCTTCGTTGGAGACATCGCACTCGAGAGCGAGCGCATCTTGACCGCGGTCTTCGACCGCTTCGACGACTGAATCGAGTTCGTCACGGGTGCCGAGATTGTACGGAATCGAATCCATACTGTCACAGACGTCGACGATAACTACATCAGCGCCGTGTTCGGCGTATAGTTTCGCGTGTGATCGCCCCTGTCCGCGTGCGGCCCCGGTGACGAACGCCACCTGACCGCTGAAATCGTATTCTGGCATGGGTTATGGATCGGCTCTTGAGACGCACGTGGAAAATCGCGGAATCGATATCCATCGTCGCTCTCTCCAGTGGTCCCCCGACCACGCAGCAACAAGTACCGGCAGTGACTTGTTTTGTTCCACGTTATCGTCTCGCACACTCATGCATCGGCTATATATAAAAACCTAGGCGATCAACTACCGGTACTGGATATACACTTCGTCTGAGCATCGAAATAAGCGCTGCTGGAGGATAGACGGCTACTCATTTGCTTCTAACCGTCGTACCGCCGACTGGCACGCTGTGATACCGTCGCCGATCGCCGCGGGGATGGTTCGAGAGGAATGCTGGCGAATGTCACCCGCTGCGAAGAGTCCGTCTCTGTCCGTTTCGAGCGCCTGGTCAACGACGATTGCACCACAATCGGTCGTTGTCACCATCTTCCCGGCAAGCGACGTTCCGCGAGGTTCGATACCTTGTTGAACGTACAACCCGCCGACGCGTTCGCTCCGCTCGTTTCCGTCGGCGTCGACCAGCGTAAGTCGTTGCAGGAGATCGTCACCCTCCACGGCTCGAATTTCGGTTCCGGTTTTCGTCCCGATGTCCGGGTGCGCGTCAACGCGTTCCCGAAGCGACCCGCCGGCAATCAATCGGTCTCCCTCCTCGATCACGATGACCTTCGACGCGTACTTAGTGAGATAAAGAGCGTCCGCCAATGCCCACTCGTCGCTACCCGAGACAGCAACGATTTCCTCGGCATACAGCGGCCCGTCGCACTTCGCACAGTAGAAGATACCGCGACCATCGTACTCTTCTGCTCCGGGAACGTCCAGTTTCCTCGGCCGACCGCCACCTGCGATCACGACAGTCCGTCCGTGATACTCGCCGCTATCCGTTACCAGTCTGAACGGTTCCTCGTCGTGTATTTCCTCGACTGTTGCAAGCGTTATCGGTACGGTGTCCTCCTCGAGTTGCTCGATAATAGTGGAGCGGAGAACAGGTCCGGTCGTCCCGGGAATGCCGGGAAAATTCTCGATGGTATGGCGGTTTACCAGTTCTCCGCCGATCGACTCCTTTTCGAACAGCATTACGTCTAACCCGCGTCGTCCAGCGGCCAGCCCTGTTGCCAGTCCCGCTGAACCCGAACCGACGACGAGAATATCATACACCATCTCTACGTCGGTTATTCGTTCGGTGCGCCCCAGTCGTGGGCTAGTTCGGAACCGTATCGATCGAGCAGCTCTTCCCAATTCTCAGGCAGCGTAATCCGTTTTGTCGTCGGACCGCCCAGCGTGGGTCCGATCACGGCGTTAAATCGCCCGCTGCCACCCGTGACGAACAGGTTAATGCGATCGGGATCGTCGAACTGGTGCCCCCAGAGCGGTGAAAGCTCCGCGGGAGCACCATCCGCCTCGGCGGAATCCAAAAATATGGACATGCTCGAGTCGAACTCGTGAGTCGGCCGCTGTGCATTCTCGAAGAGGTACGCTTTGATTTCCGCCTTTGTGAAGTCCTCCAGTTCCCGGGCATTGTACGGACTTAACGCGTAGAACACCTCCATCTGTGCACCTTCGTACCGCTCATTGGCAGTTTCGGTCTTGGTTCCGATCATGTTGGGTGTCGTGTATTTGACCATACTTTCGACCACGCCTTGAGCGCTCATGTTATCGGGCAGATACTGGAGGTAACTTTGGGGTGCTGCGAACGTTATCGTGCTTTCGCCTTCGTCGTACCCGCGCTCGACGTGGAGAGGTTCCCACGGACTTCGCGTTTCGTTCTCGCCAGCGAGAAGGCCAAACTTGAACGGATTTCCTAACGTGGACATCTCCTTCTCACCGGGGTGAATCTGCGCACAGTTTTTATACGTTAGTCCCAGTGCGCGCCCGATCGTCTGGTTTGATCGGAATCCTTGGCCGAAGGCTCCAGTACCGGAGTTAATATCTAGCGCCTCCTGGATCGGCCCGTTTACGAGGAAGAGGTACGCCCACGAACCCGTACTCACTGATGCTTGGATCGCGTTCGACTTCGGATCCGCGAGAGCCTCTGCTCCGGCGACGAGAACGGGCATATGAATCGGTAGACACCCGGCCATCACGGCATTTACCGCCAACTTTTCGATCGTGAGGATACCCTCTCGACTCCCGAGCGTCCCGAGCTTCGTTCCCCAATCGAGGTCCGTTCCGTCGAGCATTCGTTCGACGCGCTCTTCGGTCGGAGGAACGATCGGGAGACCGTCGGTCTTTCCGTCCTTGTAGTAGGAGCTATAGATGTCTTCGAAGGACGCTTCAGACTGGCTCATGACCTACTTCTCCCCATTGGCAACGATCTCTTCTCCATTCCGCTCTTCGTCGGTTCGGGGACGGGTCAGTTCGGCGACGATCTCCTCGAGCGCATCGGCGGTGAGTTGCTCCCGAAGACGCTCTTTGTCAGTGACTTCCGCGACCCTCGACAGCGGGTGGAACCGCAGTTTTCGCCCGAAGTCACGGGCGTTCGTCTTCCAGTCCAGTTCGAACCCTTCGTCGATAAGCCCGACCGCTGGCGTGCCGCCCTCTTCGATGGCGTTGACGCCGTACACGAGGAACTTCGTACACGATCCGCAGTCGCCGATGGCCCCGAAACAGGCATCAACCTCTTCATCGGCCCACTGCCTGATGCTGGATAGCTCATCTTCGTTTTTGATCCGATTCAGATGCTCCACCTCGTAGTGTTCGATCGTCGCGTCCGGATATTCGTCTTTTAGCCGTTCTTGAACCACTTCCAATAGCGGCGTTGCTGCTAGTTTCCCGTTATTGAACAGTCCGATTCGCTTTCCTTCTAAACTCTTTATCCGAGGGGCGAGAGATTCCTGTTCTCCCTTTTCGGAATCAGCTACTGGATCATACATGGCGAATAACCATTACGGTCACATTCGGTATAAAATTGTGGGTATAGTTACCACCAGGGTATCAAACGTAGCGTGTGGAATTGTGGAGCGTGACGAAGGCCGAGAGCCGTGATCTGGTGGAGCCGGTGGAGTTATCGTGTGGAAATCGGCGACAGAAACGTCTAGTTGGGCATTTAAACGGCCCGAAGTGAGCTTTGAAGAGCGATCGAGTTCTCACCGTTTTCGTTCGCTATCGCAGCCAAGCACGTCCGTGTCTGATGACTCCATCTCCACAGTAGCGTCTCTCGTAGACGAGACGCGTTACTCGACGTGACTCTCATCGAAGATCCACCAAACTATTATCTCGTATGCTAACGTTTGACACTACCGATGCGCGAAGACATCGAATTCGAAGCGGACGGCGCTACGTTACGCGGTTGGTTGTATACCCCCGACGACGCGGAGGAACCGGTCCCGACGATCGTGCTGGCACACGGCTTCTCAGCGGTCAAGGAAATGTACCTTGACAAGTTCGCCGAAGCGTTCGCCGAGGCCGGCCTCGGATCGGTCGTCTTCGACAATCGGAACTTCGGTGAGAGCGACGGCGAACCCCGCTACGAGATCGATCCGTACCAACAGGTACGAGACTATCGACACGCCATCACGTACGCGGAAACGCGCGAGGAAGTCGACGCCGATCGGATCGGCGTTTGGGGGACGAGTTACAGCGGCGGTCACGCGCTGACCGTCGGCGCGTGGGATACCCGCGTCGACTGTGTCGTCTCACAAGTTCCGCTAACCGACGGCCTGTACAACCTTCGAAGACTCGTCCGTGCGGACATCATCGGCGATTTGCGGGAACAGATAAACGAGGACCGCCGCGCCCGGTTCCGGGGCGAAGATCCGTCGTACCTTCCGGTCGTCTCCGAGGATTTGCTCGGCGACGCAGCGCTCCCGACGCAGGATTCGTACGAGTGGTTCACCGAGACGAAAGAGAAGCGCGCGCCCAACTGGGAGAACGAAGTGACCCTCAAAACGATCGAATTGATGAGCGAGTACGCGCCTAAAGACCACGTCGAGGAGATCAGTCCCACGCCGCTCCGGATGGTCATCGCCGAGGAGGACCATCTCGCAGTGAAGGACGCTGCTTTCGAGACGTACGAACGAGCCCGCGAACCGAAAAGCATCGTCACCCTCGATGGGGGGCACTTCGACGCCTACACTGAGGGGTTCGAGGAGGCGAGTACCGCTGCCATCGAATGGTTCGACGAACATCTCGGTCCGTAGGGGTCACTCTGTGATCAGACCCTCCGACCGACTCCCTTCGAAATAGAGGACTAACCGTCGTTTCTCTGGACTAGAGTTACTACCAGCTGTCGGTAGCGAACGTCCAGCATCCGATCGGATCGGACGCGTTTGACAGCGTAGCTCGCATTTCTCAGTGGCTTTACCGACGTTCCGTAGTCAGTCAAGGCGGTGGTCTCGCTTGCTGCGGTAGCCGAGATACTGCCGTTCATTCCGCCCGTCTTGCTTTGAGAGCGTCCCCGATCCCCCGTCGGAATTCAGCGGCGTCGTCGGCGTCCCAGATCGATTCCCGAAACGAACCTGCCGCGACCACGAACGGCTACTCCCGTCGTCGATGATACTCGGATCTGCTTCGAAGAAGGTCAGAAGTGGTCGATACTCGAGCCGTCGCGTCAGTCGAATTCGACTACGCCCCTGATGTTCTTCCCCTCGAGCATGTCGCTGTACCCCTCGTTGATCTCGTTCAGACTGTAGGTCTGGGTCACGAGTTTGTCCAGCGGGAGGTTCTCCTGCTGGTACATCTCGAGGAGCCGCGGAATGGCGTAGTTCGGCGCCCAGCCGCCGTACAGCGAGCCTTTCACCTCCATCTCGCTCATCGTGAAGTTGAACAGTCCCCCCGTCTCGACCGGCAGATCGATTCGGTCGGCGTCGAGCGGGCTGGACGAGACGGTGACGAGTTCGCCGCCCTTCCGGACCGTCGCGTAGGCCTCGCCGATCTCCTCCGGAAGCGCGACGCTGCCGGTAAAGATCGCGCTGTCGGCCATCCGGCCGTCGGTGAGCGACTCGACGAACTCCGCCGGCGACTCCTCGTCGGGATTCACCGTGTGAGTCGCGCCGAACTCCGCAGCCATCTCCCGCTTGCTCTCGAGGGGATCGACGACGACGATCCGATCGGCGCCTTGATAGTCCGCCGACATCACCGCGCTCGCGCCGAGGCCGCCGAGCCCGAACTGAACGACCGTATCGCCCGGTTCGATGTCTGCCCTGTTCTGTGCCGATCCGAACCCGGTCGCCGCTCCGCAGCCCGTCAGCGCCGCGATCGAGAGGTCGACCTCCTTCGGTACCGGGACTACCGAGTCCTTGTGGACGACGACGTCCTCGGCGAAACAGCCGAGGTACGCGTACTGACTCACCTCGGTTCCGTCGTCCATATGCATGTTGTAGTCGCCGTGCATCTGCGGCCCCTGGAGCATCCCTTCGCCGCGGTGACACAGCTCCTGTCGGCCGCTCGCGCAGAACTCGCACTTTCCGCAGGCCGGCATCCACGCCAGTGCGACGTGGTCGCCCGGTTCGACGTGTTCGACGGCGTCGCCGGTCTCCTGGACGACGCCCGCTCCCTCGTGACCGAGGGCGCACGGGTAGTGTTCGACCTCGTTGTCGCCCGACGCGACGTGCCAGTCGCTGTGACAGATCCCGCACGCTTTGACGTCGACGTGGACCTCGTTTACGCCCGGCTCAGCGAGTTCCACCTCGCCCACTTCGATGCTGTCGTGCGATTCGTACCGGTCGTCGATACCGCTCTCCTCGAGGTATGCTACTTCGGTTTTCATTTCGTATTCTCACTCCGTTCGATCGGATATTCGTGACCACACTCCCCGCCGCCCTCTGTGGTCATAGTTACCAGGCACCTATGGGCGTATATATCTAGGGGTTAATTATCAAGAATTGAGTTCCGCGGTACGTTCGCGACCGGCTGCGCGCTACTCGTGGCATTCAAACGGTGCGAGACGACAGCGTCGCTCCACCGACCGGTCGACGGACCAACGGATCGCGTCGTCTTCACACTGACCCGAACGTCGCTCCCCCGGAGCAGCGTCGATCACACGTGGTAGCCGTCGGAATCCTCCTGAACGCGGGCCTTCACGCGGCTGAACAGCCACTCGCCGTCAACGCGACGGTACTCGTCCTCGTAGTAGCCGAGCGCGTGGCCTTCGCTCCCGTCGGACGCGACGTAGAAGACGAGCATGTACCACCGGCCGGTCGCTTCGTCGCCGTCGATCTCCAGCCGCGGCATCTGGACGGTGTGCATGCTGTACTCGTAGAGCTCCTCCAGATCGCGACCGAACTCCTCGATCTCGTCGTGGCCGTTGAGCGTCGCCTGCGGATAGTCGACGACTGCGTCTTCCGTGTACAGCGATACGAACTCGTCCCAGTCCCCGGTCTCGATCGCGCGATCGATGGTGTGACTGTATCCGGCGCGTAGCCCCTGAATCTCCTGATAGTCTCGTACCTCTCGGATCGAATCCTGCTGACCCATACTCGTGCAACGCTACCGATTCTCAAAGAACTTCGCATGGTTATCCTGCGCTGAGACGTTCACGAGAACTGCAACTGGATTCCGTCTCCCGCACGACGCGACCTCACTGACCCGATTACCGCCCGTTGACGATCGGCTCTGGACATATTTTCGTTCCTCTCTATCTCAAACAGCAGCGGACTGAATAGAGACCGCGATAGCAGCCGCGACTCGAGTCTTCACAACGCCTTCTCGATATCGGCTCAATCCGCTATCGCCGATTCGATCGAACGCTTCAGCTCGAACCCTTCGTAGTCATTCTCGACGACCTCATCGCACTTTTCGTTGTACGCGATGAGTCCGCCGGGGTAGATCAGGAAAGTGCTTTCCTTTCCGGGGATGTTGTCCCCTCTGTACCAGGAGTTCGCCTGATCGAAGAGCGTTTGATCGACGACCTCGTCGTTGTGTTCGTTCCACTCGTTTTCCGCCTCCTCAGTCGGCTCGATAAACGAGTAGTCGTTGTCCAACATATATTCGATACAGTCGGAGATCCACTCGACGTGCTGTTCGATAGCGACCGTCATGTTCGTCAGCACGGACGGACTCTGCGGACCGGTCACCATGAACATATTCGGGAACCCGTGTACGGCGAGCCCGAGGTGCGTTCGCGGGCCCGCATCCCATTTCTCCTCGAGGTCGATCCCGTTCCGTCCCTGGATATTCAGCTGTTCGAAGGTCCCCGTCACCGCATCGAAGCCGGTGGCGAAGACGATAATGTCGAGGTCGTGAACGGAGTCGCCGGTCCGGATCCCGTCCGTCTCGATTCGTTCGATCGGTGACTCCCCGACGTCGACGAGTTCGACGTCGTCTCGGTTGTATTTCTCGTAGTAGCCGTCGTAGGTCAACGGTGGCCGTTTGGCTCCGTACGGATGATCCGTGGGAACGAGTTTCTCGGCGACCTCGGGATCGTCGACGATCTCGCGGATCTTGGAGCGAATGAACTCGGCGACTCGCTCGTTGGACTCCTCGTTTACCATGACGTCCGTGAAGACGTTCAGGAGGCCCTGCGCACCGTTCTCCCAGCCCTCCTCGAGCGCCCGATCGATCTCCTCCTCCGAGGCCTCGTCTATCGAGTCGAACTCGGTGTCGAAGCCCAACCCGGCATCGGACGCGTGGGCTTCCTCCCACATCTCCTCGTAGTTTTCGCGGATCTCCTCCCACTCCTCGTCGGTGAGCGGCTCGTTTCGGGCGGGGACGCCGTAGTTCGGCGTCCGCTGGAAGACCGTCAGGTGCTCGGACCGTTCGGCGAGTCGCGGCATGATCTGGATCCCGGTCGAGCCGGTCCCGACCAGCCCGACGCGCTTGCCGCTGAGATCGACGCCTTCTTCGGGCCATTTCGCCGTGTGGTACCACTCGCCACCGAAGGACTCCAGCCCGTCGAAATCGGGGAGATACGGCTTCGAGAGGTTTCCGACGGCGGGAACGAAGAACTGGCTCGAGATCGTCGATCCGTCGTCGGTCTCGACGTTCCAGACGCCCGCGTTCTCGTCGAAGGCGGCCGACGTGACCTCCGTGTTGAATTCGATGTCGCGCCGCAGATCCAGGCGATCCGCGACGAACCGCTGGTATTCCAGGATCTCGGGTTGTTCGGGGAACTTTTCGCTATATTGCCACTCGTCTCGAATCTCCTCGTCGAAGGAGAAACAGTAGAACCAACTCCGGCTGTCACACCGGGCGCCGGGGTATTTGTTCCAGTACCAGGTCCCGCCGACGTCGTCGGCCTTCTCGATGACTTTCACTGAGAGTCCTAACTCGTCGCGCAGCCGGTGGAGCATGTACAGTCCCGAGAAACCTGCGCCGACGACGACCGCGTCGACGTCAGTGTCTCCCGTTTGCGCAGCATCAGCGGCTCGTTTATCTGAGCTCATGGTCTTGCCTCAACATATCATGCCACACTGTATCATATATCCTTTTGGGTCGGGCCTCCGACACGATCGGCTGGTCTATCTGGACGGCACGAACGAGCGGAAACGGTCGTTACCGCTTCGCCGACGCTCGTAGCGACCCGGGAGGCGAAAAGCGACGCCGGTGTTGCGGTCCGATACCCCGTTTATCGGCAACGGCGTTCCGTTGAAGAATATTGAAGGAGCTGGCAGTTGAGTCGACAGTCGGTGTCGAGGAGATAGCGTGTCCTACCTTCCACAGGCGAAAGAGAAACTGCGAGGCCTCAGGCAGGACGGCCGCGGGAGGATCCTCCTCACCGTCGCGACGGGCTGGGGCCTGACGATCGGCGGTCGAATGGTCTATCCCGTACTATTACCTCACCTTCGAAGCGCCTACGGCCTTAGCCTCTCGTCCGCTGGCGTCCTGTTGACCGTCCTGTTCGCTGCGTACGCGATCGGTCAACTACCGAGCGGGGTGCTCACCGACCGCATCGGCGAGGTCGCGACGCTCGTCGTGAGTATGGGCGTCTCGGCAGCGGCGATCGTACTGATCGTTACCGCCGGTTCGACGCTGTTTCTGTACGCCTCGACGGCCGTGTACGGATTCGGGATCGGACTGTACGCGATCGCCAGGTTCACCGCGCTCGACAACGTCTACTCGGAGCACTTCGGTACGGCGATCGGCGTCACGAACTCCGCGTCGGAGATCGGACAGGCGGCGTTGCCGCCGGTCGCCGGCTTTCTCGCCGTCGCGCTCGGTTGGCAGTACGGGTTCGGATTTACGGTTCCGCTGTTCGTCCTCGTCGCGTGTGCGCTCTGGATCTACGTTCCACAGCGTTCCCCGACCGAGACGAACGCCGACGATGCGCTCTCCCTCGAGACCGGCAGGTATCTCTGCTCGCAGCTGTCCCAACCGTCGATCGTCCGCGGAACGGCGATATTCGTCCTCGGAATCTCCATCTGGCAGGCCTTCACCGGCTTCTACCCGACGTATCTGGTCGAGGTGAAGGGGCTCTCCTCGACGGCCGCCGGCGGCGTCTTCGGCCTCTACTTCGCACTGGCGGCGTTCGTTCACCCGATCTCGGGGACGATTTACGACCGCTGGGGGCTTCGGTACACGTTCCTGCTGGTCGGGGTCTCCGTCGTCGCCCTCGCGCTCTTGCCCGTCGTCGAGGGGCTGTGGTCACTGGTCGCGCTCACCGTTCCGCTGAGCGCCCTCCTCGCGTTCGGGACGGCGACGGAGTCGTACCTCGTTGACGCGCTTCCCGACGACGTCGCGGGCACTGGGTTCGGGCTGCTCCGGACGATCAGCTTCGGACTCGGCGCGGCGAGTCCCGTCCTCTTCGGTGCAGCGGCCGACCGTGGGTTCTTCGACGAAGTGTTCCTGCTGTTGGCCGGCCTCGCGGGTCTCATGGTTCTCCTCGCCACGCAGATTCCGGCCGACTAATCCGAAGCGATCCGCTCGCTGACGCCTTCTTCGAGCCACCGATTACGGACGGCGCGGTCGATCGGCTTCGGCAGGCGTCGCGACGCGCGGTACTCTCGGAGCCTGCGGGGGTCAGAGCGAACTCGACAGTAGCGACGGACAAATGAGGTCTGACGGGCTTCGTCCCACTGATGGACAGCGCCGGGTCACCGAGATGGTCTCAGCGTTTGTTGACGAGGCAGTCGTTCCCGTCGTCGACGGCAACCGTTTTCGAGGTAGCGGTAGATTCGTCGACTCTCCGCCCGTCTCACCGTTCGGGAACGTTTTCTCGAACGAACTCGATCGTCTCCTCGATGGACGTCCCGGGACCGAAAATCGCGTCGACGCTCTCCGCCCGCAACTGTTCGCGATCCCCGTCCGGTATCACGCCGCCGACGAGCACGAGCGTGTCGTCCGCGGCACCGTACCCCTCGAGACCGTTCGTAATCTTCGGGACGAGGGTATTGTGCGCACCCGAGAGGATGGAGATGCCGAGCACGTCGACGTCCTCTTGGACCGCCGCCTGAACGATCTCTTCGGGTGCTTTGTGTAGTCCGGAGTAGACGACCTCGAAGCCAGCGTCTCGGAACGCCCGTGCGATGACGTGAGCGCCGCGGTCGTGCCCGTCGAGACCGACTTTCGCAACCATACACCGAATCGTCCGTTGATCGCTCTCAGTACTCACGCTCTAACGGTTTATCGGAAGGAGTATGATTCTATCGGAGGACCGGGTCACCGTCGGCTTTGGATCCGGCCCCCGCTCCGTGACCACCGCGACCGGTGTGTCCGGGTACGCGGTCCGAGCTACCACTTATCGAACGGTGAACGGATCGACCGATAGACGAGCGATACTCCCCGAAAATATCGGCCCATTCGGGCAGGATTTCGGAGCGGTGCGGAGGGCCGGCCCTCCGTCGCTTACTCGCGTTTAGAACTCGAGTTCGGACGACGACTCGACGTCGAAGCGAGTCGCGTCGACCTCACCGCCGAGCAGGTCCGGTAGCTGAGCCATGAACTCGTCGATATGGTCGGTTTGCATGTGCGTCTCGAACGCCTCGTCGTCTTCGTATTGTTCGAAGATCCGGAAGAGATTGGGATCGTCGACGTCCGTCGAGACGCGATAGTCGATAATCCCGTCTTCGGTCCGAGATTTCTCGGCGACGTCGGCGAACAGTTCCTTCGCTTCGTCACGGTCCTCTGGGTTAACTGGCACGGTAGCATTTACCACGAACATGACGTCTTGGACAATCATGGACCGCTATAAAAGTGTTCCGTGCAATAATCGGTACACATACTGCCGTTTGACTGCGATACGAGTCGATGCACTTCCCGCTGCAGGTTCGGCCGACTGGTTCTCGAGAGCGCAGTTTTAACACCCTTCAGCGACCATACTCGCGTATGGAAGTCGTCTGCAAGCTGTACGGTCCGCCGCGAGAAGCCGTCGGGGAGAAACGGGTGCGCTACGACGTCGAAACCGGTGCGACTGTCGAGGACGTCTTAGAGACGGCGATCGAAACGCATCCGGCCCTTGAGGAGTCGCTGTACGCCGACGACGGGACGCTTCGCGAATCGATCGGCGTGCTCACGAACCGGACGAATATCTCTCAGCGCGAGGGGCTCGCCACGCCGGTCGAAGAGGGCGACGAACTCCTGATCACGCCGCCCATTCACGGCGGATAGGGGCCGCGATCAGTCGCCGAGTTGTTCGTCGGAGATCGTCCCGTTCTGGGTCCAGCCCCGCAGGTCGTAGTACTCGTCGAGTCCCGCTTCGAAATCCGGGATCTCGTACGGTAGCGTATCGTCCTCGCGATCCATCCCGCGTTCGTTGTTGAAGTGACGTTCGTGTTCGACCACTCGCTCGCCGACCGCTAGCAGTTCGTCGACATCGGACTGGAACAACCGCTCGGCGTGCGTCTCCATCATCTCTCCGGACGACGCGGAGTGCGAACAGATAATCGCGCTGTCCTGGAACGCCCGCCAGTTCTCCGCTCGGACGAGCGCGGGCGGTTTCCCGTCCAGTCCCTCCTGCTCGAGTTCGCCGAAGTACTCCTGCTCGAGCAGCGTCGAGTACATGTGGTCCGCACCGCGGTTGGCGACCGCGTAGGAGAGTCCCTGCCCGTGGATCACGCGGCCGTCGTGGCCGGCGAACTCGAGCCCCTTCACGGTCCAGTTCTCGACGCCGAGTTCGTCGTGGAAGCGGTCGACGCCCTCCGCGAGCGTGTCTCCGATCCCCTCTCGCCGCGCAACCTTCTCGACGAGGTCGTGGACGAGGTCGGCGTTCCCGAACTCGTCTTCCGCGGCGAGGTACGCCGACACGGCGACGCCACAGGAGATGGTGTCCATCCCCAACTCGTCGCAGAGCTCGTTCGATTTCATCACGTCGACGATGTCGCCGACCCCGGCGCTCGAGCCGAACGAGAATATCGTTTCGAACTCCGGTCCCTCCGTCTCGAGCCCCGTCTCTTCGTCGCGCGTCGGCAACTTGCAGGCGAACGCGCAGGACGAACAGGTCCCTTTCTTGTACTTTTTCTCCGTGACGGCGTTCCCGCTGATCGCCTCGACACCTTCGAAGGACTGTTCGCTGAAGTACCGCGTCGGGAGCGAGAAGTTGTCGTGAATGACGTCGGTCGCGAAGGCCGTTCCCTGTTGTTTCAGCATGCTGTCCGACGTCGCCGCGCCCTCGTGGACCTCGGATTGGACGTCCTCCGGAATTTCGACGTCGGGCGTCGACTCCCCGCGGAACGAGAGACACTTCACGTTCTTCGCTCCGAGGACGGCGCCCATCCCGCCGCGGCCGAACGCCCGCGAATCGCTCGTCATCACCGAGGCGAATCGGACGCGGTTCTCGCCGGCCGGCCCGACCGTGGCGAGGTGTTCGCTCTCGAGGCCGCGACGGTCGTTCAACTCCTCGGTTACCGCCGAGACGCGGGCTTCCTCGAGTTCCGGAACCGCTTCGAACTCGACGCCGTCGTCGGTGACGTGGACCGCGATCAACTCGTCGCTCTGTCCGGTGATTTCGACGGCGCTGTATCCCGTCGACGTGAAGTTTCGCGAGAGAAAGCCGCCGGCGTTAGTCGACGCGAGGCCGTCCGTCAACGGCGACACGCTCGTGATGTTCATCCGGCCGGTGAAGCTCATCTGCGAGTGTTGCATCGGCCCCGAGGTCAGGTAAAGCCGGTTTTCCGGGCCGAGCGGATCGGCGTCGAACGGCGTCCGGTCGTGTGCGAGTTTCGTCCCGAGGCCGCGGCCGCCGACGTACGCCTCGAGGACGTCGTCTATCTCCTCGACCTCGTACTCTCGTCGCCCGACGTCAATTGATAGCAATGGCCCTGATGCGTGAAGCATAATTGTCCGTCTTCGCGAAGCGATATAACTGCTGCCGTTTTCTCGATATGCTGATTAGGTAACATTTATTTGTCGAATTCCCGTAGAAATAGCTGCCGAGGGCGCTCTCCGACGTCGGCCTTGTCGATCGTTTCGATCGGCGTTCTCGTTCGACAATGCACTCGTCGACCGTTTCCGTCCCTCGAGCGGTCTACTCCGTTCCGGAGCGAAAGTACGGACCATACCCGCTGTCACACGACAACTATACGAGTTATCGGTTGCCGACCTCCATCTCTAACTCTTCTAACTTTCCCGGATGGATTTGGATATTATTGGTATGAACTACGTAACAGGGTTCGAAGTTCAGCGACTGGTGCTGGAAACGTTAATTGACAAACAACAGTATAGGTGATAATCAACTATGATATTCACTCCGGTATCGCTGAACTGGCGGAATAGCAGCGATAACGCGGTAGTTACCGTGTGAGCTGGATCTTCTGTTCGGCCAGTGCTCGTAATCCGTTCGATATTCTCGTATCAGTGTAGCATCTCCGGGCTGGCACTGTGCTACCATCTGATGTGATTTGATCGTCTCTCCCCTATGATATAACGATAGTACTACTGTTATCTAGAACTGCGAAACCACTAGTGCCATATGTTGGCACACATCGTGTAACAATAGTACTGCTGTTAGTCTAATGTGTTACACGACGATTCTCGCTCTCGACGGGTATTCCGGACCGATATCATGCGGCAATACTCGACGATCGAGCGAAGAACTGAACATCACTGCGTCTATCCTTCGGAACTTCGATTTCCGGATATCCCGGATCTACCAGCATAGCTGCGTAACGACCGATGTGGGTGGTGGTAAGACAATTTAAGGAGATATAGCTAGTATAGTCGTTCAGCGATAGCGGAGTCGGTGCTTGCACATACCGGCACCACGTACTCATGCGATCGATCGTTACGGCGTCGCTCGACCCCTCCTGTGACGAACGTACTGCCCTCCGTCGGTTCGTGCGATCCGCTACCGGTTGTTCGTGTATCACCTCCGCCCGGCGTTCGAAAAGCCGGTCGACTTACCCCCGTTCTGATAACAAGACTTTAGAATCTCGCTGGTTATCTACCGTTGATGTTCGATCAGGAGGATCTCGACGGGATTCGCGAGCAGAAGAATAGTTGGAAAACAGAGACCCTTGACCCGGTTCTCGAGGCCCATGGCGAGCGGAAGCAGCGGTTCGCGACCGTCTCGAACCACGAAGTCGACCGTCTATACACGCCCGAGGATATCGCCGACCTCGATTTCGACGACGACATCGGCTTTCCGGGCGAGCCCCCCTACACTCGGGGACCGTACCCGACGATGTACCGCGGTCGGACGTGGACGATGCGCCAGTTCGCGGGGTTCGGAACGGCCGAGGAGACCAACGAACGCTTTCACTACTTGATCGACGAGGGGCAAACCGGTCTCTCGACGGCGTTCGACATGCCGTCGTTGATGGGTCTCGATTCGGACGATCCGATGAGCGTGGGCGAGGTCGGCAAGGAAGGCGTGGCGGTCGACACGCTCCGAGACATGGAGATTCTCTTCGACGGGATCGATATCGGCGAGGTCTCGACCTCGTTTACGATCAATCCGTCGGCGGCGGTCATCTACGCGATGTATATCGCCCTGGCCGACCAACAGGGTATCGACCGGGATCAGATCAGGGGCACCCTGCAGAACGACATGCTCAAGGAGTTCATCGCCCAGCGCGAGTGGGTCGTCCCGCCGGAGCCCTCACTGGACGTCGTCACCGACACTATCGAGTTCGCCGTCGAGGAGACGCCGAGGTTCCACCCCGTTTCCATTTCGGGCTATCACATCCGCGAAGCCGGCTCGACCGCCGCCCAGGAGGCCGCGTTTACCCTCGCCGACGGCTTCGCCTACGTCGAGGATTGCCTCGATCGCGGCCTCGAGGTCGACGAGTTCGGGCCGCTGCTCTCCTTCTTCTTTAACTCGCACAACTCCATCTTCGAGGAGATCGCCAAGTTCCGCGCGTCGCGTCGCGTCTACGCCCGCGTGATGGGGGAGTGGTACGGCGCGGAAGCGGACGAAGCCAGGCGGCTGAAGTTCCACACCCAGACGGCGGGTCAGTCGCTGACCGCCCAGCAGCCGCTGAACAACATCGTTCGGGTGACGATCCAGGCGCTCGCGGGAGTACTGGGGGGCACGCAGTCGCTGCACACCAACAGCTTCGACGAGGCGCTGGCGCTCCCCTCGGAGAAGGCAGTCCGGGTCGCCCTGCGTACCCAGCAGATCATCGCCGAGGAGTCGGGCGCGGCCGATATCGTCGATCCGATGGGCGGTAGCTTCGCCATCGAGAAACTCACGAACGAGATGGAAGCCGAAATCACGGGCTACCTCGAGGAGATCCGCGAGATGGGCGACGGCTCCGTCCGCGACGGCGTCCTCGAGGGGATCGACCAGGGCTACTTCCACAGCGAGATCGGGGAGGCCAGCTACGAGTACCAACAGCGGGTCGAACGCGGCGAAGAGGTCGTCGTCGGGGTCAACGAGTACACGATCGAGGAAGACACTGCACCGGACATCCTCGAGGTCGACGAGACGACCCGCGAGCGCCAGCTTGCGCGACTCGAAGAGGTGAAAGATGAGCGCGACGACGAGGCCGTTGACGCGACGCTCGCGGCGCTGTCGGACGCGATCGAAAGCGACGAGAACGTGATGCCCTCGATCATCGACGCGGTGAAAGCATACGCGACTATGGGCGAGATCATGCAGGTGTTCGAGGACCACTACGGTGCCTATCAGGAGAACATCACGCCGGTGTAGACAGTCTCCGACGGTACGGTAACCGCCGTCTTCGCCGGTCTCTTTCGTCCCGTCGATCTCGGTAGTTCGACTGCCATGAGATGCGCAACTGCTTCATTAATAGATGGTGGCGTGGGTATATCTCCCATAGGCTTAAGAGCGGTGGTGATGAAACCTGCTGTGATGGCGACAGAAGAAGCTGACACTTCGACGATGGACGAACCGCATCCGGAAATCAAAGGGCTGCTCGACATGATGGGGTCGATGCCGGCGCCGCCGCTCGGGTCGCTCTCACCGACGGGGGCGCGGGAGGCCGCTGCCGGCATGTTCCCGATGCCGGAGGAACCCGAGCCGGTCGGGGACGTCATGAATCTCCAAATTCAGGGCCCCAACGGGGACGTCCCGGTTCGCGTCTACGTTCCCGACAGCGAGGGACCGCATCCGGCGTTGGTCTACCTCCACGGCGGCGGCTGGGTCCTCGGCGATATCGACATGTTCGATCCGACGTGCCGCGCGATCACGAACGAAGCCGACCGCATGGTGATCTCGGTCGATTACCGCCTCGCGCCGGAACACGAGTTCCCCGCGGCGCTCGAGGATTCCTACGCCGCGGTCGAGTGGGCCGCGGCAAACGCCGAGGCGATGCAGATCAACGCCGACGACATCGCCGTCGGCGGCGACAGTTCCGGCGGCAATCTGGCGGCGGCGGTCGCGCAGTTGGCCCGCGATCGGGACGGTCCTTCGATCGCGCGACAGGTCTTGATCTATCCCGTCACCGACTACTCGTTCGACACCGACTCCTACGAGGAGAACGCAGAGGGATACCTCCTCTCGAAGTCGGACATGGAGTGGTTCTGGGACCAGTACCTTCGCGACGAAATTGACGGGAAGAACCCCTACGCGGCCCCGCTGCAAGCGAACGATTTCAGCGACTTACCACCCGCAACCGTCGTGACGTGCGGATTCGACCCGCTGCGGGACGAGGGCGCCGCCTACGCCGAGGAACTCCGAAACGACGGTGTCGACGTGAATCACCTTCAGTACGACGACTGCATCCACGGCGCCATTCAACTCATCGTCGATCCGATGCGAGTGACGCGTGGCGAGGAGATGATTGACGACGTCGCTGCTGACCTCTCGGCCGAGTGAGAGTTCCGGTGCGGTTCACGCGCCGGCCCTCGTTCTCGATCGACTGTCCCCGCTGTACGCGTTTCGATTGCCCGAACGGCTCCCGCTCACTCTCTGAATAACGTTACGCATCACGTGTGCGTTACAGTTTTATACTGCCATCTGGAACTTCGAGTGTGGGAATGACACGCGTAGAAATTGCTCACCGAGGTGAACTCACCGTTCTCAAACTGCTCGCGCTCGAGGGCGGGCTCGATCGCGACGTGAAAACGACGTGTCCCGACCTCGGCGCGGACCTCGACGCTGCGGGTCTCGTTGAACGCGAGACAGTCAGCGACGGCCAGTGGGTCGCGATCACCGAGGCGGGCGAGCAATCCCTCCGGTCGGAGTACGGTGATTACCAACGCATCTTCGACAGTGAGGCCGACGTCGAACTACGAGGAACGCTCACGAGCGGGATAGGCGAAGGACAGCACTACGTTTCGTTAACGGGATACGCACGGCAGTTCCGGGACCGGCTCGACTACGAGCCCCATCCCGGGACGCTGAACGTGGCTCTTGACGACGATAGTATCCGTCGCCGCAGCGCCCTCTCCGGGCTCGATCCGATTCCGATCGACGGCTGGGAGGGCGACGATCGAACGTACGGTTCCGCGTTCTGTTATCCCGTAACGATCGAAACCGACGACGGTGCGACCTGTGATGCCGCCTACGCGATTGTCCCGAAACGAACGCATCACGAAGAGGATCAACTCGAGATCATCGCACCGACGAAACTACGCACCGACCTCGAGATCGCCGACGACGATCCACTCATAATCCATGTCGAAGAGAACTGAACACCTCGGTCAATCGGTGGCGAACAGCACGCTCGATCGCGCACTGGAGGCGTTCGGCCGCGGCGACCCGGTCCTCGTTCACGACGCGGCGGATCGCGAGGGGGAAACCGATCTGATCTATCCCGCTCGCTCCGTCACGGCCGACGCCGTCGTTCGATTGCGTCGCGATGCGGGCGGATTGATCTGCGTTGCGCTCGGTCACGAAGTCGCCGAGGCGTTCGATCTGCCGTTTTACTCGGAAGCGGTCGATCATCCCGCGACGGCCGACCACGATCTCGGTTACGACGAGCGCTCGTCGTTCTCGCTGACGGTCAACCACCGCGATACGTACACCGGGATCACCGATACCGATCGGTCGACGACGATCCGTGCGCTCGGCGAGGCGGCCGAGACGCCCGAAGAGACGGCGTTCTCAGAGGAGTTCCGCGTTCCGGGTCACGTTCATCTCCTGAAGGGGGCTCCCGATCTGCTCGCACAGCGGGAGGGCCACACCGAACTCGGCCTCGTACTGGCCGAGGCCGCCGACCTCCCTCCCGCCGTCGTCGTCTGCGAGATGTTAGACGCCGAGACCGGCGAAGCCCTCACCCCGGCCGACGCCCGCGCGTATGCCGACGAGCACGACTTCGCGTACTTGGAAGGGCAGACTGTTATCGAGCACCTCGGATAGCGGAGCGTCGAGTTTAGGTACGATATCGCGACGACGCTCAGTGGAACGATAATTTATAAGGAAAGAGGTGCTGATCGCTAGCATAATGCAGTATAATTTCGATCTCGGGATCAGCGACCAGGCGACGTTCGTCGATTCGACCAGCCGGTTTACGGTCGGCGATCTACTCGAGAAACGGGCTCGAACCGATTCCGATGCGGTCGCGGTCCGCGAATCGGACCGCGAGCTCACGTACGCCGAACTCGACGCTCGAGTCAATCGACTCGCCAACGCGCTGCTGAACCGGGGCTACGAACCCGAAGAGTCGACGTTCGCGATCCTCTCGGAGAACCGCTCCGAGTTCGTCGAAGTGATGTATGCGAGCGCGAAGCTCGGCTGCCTCATCGGCGCCCAGAACTGGCGCCTCGAACGGACGGAACTCGTCCACTGCGTCGAGACGATCGATCCCGACGTCGTGTTCGTCTCGAGCCAGCACGCCGACAAGATCGAGTGGATGGAAGACGGCGACGAAACCGATCCGGAGTACGTCGTCTTCGACGACGCGCCCGACGAACCGGAATCGACGGTCGCCTACGAGCGACTTCTCGAGTCGGGCGCCTCGTCGACGCCGCTTCCGTCGCGACGGATCGACCCGGAGCAGGGGTACGTCGTCATGTACACTTCCGGGACGACCGGGCTCCCGAAAGGCGCCGTGCTCAGCCATCGGGCCGAGTTCGCCCGAGCACACCAAGTCATCCTCGACTACGACCTCGAGAAGGGCGATTCGTACCCGAGCTGGGCGCCGATGTTCCACATGGGCGGAATCGACTGGATCGTCACGACCGCCGTCCTCGGCGGCACGTACTATCCGATCGATGGCTTCGACGGGGAGCGGATCGTCGAGGTCCTCCAGACGGCGGAGTCTCCGCTCAGCTGGCTGATTCTCTTCCCCGGAATGTTAGAACGGCTGCTCGATCGGCTGGAGTCAGCCTCGACCGATCCAGCGGACTATCAGGACATTCGGTCCGTCGGCGCGCTCTTGGATCTGATGAACGCCGAGCGGCTTGCGCACATCACCGAGATCCTCGACGCGCCCGCCCAGAACACATACGGATCGACCGAGGTCGGGCACGCCACGTCGGGGAACAAGGTCCCGCCGGGCGTAGAGCCGACCGGCTCTCGACTGGACAAGGCCGAATCACCGTTCATTCAGGTAAAACTCGTCGACGAGGACGGGAGCCGCGTCGAACGGGGTGAATCGGGAGAGCTGGTAGTACGCGGACCGACGCTATGCAGCGGCTATCTCGATAACCGAGACGCGAACCGAGACGAGTTCGAGGACGGCTGGTTCCACACCGGGGATCTCGTGACGTGGAACCAGGACGGAACCTACAGTTACGTCAACCGGCGAAAGTATCTGATCAAGAGCGGCGGAGAGAACATCTATCCCGCCGAGATCGAAACGGCGCTGCTCGAGCACGAACTGGTCGACGATGCGATCGTCGTTCGAACGCCGGACGAAAAGTGGGGGGAGGTCCCTCGAGCGGTCGTCGGCGCCGACGATCCGGACGCCGTTTCGAAAACGGAACTCCTCGAGTTGGTTCGCGAGGAACTGGCGAACTACAAACTCCCTCACTACATTCAGGTCGTCGAGCCGTCGGAGTTCCCGCGGAGTACGACCGGGAAGATCGTCCGCGAGACGGTCGAAGAGTGGCCGCTCTCGGACGAGGACCGCGTCCGAAACGTGTAAGCGTCGCTCTCGGTCTCAACGGCGAACGACGGTAGAAACCCGTTCGGGGAGCGCCGCCACGGTAGCCGACACGAGACGCCGAGACTGGCGAGCGGACGCCATCGCCGCGAAACTGCCGGATACCCCTTCCTCAATGTAGAAATTTTATGTGGTAACAGCACACGTAGTTAGACGATGCGAATCCTAGTACCGGTCAAAGAAGTGGCGACCGTCGAAGACGAGTTCGAAATCGACGGCACCGAGATCGCTGAACAGTACCTCGGTGCCGACCTCAACGAGTGGGACGATTACGCCATCGAGGAGGCCGTCCAGCTCCGGGAGGATGGCGTTGCCGACGAAGTCGTGACGGTCACGATCGGGCCGGAAGAGTGCGAACAGACCATCCGGCAGGCGCTCGCGAAGGGTGCCGACCGCGCCGTCCGGATCTGGGACGACGCCCTCGAGGGCGTTGACCTACTGGACGTCGGCGCCAAAACGGAGATTCTGAGCGCCGTCGTCGAGGAGGAGGATCCCGACCTTGTGTTGACCGGCGTCCAGGCCGGTGATGACAGCTTCGGCGCGACGGGCGTCTCCGTCGCCGAGAACCTCAGCTACCAGTGGGGCGCCGTCGTCAACCACCTCGAGCACGACTTCGAGGGCGGTATCGCTTCGGTGCACCGCGAACTCGAGGGCGGGGTCGAGGAGCTGACCGACATCGAACTGCCGGCCGTGTTGACGATCCAGACCGGCATAAACGAGCCCCGGTACGCCAGCCTGCGTGGAATCCGACAGGCCCAGCAGAAACCGCTCGACGTCCAGAACCTTGCCGAACTCGGCATCGACGAAGGTGCGATCGAGTCCGAACTCGAGCTGACAGACATGTACGAGCCCGAAAGCGAGAGCGACGTGACGACCTGGGAGGGTAGTTCCGACGAAACGGCCGGGCAGTTAGCCGAGATGCTCCGCGATAAGGGGGTGGCACAATGACGGATATCCTCGCAATCACCGACCACCGCCGTGGCGAACTGCGCGACGTCAGCTACGAGATCATCACCGCGGGCCGTCAGCTAGCCAATGAGACCGGCGGCGACCTGCATCTGGCGGTCATCAGCGGCACCGTCGACGAGTTCGCAGAGAAACTGAACCGCGAGGGCGTTGATGCCATCCACACCGTCGACCACGGCGAGGAGTTTAACCACGACGTCTACGCACAGGCGATCACCCAGCTCTACGACGAGCTCGCTCCGCAGTACGTCCTCGCGCCCAACAGCGTCAACGGCCTCGACTACGCCCCCGCCGTCGCCACCCGACTCGAGCTACCGATCGTCACCGACACGATCGACTTAGCGACCGACGGCGAGACCCTGATCGCCACCCGCGAGATGTACGGCGGGAAGGTCGAAACCACCACCGAACTCGAGGGGAGCGCGGTCGCGACGATCCGCAGCGCCGAGTGGCCCCAGGCCGAGGGGACCGGCGACGCCGCGATCGAGGCCTTCGACGCGGCGATCGACGAGGACGCGATCGGTTCGACCGTCAACGGCTTCGAGGAGATCGGCGGCGGCGACGTCGACATCAGCGAAGCGGACGTCCTCGTGAGCGTCGGCCGCGGGATCGAAGAGGAGGACAACCTCCCGCTCATCGAGGAGCTCGCGGACGCCCTCGGCGCGACGGTCTCGTCCTCGCGACCGATCGTCGACAACGGCTGGCTGCCCAAGAACCGACAGGTTGGTCAGTCCGGCAAAGTGGTGACGCCGGACGTCTACATCGCGATCGGCATCTCCGGAGCGGTCCAGCACGTCGCCGGCATGAAGGGCTCCGATACGATCGTCGCGATCAACACCGACCCCAACGCGCCGATCATGGACATCGCCGACTACGCGATCGTCGACGACCTGTTCGACGTCGTTCCCGCACTCACCGAGGAGTTCCAATGAGACAGGTGCCCGTTTGATATGGATGCTGTAGCCCAATCTACCGTGGCGAGGGAGACGTACTGGGGAATCACGAGCGTCGAGTACGCCGTGTTCTACTTCCTCGCGTTCACGGCGGTCGCCGTCTTCGCGTACGGTGTCTACCGGCGGTTCGCGCGCTACTCCCGCGGGGACGATGAGTCGTCCCCGCGGGTCGACGATCTGTCGAAGCGCATCGTCAGCGCGTCCAAGATCGCCCTCTCGAACGAGAAGCAGTTCAACCGGGACCTCTACGGCGGTCTGATGCACGCGTTTATCCTCTGGGGATTCCTGACGCTGTTCATCGCGACGACGATCCTGATGATCGACGAGTACGCCGCTCAGGCGGTGTTGCACACGACGTTCTGGGAGGGCGACTTCTACCTCGCCTACCAGTTCGCGGTCGACGCAATGGGGCTACTCTTCGTCGTCGGCCTCGGAATGGCGATCTACCGGCGCTACTGGGTCCGGAATCACCGCCTCTGGGGTCGTCACACCTCAAGCGAGGACGACCTCTTCGTCTGGACGCTGTTCGGCCTCGGCGTCGGCGGCTTCCTCCTCGAGGGGTTGCGCGTCTACAGCGCCGGGATCCCGGACCACGAGGTCGTCAGCTTTGTCGCCTACGGGATGGCGCTCGGCTTCGAAGCCGTCGGACTCCCGACGCTCGGGCCCGAGCAGGCCGGCCTCAACGCGTCTGGGCTGAACGTCGAGAACCTCCACTGGCTCGCGTGGTGGTCGCACTCGCTGCTCGCGTTCTTCTTCATCGCGTGGATCCCTTACGCGAAGCCGTTTCACATGCTCTCGTCGTTCGCGAACGTCGTCACGCGCGACGAGAAGGCCGGTCGGCGGCTTCCGAACGTCCCCTCGGATCTGGACGCGACCAACGCCGAGTCCATCGACGACTTCACCTGGAAGGAACTGCTCGATCAGGACGCCTGCACCAAGTGCGGTCGCTGCTCGTCGGTCTGCCCCGCGAAGGCCTCCGACCGTCCGCTCGATCCGCGAGACGTCATCCTCGATCTGAAGTCCTATCGGGAGGGCCTCGAGTCCGGTAGTGAAGAACAACCGATTATCGCCGATGGCGGCACCTCGGTGATCGATGCCGAGACGATGGAGTCTTGCATGGCCTGTATGGCCTGTATGGACGCCTGTCCCGTCGAGATCGAACATCTCAAGAGCTTCACCCGACTCAACCGCCAGCTGACCGATCAGGGTGACATCGACTCGAGCATGCAGGACGTCTTCCAGAACGTCATGCAGAACGGTAACACGTTCGGCGACTCGCCGCGCAATCGGGGCGACTGGAGCGAGGATCTCGCGTTCGACGTGCCCGACGCTCGCGAGGAGGAAGTCGACTACCTCTGGTACGTCGGGGACTTCCCGAGCTACGACGAGCGCAACAAGCAGGTCGCGCGCTCGCTAGCGACGATCCTCGAAGAGGCGGACGTCAGCTTCGGCATCCTCTTCGACGACGAGAAGTACGACGGCAACGACATCCGCCGGGTCGGCGAGGAGTTCCTCTACATCGAACTCGCCGGCCACCACGTCGAGACCTGGGAGGATTGTGAGTTCGACACGATCGTCTGTACAGATCCGCACTCCTACAACACGTTCAAGAACGAGTATCCGGAGGTCGACTTCGACGAGTTCGCCGACGACCCGATGATGCCCTTCGAGTACGACGAACGGTGGAACGAAGACAGCGAAATCGAGGTCTACCACTGGACCCAAGCCGTCGAAGAACTGGTCAACGAGGGCAAACTCGAGCTGAACGGCTCCGAACTCGACTACACGGTCACCTACCACGACCCGTGTCATCTCGGCCGGTACAACGACGAGTACGAAGCCCCGCGCGCACTCATCGAGGCGACGGGCTGCGAACTCGACGAGATGCCCCGCAACCGCAGCAATTCCTTCTGCTGTGGCGGGGGTGGCGGCGGCCTCTGGATGGATTTCGAGGAAGAGCCCAAACCCAGCGAGGAACGCATCCGCGAAGCCCTCGAGGACACGGACGCCGGGAGCGGGGTCGAGAAGTTCGTCGTCGCCTGTCCGATGTGCATGACGATGTACGAGGACGGGCGCAAGACCGGTGGCTACGAGGACGAGATCGAGATCGTCGACGTCGCCGAACTCATCGTCGAAGCGATCGGGAAAGAAGACGAAGCGAGGGTCGAAGCCGCCGCTGACTAGCCGATCCCCGACGGGAATCTCGGCCACATTGCGGTGGCGCGTTTCGAATCGATCTCAGTGGACGGTACCAGGTATCCGTCGCGCTGGCTTTTCACCTGTTCTTCAGGGTGCTAGTATGGATCACTTTTAATAACTACTCTGACAATAACCTCCGTATGGTACCATCCGATGATGATCTACTTCGACTGCTGGCGGACGAGACCAATCGAGCTGTCGTTACCCACCTTCTCGAAACCGACGGCGAGGTCACCACTACCGAGATAGCCGACCACCTCGTTTCGCAGGACGTCGCTCCGGTCTCGTCGACCGGCGAGGACGACGTCACGCGGACTGTACTCTCGCTTCACCACGCAACGCTTCCGCGACTCGACGAGGCGGGTTTAGTCGATTACGACTCCGAGCAAAGCGTCGTCACGTCCGCGTATATTCCCTCGTGCGACGCCGAGTGGAAGGACGTCGGGGCGATCGACAAACTGCTCACGCGGTTCGGATCGAGGGAGCGGGCCGACGGGAGCGCCATCGGCGTACTCGAGGGATGCGAGGCCGTGTACGAATACGGCCGAGAGCTAGCCGATGCGGCTGAGAACGAACTCTTTCTCATCTACGCGTCCGACGACCTGCTCGACGAGGCGTGTCTCCCACACGCGAGAAACGCGCTCGAGCGCGGCGTCGAACTCTACGCCGGAGCGAAAAGCCGGGGCGCCCGAACGTTTTTTCGGGACGCGCTCCCCGAGGCGACGGTCTGGGAGCCGCAGGTGGACTGGATGAACGACGGGGGCAGGTATCCGAAGGTCAGTCGACTGATTTTCGCGGACCGCGAGACGGTCGTCGTGGGCCTTTGGGAGGAGTCGGACGACGGAACGAAAACGGAGGTGGCGATGATCGGTGAGGGAGAAGCGAATCCCCTGGTGGTCCTGACCCGCGAGCTACTGGGTTCGCGGCTGGATCACCTCGACTACCAGAGCGACGACTTCCTCGGCGACCTCCCGTTCGAGGCGTGACCGCCTGCGCTCGTCGCCTCGTATAAGATATCTTATAGTGGGTATTTATTTCTAATCGTGATGATCGTTCGCACGGGTCGCACTATGTCATCGATGCAATCCGAGAACTACCGAGGAGAACCGGACGCCGTGAGCGAAGACGTACTCGAGCGCCACCGCGAGGCGGCGGCGCCGATTCAAGAGCGCTACGACCTCTACATCGGCGGCGAGTGGAGTGAGAGCGACGGTGGAGACGTCGTGGAGTCGTTAGACGCCATCACCGGTGAGACGCTCGCGGAGTACCAGCAGGGCACCGCGGCGGACGTCGACAGGGCCGTCGACGCGGCCGAAGAAGCGTATCGGAGCGAGTGGGGCGAACTCTCGAGTTCGGAGCGCGCGGAGTACCTCGAGGAGCTCGCGGACGCGATCGAAGAGAAAGCCGAACTGCTGTCGACTATCGATACGCTGGAGACCGGATTTCCGATACTGACGACGCCGGCGCTCGCTCAGCAGACCGCCGGCCAGTTGCGGTACTTCGCGTCGGTAGCGCGGTCGACGGACAAGGGCGCCGTCCCGTCGACCGGCGAGATGGAGAAACACCACCACATCTACACGCAGGAGGAACCCTACGGCGTCGTCGGCCTCATCACGCCGTGGAACGGCCCGCTAGGGAACCTCGGCGTGAAGCTGGCGCCCGCGCTCGCGGCCGGGAACACCGTCGTCTACAAGCCCTCGCCGCGCGGGGTGGTCTCGTCGTTCGAGGCGATGGACATCATCGACGACGTCCTGCCCGACGGCACGGTGAACATGGTTCCGGGCACCGGGCCCGAGGTCGGGGAAGCGATCTCTTCCCACTCGCGGATTCGGAAGGTATCGCTCACCGGGTCGACGGCCGCCGGCCAGTCGGTGATGAAGAGCGCGGCGTCGAACATCAAGGCCATCTCGCTGGAACTCGGCGGGAAATCCCCGAGCATCGTCTTCCCCGACGCGGACCTCGAGACGACCGCGCAGGGCGTCGCCATGGGTATCTACGGCTTCAACGGGCAGGTCTGTACGGCCGGGTCGAGACTGTTCCTCCACGAGGACATCTACGACGAGTTCCTCGAGACCCTGTCGGCGACGGCCGAACAGATGTTCCAGATGGGCGATCCGCTCGACGACGGGACGATGCTCGGTCCCCTGATCGATCACAAGCACCTCGACCGGGTGCAGTCGTACGTCGACGAGGCCGTCGAGGACGGAGCGACGTTGTACATGGGCGGCGAGAGTCAGGATATCGAGGGGCTCGGCGGCGCGCCGTTCTTCGAGCCGACCATCCTCACGGACGTCGACAACGACGATACGGTGGCCTGCGAAGAGGTGTTCGGCCCCGTCCTGACCGTTCTGAAGTGGAGCGACCGCGAGGAGATGCTCGAGTTGGCTAACGACACCGAGTACGGGCTCGCCTCCGGAATCTGGACCCAGGACCTACAGACCGCCCACACCGTGAGCGACGAACTGGAAGCCGGCGTCGTCTGGGTCAACTGCTACAACGCGTTCCAGACGGGCGTTCCCCACGGCGGCTACAAACAGAGCGGCGCCGGCCGCGAGATGAACCGACAGGCATACCACGAGTACCGCCAGACGAAGACGGTCAACATCAACCTCTCCGATACTTGGCCGCGCATGTGAGCGAGCCTGTCGGGATTGGTCCTCGTTTCTCATTTACGCTTCCGCACTCACTATCGAGTAATTGAACCGGACCGACAGACTTTCCGCTAATCAAGCGAGGGACCGATCGAGCCGTGACGGAAGGTCGTCGGAGAACCGATCCTACTGATCGTCTGCTACCGCTTCCGTCGGACCGTCTTGAGCGAAGTCTACTGATTTGGAACGATTTGGAACGGCGAGTCCCGACTCGAGGTGGTCGAGAATTTCGGGGTGCAGCGACCCGTTGGATCCCAGTAACGTCCGCTGTTCATCGGTGTCGAGGCTAAACTCGAACGGTTCGCCCGTTTCGTCGGTGAACTCGGCGCCGGCAGCGCGCGCGATAACGAGTCCGGCAGCGATGTCCCAGGGGTAGGTGTCGCGCTCCCAGACGGCATCGGCGCTGCCGCTCGCGAGGTAACACAGATTGAGCGCGGCCGAACCGAGCCGGCGGACGCCGCGAGACTCCTGGTAGAAATGTGTGAGGAATGTTCCGTCCGGATCGTACCCGGAGATGAGCATGCTCTCGTCTAAGGAGTCCCGGTCGGTCGTCACGATCGGTTCGCTGTCTTTCCGAACGTCCCCGCCTGCGATCGCGGAGAACAGCTCGTCGGTTTCGGGGATGTAGACGACTCCCATCACCGGAACGCCGTCCTCGAGGAGCCCGATCGAGATCGAGTAGTTCGGGTTGCCGTGAGCGAAGTTGCCGGTTCCGTCGAGCGGGTCGACGACCCAGGTGTAGTCGCCGTCCGCGTTCGTCTGTCGAACGCTTTCCTCCGAGAAAATCGCGTGATCGGGGAACTCGTTCCGAATGACGGTAGTGATGACGCGGTCGGCCTGATGGTCGGCTTCGGTGACGATGTCGGACTTGTCGCTCTTGACGTCGATCGACTCGACCTGCCCGTGGAGTTCGCGTAACGGTTCGCCGGCGGCCTCGGCCGCCTCGGTGGCGATCGTCAGCGCGCGCTCGATGGTATCTACGCCCTCTTCGGCCGTTGGATCGGTCGCGCTCGCCGCGCCGTCAGTTCCGTCGCGGGCTTTCGCCTCCGGAACACCTGCGTCGCGAATACCCCAGCCGAGTTTTTTCGAGATCGCTGTGAAGAAATGATCGTCGTAGCTGGTCCGGACGACGTGAGCGAGTTGCTCCGCACCGGTAACGACGATCTCGTCTCCCTGGCTCAGAACGGTGTGGGCGCGTCCGCCGTCGACGAGCATACTCGCCTGACCCTGAGTCTCGATCCGAATCTCCGTCGACGGTGAGACGACGATCGGACGGACGCCGAGTTTGTGGGTGTGCAGCGGGACGATCTGTAGCGTGTGGTTGTTGACGGGGTAGTGAACCGGACCGTTGGCCGACAGCGAGACGCCCGTCGATCCCGTCGGCGTCGAAACGGCCAGGCCGGTCCCGTCGAACTCGCCGACGTACTCGTCGTCGGCGTAGACGTCCAGTCGGGTGATCTTGCGGTCGATCGGATTCTCCGGGGGAACCTGTTGGAGCATCACGTCGTTGATCCCCGTCGCCTCGACGTCTGGTGCATCAACGCGCACCTGTTGGCGACTGTCAACCGACGCTCGTCCGCGGATCGTCTCGTCTAGGGCCGCTTCGAGATCGTCGGGTTCGACGCGAGCGAGGAACGCGAGCGTTCCCGTGTTAACCCCTATTAGGGGGATATTCCGTGGCGCGAACGTTTTGATACCTTCGAGGAAGGTTCCGTCACCGCCGAGCGTAACGCCGAGCGTGGCGCTGGTCTCGTCGTAAACGTCGCTGATATCGTCTCCGACGTCGACCGTCGAGAGCCCGATACCTCGATCCGTGGCCCAAGTCTCCAGTCGGGCGAGCGTTTCGTCACTGTTCGGACTTTCGATGGCGATAATTTCGTCTATCGTCGCTAATCTACGGCCTTTCATATGATACTGTGCTACGTCTCATCACGGGTGTTGGTAAAACGACTTCTCAATCGGTGATTATCGCGCGAAGGGGAAAACTTTAATGATAAATCCAAGTAGAAAATATTCCGTTTGTATTTAGACAGAATTGAAGAAGTTTCGAACGCAGCGGCGAGGAAGTTGCCGCGACGATGGGCAGGTTCGTTCGGATCACCGGAGAGCGCGACCCGGTTAGCCGTCAGCCCGTGAACTGAGATGGGTACCGGCGAGGAACCCGTACGTGAGCGACCGTCCGTTTTGAAGGCCGCTCTGGTATCCGATTCCCCATTCGACCGGCGCGCAAACTGAACCGGTGGCGTAGAGGCCGTCGATCGGTCGCTCGTTCCAGTCGACGACTCGCCCGTGATCGTCGGTCACCAGACCGGTGTTGCTCATGCTCGAGAGTCCGACGTAGAGGCGAACGGCGTAGAACGGCGGCTCGTCGATCGGACCGAGGTTCGGGTTCGGGTCGTGGGTTGGATCACCACACCACAGGTTAGCCCACTCGTTTTCGCCGCATCCGAACTCGGGGTCCTCGCCGCGGCGAGCGCCCTCGTTGAATCGCTCGACCGTCGACTGCAGCGTCGCGCCGTCGATGTTCAGCTGTTCGGCGAGTCCCTCGAGATCGGTCGCTTTCGCCGCGAGAAACTCGTCCGGATACGAGTCGCCCGGCTTCGTGTTCCCGAGCGGATACCGCCGGCGATACGATTCGTCGAACACCATGTACGAGGGAAACTGCGGGTACTCTCCGGTCGGATCGTACAGTTCGGCGGCCTGATCGGGGTAGAACGACTCGTCGCAGAACCGCTCCCCGTCGGCATTGATCGCGATGGCGTGCGGGAGGCCGACGTTGTAACAGTAGCGGTACAGCGGCTCGCCGAGGAACTCCCGGTCGGGAACGGCGATGAAGAACCCCTTCGCCCCGCCGATCGGCGGATAGGTCCCGAGCTTCGCGCCGCGGTTCGCGGCCAGTCGGTGGCCGTCGCCGGTCGCGGTCGGCACGGCCGCGGAGACCACGTGTTCGGACGGCGTGTCCTCGAACGACTCGACCATATCCGGGTTCCAGTCGTAGGCGCCGGTCGCGAGGACGACGCCCTCGCGCGCCCGGATTTCCGACGGGAGCGATCGGTGCGCTACTTCGACGCCGACGACGTCGTCGCCGTCGTCTACGAGGTCGGTCACGGTCGCGTTCGTATGGTAGTCGACGCCCCGTTCGTCCGCCGCGCGGAGGAAGTACCCAATGAGGGCGGTCCCCATCGTCGCGACGTTCTCCTCGCGACGACGGTCGATCACGTCCCAGTCCCACGCTCCGACCGTGAACGCGCCGCCCCACGTCAGGAGTTCGTCGTTGGTCGCGCCGCCCGGCAGGTGCGGCGAGTTCGGCAGTGTCGCCGGGATCTCGTCTCGCGGAAGCGGTCGCGGCTCGAGGTACCGTCCCTCTGCTTTCGCTCCGGGATACGACGTGTGATAGTCAGGCATCCCGCCGATCACCTGCAGTTCGAGACCGATCTCGTCCTCGAAGTACGCGACGGCCTCTGTGGCGGACTCGATGTAGCGCCGCGCTGCGCCGCGGTTCGCGTAGAAATCGCCGGCGAGTGCGGCCATGTAGTCGATGCCTTCCTCGACGGAGTCGTCGACGCCGACGTCGTCCATATGACGGTTCGTCGGCATCCACAGCTGCGCACCCGAGAGTCCGCTCGAGCCGCCGAAGACCGATCCCTTCTCGAGGACGACGACTGAGAGATCGGCGTCCGCGGCGGTCACCGCCGCGGCGAGGCCGCCGACGCCCGAACCCACGACGACGACGTCGACGTGGACCGTCTCGCTCGCGTTCGAGGGAGTATCTTTTGTGGCCATGGGCGATCAGCGGTCGGCCAGGTACTCGGAGACCTGCATCGTATTGCTGTTCGCTCGGTGGATCGGTTCGACGATATCTCTCGGTTCGATTCCCGGCGCTTCGGTTTCCGGCCGATCGAACACGCGTTCTACGGTTTCGAGAAGCGCGTCCTCGTCGGTTATCGGAACCCCCTCTAACTCCGACGCCAGCTCCTCGAGGACGCCGCCCGAGGTGATCGTCGGCTGGGGTCGGATGTAGAGGTCACCGCCGATGATGATATCGTGGATTTTCTCGTCGTCGTCGATAATCGCACTGACGTTGATCAGTTTCCGCGACTTGTAGGCGGCCTGGCCGAGCGCGTAGTCCGCGGGCGCTCGCCGGCACATCCGCGCCGTCGATACTCGATTGATCCACGGGTCGCTCTCGAAGAAGGGGGCCATCCGATCGAGGAACGCCCGCTCCTCGTCGGTCCACTCGTCGTCGACGAGTTCGGCGTCCGGACCGATCAGCCGATCGACGTTCGCCCGGGCGATCGCGTCGATCACCTCCTCTTTCGTCGCGTCGATCTCTACCTCCTCGAGAACCTCGGAGAGTGGCTGCATGCGACCGGTGAGCGAGTCGGTGTCCTTGTCCTCGAACTTCTCCCGCGGAATGCTCACCGCGTCGTCGAGTATCGCTCCCTCCTCCGGGAAGTCCCAGATGACCGACAGCGTCGCGACCCAGTAGTCGGGGACGTGAATCGTCGCGGCCGCTCCGGCCATCACCTTCACCTTCGCGTCGTCCTTGACGATCTCGACGTCGCCGATGGAGTCGTACTCGGCTTCGAACCCGATCGACTCGAGGCCGGCGACGTCCGCGAGACCGCTGGCATCGGCCTCCTCGAGGATACTCGTGTCCTCCTTCCGGTAGTACAGCATGTAATTGGGGAAGTCCGGCGTGTGGACTGCGGTTCCTCCCGCGAACGCGTACCGCCTGCCGACGGTGAAGCCGCGCTCGCGCGCCAGGTCGACGTCGACCCGATCGGCGTCCTCGTACGTACCGAGATCGAGACACGGCGTCTCCACATCCCAGTGCATGACCACGAGCGTGGGCTCGAACGTCCCTTCGTGCATCTGTTTCGCCATCAGTTCGTCAATGGCATCCCAGTACCCGACGGTCTCCCCGCGAACGTCGATTCTCCGTACCATGATAACTCACTCCACGGCCGGCTATTTATTTCCTCTCACCGAACCGTCCAGATGGCAATTCCCGCAGGGTCGGACGCCGAGAACCGCGGGGTTATCTTCAGTCCGCGAACTCGCTCGCGTGTTTCCCGGCCTGATAGCCGAAAACAACGTTCGGCCCGAGCGTGGCGCCCGCACCGGCGTATCCCATTCCCATCACGTGGGCCGTGCTGTTCGACGCGGCGTACAATCCGTCGATCGGATCGGCGTCGACGTCGAGAACCGTTCCGTCCGACCGCGTGATCAGTCCGCCTTTCGTCCCGATGATGCCGCTGTGGACCTCGACGGCGTAGAAGGGCGGTTCGTTCAGGGGCGCCAGGTTCGGATGGTCGGTGTCGGGGTCGCCGACGAAATTGTCGTACGCGGTCTCGCCGCGACCGAATGCCGGATCGACGCCCTCGCGGGCGTGCTCGTTGAACGCCTCGACGGTCGCCTCGAGGCCGTCGGGATCGACATCGAGTTCCACGGCTAGGTCCCGCAGCGTCTCGCCCTCGGCGACCCAGTCAGGAGCTTCTTCGCCCGGCGCTACCGTGAGGAGGCTGTACTGTTCCCGATAGCCGCTGTCGACCACGAGATAGGCGGGCAGATTCTCGTACTCGTACGTCTCCGGATCGAACGTGTGGAATCGCTTTCCGAGATCGTGGTAGTTGCCGGCCTCGTTACAGAAGCGCTCGCCGTCCTCGTTGACCATGATCGACCCGGGAAGTGTTCGACCCCAGACCATGCTGTACAGCGGCGAGCCGTCCTCCCAGCGCTGGCCGGGCACGTGCGCCGTCGGGAACCACCACGCCTCGTTGGTGTTGCCGAGGTCGGCGCCGACGTCCATCCCCAGTTTGATGCCGTCGCCTTCGACCTGCGGCGGCGTGGCCGGTCCGGTGACCGGCCCACGGAGGAAGTTCTCGCGCATGTCCTCGTCCCAGTCCATCCCGCCGGCGGCGATGACGACGGCTCCGGCGCGGACGAACGTCTCCTCCTCGTCGACCGCCGCGACCACGCCGACGACCTCGCCGTCGTCGACGACGAGTTCGCGGGCCGGGGCCTCCGTTTCGAACGCCACGCCCGCGTCCAGACAGGCCTCGTAGAGGCCGGCGACCAGCGCCTCGCCGGTGGCGAGCAGGTCCGCCTCGTTTCGCCGCTCGAGTTCGTCGAAGTCGGCGACGGTGGCGAACTTCGCGTGGCCTCCGGCCTCGTAGATCTCGCTGGCGGGGACGGGGAACGTGTGGTGGGGATCGTCCCGGATGTCGTCGAGGTTCTCACCGAGGCGCGTCCCGTCGTACAGCGTCGGCTCGATCATGTTCCCCTCGTCGCTCGCTTCCTCCCAGTCCGTGTGGTAATCGGGATAGCCGGCGAACTGGAACTCGAGGGCCGTCTCGGACTCGACGAAGTCGACGACGTCGGGGGCGAGTTCCACGAACGTCTCGATCAGTTCGTCGTCGACTCGCTCGCCGGCGCACCGTCGGATGTAGGCGTGAATCTGCTCGGCCGGTTGTTCGCCGGCTTCTTCGAGGACCGGTCTGCTGTTCGGCAACCAGAGGCCCCCACCGGAGACGGCGGTCGTGCCGCCGATGGATGCCGCTTTTTCCAGAACCAGTATGTCTTCCGACTCGGCTGCGAGTGCGGCGACGAGACCCGCACCGCCGGAACCGACGATCACGACGTCGGCTTCTCGATCCCACTCCTCTGGGCTATTCGCTACCATGATGTTCGATAATGTGTACCACTGGCATAAATTTGTCCTCCGAACCGTCTCGCTGCCGGATCAGGCCGAAACACGTCGATTGTACGCGCCCACTGCGATCTCTCGTTCGACCCTGCTCGGACAAATTCTCACGTACTCTAAATTAACTTTATCACTGCACGACACGCAGTCGGGGACGTCTGTCGAACAATGGTAGTCCAAGACAAAGTGGCAGTCATTACCGGCGCAGCGTCTGGAATCGGCCGCAAGACAGCGTGTCGCTACGCAGAGCACGGCGCGTCGGTCGTCGTCGCGGACGTCGACGCCGAGGGGGGAGCGGAGACAGTCGAGCGCATCTCGGACGACGGTGGCGAAGCGACGTTCGTCGAGACGGACGTCACGGACCCCACCGAGGTCCGTACCGCGATCGAAACCGCCGTCGACGAGTACGGTGATCTCGACGTCCTCTTCAACAACGCCGGTATCGAGGGATCCCTGAACGAACTGGCCGAGTGGGACGACGAGGCGATCGAGCCGGTCATCGACGTCAACCTCAAAGGCGTCTTTTACGGGTTGAAGTACGGTATCGAGGCGATGCTAGCCACCGGCGGCGGGTCGATCATCAACACCTCTTCGGTCGGGGCCGCGACCGGAATCAACGGTCGGTCGATGTACTGTGCGACGAAAGCGGGAGTGAACGGACTGACGCGGACCGCCGCCGTCGAGTACGCCGAAGACGACATCAGGGTGAACTCGGTCCTTCCCGGGACGACCGACACGCCGATGATCCGTCGGTCCGACCAGGAACGCGACACCGACCGACTCCAACTGAACACGAGCGATGCGATGGAGGGACGAGGTCAACCGCGACACCTCGCCGACGCGGTGCTCTTCCTCGGCTCCGACCTGTCAGCTCGAGTGACCGGCGTCGAGTTACCCGTCGACGGTGGGTTCCTCGCCGGGCCGTAGTACTCGTTTGCACCGTCGCTCGACTGCTATCTGGTCGCTGAGATTCCGGGTCCCGATCGCAGTATCGCCCACTACAGAGCCATGAACCCGCCGTCGATCTGGAACAGTCCTCCCGTCGCAAACGACGCTTCCTCAGACAGGAGCCACGCGACCGCGTTCCCGATCTCCATCGGTTCTCCCATGCGACCCACGGGTGCCATCTGGACGAACTGCTCGAACTCCTCGGGGTTCTCCTCGCGGAATCGATTGGACACTGGCGTGTCGATGACACCGGGTGCGACAGCATTGACTCGGATTCCTTCCTGAGCGTACTCCACGGCAGCGGTGCGGGTGAGTCCGAGAATTCCGTGTTTGGTCGCGACGTACGGGGCATCTCCGGCTCCCGTTTGGCCGGAGATCGACGAGGTGTTGACGATCGCGCCTTCGCCGTCGCCCTCCAGCATTGCCGGAATCTCGTGTTTCATACAGAGCCAGACGCCCTTCATGTTCGTGTCGACGACCCGATCCCAGTTCGCTTTGGTGTGCTCGGCGGTCGTCGCGCTCTCGCCCTCGATGCCGGCGTTGTTGTGCGCCAACTCGAGCGAGCCGAACTCGTCGACGGTCGCCTTGACCATTCGCTCAACGTCCGCTTCGTCCGAGACGTCCGTTTCGATGAAGCGTGCGACGCCTTCGTCGTCTTCGATGCGTGCGACTGTTTCCTCACCGCCCTCGATATCGATGTCGACGACGGCAACGTTCGCGCCCTCCGCCGCCAGTCGCTCGGCCGTCGCTCGGCCGATACCGGACGCCGCTCCGGTCACTATCGCTGTCTTCCCGTCGATGTTGTACGACATGCGCTCTATATGACGTGTTGCCCTCGCATAAAACCACGTCTCGATATCACATGGCACAGTATCGATTTCAGCGTATCGCTTCGTTAGCGCGTTCGAGCCAGCGCCTTCGGGTGCATCTCGTCCGGGTCCTCAGTACGGGTCTTCCCGAAGAGTGGAGGTGAAACCGATTCTGCCATCGTCGCCGGACTCGATGCTGTACTTCACGACGCGTCGCACCCACTGTACGCATCCAATCTCCACGTACCCGAATCTTCGGATCGAACTAGACGTGATAGTTGGTCGTATCGTACGTCACGTCCATGTCCAGTTTCTCGATCATCCACTTTCCGTTGACGCGTCGATACTTGTCTTCGTACCAGCCCAGAACGTGGCCGTCGTCGCCGTCCGGCGTCACGTAAAACACGATCATGTACCATCGTCCGGTCGCCTCGTCTCCGTTGATCGATAGTTCGGGCATCTGCACTGTGTGCATGCTGAACTCGTAGGCGACGTTCTCGCACCAATATGCCGCCACCTCCTCGCCGCCGTGACACGTCCCGCCGCGGTAGTTCACGACCGCATCGTCGGTGAAGATCTCGGTCGCCTCTTCGTAGTTCCCGTAATCGATCGCTCGAGCGTACGCACCACGGAGCTCGTGAATCTCGAGTCTGTCTCGAACCGCCTGCTCGGCTGAGCACATAGGTGGACATCTACTGAGTGCGGCATAAATGCACTGGACGGCAGGATTCCCGTGATCCGTACTCGATGCGCAGACCGTGCTGTCGTTCTAACTTCAGGGTGAGTACGGCGACTATGAAGAGGAACGCGCCCCGTTAGCAAGGGATCCGGGCTGTCTCCTCACGAGCGGCACAGGTAACCTAGAGTGTTCATACCTCGTCTGAACCACTTGTCCTTGAACGCTTCCAAGGATCGTGCCGTCGGGAGGATCGATCTCGAGCAGGCGGTTCGAGATAGCGAGCGAGGGTTCGAATCCGGTATTTTAGCGGAGACGAATCACGACGTCTCGTACGTCGACGAGGTGAACCCGCTCGACGATCACATGTCGTCCAACGGTCAGCCGTATTGGCGCCGTGATCGACGTTGTTGACTGACGGACTCCCATCGCTCGAGTCCGTTCTCGAGAAACGGCCGGGCGTCCCTGCCGCTACTCGGAGTCGTCAGCGGGGCGTCGTTCTACGACGAAGACGTTGGACAGGGAGAGGACTGTCTCGCCGTCCCGGGTGACCGTCGTCAGGGACACGTCGGCCTCGCCCCACGACGGATCGGACGGCGACGGCGATTTCTCGAGTCCCTCGATTCGAACCGACAGCGTATCGCCGGGGTAGACCGCGTTCGGAAAGCGGACCTCGTCCAGTCCGCGTCCGGCGACAAGGGCGATGTCGTCCAGAAAGTCGTCGGTGTACAGTCGCATCGAAGCGCACATCGTGTGCAACCCGCTCGCGACGATCCCGCCGAATATCGACCGCTGCGCCGCGGCTTCGTCCACGTGAAACGGCTGCGGATCGAATCGTTCGGCGAACTCGACGATCTCGTCTCTGGTCAGCGTTCGGCTGCCGCACGTCCGCGTCGCGCCGGGCTCGAGGTCTTCGTAGTACTTCGGCATCGGTCACCGTCTACACCGTCGAGACGAATCGGTGTTCCGGTTCGTACGGGACGAAAGGGGCGGAAAACGCGATGTGACTCTACCGCTTGACGCGGTCAGAATCAGCCCGGGAATCCGAGACGACGAACCGTAGGGTTCGTCACAGACGGGAACTGTCGACGGATCTCGATCACTCGACGATGTCCGCACCGCCGACGGTCATTCGGATGATGATGCAGGTCGAGGACGCGGACCGGTACGACGTGAACTATCCGGCGATTTCCAATGGCTACTAGAACATGCCGGAGCGGATCGACTCGAAGTTCGCGAACGGCTGGTCGCTGACCGAGGACCTCGGGATTGAAGACGGGGACGACTCCTTCGCGTTCCACAGCTGCAAGTACGACGTCATTATCTGTTCGGGCTATCGGGTCAGTCCGGAGGAGCTGAAAGAGAAATTATCGACTCACGAGGCGGTTGCCGACGCCGACCTCATCGGCGTCCCCGACGAGACTCGCGGGAAGGTTCCGAAGGCGTTCGTTCTCCTCGCGTCCGACTCGCTGCGAGAACGGCCACAGGAGTATATCAAGGACCGACTGGCCCAACTGATGAATGCTACCGCCCGGCATATTTAAGTGAGGATGTGATATTTATTACCATGGGGGTTATAGCGAACGATGCATGGAGTTCAACTTTGACCTTGGGGTGCCTGACCAGGAGTCGTTCATACAACAAACGAAGCAGTTGAATGTCGGAGATCTCCTCCGGAAGGCCACTCGGATGTATTCCGATCGAGTTCTCGTTAGCGAGCCCGGGCGAGATGTGACCTACGAAGAGTTCAACGAGCGGGTAAACTCGCTCGCAAATGCCCTTCTCGAGCGGGGATACGAAAAGGGAGAGGCAAAAGTGGCCGTCCTCTCTGAAAACCGCGGCGAGTTCCTCGAACCCATCTTCGCAGGTGCAAAGCTCGGCTACCTCGTCCCTGCACTCAATTGGCGTCTCGAGCGAGAGGAACTCATTCACTGCGCCGAACTCGTTGACCCCGACGCGCTCATCGTCTCTGACAGATATCGGGAGAAGGCCGGTTGGATCGAAGAGGAGATGGACGAGCCGCCGGAGATCATTCACCTCGACGGTGGTGACGGTGATTTGGAGTACGAGACGCTCATCGACGACGGATCGACGGACGAACCCGCACCCGACTATGACGTCGACCCCGAACAGGGGCTGGTAGTGCTCTACACGTCCGGGACGACCGGTCTCCCGAAAGGTGTGGTTATCAGTCATCGGGCGTGGCTCGCTCGCGGCTACACGTACGTTATCGACTGGGAGATGCAGGAGGGTGACGGGTGGCTCGGATGGGGGCCGATGTTCCACATCATCGCGGTCGACGCGATGCCCGGGGTGCTGACGCTGGGCGGAACCTACTATCCGACGGACGGCTTCGATACCGAACGTATCGTCGACATTCTGCTCGAAGACGGTGGCGGTATCGGCTGGCTCTATCTGCTTCCTGGCGTGATCAACGACTTCCTCGACTACATCGAGGAAAACGATGTCGACGTGGACGAGATGCGCGATATCCGAGCGATCGGTGCTCTCGTCGATTTAGTCGACCCGAAGAAAGTAAAGCGCGTCACTGAAATGTTCGATATGCCCTTCAAGAACTCCTACGGAGCGACTGAAGACGCGAACGTCCTCAGTGCTGGAAATGATATCCCGGTCGGCGTCCTTCCCGATGACGACGACCTCGCGAAAGCCGAATCGTCCTTCGTCGATCTGAAGCTGATCGATGAGGAGTGGAACGAGGTCGAAGGTCGCGGTGAGCTCGCAGCGCGCGGCCCGACGCTGTCCAGCGGTTACATCAACAATCCCGAAGCGAACCGAGAGGATTTCAACGACGGGTGGTTCCGAACGGGCGATATATTCGTCTACAACGAAGAGGACGGCACTTACAGCTTCGTCAACCGACGAAAGTATCTGATCAAGAGCGGCGGGGAGAATATCTATCCCGCTGAAATCGAAAAAGTCCTCCTGCAACACCAGGAAATCGAAAACGCAACTGTCGTCCGGGTCTCTGACGAGAAATGGGGTGAGGTGCCGCGAGCAGTCGTCAGCACGTATAATCCGGAGCAAGTCACTACTGACGAACTGATGGAAATGCTTCGGAACGAAATCGCGAATTACAAGCTACCGCACTACGTCGAAATCGTCCATCCCGACGACCTCCCTCGTTCAGCGACCGGGAAAATCGTTCGCGAAGAGGTCGAAGACTGGGAGCCCGACGAGGAGAATCGAGTTCGGGAAGTGTAACCGATCACCTCACCGTTCTCATTGCTACTCGCTGCGCTCACCGCTCCTCCGCTGTCTTCCTCACTCGACGCCTCTGTCCGGCGATGCTGTCGTCTGTACGATGAACGCTGTACCATTCGGTGTCAGCCCTCGTTCCGAAGCGGACGCCTTCGAGATCTGGTCCGCTGAGCGTCTCTCTATACTCACCCCGACGAGTGGTCGATTACGGACGGCTGAACGCACTCGAGAGCGGAAAAGATGAGATCAGTCCCGCTACGAATTGCTAGCCAAAAACCCGCCCTCTACCGGCAACGTTACGCCAGTAACGCGGGACGCGAGATCTGACGTGAGAAAGAGGACCGCGTTCGCGATCTCTCGAGGGTCGGAAAAGCCGTCCATCGGTTCGTACGCGAGGAACTCCTCTTCCATCTCTGGCTCCTCTTCGATAATGTTCTGAACCATCTGCGTGTTGACGAGGCCCGGTGCGACGGCATTTGCCCGGATCCCTTGGTCAGCGTATTCGACGGCTGCCGTTTTGGTCATGAGACTTACGCCAGCCTTCGTAGCCCCGTAGCCGCTGTACCCTTCGACAGCGTTCACACCGCCGATCGACGACGTACTGACGATTGATCCACCGCCGTCCTCGAGCATCGCGCTGATACCGTATTTCATGCCGAGAAAGACCCCTTTGAGATTGACGTCGACGACCTGGTCGAAGCCGTCTACGTCGTATTCGGCGATTTCCGTGTGCGGGCCGTCGATGCCGGCGTTATTGTAAAGCACGTCGAGGCCACCGTATTCCTCGACGGCAGTATCGATCATGTTCTGTACGTCGTCTTGGTCGGCGACGTTGGTCTCGACGAACGTCGCCGTGCCACCGTCGTCTTCGATCGCTTCGACCGTCTCGTTGCCACCGTCGACGTCCACGTCGGCAACCACGACGTTCGCTCCGTGCTCGGCGAATACCTTGGCAGTTGCTCGCCCGATTCCGGATGCTGCGCCAGTGATAACCGTCGATTTGTCTTCAGCTAGTTTCATGTCGCAGCCCGATCTTTAACCCGAAGACATATTAAATGTCTCCGTTAATTGTGATAAATGTGGGCAGAAATCAACTCGGGGCGGTCGTGGCGGCACGAATGGGAGTAGAGCAGCGGTAACATCGGAACTCGCTTTGCGGGTGCACGGTCGAAGCCACGTGGCCGGAACCACGTACTGAACCGTCCGCTCTGTTCATTCCTTCTCTAAAAATAAAGAATATTTATAATATCGTAAAGCTATTTATCCGTGGCATACGTTACCGTACTTGCATTATGAAGGAAATCGACAACCCCACCGCCGTATTGTCGGTATCGAACGTCATGTCCGCGTACGCGCGCCGAATGGATAAACACGACCTCGATGGACTCCTCGAGTTACTCCATGAGGACTGTGCAATCGACTACGGAGACTTCGGCTACTACGACGGGAAGGAGGAGGTAACCGAGTTCCTCGAGGGATACATCGAAGGCGAAACGGGAATCGTTGACTCTATTCATCTGACTGCTAATCCGCACATCGAGGTCGATGGCGATACAGCGACGGGGCGATGGCACTATCTCGGCCTGGACACGCTCGAGGATATGGGTGCCGTCTGGCTCGTCGGATTTTATACGGTAGAGTTCGGCCGCGAGGGAGACGATTGGCTCATAACCGAACTCACGTACGATGCGAAGTATTTCAGCCCCTACGACGACGGTTGGGCCGAGGAACCGATGGCGATCTGACCCCAATCGTTAACGGCCGACCGAATTCGAGGTGCATATCGAGTCAACGAAGGTACGACGCCACTGAGGATACTGGCCGACGTCGGTTCGTTTCGGCCAGTGACGGTCTACAGACTTACCCACGGCGGGATCTGCAACTCGCCGCTCCGAACGGTATCGGGGTAGAGCCCGATCTGCCGACCCTCGCCATCGACTTCCTGCCACTGCATGACTGGCGGATGGACGTATTCCTCGCCGAACTGAGGCGTGTGCGGGAGTTCACCGTCCTCGCCGTACCAGTCGAGCGTGCCGGTCGATCCCTCGAGCGTCATCTCTTCGATGGTCGAAACGACCTCGTCAATGTCCGTCGTCTCCGCCTCCTTCACCGCTTCGGCCCACGTCAGAATCGCGTCGTACTGCGTGTACGACTGGGCGTGAGGCGGGGCCGCCCCGTCGAACATCGATCTGTGGTCTTCGATGAGCTGGCTGGTCGTCTCAGTGACCTCGAGCCCCGGAGCGGCACCGCCGATGTACGACCAGACGTATTCGACCTCGCCGCTCGTGTTCTCCCACCGGTCCGGATTCGAGGAGAAGACGTCCCCGCCGCCGAACATGTAGTTCGGCTGGCGCTGGGCCCACTGACTCATGAGGGCGGAGCCGCCCTGGGAGACGAACCCGACCATCATCTGGATGTCGTTCTGTTCGCCCTGGTCGAGGATCGGACTGAAATCGCTCGTGTCCGACGAGAACCGCTCTTCGAAGTGGACGTTGACGGAACTCGGAAGGCCGGCAGCGAATTCCTCGAGGACCGGATCGAATCCGTCGACGTCCTCGGCCGCGATGCCGACCTCCGTAATACCCAGATCCTCGAAATGTGACGCGGCGTAGTTCGCCGTCGCCCGACCCAGGTACCCCCCGTGAATGCCGCGGAACCAGTACTTGTAGTCGTCGTAGTTCTCCATCGGACGATCCGGCGCGGAGCCACCGGTTAGGTGGATGGTTTCGAACTCGGGTACCTCGTCGAAGATCGCCGTTCCGACCTCGGTCGAGTAGATTCCCGTCGTTACGTCGACGCTCTCGTCGAGAATCAGTTCCCGGTAGCCGTCGCGAGCGGTCGCCGGATCGAACTCGGTGTCCCGAGTGACCAGTTCGACTTCTTCACCGAGGAGTCCACCGTCTGCGTTGAGATTCTCGACTAGCACTTCGGTCGTCTGCTTCATCCCGGTCCCGGCCGGGTGATCGCCGGGCAGTCCGAAGAGGCCGCCGATCGTGATACCGTCGCTACTTCCGCCGCCGCCACCGAGGCAACCCGCCGTTGCTGCCAATGCACTCGCGCCGGACGCCGTGAGGAACGATCGTCGGTCGATATCGGGCCGTCTCCCAGCGGTTCTCGAGCCTCTTTTGCCACTATCTACCATGACGGTCTGTAACATAGGCGAGGGCATATATAAATCATGGGTCGCTCGCTGGTAGCGACCACTGACATCGGATAGCCACGGAGCGACGTTCCGCGGCGAGTCATCGCTATCGCTTTCGGAAGCGCTTCGGGCCGCTCGAGAGGACTTCGAATCGGTCCGTGACCGTCAGCGTTTCCCAGGCTCGGACTCACTCGGTGAGGTATCGTCGTTTCTGTCAAGTGGTTCTCGATTTCCGTCCTGATCGTATTCATCTAGCCGTGGCACAGGAGTGGTCAGTGATCCACGTCTGTACTATCATTCGATTTAACCGAATACTCGCCGCAGGCGACGGGAGGCGTTATCCTGACCGATACTACTATGTATTCTGCGTTGGCATTGTAACACATGGTCGATGTAGGACTGTTAGCCATAAACGCGCTTACGCTAAGTGCGCTATATGCGCTGATAGCGATCGGGTTCACGATGATATTCGGTGTCGCGGACATACTGAATATCGCGCACGGAGCGGCGATAATCATCGGCGGATTCTCGGCGTACTACGTCTACAACTCGCTCGGCCTCAGTATCTGGGTCGGGGTCCTCGCAGCGTTGGTGCTTCCGGCGCTCTTCAGCGTCGCCGTGTACAAACTCCTCGTCAAGCCGGTCGAGGACGACGAAATCTTCGTCGTGATCGTCACGCTGGTCGTGCTCCTGATCGTCGAGTACTTCTTCCGTTTCGTAGAAGGCACGACGTCTCGATCCCTCCCGCTGCTCCTCTCGGGGCGGACTACGGTCGGGCCGATCACTGCTCAGAACAATTCGATCCTCCTCTTCGTGATCTCGTGGATCGCGATCATCGCGCTGTTCCTGCTGATAAACCGGACGTGGATCGGCAGGGGAATCGAGGGGCTCAGCATGTCCGAGCGCGGCGCGTCGCTGGTCGGTGTCGACCACGAGCGCACGACGATCTACACATACGCGATCGCGGGAGCGCTCGCCGGATTGGGCGGGCTGTTTTTCGGGATCACGCAAGGGGTTCAGTACAATATGGGCCTCGAGCCTCTCTTGACCGCGTTCGCCATCGTCATTCTCGGCGGGATGGGGTCGATCAAGGGAAGCGTTATCGGCGCGTACATCGTCGGAACGCTCGAGACAGTTACGATAACGATGATCAGTCCACGCATGACGGGTATGACGGCGCTGGTAGTACTGTTCCTGATCCTCATCGTCCGCCCGCACGGCCTCATGGGTCGGCCGGGGGAGGAGTGATCATGTCCAACGAATCCAGTCTCGCGGAACGAGTGACGGAGCGATTGTCGATAGCTACCCTCACCGGGCTGCCGATCCGATACTACATCGCGGTACTGGCGTTCATCTCCCTTGCACTGTTCCCGTCCGTGTTCCCGGTGTTGACCGTTCTGCAAATGGTCGCCGCGCTCTACTTTGTGATGTTCGTGATCAGTTGGGACTTCGTCTCCGGATACACGGGGCAGGTCAGTTTCGGTCACACGCTGTTCTTCGCCATCGGGGGGTACGCGACGACGCTCCTCAACCTCGAGTACGGCGTCGCTCCGGCCGTCGGCGTCGTCGTCGGCGTCGCTCTGGCGGCGATCGCGGGACTCCTGCTATCGCTCCCGGCGCTCCGGATCGAGGGGCACTACCTCGCTCTGTTCACCCTTCTGCCGCCGCTGATCCTGTTGCAGGTCTTCCAGATGTATCGCGACACGTTCGGCGGTTCGCAGGGGCTTCGAAACGCCGAGCCGCTGATCGACGCGGGTGACTTCGTCGCGACGGCGAACGCGAGCTATTACCTCACGCTCGCCGCGTTCGTCCTCGTCTTCGGCGTCACGTGGGTCATTACGCGGTCCGATACCGGGGCGATCTTCACGGCGGTCAAAGAGAGCGAAGACGCCGTCACTAGCGTCGGGATCAATCCGAACAAGTTCAAGGTCTACGCGTTCGTCGTGAGCGCCGCGATCGGCGGGTTCGCCGGGGCCCTCTTCGTCCACACGCCCGCCGGAAGCGCGTCTCCGTCCCAGCTGCTGGAACTGAGCGTTATGATCGAGATCCTGCTGGCCGGTATCATCGGCGGATTCGGGACGATCACCGGTGCCGTCGTCGGCGGCTTCCTCATCTACTGGGGGCTCGAGTGGTTCAGCAGACTCGATTGGACGATTCCCGTGATCGACGTGACCGTCGGTTCGATACACAACCTGCTATTCTTCACCCTGTTGTTGCTGATGCTCCTGTACCTCTCGGAGGGGCTGGTCCCGTGGCTGACGGAGAAGGGGACGCAGTTACGCACGCGCAACCGGGACGATGAACCGAATGCCGTGGCGGACGGCGGTCGAACGTCGGAGAATCGGACGCTACACCGGTGCTACGAGAGTTGCGTCGAACTACTCGATCAGTTCACAAACGACGACCGATGACTACAGAGACCACACAGCAGATGGACGAACGATCCGCACAGTCAGAGGAGACGGTACTGCAGGTAGAGCACCTGACCAAGAAGTTCGGCGGTCTGGTCGCCGTCGACGACCTCTCGTTCGCCGTCCGGAACGAGGAGATACTCGGATTTATCGGCCCGAACGGGGCCGGCAAATCGACGACGTTCAACTGCATTTTCGGGACGTATTCGCCGACTAGCGGAACGGTCACGTTCAACGGCGACGACGTCACTGGGCTGCCGCCGTACAAAATGGTGAAACGGGGAATGGCGAGAACGTTCCAGACGTTTCGGCCGCTCCCCGACCGCGACGTGCTCGCGAATGTGGAACTCGCCGGCGTGTCGGACAGCCTGTTCACGCTCTCCGGGCTGTTCGGCCAGTCCTCCTCGAACGCCGAAGCGGTGTGTCGACGCGTCGGTCTCGAGGACGACCTGCACAAGATGCCGAGCGAGTTGCCCCACGAAGGAATGATTCGGCTGGAGGTCGCCAGAGCGCTCGCGACCGAACCGAGCTTCCTCCTCATCGACGAGCCGTTCGCCGGCCTCTCCAGCGGCGAGATCGAGAGCCTCTCGAGGCTGTTCAGGGAACTTCGCGACGACGGAACGACGCTGATCATCGTGGATCACAACATGCGAGGGCTGTTGGAACTCATCGACCGGGCTGTCGTCATCAACTTCGGCTCGAAGATCGCCGAGGGGAGTCCGGAGGAGATCATCGCCGACGAGACCGTCCAGGAGGCCTACCTGGGGGGTGAAGAGATATGAGCGAACAGGCGCTCCCCGACCGTGACCGCGAGACAGACGGTCGGATTCTCGAGGCGAGTTCGCTGTCGGTTTCCTACGGACAGGTGTCGGCGCTTCGCGACGTCAATCTGACGGTCCGCGAGGGAGAGATCGCCTCGATCATCGGCCCGAACGGCGCCGGGAAGACCACCTTCGCGGACACCGTCGCGGGCCACCTCCCGTACGACGGGTCGATCACGTACGACGGGCGGGAAGTGGCCGACGTGAAACGATCGACGCTGGTCGAACGGGGAATGATCTACTGCACCGAGAAGCGGGATCTGTTCCCCTTCATGGACGTCGAAGAGAACCTCCGGTTAGGAGCGTACCGGAGTCGAGATTCCCTGGAGGAGAACCTCGAGTTCGTCTACGACGTCTTCCCGAAACTTGAGGAGCGCAGGGACCAGGAAGCGCGGACGATGTCCGGCGGCGAACAGCAGATGCTCGCCCTCGGCCGGGGCTTGATGGGCGATCCGGAACTGCTGATCCTCGACGAACCGACGATCGGGCTCGCGCCCGTCATCATCGACGACATCAGCGACGCCTTCGAACCGATTCTGGACCGCGGCGTCACCGTCCTCCTGACCGAACAGAACGCGACCTTCGCGCTCAACCACGCGGACACGATCCACCTCCTCGAAAACGGCCGGGTCGTCAAATCAGGGGCGGCCGACGAGATGAAAGGCGACGACTACATCCGCGAGACGTACCTCGGCGGGTAACGATCGAGCGCAGTCGGTCCGACCGACGCCCCGTACGGGCGTGTTTCCTCGTTCTGCCGGATTCCTCGAGATTCTGCGTCCGAGCGTAACGTTTAATCCCCTGACGAGCGACATCGATGACTATGCAGTCTCGGTACCAATTGGCGCACGAAGAGACGTTGTACAGTCGGTCGCGTAGCCACAGCGGACAACCGTTACCGATCGCCGCGAGCGGCGTTCGGTTCTCGAGCGCGCCGCCGCGGAGGGATCGCTGATGGCCGATCTGGAAGCGGTCGGCGCGGAACTCGAGACGATCGACGTCTCCGTCGGCGACGACGTCGAAAACTGCGTCACCGTGACGTTCGACCGGCCGGACGCTCGGAACGCGATGAACCAGCGACTCCGCGACGAGTTCGCCCTCCTCGTCGATCGGATCGAGGAGTCGGACGCTCGCGTCGTCGTGCTCACCGGCTCGGACGAGTCTCACTCGTTCGTCTCCGGCGCCGACGTCGGCGATCTGCAAGAGCGGACGGCGCTCGAACAGCGCGAACGGAGCAAGCGCCCTCGGATCTACGAACGGGTCAAGAACCTCAGGCAGCCGGTCATCGCTCGCGTCAACGGGTACGCGTTCGGCGGTGGCTGCGAGCTCGCGATGGCGTGTGACGTCCGCATCGCCCGCGCGGACGTGAAGTTCGGCCTGCCGGAGGTCTCGCTCGGGCTCATTCCCGGCGGCGGCGGCACGCAGCGACTCCCCCGTCTGATCGGCGAGGGGCAAGCGATGCGAATGATCCTCTCGGGCGACCCGATCGACGCGACCGAAGCGCGGGAGCTCGGACTCGTCGATATCGTCTGCGAACCGGACGAACTCGACGACGAAGTCGCCGATCTCGCCTCGTCGATCGCCGATCGCAGCCCGGTCGCCCTCGAGTTCGCGAAGCGCGCGGTGAAAGCCAGCTCGCAGCTCGGCCTCGAGGACGGGATCGACTACGAGGCCGAACTGTTCGCGCAGGTGCTCGCCTCAGAGGACAGCAGCGAAGGGATCAGCGCGTTCCTCGAGGACCGAGAGCCGGAGTGGAACGGCCGCTGAGGTCGCCTGCGCCATCGAGTGTCGGCTAGGTGAACCGTGAGCTATATGGCGCTGTCCCGGGAATGTGCGATTGATTCTCACGAGTCATGACCACAGTACGCACACTCGACGTTCAGATCGGACCCGACACGTATCCCGCGATCGAACGAACGGTCCTCGACGCCGTCGCCGACGGCGAATCGCCGCCGACGATCATGCAGTGGACGTTCGACTCCGATCTGTTCCTCGAGATCGGTCCCGTCGAAGACGCGGCGCTCATCGACCGCGAGCGCGCCGCGGAGTACGGCGTCGATTACGGCCGCAGATTTAACGTCAGCGGCGGGACGGGATTCTTCCGCGACGATCACACGCCCGTGTTGTACGCGTTCTTCCCGGACCGAGGCGAACGGACGATGTCCGAATACATCGACCTCGCCGGCGAGGCGATGGCCGGCGCGCTTCGCGACGCCGGCATCGAGAACGCCACGTATCGGGACGGGGGCGACGTCGAGCTAGTCCCGGAAGACGACGGACAGCTGCTCAAGATCGGTGTTTCCGGAGCGGGCTACCAGGACGGCGTCTGGGGCGTCTTCGCCAACGTCATCTACCGGAGTTACGGCCCCGACGAGTTCGAGATCATCGACGACGTCCTCCGGCTTCCGAAGGAGAAGTTCGAGGACAAGGACACCGACAGCGCGGAGGGGCGGATGACGTCGATCGAGGAGGTCGCTCCCGACCTCGACCTCGAGGCGGTGATCGACGCGGCGACGGAGAATCTCGCGTTGCTGGCGGGCGGCGACCCCGAACCGGGATCGCTCACCGACGAAGAGCGGCAGACAATCGAGGACCACCGCGAGTTCTACGGTTCCGAGGAGTGGTTCGAACGGTACTCGACGCAGCGCCTCATCGACGAGGCCGACCCCGACGATCGGGTCGCCGAGGTCGCGTACAAAGGCCGGAAACTGATCAAAGCCAGCGTTCGCGTCGACCCGTCCGACGAGATCGTCGCCGTGCAGTACACCGGCGACATGTTCCACCGGCCCGGGTTCGACGCCGTCGAGCGGCTCAACGAGGCGGTGGCCGGCCGCGACATCGGCGACGACGACGCCCTCTTGAACGCGGTCGAAACCGTATACGATGACGACGATATCGAAATTCCGTGGCTTCCCCCCGAGGACTTCGTACAGCCCCTCCGCCGCGCCAGGTCGAATCTCGTTCCCGCCGACGAGTTCCGGCGGGAGTGACGCGGCTCTCGTCGACGAGCCCCTGAACCGGACGCGAGACGAGGGCCACCGACTGCGCCGTCGCGTCCGGGGCGCGGTCGCTGCGATCGCGGTGCGACACGATCGGCTTCCAGACGGCGATCAGTTCCCGCCGGAGACGACCGAAGAGCGAAACCGGTAAACGGTGTGGTACCGTCCCACAGTATTTTATCCGGTTGTGTAGTTATACACGACTATGGTCTCAACCGACCAATCAGTCGCACTGATAACGGGCGCCGGTTCGGGAATCGGCCGAACGACCGCGATCGAGTTCGCTGACCGCGGAACGAGCGTCGTCATCGCGGATCTGGACGTCGAGGGCGGCGAGGAAACGGTCGCGACGATCGAGGACGACGGCGGCGACGCGATCTTCGTCGAGGCGGATGTGACCGATCTGGAATCGGCGCAAGCGATGGTCGACACCGCCGTCGAGGAGTACGGACGTCTCGACTGCGCGTTCAACAACGCCGGTATCGGCGGCGAACAGGTTCCGGTAGACGAGTACCCGGCGGAGAGCTGGCAACGCGTCATTGACGTAAATCTAGCGGGCGTCTTCAACTGCATGAAAGCCGAAATCAGCCGCATGCGGGAACAGGAGTCGGGCGGTGCGATCGTGAACAACTCCTCGGTCCTCGGAAAGGTCGGGTTCGAAACCTCCTCGGCGTACGCCGCGGCCAAGCACGGCGTATTGGGGCTCACGAAAAGCGCCGCCCTCGAGAACGGCGAAACCGGCGTTCGGATCAACAGCGTCTGCCCCGGCTTCATCGAGACGCCACTGCTCGAGGAGAACATGACCGAGGAGGAGCGCGACCAGATCGCGGGTATGCACGCGATGAATCGACTCGGGACGCCCGAAGAGGTCGCGAACGCCGTAGTGTGGCTGTGTAGCGACGAAGCGTCGTTCGTCACCGGAGAGGCGTTCGGCGTCGAGGGTGGCTATCTCAGTCGCTAGTCGTACGAACGGGTTCCTCGGCGAGAACGGACGAGCCTTCTGCAGGCGGTTCGACCGTCGCTCTGCGGCGTTGTCGTTTTTCTACCGCGGTACTACCGCCGAGCTAGTGGGACCATCAACGGGTGCTCAGCGGCGACGGTTCACGGTAACGGGGCGACCGCGATTCGAAACCTCCTCGAGCGACCGAAGACCGATCGACTTGATTCAGGAACTGTACGATCGGGGGAGGCCGAGCACGTTCTGCCCGATGTGGTTCAGGATCATCTCCTCCGAGACCGGACCGGTCCGCTGGTGGCGGGCGACGCCCCAGCAGGCGGCGATCCCCATCTCCTGGCTGGCCGACATCCCGCCGTGGGTCGTCATCGACGCCTCGCAGGCCTCCCACGCGGCCTGACACGCGAGGTAGTTAGCGATGTTCGACACCTCGCCGACGTCACCGACCTGATTGTCATACTGCCAGGCGGCTTTCCGAAGCTGCGTTCGCGCCGACTCCATTTTCATGTGCGCTTCCGCCAGCGGGTGCTGTATCGCCTGATGGGCGCCGATCGGCTCCGACCAGACGGCGCGGTCCTTCGCGTACTGCACGCCCTTATCCAGCGCTTCTTTGCCCGCTCCCCACGCGGAGAGCGCCGCGGTGATCCGCTCGACGTTCAGCATGCTGAACACCTGGTACATTCCGGCGCCGACCTCGCCGAGGACTTGATCCTCGTGGACGCGCAGATCGTCGATGAAGAGGTCGTACGTCGGCTCCGTGTAGTACATGTCGAGCGGGATCTCGCTGTACTCGATTCCGTCGGCCTCCGGATCGACGATGAACATCGTCAGTCCTTCGAATCGGGACTCGGCCTCCTCGTAGGGCGTCGTCCGGGTCATCAACAGGAGGTGGTCGGCGAACTCCATGCCCGAGATCCACTGCTTCCGGCCGTTGATAACGTACTCGTCGCCGTCCTTCTCGGCGGCAGTCGAGATGCGCGCGGAGTTCAGCCCCGCGTCGGGTTCGGTCATGCCGAGCGCCCAGACGTCCCCGCCGTCGGCGATCGAGGGGAGATACCGCTCCTTCTGTTCCTCGTTCCCGTGCTCGACCAGCGAAATGCCGCCGAACACGGTGCTCATCGTGAACCGGAAGGTCGTCTCCCAGCAGTGTTCTTCACAGAGCGCTTCCATGACGATGACCGTATCGAGGAGTCCGAGGTCGTGGCCGCCGTACTCTTCGGGAAGCGGAATGCCGAACCAGCCGCCATCGGCGAGGTCTTCGAAGATCTCCTCGGGAACGCGGTGTTTCGCGTGGACGTCCTGCCAGTAGTCGTTCCCGTACTGCGAGGCGATGTCCGTCACCGCGTTCTTCATCAGTTCGTGCTCTTCGGATAGCTCGTACTCCATAGTCGACATTGTATCCATCCGCGTCCTCTCCCATAGGTGTATCGCTACCACACATCATTGGCTACGGGTCGGACTCGAGTCAGTCCGTTCGACGTTAAGCGTGCGACACCGCCGACCGTCCGGGCGCAATCGACCGAGAAGAGAGCGGCCGGCGCACTAGCGCTCCGAGTCGTCGTAGACTCGCCACACGCCCTGTCCGGTCGCGATGACTCGGTCGGAGTCCCGACCGCGCAGTTCCCCGTCGACGACCGCCGTCGAGGAGCCGATTCGAACGATTTCACCGGTGGCGTCGAGCGCCTCGTCGGCCGAGGAGACGAAGTTAGTGGTCAGGTTGACCGTCGGACCGACCTTCCGCGTTTCGGTGCGGCCGAGCGCCGCCATCAGCGTAAACCCCATCACGCTGTCGAGCGCGGACACGACGATTCCGCCGTGGAGTCGCCCTCCCATACCGGGGTTGGCGTACTTCTCGTCGTGCGGTACCGACGCCCGCAAGCGGCCGTCTTCGATGGTTTCGACCGCGAACCCCAGTTCGGCGAGGAACTCGTGCTCCCGCACGTGCGCGTTCAACTGGTCGACGATCTCGGACTCCGAGCCGCGCGGCGTGAAGCCGACGGACGTCTCTTCGCCGCCGCTCGAGTCTTCGTCCATCACGGCGTCGTCACCTCGTTGCCGCGAACGGTTGACTCGCTCGACCGGCCGTCCGTCGGATCGGACACGGGTCTCCGCCCTGGCTGACTGACCATGCGTGACATTGTAGAACAAGTGCAATAAGTAATACGCAACTCAGGCCAGTTCGTAGCGGCGGACGCCGTCGGTCTCGGTGATTTCGACTCTCCCTTCGTCCTCCAGCAGGTCGAGGTGACCGATCACTTCGCACATGCCCGGGAACATCTCCGTCGCTGGGAGATCGGGGAACCGATCTCGCATCAACTGGTAGGCCGTCATCGGGCCGTCGGCCTCGAGCACGTCGGCGAACGCCTCCTTTCGGTCGTGGTGGTGGTCGACGATCTCGACGGCGCGTTCGACGACGTCCGGAATCGTCCCGCGGTGGCCGGCGTACCCGACGCCGACGTCGATATCGAGCTTGCGGAGTCTCCGCAGCGATTCGAGGTACGTGGGCAGGCTCCGCGTCCGTTGCTCCGATGTTCCGGGCTCGAGAGTGAGCAGCGGGTTCGGCGATATTTCGGCGAGGACGTGATCGCCCGTGAACGCGGTTCCGTCGACCGGGTCGACGAAACACGCCGATCCGGGCGAGTGGCCGGGCGTGTGAACGATCTCCAGCTCGTCGCCGACGTCGACGCGCTCGCCTTCGGTGAAGGTCTCGTCGACCGTCACCGGCTCGCGAAACGTGGCGTACGGTTCGGGGAGCTCGACCGTCGTCCCGGCGACCTGCTCCGGCATTCCCATTGACGCGAGGAACGGCTCGAAGAACGCCTGCTCCCGAGCGAGGTAGCCGTCCGGATCCGCGAGCTGGTCGACCGCGTCCTCGTGTGCGAGGAGTTCCGCGTCCGAAACGGCCTTGAGTCGGCTCGCGAGACCGAAGTGATCCATGTGCGGATGCGTGACGAGTATGCGGTCGATGTCGTCGAGTCCGTACCCCTCCGCCTCGAGGCGGGAACGGAGCGTGTCGTACGCCTCGTCGGTCGCGGGTCCGGGATCGACGAGCGTGATGTCCGCTCCGAGGAAGGCGTAGCAGTTCATCGACCCGATGTGAAACGGCGTCGGGATCTCGATCCGTTCGAACGCGGTTTCGTTCATACCGGAACGTCGTCGTCGATCGACATAAATCTGAACCGAGTGCGAACTCCGCCCGGGACGATGGTCTCGCCGATCACCGAAAGATGAAGATTAACGGTGTTCTGGAACGAGGATGTCATATGGCACCTAGAACCATCGATACGGTGACCGTGTTAGGCGCAGGTAGCATGGGTCACGGTATCGCGGAGGTCGCGGCGATCGCAGGGTACGACGTCCGGCTTCGCGACATCGAGGAGGACCTCGTTCGGGACGGCTACGACCAGATCGAGTGGAGCCTCGAGAAGTTGGCCGAGGGCGGTCACCTCGGGGACCAGACCGTCGAGAGGGTTCTCGAGCGGGTCGTCCCGGTCGTCGAGATGGATCGCGCGGTCGAGGACACCGACCTGGTCATCGAGGCCGTCCCGGAACGAATGGAGATTAAGGAGGCGGTGTACGGCGAACTCGAGGAACACGCGCCGGACGACGCGATCTTCGCGTCGAACACGTCCAGCCTCTCGATTACGGACCTGGCGTCGAACACGACCCGGCCCGCGAAATTTTGCGGGTTACACTTCTTCAACCCGCCGGTCAGGATGGAACTCGTGGAGGTCGTCTCGGGGGCGGAGACGGACGAGGAGACCCTCGACGCGGCGGTCGAGTTCGTTCGCTCGATTGAGAAGACGCCGATCTTAGTCTCGAAGGACTCGCCGGGGTTCATCGTTAACCGGATCCTCGTCCCGCTGCTGAACGAGGCCGCCTGGCTCGTCGACGACGGGACCGCGACGATCGAAACGGTCGACTCGAGCGCGAAGTTCGATCTCGGGCTCCCGATGGGCGCGTTCGAACTCGCCGACCAGATCGGGGTCGACGTCATCCTCGACGTCGTCGAGCACCTCCACGCGACGCTCGGCGACCCGTACGAACCGAGTCCGCTGCTCGTCGAGCAGGTCGACTCCGGCGCGTTCGGGAAGAAAACCGGCGAGGGATTCTACGAGTACGAGGACGGCGGGGCAGAGATCCCGCCGGACAGCGGCGACGAGGCGGTCGAACGGCGGCTGGTCGCCGTGATGGCGAACGAGGCGGCGAAACTGATCGAAAACGACGTCGCCGACGCGGAAACGATCGACGAAGCGGTCACGCTGGGCGGCGGCTTCCCGACTGGCCCGTGTCGGCTCGCGGACGAGTACGACCTCGCCGAACTCGAGTCGACCCTTGAGTCCGCGCGCGAGGGCGCCGGTCACCCGCGGTACGAGCCGACGTCGTACCTCCGCGAGCGGGCCGTCGAAGGCGGTTTTCTCGATGACGACGACGGATTCGAGACGATTCGCGTCGACCACCCCGCCGAAGACGTCGGTCGGATCAGCATCGATCGACCGAATCGGATGAACACGATCACGCCGACCGTCCTCGCGGAACTCGAGACCGCCGTCGACTCGCTCGTCGAGGAGGGCGCGAGATCGCTGCTGATCGACGGCGAGGGCGACCGCGCGTTCTCGGCTGGGGCGGAGGTCCAGTCCGTCGTCGATGAGAGCGATCCGGTCGCGTCGATCGAGGTCTCGAAGCGAGGGCAACGCGTCTTCGGTAAACTCGAGTCCTGCGACGTACCGGTCGTCGCCGCGATCGACGGCTTCTGCCTTGGCGGCGGCATGGAGCTGGCGACATGCGCCGATCTCCGGATCGCGAGCGAGCGCTCGACGTTCGGCCAACCGGAGCACGACCTCGGGCTACTCCCCGGCTGGGGCGGAACCCAGCGGCTCTCCCACCTGCTCGGGGAGAGCCGAGCGAAGGAGATCATCTTCACCGCCGACAACTACGACGCCGAAACCATGGAGCGGTACGGCTTCGTCAACGAACTCGTCGGCAGCGACGAGCTCGATGACCGGGCGATCGAGCGCGCGGAATCGCTGGCGGGGGGGCCGTCGATCGCCCAGCGGTTCACCAAGCGGGCAATGGCCGCCGGCCGTCGCGACATCGACGCCGGGCTCGAGATCGAAGCGCAGGCGTTCGGACACCTCATGACGACCGACGATCTCACGGAGGGAATTGCGGCGTTCAGAAACGATCGCGATCCCGAATTCACGGGGAAGTAACGTCTCGACTCGATCAGTCGGCGACGCGAATCTCCGGCAGGTCGAGGTCGTAGTAGTCGACGTACTTGACGACGTCGCACGCGGTGAGCCCCTCGATATCGATGAATTCGGGCGTGTCCGAGTCCCGTTCGTCGAGCAACGTTAACAGGCAGTCTTTCGCTCCGTCGTCGAGTTCGTCGAAGTGACAAACGGTCGTCTCCGGCGGGATCGTTTGCGGATCGATTCGGTTCGCGGTCGGTTCGGGTTTGAGTGGCATTATCGTAGTCGCGGGTGGTGTGTAGCGATCCGGCTTAGTATCGATCGTCGACGACGGTCGGTCCGTCCTCGAGTTCGTCGACGAGTTCGACGGCGTCCGGCCGGATCTGCAGTTGTTTCGTCAGCTCCTCTTCCAGGGCGTCTCTGTCGGCGTCTCCCTCGCAAATGACGGTCAGTTCGTCGGTGTTGCCCGATCGACTCACCCGGATTCGGTGGTTCATCGTCAGGTCGGGGAATCCGGCGAGAACGAGCGCGACGCCTTCGGGGTACATCTTCACCCCTTTCACCTTGTGGCGCTCGTCGGTCCGGCCGAAGACGCCGCGGGGCATCGTGATCGTCGCGTCACAGTGGTCGCACTCCTCGACTTCGATCACGCTGAGATCGCCGGTTCGGTACCGGAGGAGCGCGCCGGCCTCGCGGTCGAGATGCGTCAGCACGACCTCGCCGCGCTCGCCAGGCGGGAGCACCTCGCCGGTTTCCGGGTCGATGATTTCCGCGAGCATGTAGTCGTCGACGACGTGGAGGCCCGATTCGCCGGCGCACTCGACCGAGACCGGCCACGCCTGTCGGAGGCCGAAGTAGTCGATCGCGCAGTCGAGCCCGCCGAACGCGTCGTGGACCGACTCGCGGCGACCGGGGATGCTGGTGAACGGCTCCCCGCCGCCGATGAAGACGTCGAGCGCGTCGCCGCCGTGTTCGGCGATCTCGAGCGCGAAGCTCGGATTCCCCCAGAGGACGTCGGCGTCGTACTTGTCGATGATTCGAGCGGTCTCCTCGGAGTCGCCCGGTCCGGCCGGAATCACTTCGCAGCCGTAGTGCTCGAGCGCGCGGTGGAGCAGGTAGCCGGTTCCGAACCCGTGGTACGCGAGCGTGATGACCGCTCTGTCTCCGGGTTCGATTCCCAACCGCTCGAAGATCGTCTCGTGGATTTCGGCGGACCGGACGTGATCGTCGGCGGATTCGAACACCGGCAGTTGGCGATCCTTCGCGGGCGTGAACGAGATCATCGATCCCGGCTCGTGTAACGAGCCGAGCGGCGGGTTCTCGTCGACGTCGGCGAGCAGTTCTTCGGTCGTCGTGTACGGAAGCCGTCGGAACTCTTTCCAGGAGTCGATCTCGTCCGGATCGAGCCCGGCCTCCTCGAAGATCGGTCCGTACAGATCGGTCTCCTCGAGGTGGGCGAGCTGCGACCGGACCCGCTCGAGGGTTCCGTCGGGGTAGTGATCGTATAGCGTCATGGCTGTTCGGGTAGTGGGATCCGTCGCGCCCCGCCTCTGTCAGTTGTTGACACGGGACGTATAGGATTCGTTCGTCGAGGTGGTACATAAAGCCACCGTCGTTCCGTCCGCCTCGAACGGCGGTGGGCGCTCTCGTTCCGACCGACGAGTGGCTCGGCGAGCGGCTCAGTCCTTGGAGATCATGACCTCGGACTCGGTCCGGTCCCACGTCGCCTCGGAGTTGCCGCGGTCGCGGAGCTTCTCCTTCTGGATCTTCTCGTTGGACGTCTTCGGGAGTTCGTCGACGAACTCGAGGAATCGCGGGATCATGAAGTACGGCATCCGATCGTTGCACCACTCGGTGAGTTCCTTCGGCGTCGCGGAGCGTCCCTCCTTGAAGACGACGAACGCTTTGACCTCGTCCTCGCCGCCCTCTTCGGCCGCGGATTCGCCGACGACGGCGCACTCCTCGACGGCCGGGTGCTCGAGGATCGGTTGCTCGACTTCGTACGTGGAGATGTTCTCGCCGCGCCGGCGGAGGGTGTCGCCGATGCGATCGACGAAGGAGAACCACCCGTCCTCGTCCCGGCGCAGCCCGTCGCCCGTGTGGAACCAGCAGTTCCGCATCGCCTCCTCGGTCTTCTCCGGCATGCCGTAGTAGCCGGGCGTCATGATCCACGGAATTTTCGGCCGGATGGCGTACTCGCCCATCTGTCCGTCTTCGACCGGCTGATCCGTCTCGGGATCGACCAACTGGACGTCGAAGTACTCAGACAGCAACAACCCGGCGGCGCCTTCGGGGCGGTCGACGCCGTACGGCGACATCACGGGCATGCAGGTCTCCGTCGTCCCGATCACCTCCGCGGTGTACTCGATCCCGTAGCGCTCTTCGAACTCCTCCTGAATGCCGTACGCGGTGGGCGCGGCGAACAGACACCGCAACTCGTTCCGATCGTCGATCTCCCGCTCGGGCTGCTGGTAGACGAAGTCCATCATCGACCCGAGGAAGTTACAGACCGTCGCTCCGGTTTCGTGCAGGCGATCGACCCAGTTCGACGCGCTGAACTTCTCGAACAGGCACACCTTCGCCCCCGCGATCAGCGCCGGGAACACCACCAACACCTGCGCGTTACTGTGAAACAGCGGGTTCCCTGTCATGTAGACGTCGTCCTCGGTGAGCTGGACGAGGTTCACGCACTGCTCCGAGAAGAAATACTGGTGGGCGTAGGTCTTCTGGATCGCCTTCGACGGCCCCGTGGTCCCCGACGTCATGATGATCGACGCGACGTCGTGGTACGCGAGGTCCGTGTCGGGGTTCGCCTCATCTTCGGATTCGAGTTCCTCGTAGGGCATGAACTCGAGGCCGGAATCGGACGGCGCGCTCGCGGAATCGTCGCCCAGGACGGCGACGGACTCGAGGTGGGTCAGCTCCGATTCCACCTCGTCGATTCGGGAGACGAAGTCCTCGTGGAAGACGCCGAACTCGGCCTCGGTCAGGTTCGCGACGTGCGTGAGCGTGTCGCGCTTGTAACTCGTGTTCACCGGAACCTCCACCGCGCCGATCTTGCTGAGGGCGAACCAGAGGAAGAGGTACTCCGGCGAGTTCGGCAACATGAGGAGGACGTGATCCCCCTTCTCGATCCCGTGGTCTCTGAGCCCGTGTGCGAGTCGGTTGACGATGCGGTTCGTCTCGGCGAAGCTCACCGTTCGGTCCGTCGTCTCCCACTGAAGGAACGTTTCGTCGCCCCGCTGCTCGGCCTGGTGCTCCAGCACTTTCGGGAGGAGCCAGTCTTCCTGGTCCTCCCACGTGAGCTCGAAGCTATCGTAATCCTCGTAGGTTGCCATCAACTCACACAATACGGCTGGCGCACATATAGTCAACGCTCGAGGACAGCGCCACAGACGTATTATTTTACTCCACAGAAGTCGTATTTATTCCCGCGGAAGCGGAATAAGCATCATCCGTTCGACTGGGAGTGCGTGCCTACTCAATCGATCCGAACCGCTCGCCGGTCATTCGATCGACGCCTCGTCGGTTCGCGGGACGGTCGCGTCGACGGTACCGGCCATCACGATATCGTCGGCCGCAGTTTTCAGTTCGACCGAGAAGGTGACGACCCCGTCGTCGCCGTCGATCCGCTTCTCCTCGACGACCGCCTCCGCGTGCACTGTCTGATCCGCGAACACCATCTCCTGGTAGCGGACGTCGATTGACCGGACGTCGGCCGGCGACTCGAGGGTCTCGGAGACCGCCTGAAGCACGTACGAGAGGTTTGCCGGCCCCTGATGGAGCAGGCCGGGGAAGTCGAGTTCGTCGCAGCGCTCGTGATCGAAGTGCGGTGGGTACGGATCCTGCAGGATCGCGGCCATCAGTTTCGTGTCTTCCCGTCGGATGTTCTCGATCGTCCGCGTCGGGAGGGAGTCCCCCTCCGAGAGGTCGTCGTAGTTCATGTGTCCATGAGGATGAGGTCCGCTTCGAGGTCGTACACCGGTTCGTCGTCGGTCGTCGTCACCTCGTAGGCGTACGTGATGATCGTCAACTTTCCCTGTGAGCCGTCCTTCTGCTCGATGTTCGCGATCTCGCCGGTCACCCTGTAGGGTTCGTCGACATGCATCGGCGCGTGGAACTCGACGCGCAGTTGGCCGAGCGCGGCGCCGGACTTCCAGTCGTCGCTGACCTGTCCGAGCGTCGCTTCGATCCCGCCCGTCGCCTCGAAGGCGACGTGTTGGCAGAGCGTCGGCGGGACGAGCTGTCCGTCTTCCCCGAGTTCGGCCGCTCGTTCCTCGTATCGGTACGCGTCCTCGTCGTTCCTCGTCGCGTCCGCCCAGAGGAACGCCTTCCACCGTTCGACCGAAATCTCTCCGGTCGGTAGTTCCTGACCGTTCAGCTGTTGTACTTCCATGAGCCGTCGTCTCCGCGTACGAGGTCCTCCTAGTTAAACGGTAGTCTCGAGACGGGATCGAATCAGCGGCCGGTGCCGGCAACGTTTAAGGTGATATGCCAACAACCCTCACGTCGATGGAGTACAACTTCGATCTCGGTATCGAGGATCAGGGCTCGTTTGTCGATCGGTCGCGAGCGTTCAACGTCGGCGACCTCCTCCGCAAGGCGGCTCGGACGAACAGCGACCGCGTCGCGGTCAGCGAACCCAGCGTGACGCGGACGTACGCCGAACTCGACGACAGGGTGAATCGACTCTCGAACGCGCTCCTCGAGCGAGGCTACCGACCGAACGAGACGACGATCGGAATCATCTCGGAGAACCGGTCGGAGGTCGTCGAGGTGATGTACGCGGGGGCGAAGCTCGGCTGTCTCGTCCCGGCGCTCAACTGGCGTCTCGAGCGGGAGGAACTGCTGCACTGTATCGACCTCGTGGAGCCGGACGTGCTGTTCGTCTCGGAGCGGTTCGCCGATCGCCGTTCGTGGGTCGAGGACGGCGCCGAGTCGGATCCGGAGTTCGTCTTCTTCGACGGGACCGACGACGCGGGCTACGAGTCGGTCCTCGAGGAACGGGACGCGTCGGAACCGCTTCCGGACCAGCGCATCGATCCCGAACAGGGGCTGGTCGTCCTCTACACGTCGGGCACGACCGGCCTCCCGAAGGGCGTCGTCATCAGCCACCGCACGTGGATCGCTCGCGCGTTCAAGACGATCACGGACTTCGGGCTCGAGAAGGGGGACTCGCAGCTGGCGTGGCCGCCCATGTTCCATATCGTCTCGGCAGACTGGATCCCGACGGTGACGATCCTCGGGGGGACGTATTACCCGGTCGACGGCTTCGACAACGAGGCCGTCGTCGACGTGCTCCGCGAAAACGGCTCGCCAATCGGCTGGCTCGTCCTGCTGCCGGGCGTCATCCAGCGGTTCCTCGAGTACATGGACGAGAACGACGTCAGCGTCGACGAGTTCCGGGAGTGTCGCAACGTCGGCGCGCTCGTCGACCTGATCGATCCGAAGAAAGTAGAGCGGGTGACCGAGCGGTTCGACCAGCCGTACAAGAACTCCTACGGCGCGACCGAGAACGGGAACGTGCTCAGCGGCGGCAACGACATCCCCATCGGTGTCCGCCCGACCGACGACGAACTGGCCAAGGAGGAGTCGGCGTACACCGACTGCAAGCTGATCGACGAGGACTGGAACGAGGTGGGGGTCGGCGAGAAGGGCGAACTCGCGACGCGAGGCCCGTCGCTCTGTAGCGGCTACATCGAGAACCCCGAGGCGAACGAGGACGAGTTCGACGACGGCTGGTTCAGGACGGGTGATATTTTCATCAAAAACGAGGACGGGACCTACAGCTTCGTCAACCGGCGCAAATACCTCATCAAGAGCGGTGGCGAGAACATCTATCCGGCGGAGATCGAGACCACGCTGCTCACTCACGAGAAGATCGACGACGCGGTAGTCGTACGCGTTCCGGACGAGAAGTGGGGAGAGGTGCCGCGAGCGGTCGTCGGAACGGAGGACCCCTCGGCCGTCTCCGAGGACGAACTCATGACGCTGCTTCGGGACGAGATCGCGAGCTACAAGCTCCCCCACTACGTGGATATCGTCCGTCCCGAGGACTTCCCGCGGAGCACGACCGGGAAGATCGTTCGCGAGGAGATCGAGGACTGGGACGTCTCGAGCGAGGAGCGCGTTCGAGAGGTTTGATCGAGGCGCGACCGCCGCCGCGGCCGCGAGCGGCGTTCGGGGACCGTACTCTTATTAGGATGCTCGGACACTGGTAGCGTATGGCAGAGCAAGCCATCGGTGTGATCGGCGCCGGCACCATGGGAAGCGGTATCGCACAGTTGGCCGTCCAGTACGGGTTCGACGTCGTCATCCGCGACATCGAGAGCGATCTCGTCGAGCAGGGGCTCGACGACGTCCGGACCGGTCTCGAGGAGGCCGAAGAACGGGACATCATCGACGACGCCGACGCCGCGTTCGAGCGGGTCGAGGGGACGACCGAGATCGCGGACGTGACCGACGAGGCGACGTTCATCGTCGAGGCGGCGCCCGAAGAAATGGAGATCAAGAAGGCGGTGTTCGAGGAACTCGACGAACACGCCGATCCGGACGTCGTACTCGGAACGAACACCTCGTCGCTCTCGGTCACCGAGATCGCCAGCGTCACCGACAACCCCGAGCGGGTCATCGGAACGCACTTCTTCAATCCGCCAGTGAAGATGAAGCTGCTCGAGGTAGTCACTGGCCACCACACGAGCGAGGAGACGATCGACCGCATCGAAGCGTTCGCCGACGCAGTCGATCGCGAGTCGATCCTCGTCGACGACTACCCGGGATTCGCGACGTCGCGTCTCGGTCTCGTGCTCGGCATGGAGGCCGCGCGAATGGTCCAGGAGGGGGTCGCGTCCGCCGAGGACATCGATACGGCGATGGAGATGGGGTACAACTTCCCGATCGGACCGCTGAAACTCGGGGATCACAACGGCTGGGACGTCCGGGTCGAAGTCGGCGAGTACCTCGCCGAGGAGTTCGGCCGCGAGGTGTACCGTCCGCCCCAGAACGTCAAGAAAATGGTCCGCGCGGGCGACTACGGCGTGAAGACGGGTCAAGGGTTCTACGAGTGGGACGACGACTGAGCGCCGCGACTCGCCTGAATCCGTCCGTCTGATCGCGTATCGTCGTTTCCGAGACTCATCTTCCGTGCACGGCTACTCGTCCTCGCACGGTTATTCGTGAGCGGTGAAGTCGGGCCAACCGTTTTCAGCGTCGTAATCCATCGAGTGGGTAAAGCGCATCGTTGCGTCGGCGATGCGCCACTCGTCGTCGACGCGCCGGTACTCGTCGCGGTACTCGCCGATTCGCCACCCGCCGGTTCCGTCCGCATACGTGATCGACGCGATGACGTACAGACGACCCGTCGCGCGGTCGCGGTCGCCGTCGACGCCGACCGAAACCGTCGGATTCGCGAGGAGGTGCGTCGTCCGCTCGAGGGACTCGGCGACGAAGTCCGCGAACTCCCGGACGCCGTCGCGACCCTGATACGTTCCCAGCGCGCCGTAGTCGAGGGAAACGTCCTCGGTGAACAGGTGCGGGAGCGATTCGAAGTCCCGATCGTCGATCGCGTAACAGTAGTTCGATCGGAGGTCCTGGATAGCGATTCGATCGGCGAGCCGCGCGAGAGTAGCATTTGATGGCATGACACGAGAAGGTTGTTCGCGCCGGGGTAAATAACTACGCCGCTCGCGTTTGCGCAGCCGACGGACCAATATGCAGCCGAGAGTACGGGACCGACGACACCGACCGAGAAGCGACACCACACTCGAGCGACCGTTCCGATCGAGCGGGAGTTTCGGGTCGCATCGGAAGTTATTCGGCCCCCGCTATCGAATGGGTTGCATACGCATGGCACCGATCATCGACGTACACTCCCACCTCTGGGCGGAGGACTGGCTGCCGCCGGCCTTCTGGGACGCGTTCGTAGACATCGCCGTTCGACAAAACGAGAAACGGGGGAAGACGGTCGATCCCGAGACGATCCGATCGAAGTACATCCCGACGTACTGGGATCCGACCGGAGAGAAACTCCTCGAGCGAATGGACGAGGCGAACATCGACCACCAGGTCGTGTTCGGCGTGGACTTCGGCTTGGCGCTCGGCGAACCGGAGACGCCGATCGAGGAGGTCAACCGGGCGATCGCCGACTTCCGGGACGATAATCCGGACCGGATCTCCGTCCTCGCGACGATCGACCCCCGGCGCGAGAACGCGGTCGAGCACATCGACACCGCCCTCGGCGAGTGGGACATGGACGGGCTGAAACTCCACCCGACGGCGGGCTTTTACATCCACGACGAGGAGACCTACGAACTCCTCGAGGTCGTCCAGGATCACGACAAGCGCGTCCTCACCGACACCGGACCGATCTTCGCGCCGCTGTACAGCGAGTGTTCCCACCCCAACCACCTCGACCGAGCGCTCGCGGACTTCCCGGACCTCGACATCATCGCCGCCCACATGTCCTTCGGGTGGTGGCGCGACCTCTACGCCATCGCCGACAGCAAACCGAACTGCGGGCTGCACGTCGACATTAGCGCGTGGCAAGAGCGCGCGAAAGAACGCCCCAAGGAGTTCGCCACCGCCGTCCGCCGACTCACGGACGCCGTCGGCTCGGATCGGATGCTGTGGGGAACCGACGACCCGGCGTTCGATCCGGTTCACCCCAAAGAAGAGTGGATCGAGAACGTCCGTGCGCTCGGCGAACGGACGAGCGGGCAGCGGTTCACCCGCGACGAAATCGATGCACTCCTCGGCGAGAACGCAGCCCGGCTCTTCGACATCGACTGAGCGTCCGGGCCTCGGCGGCTCTAGGAGCCGCAGACGTCTTCTTGAATGCTCCTTCGAGGACTTCTGAAACGTGGCTCGACACTACTGATCATAACACTTTTGCTGCGTGTCATCCACATACGCGAACGGTATGATCAAACGCACGTGCCCCGTGAGGAACGTTTCCAGCGAGGATCCGTCGAGTCGCTCGGGCCGGAACACCGATGACAGTCGGCGGGAGGCCTGAGGATGTACGAGGACATCGGCTACGACGTCGAGGATGGCGTCGCGACGCTGACGATCGACCGCCCGGACGTCAAGAACGCGTTCCGGGAGGCGACGCTCGACGAACTGAACGACGCCGTCCGTCGGGCCGACGAGGACGAGGGCGTCTACGCGCTCGTCCTGACCGGCGCCGGCGACGCGTTCTGTGCCGGCGCCGACGTGCGATCGATGCCCGACTGGAGCGACGGCTCGAAGGAAGCCTACGCCGGGTTTCTCTGGAAAGCCCAGAACGTGGTTCGCCAGCTCCGCTCGATCGAGATACCCGCGGTTGCGGCCGTCGCCGGCCCCGCGATCGGCGCCGGCTGTGACTTCGCGCTGGGCTGTGACCTTCGGGTGGTCGACCCCGACGTGAAACTGCGACAGGGGTTCGTGAAGGTCGGCCTGGTTCCCGGCGATGGCGGGGCCTGGCTCCTGCCCAAACTCATCGGCGAGTCGAAGGCCCGCGAGTACCTGCTCACCGGCCGAGACATTACGGCCGACGATGCCGTAGACCTCGGCCTCGCCGTCGACGTCGACGAGGAGCCGCTCGACGGCGCGTACGAACTGGTCGACGAACTGCTCGACAACCCCGCCCACGCCGTCCGGAGGACGAAGGCGCTGATCGACCCCTCGCTCTCGTTCGAAGAGTACTGCGAGCGGGCGATCGAGTACCAGTGGGAGTGCGTGAACGACGAGGAACACGAGGAGGCCGTCGCCGCGTTCGGCGAGCGGCGCGAACCCGAGTACGACCGCGACTACTCCTGACGAACCCGGTTCGGTGGCGGTCTCGTGACCGAAACCGGCGGGCGGATCGTGCTATCGGCCTTCGGGTTCTGCCCGGTGTCCGGGGAGTTTCGACGCCGCTCGGCTTCACGCCAGCAAACTCGGTAGAGCAGGTCCGCTGTGACCGATTCCGGCCCAAACACATCGAGCGGAATCGTTCGTATCGGATACCGCTGACGTGGTGTCCTCGTCCTCTTCGACTCTCCAGCGATAGCTCTCCAGTATCAATGATCTCCTACGGAAGAGCGATAGAACGAACACGTCGAGAACGAACCCGACCGGTCGACGATCGCTCGTCGACTACCGCTCGGTCGAGAAGATCGCCATCTGGTGGAACTGGCCGAGATTGGCTCCCCAGGAGTGAGAGAGCCCCTTCTCGGCGCCCTCCACCTGGCGGTCGCCGGCCTCGCCCATCAGCTGTAAGACGACTTCGGAGTGTCGCGAGAGCGACGCGCAGATCCCGGAGTTCGTACAGAGGGTGCCCCCGGACATATTGACCGGGAGGTCGCCGTCGGCGTCGGTGACGCCGTCGCGCACGAGGTGTTTGGCCTCGCCCTTCTCGCAGAGGCCCAGCGCCTCGTACTCCATCATCTCGAACGGGATGTACGGGTTGAACGTCTCGGCGACGTCGAACTCCTCGAGCGGATCGTCGATGTCGGCGTTCTCGTAGACCTGGTCGGACAGTTCCTTCAGCTTCGGGAACCAGTCGTAGGTCCGGTAGCCGGTCCAGAACGTGTTGCTCGTGCTGTCGATCTCATCGATCCAGACGGGGTTGTCCCGAACCTCGGTGGCGACGTCCTCGCTCGCGACGACCATCGCCGCCGAGCCCGAGGAGACCGGGCAGGTCATCGCCCGGCGGAGCGGCCAGCAGACCATCGGCGAGTCGAGGATCTCCTCGACCGACCGCTCCTCGTTGCGGTGCGCGTAGGGGTTGCGGGCAGCCGCCCGGTAGTTCTTCGCGGCGACCTCCGCGAGGTCCTCCTCGGTCGCACCCGAGATCTCCATGTAGCCCGAACTGGGCAGGGCGCCCATCTGGATCGCCGTGACGAAGTTGCGCTCGAACTGCGGATCAGCGTTCGTGTTCATCACGGGCTGGGCCTCGACGACCGAGTCGAACGACGGCGAGCCGTAGACGACGGCGACGTCGTACTTGCCCGATGCGATGTACTCGTGGGCGACCTTGACGCCGCTCCCGCCGGCGGTGCCGCCGGTGTTGACGCTCAGGACCGGGACGTCGTTGCCCAGGCCGAGTACCTCGAGGGTCCGCTCGACGCGGAACGTGCCCTCGAAGCCGTCGACGGTGCAGAACATCGTCGCGTCGACGTCGTCGGCCTCGACCGAGGCGTGCTCCAGGGCGTTGCTCACTGCCGTGAACGCCTGTTCCTCTTTCGTCTGGGTCGAGAGCCGGTAGTCCGTGAAGCTCTCGGGCTCGGAGTAGCCGACGCCGACCACGGCGACGTCCCGGCTCATGCGGCACCACCTTCCAGGATCACGACGGCGTCGGTGCGACCCGGTTCGCCCAGATGCATGTCGTTGTCTGCGAGGAGGACGCGTTCGGCAGAGTCGTCACCCAGGTCGCCTTCGACGACCTGCGAGGCGGCAATCGCCCGGTAGATGCCACCTGAATTCGGTGGACTCGTCGCTAGCGGTCCGCCGGAGAGGTTCACCGGGAACGAGCCGTCCGGCGCGGTGACGCCGTCTTCGACGAGTTCGATGCCTTCGCCTTCATCACAGAGGCCCATCGCCTCGTACGCCGTAAGCTCGAGCGTCGGCGAGTACGCGGCGAGCTCCGCCGCGTCGACGTCGTCGATGGTGACGCCCGATTCGTCGAACGCGGCGTCGGCCGCCTGGGCGAGCGTTGGCTGGCCGAGCCGGTCGCTCATGTCTCGGTACCAGTACTTACCCGTGGCGAGGCCCGTCCCGGTGATCCAAGAGCGGGCGTTCCCCTTCTCCTCGGCGACTTCCTCGCTGACGAGGACGCAGACGGCGGCCCCGAAGGAGTTCGGCCGGAGCATCAATTCAGTGAGCGGGCTGGCCGCCGGCTCGGCATCGAGCACGTCGTCGACCGAGTAGGCCTCTTGCCTGTGGGCGACGTCGTTGTCCGCCGCGGCCTCGTAGTTCTTCGCCGCGACCTGGGCGAACTGTTCGGCGGTGACACCGCGTTCCTCCTGGTGGGCGGTCGCGAGCAGGCCGAGCGATTGGTTGTGGTTTTGCCCGAACGGGCGGTGGTACAGCGCCTCGTGAGACGTCCAACTGAGCGCGCTCGGATCGGCCCGTACCGAATCGGCTGCGACGATCGAGACGACGTCCGCCTTCCCGGAGCGGATCTTCGCCGCCGCCTGGTGGATCGCGGTGCCGCCACCGTTCTGGATCCGCATGAACGGTTTCCGGTACCCGCCCGCGGCGGACACCCGCTGCCCGTCACTGATCGCGGACCCGTCGTAGGCGTCCTGACCGGTGTAGATGATGGCGTCGACCTCCTCGTGGCTCACGTCCGCCGACTCGAGGGCGGCCATGGACGCTTCGAGCACCATCTCGGAGTCGGACCGTCCCTTCGTGTCTTCCGCGAAGCCGACCGTGCCGTGCCCGGCGATCGCTACTCTAGACATCCGTTCGTTCCTCCGCTTGGTAATTCTCGTTCATGTATCCCGGTGGGTTGACCGTATTCACTCGCGTGTCCTCGAACATCTCACTCCACCGGTCGCCAGTGCGTGATGTCCTTGATGTGGCCCTCGCGCTCATCGGCCCAGACCGGCTCCACTTCGGTGCCCTTGTGGAGTTTCTCGACTAGCTCGTCGTGGCCCTCGTACTCGATGTCGTCGATGAAGTGCAGCATGCAGATGTCCGAGTCGGCCACCCGAATGGCCGCGGTGATGTACGGCGGCTCGGGCAGGTCACCGAACTCGAAGAAACACGCCGTGTAACTCTCGACGACGCCGTGCTGTTCGACCTCGACCCATTCCTCGGTCTCGACGTAGCACTCGACGCAGACCTCCTGCGGCGGGACGAATGTCGCACCGCACTCGGGGCACTTCTTCCCGAGAATCTTCTTGTCCTCGATCGCTTCGAAGAACTTCCGGTTGTCCTCGCCGATGTTGAGGGAGAAGTCGAGATCCCAGTGGAACGGATACTTGAACTCCGCGTTTACCTCGTCTGTCTGAACTGATGGGTCTAATTCGTCGGGCATGCTACGGATGGTACCTCGGAGTCGACATATAAAAATCTTCCCTCAAACGACATTCTGGACAGCGTGCCTACAGTCACGGCGACGGAGCCGAGAGGCGTGAACGACCGACTATCGCCGGGATATCGAGCGCCGGTAGCCGACCGCTTTCGGTCGGCGTGGTTACCACAACTCGACGGTCGAGGAGTACTGCGAGCGGGCGATCGAGTATCAGTGGCAGTGCGTCAACGACGGACACGAGAAAGCCGTCGCGGCGTTCAGCGAACGCCGAGCGCCCGAGGACGACCAGCGACGACTCCTGATTTTTCGGACGTCATTCTCTCGAGTCTGATTCCGTCTCCACGACGCACGTGTGCGGCGGTGCCGTCTCCGTAGTCCGCGATGCGACCGGAAAAGGCGGGTTCGACGCACGACGCCGGTGAGGCGTCGGTCGGTATCGGTTCGCCTACGTCAGCGACGGCAGCCCGTCGCTTTTCAGCACGCTGGCGATCGTGTTCTTCTGGATTTCGTCGGTTCCGGCGGCGAGACGGCGACCGCGAGCCACCCTGTACAGGTACTCGAGCGGGTGCTCGCGCTGGTAGCCGTTCGCGCCGTGGATCTGCAGCGCCTCGCTGACGACGTCTTCGACCATCTCTCCGGAGGTGAGCTTCGCGATCGAGGCGTCGAGGCGATCCGGGATCCGTCCCTGCTCGTGGGCGTTGACCGCCGCGCGGTAGGTCAGCGCGCGCGACCCCTCGAGTTGCTTGACCATGTCCGCGAGCTTCCACTCGATGCCCTGGAAGTCGCCGATCGGCTGCCCGAACTGCTCGCGCTGCTGGGCGTACTCGAGCGCGTGGTCGATCGCGCAGCCGGCGATCGCGTTCGAGAGGGTCGCGCTGCCGAGTCGCTCCCAGTTGAGCGCCTTGAGCTGGTCCTTGAATCCCTCCTTGCCGCGCGTGAGGACGTTCTCCTCGGGGACGACGATGTCCTCCATGTAGAACTGCGTCTGGACGTGATCCGCCATGTTGGTGTAGTGTTGGGCGATCTCGACGCCGTCGTCGTCGAGATCGAGGACGAGCGAGCCCAGTCCCTCGGGGAACTTCGCCCAAACGACCGCCGCGTCGGCCTGTTCGACGTGACTGACCCAGATTTTCTCCCCGTTGAGGACGAGTTCGCCGTCGCGTTCTTCGACCGTCGTCGACATCGATCCGACGTCGGAGCCGGCTTCCGGTTCCGAAATCGCCACCGCGACGCTCGTTTCGCCGGCCGTCACGCCGGGGAGGTACCGTTCCTTCACCGCTTCGCTGCCGAACATCTCGATGGCGCGGGGGGCCACCATCTGCTGGTTGTAGAGGTACTCGGCCGTGTCGGGACAGACTCGTCCGACGGCCTCGATCGTCAGCATGGCTTCGAACTCACTCATGCCGCCGCCGCCGTACTCTTCGGCGATGTTGATTCCGAGAAATCCCTGTTCGGCGAGTAATTCGACGTTCTCCATCGGTGGTTCGCCCTCCCAGGTAAACGCCTTGTCCGCGAACTCCTGTTCGGCGAGTTGCTCGAGTGAAGAGACTACCATCTGCTGTTCGTCCGATAGCGCAAGCATGAGTCTACTGTTTTCCCGTCCGAAGTTAAACTTTCCTGTGCTGTCGGTTACAGTACGGCGTTGCGACGGTCGCGGACTCGATCGCGAGCGACGAAAGACGGCGCTGTGCGGACGACGCCGCTCCGCCGGCGGGACGACGCTCCGAGAACCGGCCGGTGCTCGTGGCAGCGCCTCACGGTTTCGATTACGACTGGGCCGCTAACGTCCGAAGCTGCACTCCCGATCTGCGAACGAGTACCTCGTATCCGCAGTAGCGGAACATGATCCGATCCGCACCGCCATTGGCGGTCGGTGATACAAGCCGATTCAGTGCGTTCGTATCGATCGTTTCGTACAGCGGCGGTAACTCCAGGGGGTCGCATTCTTCGGCGGCCGCGACCGTCGAGACGACCGCGACGGTCGGATCCGTCTCCGAGTCCGGATCCCAGCCGGACTCGTGGACGACGCGCTGCTCGTTTCGATCAGACATATGCTTGCTAGCGCGCTCAAGCGACAAAAATTCGTGGGGTACCGATCATCTTCGTGACTCGTCCGCCGGGCGGCGGCACGTACCCGTTCGGAGCCGTCTCCGGCCGTTGAGGGCGACATTCGACGTCCTCGATCGGTCCCGTAGTCGGAACGCTCAAGACGTCCCGCGGTCACTAACCGTGTGTGGCTATGACAAGCGTAAGAATTGCGGGCGTAGGGATGACTCCGTTCGACAGCCATCCCGAACGGACCGGACGCGAACTGTTCGGTTCGGCGAGCAACGAGGCGATCGATGATTCGAACGTTCCTCGAGGCGACATCGACGCGCTGTTCTACGGGAACTTCATGGGCGCGTTCGCCGAGGGGCAGAACCACCAGGGGCCGTTAATGGCCGACGCCGCCGGGCTATCGGTACCGGCAACGAGATTCGAAAGCGCGTGCACGTCGAGCGGCGTCGCCGTCCGCGAGGCGGTGTCGAAGATCCGCGGCGGCGAAGCCGACGTCCTGCTCGTCGGCGGCATGGAGCGAATGACGAACGAGCCGACGTCGTTCGTCACCGAGGCGCTCGCGACGGCCGGCGACGAGCTGTACGAGGGGCGAGCCGGGATGACCTTCCCCGGCGCCTACGCGCTCATGGCGAACGCGTACTTCGCCGAGCACGGCGCGACCAGAGCCGACCTCGCCGAAATCGCGGTGAAGAACCACGCCCACGCGCTCGAGAACGAACTCGCGCAGTACCAGCGGGAGATCAGCGTCGACGACGTCCTCGAGGCGCCGCTGGTCGCCGACCCGATCGGGGTCTACGACGCGAGTCCGATTACGGACGGTGCGAGCGCGGCGGTGCTGGTCAGCGACGAGTACGCTCGCGAGCGCGACCTCGACGCGCCGGTCTCGATCACGGGGACCGGACAGGGGACGGATCAGCTCGCGCTGCAGGACCGGGCCTCGCTCACGCGGACTCCGGCCGCCGAGCGAGCGGCCGAAGAGGCGTACGCCGACGCGTCGATCGGACCTGACGACGTCGACCTCGCGGAGGTCCACGACTGCTTCACCATCGCTGAGGTGTTGGCGCTCGAGTCGCTCGGCTTCTACGACCGGGGGACGGGGTATCAAGCGGCGCGCGACGGCGAGACGACCCGCGACGGCGACCTGCCCGTCAACCTATCGGGCGGGTTGAAGGCGAAGGGACACCCGGTCGGCGCGACGGGGACGGCACAGATCGTGGAGTTAACGAAGTTGCTCCGCGGCGACCACGTCAACAGCGACGCCGTTAGTGATGCCGAGACGGCGATCACGCACAACGCCGGCGGAACCGTCGCCAGTGTGACCGTGCACGTACTGGAGGTGGTTGCATGAACGACGTGAGTGCAGCTACGCCGGACGACCGTCCGGAGGTGGTTGCATGAGCGAACCTCGTACTGCCTTCGATTCCTTTGTCGACGCGCTGGCCGCCGGAGAAGGGTACTTCCTCGAGTGCTCGAACGGACACGCGTCGCTGCCGCCGCGACACGTGTGTCCGGACTGCGGCGACGCGAGCCTCGAGCGACGGTCGCTTCCCGAGCGCGGCGAAGTCGAATCGCACACGATCATCCGCGTTCCGGCGCCGCAGTTCGAGGCCGACGCGCCGTACCCGCTCGCGATCGCCTCGTTCGGGCCGGTTCGGTTGACCGGTCGCCTCGAGAACGTCGATCCCGACGGCGGAGACGTCGAAGTCGGCCTTCCGGTAGCGGTCGACGTCCGCGAAACGGACGACCATCGATTCGTCGTCTTCACGCCGCAGTAGCGCCTCCTCCGACAGCGGATATCCACCCGAATTCTCCATACTCGATCTTGTCCACCGAACCGTAGCACCGCGCCCGACCTATCAGTGGAGAAACAATCGGATTTACAAGTGTTTTCTTCGTATGTGTTGTCACACCATGACGACTACTGACTACGAGGTATCGGGAGAGACGGCGATCGTCACCGGGGCGTCGACCGGCATCGGTCGAGCGATCGCGGAACGGTTCGCGGCCGACGGTGTCGACGTCGTCGTCTGCTCCCGCTCGCTCGAGGACCTCGAGGAGGTCGCGGGAGCGATCAACGACAGCGACCGGCCGGGGACCGCGCTCGCCGTCGAGTGCGATATCACCGACTGGGACGCGGTGGAAGCGCTCGCCGAGGCGACCGTCGACGAGTTCGGCGGAATCGACATTCTGGTCAACAACGCGGGCGCGAGTTTCCAGGCTCCGTTCGAGGAGTTCAGCCAGAACGCCTGGCGAACGATCGTCGACATCAACCTCAACGGCACCTTCAACTGCACACAGGTCGTCGGCGAGTACATGCGCGAGTCCGGCAGCGGGACGGTCATCAACATCTCCTCCGTGGCCGGCCGCGACGGCGCGCCGCAGATGTCCCACTACGCCGCGTCGAAAGCCGGGATGAACAACCTGACGCGGACGCTCGCCTACGAGTGGGCGGAGTACGGGGTCCGTGTCAACGGGATCATGCCCGGACTGATCGTCACCGAGGGCCTCGAGAGTCAGATGGGTATCAGCGCCGACGAGATCGACCTCGAGGAGGTCGATCGACAGATCGGCGTTCCGGACGAGATCGCCTCCGTCGCGCAGTTCCTCGCGAGTCCCGCGTCGAAGTACATCCTCGGCGAGACCGTGACGGTCGAAGGCGTGCCGCGGATCGCTCGCACGCGCCACCACGAGGAGTAATCGAACGAGCGGGCTCCCGTGAGACGGCAACCGCGCTCGTAGAGGAGCGGCAACGAGAAAACCGACGGACGAGGGGGACCGACGAACCGGT